>NZ_CP033324.1:1807500-2407500 GCF_003710085.1 Nocardioides pantholopis | reverse complement strand
CAGGCCTGGGCGCCCCAGCGGTAGCCGGCGAACGCCAGCGCGATGCAGACCGCCAGCACCCCGAATCCGTAGGCGAACGCCATGCCGTACTTCTGCTCCCGGACCAGGTGCACCGCCTCGTAGCTGGCGGTGCTGAAGGTCGTGTAGCCGCCCAGGAAGCCGGTGCCGAGGATGGCGCTGGTCTCGGTGGAGGCGAGGTCGCCGGCGACCAGGCCGGTGAGGATGCCGAGCAGCAGCGAGCCGGACATGTTGATCAGCGCGGTCGGCCACGGGAAGGCGGAGCTCACCCGGGAGCGGATCAGGCCGTCGACGACGAAGCGGGTGCCGGCGCCGAGCCCGCCGGCACCGACCAGGAGGAGGAATTCGGGGACGCTCACGCGGTGCCTCCCGCGTCCTGCCGGGCGGCGTGCAGCCGCGCGGCGGCCACGATCCCGGCGAACGTCGCGAGCCCGCCGACCAGCACCGTGCCGAGCACGTAGAGCGCACCGACGCCGAACCGGGAGTCGTCGAGGAGGACGGCGGTGTCGGTGGCCAGCGAGCTGTACGTCGTGAGGCCGCCGCAGAACCCGGTGCCGATCAGCAGCTTGAGCCGGGAGGTCGTGGTCTCGCCGGGCGCGAGCCGGGTCAGCGCCTCGTAGAGGTAGCCGAGTGCGAACGCACCGAGGACGTTGACCACCGGGACGACCACGGGCACCCCGTCGAGGTTCGGGATCCACAGGGAGAGTCCCTCACGGGCACCGACGCCGACCACTCCACCGAGGAGGACCAGGGCGATCGACGAAGTGCGCAGATAGCTCGGCCGGGTCACCTCTCGACCATAGGCCCCGGCCGCCCGCACCCCGGTCCGCCGTTTCGGGGGATGGGTGCGCCGTCGGACGCGGCTAGCGTGCTGGATGACGCCGCCGGTGCCTCCGGCGTGCGTGCACCGCTCTCTCGGCCACTGTCTCGGAAGCACTGTCTCGGAAGGTCGTCGCCGCCATGGATCTCACTCCCCGCGAAATCGACAAGCTGTTCATCTACCAGGTGGCCGACCTGGCCCGCCGCCGTCGTGACCGCGGCACGAAGCTCAACGTCAGCGAGGCGCAGGCGCTGATCGCGGAGGCGATCATCGAGGCTGCTCGCGACGGCAAGTCCGTCGCGGAGTGCATGGAGCTGGGCAAGCAGGTGGTCTCGGAGGCCGACTGCATGCCCGGGGTGCGCGAGCGCCTCGCGCTCCTCCAGGTGGAGGCGACGTTCGTCGACGGAAGCAAGCTGGTCTCCTGCCACGATCCCGTGGCGGCCTAGCCATGACGCCAGCCGAGCGCGAGTCCGTTCGACTGGTGCTCGTCGGCGGTCACGAGAGCGCGGGGACCGCTGACCTGGAGTCGCTCGCGGACGCGCTGCCGGGTGCGATCCTGACCCGTCCCGGGCGTCCGCTGCACAACCGGGTCAGCACGCTCCTCGCCGACCACGCCGACCACGACACGACAGTGGCCGTGCTTCCGGTGACCTGGGGCCGCGACCCGGTGCTGGTGGCCGACACGGCCAAGACGTTGAGCTGGCTGCGAGCCGGCTCCGGCCCCGGGCGGCTGGTGCTGTGCGATGCCCTGGGGGCGATCGACCACCTGGTCGCACTGGTGCGGCGGGCGGCGACCGAGACCGTGAAGCGCCGCCCCGGCGCCGCACTGGTGCTGGCCGCCCCGTCCGCGGGGCCCTTCGACGACGCCGAGCTGCACCGGGTGGCGCACCTGGTCCGGGCCCACGGCACCGGCACCGAGGTCGAGGTCGCATGCGGGTCCGACGAGGCGGCCCTGCGCCGCGCCGTACGCCGGGCCCGGCTGCTGGGGGCCGAGGAGGTCGTCGTGGTGCCGGCCGGATTCGCCCGCACCTGCCCGGCCCTCGACGCTGCGGCCGACCCGATGCTCGCCGACCCGGTGCTCGCCGGCACGGTGTTCTACGGCCCGCTGCTCTCCGAGCAGGCGACGCTGCGGATCGTCGGCCAGCGCCTGGCCGACGCCCGGCACCGGCTCGGGCACGGGGACGACGGCATCGACGCCGGCCTGCTCGCCGACCACGGGCACGGCTACGCCCACTCCCACGCCGTGGAGGGGCACCCCCACTCCCATGCCCATCCCCACTCGCACCCCCCGGTGGCGCGCCAGCCCGACCCGGTGCGCTGAGCCGACCCGAACCCCCGAGCTCCATCCAACCCAGGACGTGGAGGAAGAACCGATGCTAGGTAGCCCCCAGTACCACCACAACGACGACGAGATCGAGATCAACGCCGGTCGACCGACGGTGACCCTCGCCGTGACCAACACCGGCGACCGTGGCGTGCAGATCGGCTCGCACTTCCACTTCTTCGAGGTCAACCGGGCGCTGCTCTTCGATCGCGAGCAGGCCTACGGCATGCACCTCGACATCCCCGCCGGCACCGGGGTGCGCATCGAGCCGGGGGACACCCGGGAGGTGACGCTGACGGCGTACGCCGGATCGCGGCGGGTGATCGGGTTCAACCGCCTGGTCGACGGCGGCCTCGACGCCCACCAGACCCGCGCCGACGCGATGGTGCGGATGGCCGAGGGCGGATTCAAGAACGGGCGTCCGGACGCCACGAGCAGCGGGTCGGCCCAGAAGTCGTCGGCCCAGAAGAAGGGGAAGAACTGATGGCCGTCATCTCGCGCAAGCAGTACACCGACCTGTTCGGCCCGACCGTCGGCGACCGGGTGCACCTGGCCGACACCAACCTCGTGATCGAGATCGAGAAGGACTTCAGCGAGGGGAGCTACGGCGATGAGGTCGTCTACGGCGGCGGCAAGACCGCCCGCGACGGCATGGCGGCGGACCCGCAGACCACCAGCGCCCGGGGCGGCCTGGACCTCGTGATCACGAACGCGATCGTCCTGGACCCGATCCTCGGGGTGGTCAAGGGCGACATCGGGGTCAAGGACGGCAAGATCGCCGGAGTCGGGAAATCCGGGAACCCGCACCTGCAGAAGGGCGTCGACCCGCGGCTCGTGGTCGGCACGGTCACCGAGATCATCGCGGGCGAGCACCTGATCGCCACCGCCGGCGCGATCGACAGCCACGTCCACTACATCTCCCCGCAGCAGGCGGTCGCGGCCCTGTCCAACGGCATCACCACGCTCTTCGGCGGCGGCACCGGGCCGACCGACGCCACCAACGGCGTCACCACCACCCCGGGCGTGTGGTACCTGCACCGGATGCTCCAGGCGGCCGAGGACGTGCCGGTGAACATGGGCTTCCACGGCAAGGGCAACGGCTCGCTGCCGGACGCCCTCAGGGAGCAGCTCGAGGCCGGCGCCTCGTCGCTGAAGGTCCACGAGGACTTCGGCTCGACCCCGGCCGCCATCGACACCGCCCTGTCGGTGGCCGACGAGTACGACATCCAGGTCTCGATCCACACCGACAGCCTCAACGAGTCCGGGTTCGTCGAGGACACCATGTCGGCCATCGACGGCCGGACCATCCACACCTACCACACCGAGGGTGCGGGCGGCGGGCACGCGCCGGACATCATGAAGGCGGCCAGCTACCCCAACGTGCTGCCGTCCTCGACCAACCCGACGCTGCCGTACACCGTGAACTCCGTCGACGAGCTGCTCGACATGGTCATGGTCTGCCACCACCTCTCCCACGACATCCCCGAGGACGTGGCGTTCGCGGACTCCCGGGTGCGCGCCGAGACGATCTCCGCGGAGACCGTGCTCCACGACGAGGGCGTGCTCTCGATGTTCTCCTCCGACTCCCAGGCGATGGGTCGGATCGGGGAGTCGGTGACCCGCGCGTTCCAGACCGCGCACCACAACAAGGACAAGCGCGGAAAGCTGCCCGAGGACGCCGAGGAGAACGACAACTTCCGGGTGCTGCGCTACCTGGCCAAGGTGACCATCAACCCGGCCATCGCTCAGGGTGTCTCGGACTACATCGGGTCCCTGGAGGCCGGCAAGATCGCCGACATCGTGCTCTGGCCGGTGAGCGGCTTCGCCGCCAAGCCCAAGATGGTGATCAAGGGCGGGCTGATCAACTGGGCGCTGATGGGCGACCCGAACGCCTCCCTGCCCACCCCGCAGCCGGTCACGTTCCGACCGATGTTCGGCAACTACGGGCGCGCCCAGCAGCAGACCCGGGTGACGTTCATGTCGCAGGCGGCCATCGACGCCGGCGTCCCGGAGAAGCTGGGCCTGGAGAGCCAGGTGCTCCCGGTGCGTCGCTGCCGCGGGATCGGCAAGGAGCACATGGTGCGCAACGACCGCACGCCGCTGATCGACGTGGACCCGGAGACCTACAAGGTCACCTACGACGGGAAGCCCGCGCACATCGAGCCCGCGCAGTCGCTGCCGCTGACCCAGCTGTTCTTCCTGGCCTGAGGAGCGCCGTGACCTTCCCCGCGACCACGCCCCTGGGGGCCACCGCAGGTGTCGACCTGGCCGGTCTGCTGGTCAGCCTGCAGCTCTCGGACTCGGCGTTCCCGAGCGGCTTCTACACGATGTCGCACGGGCTGGAGGGGTTCAGCCAGGCCCGGCTGGTGGAGCGGGACGGCGTCGAGGACCTGCTGCGCGGGCTGCTGCTGCACTCGGTCGGGCCCGGCGACGCCACCGGGCTCGCCCGGGCCCACGAGGCGGCCGCGGCCGGCGACTGGGACCGGGTGCGCCTGGTGGACCAGCTGCTGTTCGCCTCCAAGCTGAACGCCGAGATGCGGCGGGCCTCGGTCCGCAGCGGGCACCAGCTCACCGACATCACCCGGGAGTCGATCGGCGGTCCGGCGCTGGATGAGTGGGCCCGGTCGGTGGCGGCCAAGGAGACACCGGGCTGCCAGCCCGTCGCCACCGCGGTGGCCTACGTCGCGGCCGGCGTCGGCACCGAGCAGGCGGTGGCCTCGGACCTGTCGGCGTTCTCGGCCAGCTTCCTCGGTGCGGCCCTGCGGCTGCGGCTGACCGACCACCGGCACCTCCAGGTGATGCTGCACGCGCTCGGGCCGACCATCGCGCAGGCGGCGGACCAGGCGACCCGCCGCGGGCTGGAGGACCTGGGGGGCTGCGTCCCGATGGCGGACGTGATGTCGGCCCAGCACGAACGCGCGGAGGCGCGGCTCTTCGCGAGCTGAGGGGCCGACGCGACGCACCTGCAGAGAACGACCGACGAGCAACGGGGGAGACCATGACCGAGAACGTCCTGAGGATCGGCATCGGCGGGCCGGTGGGGTCGGGCAAGACCGCGCTGGTCGAGGCGCTGGTGCCCCGGCTGCTGGCCGCGGGTCGCCAGCCGGCCGTCATCACCAACGACATCTACACCCAGGAGGACGCCCAGCACGTGCGGCGCGAGCTCTCGGGGCTGCTCGACCCGGAGCGGGTGGTGGGGGTGGAGACCGGGGCCTGCCCGCACACGGCCGTGCGCGACGACCCCACGATGAACCTCGCGGCGGGGGCGGAGATGCTCGAGCGGTTCCCCGACGTCGACACGCTGCTCTACGAGTCCGGCGGCGACAACCTCACGCTGACCTACTCGCCGGCGCTCGCGGACGTGTTCGTCTTCGTCCTCGACACCTCCGAGGGCGAGAAGATGCCGCGCAAGCGCGGCCCGGGGATCACGGACTCCGACATCCTCGTCATCAACAAGATCGACATCGCCCAGTACGTCCGGACCAACCTGGACGTGATGGAGTCCGACGCGCTGCGGGTGCGTGACGACAAGCCGGTGGTGCTGACCAACTCGCTCAGCGGCGAGGGGCTGGACCGGCTCCAGGACCAGATCCTCGCCCACTGGAACGGCCGCGCCGGCGCGCTGGTGACATGAGCACCGACGTCGTCGCCCCGCCGGTCCCCCCGGACCTCGGCGTCGTACCGGCCGGGGTCGTGCCGGACGCGGCCTACGGAGGACGCCGGCTCCAGCCCGCGCACTACGAGCCGGACCGGGTGCCGCAGGAGGTCGCCCGGTACGGCGGCGTGCCGGACACGCTGCCGACCGGCAGCCCGGGGAAGGTCGGGGTGCTCGAGCTCGAGTTCGCCCGGCGCGGCGGGGTGACCCAGCTGGTCGGGCACTACCAGAAGTCGCCGCTGCAGATCATGCACCCGCTCTACTACGAGTCCGCCCGACCGGACCTGCCCTACACCTACCTGATGTCCACCGGCGCGGGCATCATCCAGGGCGACCGGCTGCGCACGGACCTGGTCTTCGGACCCGGCACCTCGGCGTACGTCACGACCTCGGCGTACACGAAGGTGCTCAAGATGGAGCACGACTACGCGGTCGCGCAGATGAACCTCGACGTGCAGGACGACGCCTACGTGGAGTACCTGCCTGACCCGGTGATCCCGTTCGCGAACTCCCGGCTCTTCCAGCGCACCCGGGTCACGCTCGCGGGGTCGGCGACGCTGATCGCCGGCGAGACAGTGGTCGCGGGCCGGCTGGGGCGCGACGAGCGGCACCGGTACGCCGTCCTCGCCTCGGACTTCGAGGTCCGCCGACCGGGCGGCGCCATGGTCGCGCTGGACCGGGTCCGGCTCACCCCCGACGACGGGGCCACCGGCGGCCTGGCGGTGATGGACGACCGCGACGTGCTCTCGATGCTCTACGTCCTCACCCCGCGGGCCCCGGCCGACGAGCTCGCCGACCTGCTGCACGGGGTGCTGGCGCCGGCGTACGGCGGGGTGCTCGCGCTCGGGGTCAGCGTGCTGCCGGGCGACGCCGGTGTCTGGGTGCGGATGGTCGGCGACGACACGCGGGTGGTGACCGGGGCGACCACCACGGCGTGGGCGGCGCTGCGCCGACGGCTCACCGGCAGGGATGCCCCGACCATCCGGAAGACCTGATTGCAACGGCTCGGCGCACTAGGGCCACGAGGGAGAACACGACATGTCATCGACCAACGCCTCGGCGACCTCGTCACCGAGCAACCCCGCGACGGTGACCGGCGCCTCGCTCGCCCACGGGCTCTCGCAGATCTTCTTCCAGAAGAACGTGTGGACCGGACTGCTGATCCTGGCGGCCTTCGTGGTCGCCGACTGGCAGATGGCGCTGCTGGTGGCGATCGGGACAGTCGTCTCGACGACCGTCGGCTACCTGATGCGCGCCGGCAGCGACAACGTCGCCCTCGGCATGCAGGGCTTCAACGGCGCCCTGCTCGGCGCCGCGGTGTTCACCGCGATGGGCGGCCAGGGCTGGTCCTACCTGGCGACGGTCGTCGGTGCGGCCCTGTGCGGCCCGGTGACCTGGTTCTTCGGCTGGCTCTTCGCCCGGCCCGCGCTGGCGCGCTTCAGCCTGCCCTCCACCACGGCGCCGTTCTGCACGGTCGCGGGGATCGTGTACGCCGCCACCACGAGCCTGCACGAGAGCGGCTCGGACCAGCACTTCACCGACGGCACCGGCGAGTCGGTGCTGCGCTCGCTGCTCACGAACGTCTCCGAGGTGGTGCTGGTCAACAGCGTCTGGGCCGGTGGCCTGATCCTGCTGGGCCTCTTCATCGCGTCCTGGCAGGTCGGGCTCGCCGCCGCGATGGGCAGCGTGATCGGAAGTCTCTGCGCGCTGGCGCTGGGGGAGAGCTCGGAGACCATCGCCGAGGGCCTCGCCGGCTACTCGGGGGTGCTGACCGCCATCGCGCTGGCGGTGGTCTTTCTGAGGAGCAGCACCGCGTCCTGGATCTACGGCGCGGTCGGCGCCGCGGTCACGGCCGTGGTGACCCTGCTGATGAACGACGCCACCAGCTTCCCGCACTACACCTGGCCCTACATCCTCACCACCTGGGTGCTGCTGGTCGTGGCGGCCTACGTCCCGGTGCTGCGGCGCCCATGACACCTGCCGGGGCGGGCGCCTGGACCGAGGAGGTGCCGGCATGCGCATCACCCTGGACGACGTCCGGGTAGCCGGTCGGCGCTCGACCCTGCTGGGGCTGGACAGCCTCGCGCTGGACAGCGGCGAGTGCGTGCTGCTCGCCGGTGAGCCGGGGCAGGGGCTCACCGCCCTGGCCCTGGTCGCGACCGGCCGGCTGGCGCCGTACTCCGGGACCGTGACGCTCGTCGACGACGAGGAGGGCACGGCCACGACCTCGGCCGCGGTGCTCCGCCGGGTGACCGCGGTCGTGGACCTGCCCGGCGTCTCGGAGCCCGACGACGTGACACCGGTCGGCACTGTCGTCGCGGAGGACCTGGCGCTGGCTCGCCGGAGCAGCCGGCCGGGGGCCGCGCGCCGCTGGCTCGAGGCGCACGAGCTGGCGCAGCGGCACGCCGACCGGGTCGACGAGCTGCACGGAGACGTGCGCACCCAGCTGCTCGCCTCGCTGGCCATCGAGCGGGCCGCCGTCCGGTTCCTGGTGCTGACGCTGCCGGACCGGCACGGTGGCGAGCCCGCGGGCTGGTGGTCGCTCGCGCAGGGGCTCGCCTCGCTCGGGTACGGCGTGCTGGTCCAGTGCTCGCGCTCCGCGGCCCGGGACCTCGGCGCCACGATCCCGCCGGCCCGGGGCCCGACCCAGCGGGCCACCCCGGTGGAGGCGCTGCGGACCAGGCCGGTGCCGGCGTCGCCGCCGGCCCACCGGGGGTCCGGAGATCCCGCCGATCCGACGGCTGACACCGCCGTGCTCGACCCCGGCCCGCCGACCAGCCCGCCGACCAGCCCGCCGACCAGCCCGCCGACCAGCCCGCCGACCAGCAAGGAGACCGACCGGTGATCGCGATCCGCCTGGCCAGCACGGAGCTGCGCCGTCTCAGCGCCGGAAAGCTGCCGAAGCTGGCGATCCTGGCGCTCATCCTCATCCCCTCGCTGTACTCGGGCCTCTACCTGTTCGCCAACGAGGACCCCTACGGCCGGCTGGGCGAGGTGCCAGCCGCACTCGTCGTCCAGGACCGCGGCGCCACGCTGACCGACGCGGTGAACGGCGGCACCCGCGAGGAGGACTACGGCGGGCAGGTGGCCCAGCGGCTCGTCGACGGCAACGGGGGCTTCGACTGGGTGCGGACCTCCCAGTCCGACGCCGAGGCCGGCGTCCGCTCGGGACGCTTCGACTCCGCGCTGCTCATCGGCCCGGCGTTCTCCGAGGACCTGGTCTCCTCGGCCGACTTCCGGCCCCGCCAGGCCAGCCTCACGCTGGTCACCAACGATGCGAACAGCTACCTGTCCGCGACGATCGCCGACACGATCGTCGGCGAGGTCCGCGACGCGATCGCGACGCAGGTCGGCACCCAGGCGGCGGACACCTTCCTCAAGGGCTTCGCCTCGATCCACACCAACCTCGCCTCCGGGGTGCAGGGGGCGGAGAAGCTGGTCACGGGCACCGCTCGGCTCTCCCGCGGAGCCGGGGAGCTCGTCGGCGGCACCGCTCGCCTGGCCTCCGGCGCGGACCAGGTGGCCAGCGGCGCGTCCCGGCTCTCCGCCGGGACCGGGGAGCTGACCAGCGGCGTGGACCGGCTCGCCTCGGGTGCCGCCACGCTCTCCAGCGGGCTGGGCACGCTGCGCAGCCGGACCGCCGCCCTGCCGGCCCAGACCCGGAAGCTCGCCTCGGGCGCGCAGCGGGTGGCCCGGGGCAACGCCGAGGTCGCCGCCGTCGGCCGGGACGCCGCCGCGGCGGTGCGCCTGATCGACCGGCGCCTGGACGCCGCGAACCGGGCCCTGGACCGGCGGGTGGCGGCGCTGGTGCGGCAGGGCCGGCTGACCCGGGCCCAGGCGGCGGCGATCCGGACCGTGCTCGACGACGCCCGCGCCCCCGTGGACGCCGTGGCGGCGCGGGTCCAGCGCGCGTCGCGCCAGCTGGACCGGCTCGGCAGCGGCTCCGCGGAGCTCGCGAACGGGGCCCAGCGCCTGGCCAGCGCGACGCCGGAGCTCACCAGCGGCATCGCCCGGGCGGCATCCGGCGGCACCGAGCTGGCGTCGGGGACCGCGCGGCTCCAGTCGGGAGCGGGCACCTTCGCCAGCGACACGGCGCGGCTGGCGTCGGGGGCGGCGGAGGTCTCCTCGGGCGCGGACCGGCTGGCCCGGTCGACCCCCACGCTGCGCCGCGGGACCGAGCGGCTGGAGTCCGGCGTGGCCAAGCTGCGCAACGGGCTGCGGCAGGGGCTCGGCAAGATCCCGGACCTCGACGAGTCCACCGAGGAGGAGACCGCCCGGACCATCGGCGACCCGGTCAAGGTCGTCGACGACACGATCGCCCGGGCCGGCAGCTACGGCGCGGGCCTCGCGCCGTTCTTCATGTCGCTGGCGACCTGGATCGGGGCGTACGTGCTGTTCCTGCTGGTCCGGCCGCTGTCCTCGCGGTCGCTGGCCTCGGACGCCCCGGCCTGGCAGACCGCGCTGGGCGGCTGGATCCCGGGCGCGGTGCTGGGGGTCGGCCAGGTCGCGGTGATGTTCGCGGTCGTGAAGTTCGCCCTCGACATCGACGTCGTCCACGCGGTGGCCACGGCGGTGCTCCTGCTGCTCGCCTCGGCGGCGTTCGTGGCGATCCTGCAGGCGCTCAACGTGTGGCTGGGGGCAACCGGGCAGTTCCTCGGGCTGGTGCTGATGCTGGTCCAGCTGGTCACCGCCGGCGGGACGTTCCCGTGGCAGACGATTCCCGAGCCGCTGCGCTCCCTGCACCGGGTGCTGCCGATGTCCTACGTCGTGGACGGGCTGCGCCAGACGCTCTACGGCGGCGACCTGGACCTCGTGGCCCTCGACATCGGGCTGCTGGCGGCCGTCTTCGTCGTGGCGCTGCTCGCCACGACGTACGCCGCGCGGCGGCAGCGGGTCTGGAGCCCGCAGCGGCTGGAGCCGGAGCTGGTGCTCTGAGGGCTGGTCTCCGGCGCCTGGACTCAGCATCATGCCCGGTATGCCGACTTCCAGTGCTCCGCGCCGCGTCGGGGTCGTCGGCGCCGGGATCCTCGGGCTGGCCACCGCCCGCCGGCTGCGCGAGCTGCTGCCGGACGCCGAGATCACGGTGCTGGAGAAGGAGGACGCGGTCGCGCGGCACCAGACCGGGCGCAACAGCGGGGTGGTGCACGCGGGGCTGTACTACCCGCCGGGGTCGCTGAAGGCCACGCTGTGCCGCCGGGGGGTCGCGCTGCTGCGGGAGTACTGCGCCGAGAAGGGCCTGGCCTACGACGAGTACGGCAAGGTGGTGGTCGCGGTGCGGGACGCCGAGGTGCCGGCGCTGCGGGAGATCGAGCGCCGGGCCGGACTCAACGGGGTGCCGGACCTGCGCTGGCTGGACGGCGCCGGGCTGCGGGAGCTGGAGCCGCACGCGGCCGGCGTGGCGGCGGTGCACTCCCCGCGGACGGCGATCACGGACTTCGCGGCGGTCTGCCGCGCTCTGGCCGACGACGTGACGCGGGCGGGCGGGCAGGTGCTGCTGGGCGTGGCGGTGACGGGGATCGAGCCGGCGGCCGACCGGGTGACGGTCACCGCCGCCGGCCGCGAGCCGCTGACCTTCGACCTGGTGGTGCTGTGCGCCGGGCTGCAGGCCGACCTGCTGGCCCGGCGCGCGGGGGACGCGGCGGGACCGGCGATCCTCCCGTTCCGGGGTGAGTACCTGCGGCTGCGCCCCGAGCGGGCCGGCCTGGTCCGGGGGCTGATCTACCCGGTGCCGGACCCGGCGTACCCGTTCCTGGGGGTGCACTTCACCCGGCGGGTGGACGGGTCGGTGGACGTGGGGCCGAACGCGGTGCTGGCGCTGGCGCGGGAGGGCTACCGGCGCCGGGACCTGGACCGCGCCGACCTCGCCGAGACGCTGCGCTGGCCGGGGTTCTGGCGGCTGGCGCGCCGGCACTGGCGGGCGGGGGCGCGGGAGGTCGCGGGGTCCGCGAGCCGCCGGCTGTTCGTGGCCCGGGCGCGGCGCTACGTCCCGGAGCTCTCGGTGCGCGACGTCGTTCCCGCGCCGGCGGGGGTGCGGGCGCAGGCGGTGGAGCGGGACGGCAGCCTCGTGGACGACTTCCGGATCAGCACCCTGGGCCGCGTGAGCGCCGTACGCAACGCCCCGTCGCCGGCGGCCACCTCGGCGCTGGCCATCGCGGAGCTGATCTGCGACCGGGTGCTCGGGCGGGATCCGTCGGTGCCGTAGCCGAGGTCGTTGCTGGCTTGCCGCGACTCAGGCCAGGTGCGCGGGGAACCCGCCGGTGGCGACCGGACCCCAGCTGGTGGGCGTGATCCGCAGCAGCGACTTGTCCTGGTCGACCATCGCCTGGCGGTACTCGGCCCAGTCGGAGTGCTCGCCGGAGATGTTGCGGAAGTACTCGACGAAGGCGTCCAGCGCCTCCTCGCCGGAGGCGGCGTCGAGGACCTCGCAGGTCCCGGTGACCTGGACCCAGGCGCCGTTCCAGTCGTCGGAGAGGACGACGACGCTGACCTCGGGCCGGCGTCGTGCGTTGCGGGTCTTGACCCGCTCCCGGTAGCTGGAGATCACGACCCGCCCGGAGTCGTCGACGCCGCCGGTCACCGGGGAGGCCTGCGGGCTGCCGTCCGCGCGCTGGGTGATCAGCAGCATCCGGTGCCGCGGGCGGACGAACTCGAGGAGCCCGTCCAGGTCGACGGTGGTGTTGGTGGCGATCGTGCGGGCCATGGGGGCTCCGTTCCGGGGCGGTACGACGGGACGGAGTCAGGTAACCGTCGTGCCGGTGGTTCATCGCGGCTCCCGTGCAGCGCGAGAGGGGTGCGCCCACCTGCGGGGGGACGGCGGTGGGCGCACCCCGGCTTCTCGCTAGGAGACCAGCGGTCCCCAGAAGCTCAGGCAGGAACCCTCGTCGATGCTCCCGCCGAGGCTCGGCGGACGCGCCACGATGGACGCCGACCCGGCGCTCGAGCCGTAGACCGCGATGGCACAGGAGTCCGCCCCGTTGGTGTTCCACTCGCTCCAGGCGCCGACGTGTCGAACGGACCCGGCCTCGCGCGCCTGCTGCATGGATCCGGCGACGTGCTTGAGCAACGAGCCGACCGCGGCGCACGGGTTCTTGAAGGCCTTCTTGTCCATGTACTTGATGGCGTAGACGACCGAGTACGCGGCGGCGGCGTAGGGGTTCTTCGACTTCCGCGCGGCCTTGCTGGTCATCTTCTTCAGCTTGGAGAGGGCCGCGGAGACCGTCGCGTCCTTGAGACAGGACTTCGCGTGCTTCTTGAAGGCCACAGTCACGGTCTTGACGATGCTGGCCGCCTGAGCCGCAGACCCGTTGACCTTGATGTCTTGAGAAGTCCCGGTCTTCGAATCCAGCTCGTCGACGACGACGGCCACAGGCTTGCTGAGGTTCTTCTTGCCCTTGCCCTTGGCCTGGATCGTCCAGGCGTCGTGGAAGCCGGACGGAATGTCCACGTAGCACCCGCTCGAGCCCGAGCCGTTCTTCATCGACGCGGGAGTACAGGTCTTGACGAGTTCGGGCGACGCTTCGCTGGTCCGGATGACGTACTTGGTGACGCCCGCCACGGGGTGCGTCAGGACGATGCGCACCCGACCGGAGCCGTCGTCGAGGTTCGCGATCTCCACGATCGGCGCCGGCTGCGCCGGCTTCGCCTTGGCGGCGGGGGCGACGGCAGCGCTGGATGCGACCGGGGACAAGAGCGCCACACAGCCGGTGAGTAGGCCGACGGCCAGCGAGATCGATCTCTTGGGACGCATGGGAGCCCTCTCCTGGATCAGTTTCCAGCCAACGCCGACGGCGACGGTCGCGCAGAGTAAAGCGCTTCGGCTGCTGTTCTGGATCCGTGGTCCAGACCGTCGGCGCGGGCCCGGGTCCGAGACGTTTGGCACGCCCGGGCAGGAGCAGACTGCCGCCGCGCGGGCGGGCGCGCGTCTCGACGCAGCGGAGGCAGCCGCCGCAAAAACCGGTTGGCCTGGCTCCGGGCGTCGCTGAGGGTGGAAGTCCAAGGACACGCACCAGGCCGTCGGATGTCGGCCGAGGGGAGTACTCATGAGCATCACCCGTGCAGACCGGGGCCTGAAGGCGGCTCGGACGTACCTCGTGGCGATGGCCGCCACGTTGCTCGCGATGGCGCTGGTCGCCAGCGTCGGGACCGGGCCGGCGAAGGCCGCCACGGCGCAGCAAGCCGCCGACGCACAGGTCCGCATCGCAGCTCCACAGGCATTTCCAGCGCCCATCGACAAACCGGGGGGCGTGAGAAGCCCGCTGGCGACGTGTGGGACCGATGGCATGGAGCCCACGACCACGTGGACGCTGCGCAACCGCAAGGCCGGCTGGGCCCAGAGCTGGCAGTGGACCGGGAGCCTGCCGGGGCGGTACTTCCCGCGCGTGGAGGCCGGCCGCTACGAGTCCACGACGGTCGCCACCTGCGGTGACGTCACCCTGGAGGCGACCCACGAGCTGAGGGTCAAGGAGAAGACCCGCGCCGGCACCGTGTCGAAGGGTGAGTGGAAGAAGATCCGCAAGGGGATGACCCGCGCCAAGGTCAAGGCGATCGTCGGCAGCAACGGACGGGACGCCTCGACGGTGGGCAAGAAGACCACCGTCACCTACGACATGATGCCGTTCTACCGCTGGTCGCACGTCGTCTACCGCAACGGCAAGGTCGTCGACAAGGAGTGGAACGTCGCCCACGACTGAGCGCCGTTCACCTCACTGAGCACCCGACGCCCGCGCGTCGCCTGGCACCAGGCGGCGTGCGGGCGTTCGGCGTCCTCCCCATACGTCTCGTGGCGAGCGGACGCGACCGACCTCCAGCCGGAGAGGTCGACCCAGTACGACTCCGACGCGATGGCCAGAGCGTCAGGCGTCCTGGATGCCGGCAGGTGCACCGAGGCGTAGTCGTGAGTCGTTCACGATGTCGCGAACGGTGAGAAGACCGACCACCATGCCTCGTCAATCAAGGCGGTTTCTGGCTGTCGGCTCGCGGTCGTCGCCCGTAGCGCATCCCCGGCTTCCGTCGCTGGCTCGCCTGAGGGCGTCTCGTCGGTGCTCGGCGTCACCGAACCGCCGGTGCTGGCCGGGTGAAGCCGGGCGGCCGTCGACGTCATGGCCGAACAGCTGCATGTGGCAGGCCGTCGGCGATGGGGGGCGCTCCGTCGGCCGAAGCCAGGTCGAGAGCGACGCGGGCGACACGGTCCCGGTGTGCCTCGGTGGTGCCGAGGAGCGCGGCATCCGCGGCGGCGCGCTTGAAGTACAGGTGGGCCTGGTGCTCCCAGGTGAAGCCGATGCCTCCATGTAGCTGGATGGTGTCCGCGGCTACGCGGGACAGGGCGGGGGAGCAGGTCGCCTGCGCGATGCTGACCGCGAGTGCGGGATCGTCCGACCCTGTGGCGAGGGCCCACGCGGCGTGGTACGCCGTCGACCTCGCGTGCTCGACGGCGACGAGCATGTCGGCAAGCCGGTGCTTCACCGCCTGGAAGGACCCGATCTGGCGGCCGAACTGCCGACGCGTCCGGGCGTGGTCGACGGTCAGGTCGAGGAGGTGCTGGCCGGCGCCGACCTGCTCGGCGGCGAGCAGCATGCCGGCGGTGTGCAGTGCGGACCGAGCAGCTGCGTCGGCATGGGGAGGCTCGACGATCGTGTGGGCGAACACGTCGGTCAGTCGGACTCTCGCCTGCGGGCGAGTGAGGTCCAACGTGACGAGCGGGGTGCGCTCGACGCCGGGCTGGTCGGTGTCGATCGCGACGACCGCGGTGCCCTCGGGCGTCGGGACGGCGACCAGGAGGACGTCCGCGGCGCCGGCGTCGGGGACGGCCCCGAGGGCGGCCGACAGGGTCCAGCCGTCCTCGTCGGGGGCAACGATCGCGTCGACCGGCGTCGACTCGAGACCGCCCGGGCTCCCGGTCAGGACGGTCGCGGCGGTCGCCTCGCCGCTGCACAGCCGGGCCAGGAGCTGGTCGCGGGCCGGGTGCGGCGGCGCGGCGGCGAGCAGCGGGATCGCCAGGAGGACGGTCCCCACCACGGGACCGGCGGCGAGGGCGGCGCCGAGCTCCTCGACCGCGATGGCCTGGTCGATCAGGGTCCCGCCGCCGCCCCCCGAGGGCTCCGGGACAGCGAGTCCCAGGACGCCGAGCTCAGAGGAGAGGCGCCGCCACACGCGTGCGTCGTAGCCGCCGTCGAGCTCGACGGGGCCGCGCACCCGGTGCGCGCCGCAGAACCGGCGTACGGCGGTGCGCAGGGCCCGGTGCTCGTCGGTGAAGACGAACTCCTCCTCGTCGGTTCCGGGCTCAGCCACGGGGGATCTCCTTCCAGGGGATGCCGGCGTCCGCGCGGAGGTCGCGCGGCAGGCCGAGGACCCTCTCGCCGAGGATGTTGCGCAGCACCTCGGAGGTGCCGCCCTCGATGGTGTTCGCGCGGCTCCTGAGATATCGCCGCTGGATCGGGCCGAGCCGGTCGGCGCCGGGGCGGAGGGTGTCGCGTGGCGAGTAGTCGTCGTACAGCACGCCCTCGGGCCCGAGCAGGTCCATGCAGAACTCGTAGATCGCCTGGTTGAGTTCGGCACCGACCAGCTTGCCGATCGAGGCCTCTGGCCCGGGGCCCGAGGTGGTGGCCAGGGCACGGGAGCGCTCGGCGGTGAGCCGCTGAGCCTCGGCCCGAAGCCACAACCGGGTCAGCCGGTTCCGCAGGATCGGTGTGTGCAGGTCGGGGCGGCTGGCCCACAGGGACACCGCGTCGGCGATCTTGCCGGCGCCGCGGCGGCTGTCGCTCTTCCCGATCGCGCTGCGCTCGTTCATCAGCGTCGTCCTCGCCACCTGCCAGCCCCCGCCGACCTTCCCCAGGCGGTGCCGGTCGGGGATCCGTACGTCGCTCAGGTGCACCTCGTTGAACTCCGCCTGTCCGGTCAGCTGGCGGAGCGGCCGGACCTCGACGCCGGGGGAGTGCATGTCGACGACGAAGTAGGTGAGCCCGAGGTGCTTCGGGGCGTCGGGATCGGTGCGCGCCAGGAGTAGTCCCCACCGGGCCTTGTGCCCGACGCTCGTCCAGACCTTCTGCCCGGTCACCGCCCAGTCCTCGCCCCGGCGCACGGCGGAGGTGCTGAGGCCGGCGAGGTCCGAGCCGGCGCCCGGCTCGGAGAACAGCTGGCACCAGATGTGGTGCGTCCCGGCCAACGGACGGAGCCACTCCCGCTTCAGGTCGTCGTCCTGCGCGTGCTCGACCAGCGTGGGCGCCGCCATCCCGAAGCCGATGCCGTTGAGGGAGCGGACGTCGGCTGGTCCACCGGCCTCGCGGAGTACGGCGTCCACCTCCGGCTGCAGCCCTCGCGAGACGCCGAGCCCGCCGAGCCCGACCGGGAAGTGCACCCAGGTCAGGCCGGCGTCGTACCACGTGGTCAGCAGGTCGGGGGTCGGCGTCGAGCGGGGATCGTGCTCCTCGACGACCCGCTCGGCGACTGCTCGCAGCTGGGTGGCGTCGTTCGGGTCGGTCATGGCGAGTGACCCTAGGCGCGGGTCGGTGCGGGGTGAACCGATCCGGCCCATAATTCGACTCACTCGAATGGGTTGTCATTCACTCGAAGCTTGGTCTAGCGTGGCGCTCGTCACATCCAGGGTCGGAGCGGCTGCGAGACAGGCGGTTCCACCCGGGACGAGGACTGGCTGCGACGGCCGACGAGCTGCGCCAGGAGCGCAGGGGATCGGGGCCTCAGCGGCACTGACCGCTTGAGCTCGGGAGCCCGGTGAACACCGCCACGCACGCCCAAGGAGATAACCATGTCCAATCGACTTCGCAGCCTCGTCGGTGTGACCGCCGCGCTCGCTCTCGCGTCCGTGGCCGCTGCCTGTGGCGGTGACTCGTCCAGCGCCGACGAGGCCGACACCAAGTCGGCCGCCGATATTTGCCCCACGTCCGACACCTCGGGCAGCGTGACCATCGGGATGGGTCAGCCGCTCCCGGTGTTCGCGCCGATGTTGCTCGCGCATGTCACCGACGCGTTCTCGGAGGCCGGTCTCGAGGTCAAGATCGAGCCGATCCCGACCGCGGACGGTCTCCCGCTCCTGGCCCAGGGCAAGCTCGACGGCCAGCTCACCTCCTACACCTCCGGCAACTTCAACGTCGTGAACGAAGGCGTGAACCTCAAGTTCATCGCCCCGCTGGATCGGCAGGCGGAGACGCCCCCGGGCGCCCCGGTGCCCGGCTTCTGGGCGCGCAAGGACGTCGTCGGCGACGCCGACGACCTCGACCTCACGAAGATCAAGGACGGCCTGGTGGTCGGCCCGACCGGCACCCGCGGCATCAGCGCGATGATCCTGCAAAACGCGCTGGAGCCGTTCGACATGACGCTCGACGACGTGCAGACCGGGGAGGTCATGCAGGCCCCTGACGGCCTCGTCGCGCTCGACAACGGCGCCGTCGACCTGGCCTGGATCAGCGCGCCCCTCGAGGTGGAGGCGGCCAAGAATCCCGACCTGGTCCCGGTCGCCGGCTACGCGCCCGGCATCACGGGGACGACGCTCCTCGCCGGCCCGTCGCTGCTCGACCGACCCGAGGTGGCGGTCCGGGTGCTGCAGGTCCTCAGCGACGTGAGCGAGGAGTACCTCGAGGGCGACTACCGGGAGAACCCGGAGACGGTCGCGCTGCTGGCCAAGGCCCAGGACCTGCCGGAGGCGACCGTCGAGGCCTCGCTGCCGCTCGACTTCGACCCGACCTTCTCGATGGACGGGGTGGGTGACTTCCTCGAGGGTCTGCAGGAGTTCCTGACGGCCCAGGGCGACCTGGAGTACGACGAGCCGCTGTCGGTGGACCAGATCCTCGACACCCGGTTCGTGGAGGCGCTGAACAGCTGCGAGCGCCCCTCCTAGCGATGGTGCCGAACCTCGATGCGGTGGGCTTCGTCTCGCCCCGCTGGACGCGGACGTGGACCTCGACGGACAGCCTGCTGTACGCCGTGGCGCTCGGCGCCGGTCCGGACGAGCTGTCGCTGACGACCGAGAACTGCATCGGGGTCCGGCAGCGGGCCGTCCCGTCGTACGCCGCCCTGATCGGGAGGACGGGTGCGGCGGTCCGGGAGGCGGTCGGCCCGGCCTGGGACCCGGTGCGGCTGGTGTACGCCGGGCAGCGGGTCGTCTGGCACCGCGAGCTGGCGCCGGAGGGCGCGGCCGAGCTGGAGTCGACGGTGGTCGCGATCGCCGACAAGGGCTCGGGCGCCTTGGTGACCGTCGACACGACGGCGACCGAGCCCGGATCGGGGGAGCCGCTGTTCACGGCCCGGCGGCAGGTCTTCCTCCGGGGCGCGGGCGGGTTCGACCCGTCCCGCTCCCCGGAGCCGGCTCCGGAGGTGAGCGACGAGAGCGACGAGACGGTGCTGCGGCACCGGCTGCCTGAGAACCAGGCGCTGCTCTACCGGCTCTGCGGTGACCGGCACCCGCTGCACTCGGACCCCGCGTTCGCGCGTCGCGCTGGCTTCGACCGGCCGATCCTGCACGGGCTGTGCACCTACGGCGTGACCGCGCGGCTGCTGCTGCGCGAGGTGCTCAGGGGAGACCCCGGTCGAATGACCTCACTGGAGGCGCGCTTCCGGGCCACCGTCTGGCCGGGGGACGATCTGGAGCTGCGCTATCGGACGACCGGCCCCGGCAGCGTGCACTTCCAGGTCCGGCGGCTGGGGTCGGCACGTCCGGCCCTTGACGCGGGAGTGCTCACCTTCAAGGAAGAGGCCCGATGACCGTCTCCGAGGCCGTCCCGACGTCCGCGGCACCGGGATCGCCACCGGCGGCGGGCTCGATCAACCGGACGCTCCGGGTGCTGGCCGCGGTCTGCGAGTACGGTCCGGCCTCGCTCGGTGACCTGGCGACGGTGACCGGGCTGACCCCCTCCACGCTCCTGCGGACCCTGCGACTGATCCGGGACCAGGGCTTCGCCCGCCAGGACGACGACAAGCGGTGGCGCGCCACCCTGCGGCCCTGGCAGCTCGGATGTGCGGTGAACGACTCGATCGGCACGCCCGCCCAGACCGATCGGGTGCTGCGCGACCTCGTCCAGCGCGTCGACGAGACGGCCGTCTACGCCGCCTACGAGGACGGCTGGCTCACCTACTCCGGCCGGGCCGTGCCGGACAAGCGGGCCCGTGCCCAGGTCCCCCTCGGCGGCCGGTACAGCGCGCTGGAGACGAGGACCGGGCACGCGGTGCTGGCCTTCCTCCCGCGCGGCGAGGTCGACCGGGTGCTCGCCACCCAGGCGGCCGCGCTGCACCCGCTGCCGGCGCGCCGGGCGTGGTACGACCAGTTGGGGGTCGGCGCGCGGCGCGGGTTCGCGGTGGGGGCGGGGCGGCACTGGCCCGGCGTCTGGGCCGCGGCGGCACCGGTGTTCGACCAGCGAGGTCGCCCGGTGGGCGCGATCGGTGTCGCGGTACCGATCGCTGGGCCGGTCGCGGGTCCCGGCAAGGTGGCCGGCGCAGGCCGGCCCGCGCGGGGGCCCGCCATTGTCCGCGAGGTCGTCGCGGCGGCCCATCGCCTCACGCTCTCGATCGGCGGACCCACGCGGCCGCCGCCCGCGCCGCTGCGCGGCCAACTCGACAGGAGAGACCCACGGTGACGGTCCGGACCGAGACCGCAGGACGCACCTTCGTGATCACGATCGACCGGCCCGCGGTGCGCAACGCGGTCGATGCTGTCACCTCCGAGCTGCTCGCCGCGGCCTTCGACGAGCTCGACGCGCGCCCCGACGTCACCGTCGGCGTCCTCGCCGGCGCGCACGGCCACTTCTGCGCCGGGCTCGACCTGCGCGCGTTCCTGGCCGGTCAGCGGCCCTCGATCCCGGAGCGCGGCTTCGCCGGCCTGGTCCGGCGACCGCCGCAGAAGCCGCTCATCGCCGCCGTCGAGGGTGCCGCCCTGGGCGGCGGGTTCGAGATGGTGCTCGCGTGCGACCTGGTGGTGGCGGCCCAGGACGCGTTCTTCGGTCAGCTCGAGGTCACCCGGGGACTGGTGGCCTCGGGCGGCGGGCTGATGCGCCTGCCCCGCAAGATCCCGCGCAACATCGCCCTGGAGTGGATCCTCACTGGGGCCAGGATTTCGGCGTCCCGCGCCCATGAGGTGCACCTGGTCAACCGGCTGGTGCCGTCGGGGGAGGCCCTCGCCCGCGCCCTGGAGCTGGCCGAGGAGGTCGGGCGCAACGGGCCGCTGGCCGTGCGGGCGAGCAAGCAGATCGTCGTGGAGTCCCAGGACTGGACGGACGCCGAGTTCTTCCAGCGGCAGGCGGAGATCAGCGACCCGGTCCGGGCCTCGGCCGACGCGCAGGAGGGCGCCCGGGCGTTCGTCGAGGGTCGACGCCCGGAGTGGACCGGCCGCTGACGGGCGGCTTCCCTGTCAGCGGCCCGTCGGCGACGCCCGCGATCCGGTCGACCTCAGTCGGTGCTCGGCCAGACCACGGCCCGCAGCTCGGTGTAGGAGTCGAGCGCATAGGTCCCACCGCTGCGACCGAGGCCGCTGGCCTTGCTGCCGCCGAACGGGAGGTCCATCCGGCGCGCACAGGTGTTGATCCCGACCTGGGCGGCACGGAGCCGTCCGGCGACGGCCTCGGCCGCGGCCAGGTCCCGGGAGTAGACCTGGTCCGTGAGGCCGTAGCGGGTCGCGTTCGCGATCGTGACGGCCTCGTCGTCGGAGTCCGACGCCGTCACGCAGATGACCGGCCCGAAGGCCTCCTCCTGCATCACGGTCAGGTCCGGCGTCGCGTCGAGGACCAGGGTCGCGGGGTGGAACCAGCCCCGCTCGGGGATGCCGGTGGCGGTCTCGACCCGGGCTCCCTCGGCGCGGGCCGACGCGACGAGGTCCGCGACCCGGTCGCGTTGCACGGGCGAGATCAGCGGCACGGTCGTCGTGGCCGGGTCTCGGGGGTCCCCGTGCACGAGGCTCGCGAGGACGCCGCGGAGGCGCCGGACCAGCTCGTCGTGGATGCTCCGGTCGACAATGATCCGAGCGGGGGTGACGCAGATCTGGCCGGCGTGCACCGTCCAGGCCCGGGTGGCGGCGGCCACCACGTCGTCCAGGTCCGCGTCGGCGCGTGCGACGAGCGCGCCCTTGCCGCCGAGCTCCATCAGCAGCCGCTTCATGCCCGGCGCCGCCGAGCGGTAAATCTCGGTGCCGACGGTGGTGCTCCCGGTGAAGCTGACTGCGCCGACGGCGGGATGGTCGACCAGGGCGGCGCCGGACTCCGCGCCGGCGCCGACCACCAGGTTGACCGCTCCCGGCGGGGCGGACTCGGCGGCCAGGGCCTCGTTGAGCGCCTCGGTCAGGGCGACCACGAGCAGCGGGTCCTGCGGCGCCGGCTTCATCACCACGGCGTTGCCGGCGAAGAGTGCCGGCGCGATCTTGCCGACCATCGCGAGCAGCGGGAAGTTGTAGGGGCTGATGCAGGCCACGACCCCGACCGGCAGCCTGGTCACCCGGCCCGCCAGGCCGTTGACAGTGGGGTCGACCGGCACCTCGAGTAGGTCCGCCGACTTCGTCGACCACTGCCGCAGCCGGAGCAGGGCGGCATCGACCTGGGTCTGCTCGGCGACGTCCCGGCGGGCGCCGGCGTCGGCCATGGCCAGCTCGACGAGCTCGTCGCGGCGTTGCTCGAGGAGCTCGCCGGCGCGGCCGAGCACCCGACGGCGTACGGCGACCGGGGTGGCCGCCCACTCCGCGCTGGCCGCGGCCGCCGCGTCGGCCGCGGCGTCCGCCACGGCACGGACCGCGTCGGCCACGTGGGCGATGACCTGCTCGGTGTACGGGTCGTGCACGGCGTACGTCGTCGGCGTCTCGACCGGCTGGCCGGCGATCCAGCACGGGTGCGTCGGCACCGAGACCGTGACACTCATGACCGGGCCCCGAAGTCGATGAAGCCGCGGTCGATCCGACCGTTGCGCAGGTCCTCGACGAGGTCGGCGGCGCCCTCCATGGGCACGATCGTCGAGATCAGCGGATCCAGGTCGATCTCGCCGGCCAGCACCCGCTCGGCGAGGAGCGGCAGCACGGTCTGGGGATCGACCGATCCCATCCGGCAGCCCAGCAGCGACTTGTCGTGGAAGAGCGCGCGCACCTGGAGGTCCAGGGTCGTGCCGGTCGGGGGCAGTCCGAGGATCACGGCCCGCCCGCCCCAGGCGAGGCTGGTGATGGCCGCCTCGAGGAGGGCGGTGTTGCCCGCGCACTCGAACGCGGTGTCCACGCCGCCGGGCACCAGATCGAGCACTGCGGGAGCGATCGCGGCCGGGCCGGAGGGCACCAGGAAGTCGGTGGCGCCGCACTTCCTGGCGATCTGCTCCTTGGCGGGGTTGCGGTCCACCACGACGATGCGGGAGGCGCCCGCCGCCCGAGCGGCGAGGACGACGTTGAGGCCGATGCCGCCGGCACCGGTCACCAGGGCGGTCTCTCCGGCCTGCAGTCGAGCACGTTGCTCGACGGCGCCGAAGGCGGTGATCGTGGCGCAGCCCAGCATCGCCGCGACCGGGTCGGAGAGGGCGTCGGGGACCGCGATCACCTGGTCGCGGGTCACCACGATCCGCTCCGCGAACGCGCCCAGCCGCACGAACTGGTGGATCGTCTCCCCGTGCCGGGAGAACGGGCTCGGGACCGGCTCCCCGGATGCGGTGCACAGCGTCGGCCGCCCCGCCAGGCAGTGCCGACAGCTGCCGCAGCGGCGCAGTACGGTCATCACCACCCGCTGGCCGATGGGGACGTCGCTGCCCGCGCCGGCCTCGACGACGACACCGACCGCCTCGTGGCCGAGGATGACCGGCGTCGGCTGGGGGATCCGCCCCTCCATGGGGCTGAGATCGCTGTGGCAGAGCCCAGCCATCCTGATCTCGACGGCGACCTCGCCCGGACCGGGTCGGCGTACGTCGACATCCTCCTCGACGGCGAGCCGGTCCCCGTCCCACACCAGTGCACGCACGACACCCTCACTTCCATTCGATTCAAATGACATGAACTCGACTCTGCTCAGTGGAATCTAGTCGGAGGTGACCGGCGCCACAAGGCGAGGCCCAGGAGTCCGGCACAGACCGCCAGCGCCGCGCTCGAGACGGCGAACGCCGCGCGGACCGACAGCAGGTCGGTGATCAGTCCGGTCGTGGACGCGGACAGCGGCCGGAAGCCGAGGAACGCGACGAGCCACCAGGCCATCACCCGGCCGCGGAACCCTCGGTCGGTCTCGGACTGGAGCAGCGAGCTGAACCCCGCCATCCCCCAGGAGAACCCCGCCCCGGCCACGCCGAAGCAGGCGAACGCCCAGGCGGGCGAGTTCAGCGCCGCCACCAGTCCCATGCCGACGATCATCGTCAGCAGCCCGATCCAGGCGGCCTGGCCGACCGTGGCCCACCGCCGCAGCACGGGGGTGCCGAGCAGGCCGGCCAGCGAGCCGATGCCGAAGGACAGCGTGAGCGGGCCGGCCAGCAGCACGTTGCCGTGCAGGGACTCCGAGAGCGCCGGAGCCAGCGTGAGGGACGGCTCGGTGCCGATGCCGAGCAGCGCGGTCGCCCCGAGCATCACCCACAGGCGCGGGTGGGCCCGCAGGTAGGTCAGCCCGGCGCGCATCGACACCGCGGTGCCTCGGTCGCCCTCGGACCGGTGCGGGATCCGTGCCACCAGGACGAGGAGGAGCACGAACACCGCGTGGGTGGCGGCACTGACCGCGAAGGAGGCAGCGGGCCCGGCCCAGCCGAGGACGAAGGCGCCGAGCGCCGGCCCGGCGATCCGGGCCGTGGTCAGCGGGGCCGTGTTGAGGGTCATCGCGGTGTGCAGCTCGCTGGGTCGGACCAGGTCGGGGATGATCGACTGCATCGCCGGACCGCCGATCACGAAGCCGGTGCCGACCAGGAGCGAGCAGGCGAAGACCACGCCGACCAGCAGGAGCGGGCCGGGATCCACGGTCGCGAAAAACGCGGCGAGCAGCCCCGAGCCGAGGACGCAGAGCATCCGGCCGAGCACGATCTGGCGCGCGGGGTGCCTGCGGTCGGCGAGCACGCCCGACCACGGCCCCAGGACCAGCTGGGGGAGCGCCTGCGCCAGGGTGATCAGGCTGACGGCGGTGGCCGAGCCGGTGCCCTCGTAGACGACGATCGCGGCCGTCACGCCCTGCATCCAGACGCCGGCCGACGACAGGAGCTTGCCCCAGAAGAGGGTGCCGAAGGTGCGGTCGAGGACCAGGGCGCGCGCCCCGCGGGACGCGTCGTCCCTGGACTCCTCGAGCGCGGCCGGTCGCCCCCCGCCCGGCACGGTCACGCCCGCGGCGCCGCCGCGCCCTTCCGCACCTCGCGCCGCAGTAGCTTGCCCGCCGCGGAGCGGGGCAGCGCGTCGACGAAGTCCCAGCTCCGCGGGATCTTGTAGCCCGCGATCTTGACGCGCAGCTCGGCCGTGAGCGACGCGGCCAGGTCCTCGGCGGTGCCGGGGCGGTCGAGTACGACGACGGCGTGGACGCTCTCGCCCCACCGGTCGTCCGGGCGGCCGACGACGCAGGCGTCGCTCACCCCCGGCAGCTCGACCAGGGCGTGCTCGACCTCGGCGGGGTAGATGTTCACCCCGCCGCTGATGATCAGGTCGGCGGCCCGGTCGGAGAGGTAGAGGTAGCCGTCCTCGTCGAACCGGCCGAGGTCGCCGAGCGTGACGTGCCCGTCGAGGCGCGAGGCCGCAGTCTTCTCGGGGTCGCCCAGGTAGACGAACGCGAGCTCGTCGTTCCTGAAGTACACGGTCCCGACCTGCCCGGTCGGCACCTCGTTGCGGGCCTCGTCCAGGATCCGCACGCTGACGTGGGGCAGCGGCCTGCCGACGCTGCCGACGTGGGTCAGCCACTCCGGGGAGGTGATCACGGTGGCGCTGCCCTCGGTGCCGCCGTACACCTCGACCAGGATCGGGCCCAGCCAGTCGATCATCGCCCGCTTCACGTGCGGCGGGCACGGCGCCGCGGTGTGCACGATCGAGCGCAGGGAGCGGACCCGTGCGGCGTCCCGCTCGGCCTCGGGGAGAGTCAGCAGCTCCTGCATCATGAGCGGCACCAGGTAGAGCCAGGTCACGCCGTGCTCGGCGATCGCCGCCAGGGCGCCGTCCCGGGTCCAGCGCTCGAGCAGCACCACCCGGTGGCCCACGTCGAGCGCCTGGTCGGCGTACGCGAGCGGCGAGGCGTGGTACATCGGGGCGACGCCGAGGAACACGCCGTCCTCGTGGTCCGCGCCGTACCGCTCGGCCCGGGCCAGCGCCGAGCCGGCGGCCTCGACTGGGCTGATGCCGCGCAGCGGGCGCCGCACCGCCTTCGGACGTCCGGTGGTTCCGGAGGTGTAGAGCATCCGGTTGCCGGCGCCCTGGTTCGGCGGTGTGGTGGCGGCGGCCGCACGCACCGGGCCGCTCAGCCGGGAGCCGGCTCCGGGAGGTACGACGTCCACCGCGACGACCGTCTCCGGGGGAAGGCCCGCCTCGGCGACCGCGGTCCTGGCCAGCTCCATGAACGGCTCGGCGGTGAACAGGACGCGGGCGCCGGAGTCGGTCAGCACGTAGGAGATCTCGGCCGCGGTGAGATGCCAGTTGACCGGGGTGAGGTACAGCGGGATCTGGGTGGCGCCGCGGACGACCGCCATCAGCTGGTAGGAGTTCGGCAGCAGGGTCGCGACGGTCTGCTCGGGCTTCAGGCCACGCGACCAGAGGAAGTTGCTGACCCGGTTGGCGTCGTCGCGCATCTCGCCGTAGCTGATGCTCTGACCGTCGGTGTGGACGACGGCGACCCGGTCGGGGTCCTGCTCGGCGTAGCCGAAGAAGTTGCGCACGGTGGAGCCTCTCGTTGTGATGGTCAGTCCCGTCCGAGCAGGAGGACGGCGGCGGCGGTGAACATCCCGCCGAAGCCGAGTACGGCGCTGGTGCGGGCGCCGGGCACCTGGGCGGGCGCCTCGTGGCGCAGCTGGCGCACCGCCTCCTGGATCGCGAACATGCCGTACATGCCGGTGTGGGTGTAGGCGAGCCCGCCGCCGTTGGTGTTGAGCGGCAGCGAGCCGCCCGGCGAGGTCTCGCCCGCCCCGACTAGCTCCGCGGCCTTGCCGGGCGGTGCGAGGCCGAGGTTCTCCAGCCCGATCAGCGGCAGGTGGGCGAATGCGTCGTAGACCATCACGTGGTCGACCTCGGCGCGCGTCAGCCCGGACTCGGCGAACGCGTCGTCGGCCGCCCGCCGCGCGGCCGAGGAGCCGGCCGGGTCAGGCACCTGCGCGACGAGCAGCGGGTCGGCGCCCTCGCCGGTGCCGAGGACGTGGACGGCGCGGGCGCGCTGCGCGGCGGGGGCGTGCTCGGCCGAGGTGACCACCAGCCCGCCGCCGCCGTCGGTCAGCATGCACACCATCGGGACCCGGAACGGCCAGGCGAGGCTGGGTGCCGCCAGCACCTCCTCGACGCTCAGCAGGTCGCGTCGGCCGGCCCGCGGGACCCGGGCGGACCAGCGTCGCTGCGCGACGACCACCTCGGCGAGGGCGACCTCGTCCAGCCCGTGGTCGTGGAGGTAGCGCATCGCGGGCAGGGTGAACCGGGTGTACGGCGGCTTCGCGCCGTACGGCTCCTCGAACTGGCCGGTCCACGACTGCGGGTCGCGGGGCCGCGGCACCGTCCCGATCCGGGACCGCCCCGACTCGCCGTGGGTGATCAGCACCCGGGTCGCGTGGCCCGCGGCGATGGCGGCGGCGGCATGGCGGACGTGCATGAGGAAGGAGCAGCCACCGACGTTGGTGGTGTCCACCCAGCGCGGGGTGATGCCGAGCGCGTGGGCGACCCCGTGCGGGGAGTACGCGCCGGCGACGCCGTCGATCTGACCGGGCTCGAGCCCGGCGTCCGCCAGGGCACGCAGGCCGCCCTCGACGTTCAGTCCCAGCACGGACTGGTCGGGGTTGCGGCCGAGCGCGTCGGTCTCCGCCGCCCCGACGATCAGGGCGCTCATGCGGCCGGCTCCGGGCTCGGGGCGAACACCGGGAGGCTGACCGACCCGCGCTCCAGCCAGCGCAGCTCGACCGGCATGTCCAGGCGCAGGGCCTCGGGCACCGGGTCCACCTCGACGATCCGGGTCGTCATCCGCACGCCCTCGTCGAGCTCGACCACGGCCAGCACGAAGGGCGCCTCCGCGGCGAAGACCGGCTCCGGGCGGTGCACGATGACGTAGGAGTGCAGGCGGCCGCGCCCCGAGCACAGCGCCCAGCTGAGCGCGGTGGACCCGCACCCGCAGATCGCGCGGGGGTGCTGGGTGCCGGACCCGCAGGAGGCACAGCGGTGGTGCACGAGCTCGTGACGCGCTGTCGCGTCCCAGTAGGGCCGGGTCTCTGGGGTCGGCCGGGGGACGGGGTAGGGCTCGGTGGCCGTCGCAGTGGTCGTCATAGGGCCTCCGGGTGCAGGGTGAGCTCGCCGCGGTCCACGACCGTGCGGTCGCCGACCGAGGTGGTGTGGGCCCAGGTGCCGGGCCCGGTGTGCCAGGCGCGGATCGTGAGGGTCTCGCCGGGCGTCACGGGGGCGCGGAACCGGCCGGCGTACGCCGCGACCCGGCCGAGCGGGTCCGGCTCGCCGAGCCGCGCGAGCTCCCCGAGGAGGGCGCGCGCGGTGAGGCCCCAGGTGCACAGGCCGTGCAGGATCGGCTGCTCGAAGCCCGCGCGTCGGGCGAAGACCGGGTCGCTGTGCAGCGGGTTGCGGTCTCCGCACAGTCGGTAGAGCAGCGCCTGGCTCTCGGTGGTGCCGGCCTCGACTTCGAGGTCCGGGGCCCGGTCGGGGACCGGGTCGGGGTCGGAGCCGCTCTCGGGCTCCCCCCAGCCCTGGCCGCGCAGGAAGAGGGTCGTCACGGCGGTGAACACCGCGGACCCGTCCTTCGGGTCGCGGCCGGTGGCCTCGACCTCCAGCAGCGCGCCGGAGCCCTTGTCGGCGATCCGGGTCACCGTCGAGACGACCTCCACCTCGCCCGCGACCGGGAGCGGGGCGGGGAGGCGGACCCGCTGGGCGCCGTGCACGGTGGCCTGCGGCGGCCAGTCGCCGAGTCGGTCCCGCAGCGGCTTGGTGCCCCCCGCGAGCAGGGCGGCGTACGTCGGCAGGAGGCGCTGCTCGACTCCCTGGGAGTTCTCGGTCACGAGGTCCAGCTGGTCCGGCCCGGCGCCGAGGGCGAGGGCGTAGAGGAGTGCGTCGTCGGCGGTCCAGGTGCGGGCGACCGGAGCGGAGACGGCGCCGACGCTGGTGCGATCGAGCATCTCAGCCCCGCATGTCGGCGTTCGGGCGGGCGCCTGCCAACAGGTCCCGCAGGGTGGCGTCCAGCTCGCCGGGGTCGGTGCTCGGGGTCGCCGGAGCGCCGTGCTCCCAGCCGTTCGCGACCGAGACCCGCTTGCCCGACGTCAGGAAGACCCGGCCGGTCACGTCCCGTGCGCGGTCGGAGGCGAGCCACTCGACGACCGCAGCCGGGAACTCGGGGGAGCGGGTTGGGTCGTCGGGGTCGCGGCCGGCGAGGGTCGCCGTCATCCGGGTGGCCGCACCGGGCGAGACGCAGTTCGCCGTCACGCCGTACCGCGCCAGCTCCAGGGAGGCGACGATCGTCATCGCGGCGATCCCGGCCTTGGCCGCGGCGTAGTTGGCCTGACCGACGTTGCCGAACAGGCCGGAGACGGAGGTCGTGTTGATCAGCCGACCGGCCCGCTCCGGCTCCGCGGCGTACCGCTCGCGCCAGTGGTTCGCCGCGTGGTGGGTCGTCGCGAAGCTGCCCTTCAGGTGCACCTGGATGACCGAGTCCCACTCGGCCTCCGTCATCCGGGTGATGGTCCGGTCGCGCAGCACGCCGGCGTTGTTGACCAGGACGTCGAGGCCGCCGAAGGTGTCGACGGCGAGCCCGATCAGCTGCCCGGCCTCCTTCCAGGAGGAGACATCGTGGCCGCTGGCGACGGCGCGGCCGCCGGCGGCGTTGATCTCGGCCGCGACCTCCTCGGCGGGCGTCGTCCCGTCCGTCTCGCCGTCCAGGCCCACGCCGAGGTCGTTGACGACGACGGCCGCTCCGGCCGCGGCGAGCCGGCGCGCGTACGCGGCGCCGAGACCGCGCCCGGCTCCGGTGACGACGGCGACGCGTCCGGCACAGGTGCCGTCCGGGCTGACGGTGATGCTCATGGCAGGTCCTCTCCGCCGCCGAACCACGAGGTGGCCGGGGCGGTGTCGTGGGCGGTGACCCGGCCGGCGAGGCGCAGGTGGGTCAGGTGGGCGAGGGTCTCCCGGGCCGCCATCGCCCGGTCGCGGCGCGAGAGCGCGCCGAAGTCGGAGGTGCTCCAGCGCAGCTGCTGGGTCAGGTCGTAGCAGGAGGCACCCGGCTGGCCCGCGACGGCGGACTCGAGCTCGGTCAGCCGGCGCCGATGGTGGTCGACCATCGCGTCGACCCGGTCGGCGAGGCCTCGGAAGCGGTACTGGTGCCCCGGCAGCACCTCGTCCGCCGGGAGGTCCCGCACCCGGAGCAGGGAGCGCAGGAAGTCGCCGAGGATGTCGTGCTCGGCGTCGGCCTGCTGGCTGACCGCGGGGGTCACCGTGGGCAGGATGTGGTCGCCGGAGATGAGCAGCCGGTGCCGGCGCTCCAGCAGCACCAGGCTGCCGCGGGTGTGGCCGGGGGTCCACACCGTTTCCAGGTCCCAGTCCCCGTGGCGGAGGTGCTCGCCGTCGCCGAGGGCCCGGGCCCGGTCGGCCTGCGCCGCGGTCAGCGGTGGCATCACGAGGGCGCGGGTCCCGATCGCCAGCGCCTCCGGCGCGCCGACCGTGGCCATGTACGCCGACCAGACCCGGTCGGTCTCCGTGCGACGCTGCTGGCCCTGGGGGAGCAGCCGGTCCAGGTCTTCGGGGTGCATGGCCAGGCTGGCGTCCGGTGCGCGGTCGAGAAGCCAGCCGGCGAGGCCGGCGTGATCGGGGTGCAGGTGGGTGACCACGACGTCGGTGACGTCCGCAGGCGTGGCGCCGAGCGCACGCAGACCCGCGACCAGCCCGTCCCGGGACGCGTCGTCGGGCCAGCCGGGGTCGATGACCAGCAGGCCGTGATCGGCCACGAGCACATAGCAGAGCGTGTAGACGATCGGCGTGGGCACCGGGACCGCGAGGGCCCACAGCCCGGGGCGGACCTCCTCGGGTGCGGGCAGGGTGCGGGTGCGCCAGGCCGTCGCCTGGGCCGCGCTGCTGGGTACGACGCTCACGTGCGGAACTGTGTCGGCCCTCACCCGTCGCCGACAAAGACCTGATCCCGGCAGCGGGGATCGACGCTGCCTATGGGTCGACCTCCGATGCCGGCCGGCGGCGTCGACTACCGTGCGCGGCGTGGACCTCCGGCTGCTGCGCTACTTCCTCGCGGTCATCGACCATGGTGGCGTGACGCGGGCGGCCGAGGCGCTCTTCGTGGCGCAGCCGTCGGTCTCGCAGTCGCTGCGGACCCTGGAGCTGCGCCTCGGGGTCGGCCTCTTCGAGCGCGCCGGACGGCAGCTGGTGCTCACCGACGCCGGCCGGGAGCTGGAGGGCCGGGCGCGAACGGTGCTTGCGGAGGTCGAGGGCGCCCGCGAGCGGATCGAGCGGGTGACCCGGGTCGATGCCGGCCGGCTGAGTGTCGCGGCCGTGTCGACGTTGGCGGTGCATCCGCTGGCCAGCTGGGTCCGCACCCTCCTCGAGGAGCACCCGGACCTCCAGGTTCACGTCTCGGAGCCGGGCAGCGTGGGGGGTGTCCTCGCGGAGCTGCGCGACGGGATCTCGGAGGTCGGCCTGGTCGAGCTCCCGGTGCACGAGGCCTCGCTCGAGACCGTGGAGATCGGCGAGGAGGAGCTCGTGCTCGCGGCCGGCCCGCTGACGGGGGCCGGGCTCCCGGACCCGTTGCCGCGGAGCCAGGTCGCCGACCTACCGACGGGGGTGATGGCGCGCGAGCACGGCGTGTCGACCGAGAGCGAGCGGACCATGGCCGCGCTGATCGGTCGTCCGCAGCTCCGGTGCGCTCAGCGGCAGCTGCTGTGGGACCTGGTGCAGCAGGACGTGGTGGTGACCTTCGTGCCGCGTGCCGTGGCCGAGCGGCTCCTGCCCGGCGCGGTGCTCAGGTCGCTGGAGCCGCCGTTGTCTCGCCGGGTCGGACTGGCGCACCGGCCGGGGCCGCTGTCCCCGGCCGCCAGCGCGCTCCTGCGGATCGCGCTGCCGCCCCGGACGCCTCCGCCACGAACTGGCGACCGACCGGCGACACCGTCTGCGGATCCCAGGCCAGACCGACCGTGAACCCGGAGGCGCCGCTGAGCGGCACCAGGCGGGCTCCCTGACGTTCGGCGGACGACGCCGGCCGCGACCCCAGCAGGGTCGCGGCGATGCCCTCCAGCATCCACGCCATCCGCGTCTCGCGTTGCCCGACGACCGCCCGACGGCGCAGGTGCGGCTCGTTCTCGTCGATCATCGCCTCCATCCCGGCCGACAGGATCGGCCGCGGCGGCATCAGGACGAGGGGCACGTCGTGCAGGTCGGACAGCGTGGTGGACCGGTGCGAGACCGGGACGATCGGCGGGTCCGAGAGGGACCGGTCGGCCGGCGGATAGGCGACGAACACGTCGTAGGAGCCGAGCGGCAGGGTGGCGAGCTGGTCCCCGGCCCGGCCGATGTCGAGCGGGAGGCGGGTGGCGACCACCTCGGCGGTGCCGGCGGCCAGGACCTCGGCTGCCTCCTGCTCCGAGCCCAGCTCGTGGACGTGCACCACCGTCTCGGGATGCGCCCGGAGGAACGATGCGAGGATCTCGCCGAACCCCCCGTTCAGGGCCGGCGCCAGGGCCGCGAGGTCCAGGCGCGGCAGCCGGCGCCGAGGGTCGGCCGACACGGCGGCCTCGGCCTGACGGATCTCACGCAGGATCCGGCGGGTGGGGCCGAGCAGCGTGTGACCTGCCGAGGTGAGGGTCATGCCGCGGGCGGTGCGGTGGAACAGGGGAGTGCCCAGCTCGCGCTCGAGGGAGTGGACCGACTGCGAGATCGTCGACTGGTTGAGGCCAAGCACGGTTCCGGCGCCGCTGATGCTCTCGGCCTCGGCCACCGCGAGGAAGTAGCGCAGCTGCTGCAGCTCCATGACGTGCTCCCTCCCGGGCTGGGGGCCGTGGGTCGGCCGGCTCAGAGGCCCAGCGACTTGGCGATGATGACCCGCTGGACCTCGTTGGTCCCACCGTAGATGCGGGAGATGCGGGCATCGGTGTACATCCGGGCGATCGCGAACTCGCGCATGAATCCGTAGCCGCCGTGCAGCTGCAGGCACCGGTCGATGACGCGGTTCTGCATCTCGGTGCAGTAGACCTTCACGGTCGAGGCCTCGGGGGCGGTGAGCTCTCCGGCCTCGTGGGCGCGCATGGCCTGGTCGAGCAGTGCCCGTCCGGCAGTCAGGTCGACGTGACAGCCGGCCAGCTCGAACTTGGTGTTCTGGAAGGAGGACACCGGCTGGCCGAACGCCTTGCGGTCCTTGACGTACCCGATCGTGATCCGCAGCGCTTTCTCGGCCGACACCTGGGAGCCGAGGGCGATGCCGAGCCGCTCCTGGACCAGGTTGTGGGCCAGGTAGCGGAAGGCCTGCCCCTCCTCGCCGAGGAGGTGGTCGGCCGGGACCATGACGTCGTCGAAGAAGAGCTCCGCGGTGTCGGTCGCGCGGAGGCCGATCTTCTCCAGGTTGCGACCCCGGCTGAAGCCGGCGCTGGTCGTGTCGACGACGAACAGCGACAGCCCGATGCGGCGGTTGTCGTGCTCGCTGGTCCGGGCGACGACGACGACGAGGTCGGCGTTGATGCCCCCGGTGATGAAGGTCTTGCTGCCCGACAGGCGCCAGTGCTCGCCCTCGCGCCGGGCGTGGGTGCGGATGCCGGCCAGGTCCGAGCCGGTGCCCGGCTCGGTCATCGCGATCGAGCCCATCCGCGTCCCGGCGGCCATGTCCGGCAGCCAGCGTTGCTTCTGCTCCTCGGTGCCGAGCCGGACGACGTAGGGGATGACGAGGTTCATGTGGGTCGCGGCGCCGCCCAGGGAGACGCCGGCGCGTGCGCACTCCTCCGACCACACCGAGGAGTACAGGAAGCTGTCGGTCCCGCCCCCGCCGTACTCGCTCGGGACCCGGAGACCGAGCATGCCGAGGTCGCCGAGCTTGCGGAACAGCTCGTGCGGGACCCGGCCCGCGACCTCCCAGTCCGGGAAGTGCGGCACGACCTCCTTGTCCAGGAAGGTGCGCACGGACTGGCGGAACGCCTCGTGCTCGTCGGCGTAGATCGATGACTGGATCACAGGTCCTCCGGGGCGTTGGGAAGGTGGGGGTCAGCCGCGCCAGCGGCCGGTGAACTCGGGACGGCGTCCGGCGGCGAGCGCCTCCCGGGCGGTGGGGGAGTCGGTGCCGATGTTGACTACCTGGGCGGTGTTCTCGGCCTGGATCGCCTCCTGGAACGAGCGGCCGTAGGAGTGCTCGAGCAGCTGCTTGTCCAGGCGCAGGGCGATCGGCGGGGCGTCGGCCAGGCGGGTCGCGAGGTCGTGGGTGAAGGGATCGAGCTGGTCCTCCTCCACGAGCCAGGTGACGAGCCCCAGCCGGTGCGCCTCGGGTGCGTCGATCACCTCGGCGAGGTAGGCGAGCCGTTTGGCGGTCTGCAGCCCGACCGCGCGGGGGAGCAACCAGGACGCGCCGGTGTCCAGGGAGAGCCCCCGCTTGGCGAAGACCGTCCCGAACCGCGAGCGCGCGGTGGCGACGACGAGGTCGGCGCAGAGCGCCAGGCTGAACCCGGCTCCGACCGCCGCGCCGTCGACCTTGGCGATCACGGGGATCGGCAGCTCGTGCAGGGCGAGGAGCGGCCGGGTGACGTCGCCCAGCCGGTCGAGGGGATGCAGCTCGGTGCGCCGGCGTGCCGAGGTGTCGGCGCCGGCGCAGAACTCGCCGCCGCCTCCGGTCAGGACCAGCGCGCGGGCGCCGGCCCGGACGACGTCGTGCAGGTGCTGGGCGAGTACCGCCCAGGACGCCGCGTCCAGGGCGTTCTTCACCGCCGGGCGGTCGATGGTGATGGTCGCGATCGGCCCATCGAACTCCAGGCGGACCTCGTCCGGCGCGTGCTGCTCGTCCATGACGCTGATTGAACGGGCCCGGCCCAGGCCGCCACAAAGTCCGATTCCGGAAGGCACCGTGGGGCACTCCCTATGGAGTTCCGAGCATCTCGCCGATCCGCGTGAGCTGTTCGAAGGCGTCCTCGAACAGCAGCGAGAGGTAGATCCCGTCGACGTGCTGGGAGATCTCCTCGAGCCGTTGCCGGCACTGCTCCCGGGTGCCGACGACCGCGAACCGGTTGACGAGGTAGTCCTCGATGTCGGGGCGGTCGGCGAACATCGTCGCGTTGCTGGTCTTGCCGGACCGTCCGTGCGACCCGTAGTCGTAGCCGGCGTAGCGCTCGGCCAGCACCGGCGCGAGCTCAGCGGGGACGTTCTTGCCCTCGAAGGTCGACGCGAACGCGAAGTGCGAGGCGCTGACGGCTCGGGGGACGAGCCGTCGTCGCAGCTGCTCGACCTCGCTCGCATCGCGACCGATCGCGAGCCGCACGGACGCCCAGACCTCCACGGTCGGCCGACCGGCGGCCCGGGTGGAGGCCGCGGAGTCCCGGACCATCGACAGGGCGACCGGGTCGGCGCCCACGCCGGCGATCACCCCGTCGGCGACCCGCCCGGCCACGCGGGAGGTCGCCGGACCGCTGGCCGCCAGGAGCACGAACGGTTCGGCGCCCGAGCTCGTGACCTCGTCGGAGACCTGGACGGCGAAGGCCTCGAGGTCACGCAGAGGCGCGGGCCGGAGCCCGAAGGTGTGCACCGCCGAGTCGCCTCGCCCGACGCCGAGCCGGAAGCGACCCGGGTGGGCCTGCAGCAGGGACCGCGTGGCACTGGCGTGCACCGACCAGTGCCGGGTGACGGGATTGGTGACGCTCGTGCTCACGACCAGCGACGAGGTGGCGGCGAGCGCCGTCGTGCAGGCGGAGTAGAGCTCGCCGTAGTGCGGCGAGTCGCCGATGCCGAGGCCCCATAGGCCGGCGGCCTCGCCTCGGATCGCGACCTCGCGGGTCATCTCGGTGCTGAGTGGCAGCCAGTTGGCGCACAGGCGCATGGGGACCTCGTTCTCGGTGGATTGTGACGCTTGACATACGACGCCAGGTCGGATGATGATTCATACCAGTTGAATCAGATTCCGTTCAATCGAATCGAGAGTCGAAAACGTGACGATGCCGAGAGGGGCCGACGTGACCGAGGCCTTGCCCGCCGAGACGACTCGGCCGAGCAGAGACGACGTACCGCGGCCGGACAAGATCGCGATGGAGTCGGTGTCGTACAGCTACCGGCGCAAGGGGCGCGAGGACGTCGTCGCCCTCGACCAGGTCGACCTGACGGTCGGCAAGGGGGAGTTCCTCTCGGTCGTCGGCCCGTCGGGCTGCGGCAAGTCCACGCTGCTGCGGGTGATCGCTGGTCTCCAGCAGCCCACCGGCGGCGCCGTGCGGATCCAGCACGACGACCCGAGCCGTCCGCTGGTGGCGCCGGTCTTCCAGGAGTACTCGATCTTCCCGTGGCGGACCGTGGAGGCCAATGTCCGACTCGGGCTCGACGCTGCCGGCGTGAACCGCGGCGAGGCCCGGTCCCGGTCCCAGGAGTGGATCGAGCGGGTCGGGCTCGCCGGGTTCGAGAAGTCGCTGCCGGGCAACCTCTCCGGCGGCATGAAGCAGCGCGTCGCCCTGGCCCGGGCGTTCGTCGTCGAGCCGGAGATCCTGCTGATGGACGAGCCGTTCGCCGCGCTCGACGCCCAGCTGCGGAAGGTGCTCCAGGAGGAGCTGCTGGCGATCGTCCGCGAGCGCAACTACACGGTCTTCTTCGTCACGCACAACCTCGACGAGGCCATCTTGCTGTCGAACCGGATCGCGCTGATGTCGGCCCGTCCGGGCAAGGTGAAGCGGGTCATCGACGTCCCCTTCGGCCAGCCCCGTACGGCGGAGCTACGCAAGGCGCCCGAGTTCACCCAGCTCGAGGAGGACCTGTGGGCCGACCTTCGCGGCGAGGTCGTCGAGACGACGAGAGGCACGCGATGACGATGCAAGCAGACCGGTCCACCCCGGCCGCCAACGGCACCTGGGTCGAGCGTCGGCCGGATCCCAGGCAGCGCTCGACGGTGAAGCAGGCGCGGCGGGACACCCGTCTCCGGATCGTCCTGGCCCTGCTGATCCCCGTCGGCATGCTGGTCTCCTGGGAGCTCTCGGCGCGAGCCGGCTGGATCGACGCGAGGTTCTTCAGCCAGCCGTCGGCGGTCGCCGACAAGGCGGGGGAGGACATCCGCAGCGGACTCCTCTGGGGCGAGATGCAGATCACGATCTTCCGGCTGCTGACCGGCTACCTGGTCGGCTCCGTGGCCGGCATCCTGGCCGGGCTCATGATGAGCCAGATCCGGTTGCTGCGGTGGCTGTTCGAGCCCATCATCCGGGCCCTGTACGTCATCCCGAAGCTGGCCCTGCTGCCGCTCTTCCTGCTGATCTTCGGGCTCGGCGAGGTGCCCAAGCTGGTGTTCATCTCGCTCGGCACCTTCTACATCGTCGCCTTCACCACGCTCTCCGCCGCCCTGATGATCCCGACTGCGTACCACGAGGTCGCGCGGTCCTACGGCCTGTCGAGCGGGCAGCGCTTCCGCTGGATGGTCCTGCCGGCGATCACGCCGCAGATCGTCGCCAGCCTCAAGCTGGCGTCGGGCACCGCCATGCTGCTCGTCATTGCGGTCGAGTTCGTGAACGCCCACGAGGGCCTCGGCTACTACACCTGGCACGCGTGGCAGATCTTCGTGCCCGACCGGATGTACGTCGGAGTCGTGACCGTCTCCATCGTCGGGGTCGTCTTCAGCTCCCTGGTGGGCCTGCTCGGCTCCCGACTCGTCCGCTGGGCCGACAACGAGTACGGCCAGACCCGCTGACCCAGCCCTCCCCCCCGTCCCGCGGTGAACTCGCGCCTCCTGGGCGCCGAGGCAGACCGTGCACTCCAGAAATGAGAAGGCAACCGACTCGATGACAACCATGCAGACGCCGGCAGCGCCGGCCCAGGTCGACGCAGCCGCGCTCGAGGAGCTGCGCTCGGTCGCCCGTCAGGTCGCCGAGAAGCGCTACGCCCCGAACGTCGAGAAGTGGGACCGCGAGCGCACCGTGATCACCCATGAGGAGCGGCGCTACCTGGCCTCCCTCGGCTGGCTCGGCATCGCCCTGCCCGAGGAGTACGGCGGCTCCGGCGGCACGTTCGCCGAGGCGCTGACCGTCGTCGAGGAGCTCGCCAAGATCTGGCCGCCCGTGGCCTTCCAGGTCTTCGAGGCCAACGTCGGCCCCGCCCAGCACCTCGCCCGCCTCGGCACGGCCGAGCAGAAGCAGCGCTTCCTGCCCGGCGTGATCACCGGGGAGAACGCCATGGCGGTCGGGATCTCCGAGCCCGACGCCGGCTCGGCGGCCACCGACATGGTGACCCGCGCCGAGATCCGGGGCGACACGGTGGTGGTCCGCGGCCTCAAACGCTGGATCTCCAACGGCGGCGACGCCGACCGCTACCTCGTCTACTGCCGGATGAACGACACCCCGGGTGCTCGCGGCATCGGCGCGGTGATCGTCGAGGCGGACCGCAAGGGCGTCTCCTTCGGCGCCCGCGAGCGGCTGATGGGCTTCCGCGGGCTGCCGTCGGCGGACGTCATCCTCGACGACGTCGAGGTCCCGGTCGAGAACATCGTGGTCCGCCCGCCGGACGGGTTCCGTCAGCTGTTCTCGATGTTCTCCATCGAGCGGCTCGGGAACACGACCATGAGCCTGGCCCTCGGCCAGGCCGCCCTCGACAAGTCCGTCGCCTACGTCCAGGAGCGCGAGCAGTTCGGGCGACCGATCGCGGAGTTCCAGGCCGTGCAGCTGAGCCTCGCCGACATGCTGATGCAGATCGACTCCGCGCGGATGCTGCGCGACCGGGCGGTCGCGGAGCTCGACGCGGGCGAGCCGAACACCCTGCACGTCTCGCTCGCGAAGTGCGCAGCCAACGAGATGGCCAAGCGGGTCACCGACCTCGCCATGATGCTGCACGGCGCGAACGGCTACACCGAGGAGTACGGCCTCGAGCGGATGCACCGCGACGCCCACGGCTGGGCCCTGGCCGGCGGCACGCCCAACATCCAGCGCACCCGGATCGCCTCGGAGATGCTCGGCCGCTCCTTCGACCAGCGCCCGGCGCGGAAGGGAGCCTGACATGGCGGAGCTCCGCAACGTCGTCATCGTCGACGGCTGCCGCACGCCGATGGGCAAGGGGAAGCCGGGCGGCGCGCTCAGCTCCCTGCATCCCGTCGAGCTGCTCGCGCAGACCCTGACCCACCTCGTGTCCCGCACCTCGATCGACCCCGGCATCGTCGGCGACGTCATCGTCGGCTGTGTCAGCCAGGCCGGCGAGCAGTCCGCGACCCCCGGTCGGATGGCGTGGCTGTCGGCCGGCTTCCCCGTGCACGTCCCGTCGACGACGGTGGAGCGCAAGTGCGGATCGGGGCAGCAGGCCATCGAGTTCGCCGCCCAGGGCATCGCCACCGGGCTCCACGACGTCGTGATCGCGGCGGGGGTGGAGTCGATGAGCCGGGTCCCGATGGGGATCGCCCGCATCGAGCAGGACCCGTGGGGTCCGGGGATCGCCAAGCGGTTCCGCCTCGTACCCCAGGGAGTGGCGGCCGAGCGCGTGGCGCACACCTGGGGGATCACCCGTGAGGAGCAGGACGGCTTCAGCGTGGACTCGCACCAGCGGGCCCTCCGGGCGGCCGAGTCCGGCGCCTTCGACTCCGAGATCGTCGCGGTGACCCTGCCGGACGGCACCAAGGTCACGCGGGACGAGACCATCCGGGCGAACACCTCGATGGCGGGGCTGGCCGGCCTCCGGGCGGTCTTCGAGTCCCAGGAGTACGCCGACCTGCTGCCCGGGCACGCCTGGTCGGTGACGGCTGGCAACAGCTCGCAGCTCACCGACGGGGCGGCCGCTGTGCTCCTGATGAGCGAGGAGCGCGCCGAGCAGCTCGGCCTGACCCCGCGGGCCCGGATCACCGGCTCCGCGGTCGTCGGCGAGGACCCCGAGATGATGCTGACCGGCCCCATCCCGGCCACCCGCAGGATCCTCGAGCGGACCGGCCTCGGCCTCGACGACTTCGACGCGTTCGAGGTCAACGAGGCGTTCGCGTCGGTCCCGTTGGCCTGGGCCAAGGAGTTCGGCGTCGACTTCACCCGGATCAACCCGCGCGGCGGGGCGATCGCCCTGGGCCACCCCCTCGGCGCCTCCGGGTGCCGGATCTTCGTCACCCTGCTCAACCACCTCGAGCAGACCGGTGGCACCCGCGGCCTGCAGACCATGTGCGAGGCCGGCGGCCTCGCCAACGCAACGGTGCTGGAGCGGATCGCCTGACGGCGGTCGGCTCCACATCTCGGAACTAGAAGGGCACACAGATGGATATCCGCGGCAAAGCGGCACTGGTCACCGGAGCGGCGTCGGGACTCGGTCGCGCCACCGCCGAGCGGTTGATCGAGGACGGCGCGCACGTCGTGCTGGTGGACCTCCCGACCAGCGACGGTGAGCTGGTCGCCAAGCAGCTGGGCGACCGCGCGCGGTTCGTCGCAGCCGACGTGACCGACAGCGAGCAGGTGGCGGCGGCCGTCAGCGCCGCGACGGAGCTGGGCGAGCTGCGCGCGCTGGTGCACTGCGCCGGCCGCGGCGGTCCGGTCCGCGTCGTCGAGAGGGATGGCACGCCCGGCTCGCTCGAGGCGTTCGAGGGCGTCATCCGCACCAACCTGATCGGCACCTTCAACGTGCTCCGGCACGCGGCAGCGGCGATGGTCGCGCTGCCGGACCTCCCGGACGGCGAGCGCGGGGCCTGTGTCCTGACCGCGTCGGTCGCCGCGTGGGAGGGCCAGATCGGCCAGCTCCCGTACGCCGCATCCAAGGCCGGCGTCGTGGGGATGACCATCGTCGCGGCGCGCGACCTGGCCCGGAACCACGTCCGGGTGTGCACGATCGCCCCGGGGCTCTTCGACACCCCGATCCTGGCCCGGGTGCCCGAGGACGTCCGCGACCGGCTGGCCGCCTCCGTCCCGCACCCGGCCCGGCTGGGCGAGGCGGGCGAGTTCGCCTCGCTGGCGGCCCACGTCCTGTCCAACCCAATGCTGAACGGCGAGACGATCCGCCTCGACGGCGCCATCCGCATGGCCCCGCGATGACCCGCGGACCCGAGCTGAACGGCACCCCCGCCACCCCCCTCCACCCTGCTGAAAGGGACCAGATGAGCGTCGACGCCTCTCTTCCGACGACCGATGCCGGTGACCTCACCGAGGAGCCGATGTTCGACATCGCTCGGGACGTGTGGGACCCCGCTGGTCTCGATCCCGAGATCAGCTGGGACGGCCTGTGGGCCGAGCTGACCCCGCGCCAGCGCGAGATCCGGGAGCTCGCCCGGGAGGTCGCCGTCACCGAGCTGCGCCCGATGGCCAGCCACTGGGACGAGTCCGAGGAGTTCCCCCGGCGTACCTTCGACGCGGTCCTGGAGACCGGGCTGGTCGGGCTCACGATCCCGCGGGAGTACGGCGGCCAGGGTGAGTCGCTCCTGGAGGGCTGCATCGTCGTCGAGGAGCTGGCTCGGGCGTGCCTGAGCACCGCGATGACGGTCCAGCCGTTCCTCAACGGCCCGTGGCGCGCGATCCACGTCCTCGGCACCGAGGAGATGAAGCAGCGGCTGCTGCCCGGCGTCGCCGCGGGCACCAACCACTTCGCGATCGCGATGAGCGAGCCGGCCGCCGGCAGCGCCGGCACCGACCTCCGCGCCACCCTGACGCCCGACGGCGACGGGTTCCGGCTGACCGGCACGAAGTGCTGGATCACCGGCGGCCGCGAGGCCGACACGATCATCGTCTTCGCCCGCCTGGCCGGGACCACCGGCCCGTACGGCATCGGCGCGGTCATCATCACCGGCCATCCCGAGGGGATGGGGGAGTTCCACGTCGACCCGAAGATGGGCATCCGCGGCGTGGGCGAGTCGATGGTGCACTTCGAGGACGTCCGGATCGCGGCCGAGGACGTCCTGATCCTCCCCGAGGTCGGCTCCAAGCGCGGGACCAGCATCCTGGTCAACCAGTTCAACCCCGAGCGCTGCGGCAACGCCGCGATGTGCACCGGGCTGGCCCAGGCCGCCCTGGACGCGAGCATCGGCCACCTCAACGCCCGCCAGCAGTTCGGCCGACCGCTCGCCGAGTACCAGGGTCTGCAGTGGAAGATCGCCGACATGGCGATGGACGTCCACATCTCGCGGATGCTGCTGTGGCGTGCGGCCCGCTCCAGCGCCGACGGGTTCCCGGACCAGGGCGACACCCTGCGGGCCAAGCTGTTCAGCAGCGAGGCCGTCCAGCGGGTCACCAACGAGGCCATCCAGATCCACGGCGCCCGCGGCTACTCGCGGCGGTGGCCGGTGGAGCGGTACTTCCGCGACGGTCGCGGCCTGGCCATGGGCGGCGGCACCGCCGAGGTGATGCGCAACATGCTCGGCTCCCAGCTCCTGGGCGTCAGTGGCAGCCAGCGGCGGCGATGACGGTGGACCTCGGACGAGAGGTCTACGAGCCCGAGCACCAGGACTTCGCCGCGACCGTCGGCGCCTTCCTCCGCACGGAGGTGGCGCCGCGGGTCGCCGAGTTCGAGGCGGCCGGGATGGTGGACCGCGAGGTCTACCGGGCCGCCGGCGAGCTCGGCCTGGTCGGGCTCCAGATCCCCGAGGAGTACGGCGGCGGCGGCCAGGACGGCTTCCTGTTCAACTGCGTGGTGACCGAGCAGGTCGCCTACGAGCGGGTCACGATGGGCTCGCTGCGGGTGCACACCGACGTCGTCACGCCGTACGTGCTCTCGCTGGCGACCGAGGAGCAGCGCCGGCGGTGGCTGCCGGGCATGGCCTCCGGCGAGCTGATGACGTCGATCGCGATGACCGAGCCCGGCGCCGGGTCGGACCTGGCGGGGATGCGCAGCACGCTGCGCCGCGACGGCACCGACTGGATCCTCAACGGGGCCAAGACCTTCATCACCGGCGGTGCCCAGAGCGACCTGATGTTGGTGGTGGCCCGGTCCGCGACGTCGGAGAACCGGCGCAGTGGGCTCACGATCGTGGTCGTCGAGGCCACGATGCCGGGCTTCACCCGGGGCGCCAAGCTGGAGAAGCTCGGACTGAGGGCGCAGGACACCACGGAGCTGTTCTTCGACGACGTCCGGATCCCCGCGGAGAACGTGCTCGGCGTCGAGGGCGAGGCGTTCGGCTACCTCTCCTCGCACCTGGCCCAGGAGCGGCTCTCGATCGCCGTCAACTCGCAGGCCCAGGCGGTCGCGGCCCTGGACCTGACCTGTGGCTACGTCCGGGACCGGACCGTGTTCGGCCAGCAGCTCGGCGGGTTCCAGAACACCAAGTTCGTGCTCGCCGAGCAGGCCACCCAGATCGCGGCCGGCCAGGCGCTTGTCGACCAGGCCATGTCCCGCCACGAGCGCGGGGAGCTGAGCCCGGTGGCCGCGGCCCAGGTGAAGCTGTTCTGCACCGAGCTGCACGGCCGGGTGGCGGACGCCTGCCTGCAGCTCCACGGCGGCTACGGCTACGTCTGGGAGCAGGACATCTGCCGGATGTACGCCGACGCGCGGGTGGCCCGGATCTACGGCGGCACCAGCGAGGTGATGAAGGGCATCGTCGCCCGGTCGCTGTCGCTGACCTGAGCGACGTACGACGGGGCGCCGTCGCCGACTTCCCCCGGGGAGCGGCGGCGGCGCCAACTTGTCGTGCCTGTGCTCGTGAGGCTCAGGCCTCGCGGATCGGCGCCGGCCGTCCCAGCCGCTGGCTCATCAGCTCGGCCTCGGCCAGCACGGCCTCGATCACGCCGTCGCGGATGTTGTCGATGCGCGCGGTCGGGATGGACACGCCGAGCGCCCCGACGACGACACCGGTGGCGTCGAAGACCGGTGCCGCACAGCCCCACAGCTCCGGCCACCGGACTCCGGGACCGGAGGCGTAGCCGTTCGCCCGGATGTCGGCCAGCTTCTGTGCGACCTGGCTGGGGTCGCGCTTGTCGTCGGCCGCGGCCTGCTCCTCGATGGCCCGCTCGGCGTAGGACCAGTCGAGCTGGGCCAGCACCGCCTGGCCGGTGCTGACCGCGAGCAGGCCGTAGCGCTGCCCGAGACGGACATGGGCGCGGACCGGCTTGATGGGCTCGGAGTGGGCGGCGTAGGTGACGGCGCCCTGCTCGTAGACCGCGTAGACCGCCGTCTCGTCGAGCTTGGCGGTGAGGCGGTCGGTGTGCTCGCGGGCGACGCCGAAGATGCCCACCGAGGCGTTGACCGCGCACCCCAGGCGCCACACGAGCATGGTGCCGCGCCAGGTCCGGTCGGCCTCCTGGGCGACGTACCCCTCGTCGGCCATCAGCCGGAGGATCCGGAGCAGGGTGGGTGGCGCGAGCGCGGTGCGTTCGCTCAGTGCCTTCAGCGTCTGTGGACCGTGGTCGCACACGGCCTCGAGCACCCGCAGCGTCCGCGCTATCGATCCCTCAGCCACAGGACCCACTCCCTCCGTCACGGCCGGTGCCGCAAAGAAGAGAACACTAGCACCGATTCCGGTGAGTCGAACTAGATTACGACCTCGTCGTACCGGCCAGTAGTGAGGCGAGCGCCTGGCGGTGGTGGGCAGCGGTGCCCAGGAGACGCGACGCCATCGTGCACCGCTTGAAGTAGTGGTGCAGATCGTGCTCCCAGGTGAAGCCGATGCCGCCGTGCAGCTGGAGCGCGGTGGCCGCGATCTCCTCGGCGGCCTCCGCGGTCCAGGCCTTGGTCGTCGCGACGGCGCTCGCCCGGGCCACCGGATCGGAGTCGTTCTCGAGGACGTCGGCCAGCTCGAGGACCATCGACCGGATCGACTCCACCTTCATCAGCATCGTGGCGCAGTGGTGCTTCACGGCCTGGCGGGCCGCGATGGGCATGCCGAACTGCACCCGCTGTCCGGCGTACTCGACGGTCGTGTCGAGGAGCCAGCCGACCAGGCCCAGGACGGTCGCGCTGTGCAGCGCGACCGCCAGCTCGCCGGTGGCCGCCACCGCGGCGGTCACCGTGGCGGCGTCGGCGGGCAGCAACTCGGCCGGCCGGTCGGTGAGGCGCACCCGAGCCAGCGGCTGGGTCCCGTCGAGGGTTTCCAGCACCGTCACCTCGGCGCCGGGGAGCGGGATCAGGACAGCCCGCGGGCCGGCGGGCTGCTCGACCAGGGCGACCACCGCAGCGGCGGCGTCGGCGTCGGGGACGAACGGCAGCACGCCGCTCACCCGGCCCTCGACCAGCGAGAGCGGAGCCGCCGACCAGAGCCCGTCGGCGCCCAGCAGGCCGATGGTGACGAGGCCGTCGGGCGTCCCGCCGGCGCCGGCGACCAGGGAAGCGCCGAGGGACGCGGCCAGGTAGGGGAGCGGGGCGGCCCGGCGACCGAGCGCCTCGGCGACCAGGCAGGCGGTGAGCAGGTCGCCCGCCTCGGCCGGCTCGAGCACCCCGGCGGCGGTGAGCTCCGACCAGAGGTCGCGGTCGTGGGTGCGGCGACCGACGGCGTGCCGCATCGGGGCCAACGGGTCGCGCTTCTCGAGCAGGGCCGCCACGGTGTCGGCGAAGTCCTGCTGCTCGGACGACGGCAGCTTCATGAGGTCCCTCCTCGGGAGTCGAGGAACTCGCGCCAGGCCACCTTGCGGCTGGGGTCGGCGCCCCGTGGCATCCCGAGCCCGCGTTCAGCGATCTGGTCGCGCAGCACCTCGGAGGTGCCACCGGCGATGGTCTTGGGCTGCACCCGCAGGAACGCCCAGGCGTCGTAGGCGCGGGCCCGGTCACCCGGGTCGTGGGCGAGGGTCGACAGCGCGCCGCCCTCGAGGATCGCCCGCTGCAGCCGCTTGGTGTGCTCGGCCTGGAGCACCTTGTTGTACGGCGTCCCGCCGGCGACGGGGGGCAGCCCGGTGGCCCGGTGGATCGCGTTGCGGCGGTTGTTGAGGGCGATCGCCTGCGACTCGACGTACAGCCGGACGATCGCGTCGGCGCGCACGGGGTCGGCGCCGGGCAGCTGCTCGGTGACCAGCTCGTCGATGGTGCGGCCGACGACCGAGCCGGGAGTCGCCGCCCCGGCCCCGGAGCCGGCGATCCGCTCGAGGGCGAGCACGGCCCGGACGACCTCCCAGCCCTGGCCGGGGTCGCCGAGCCGGTAGCGGTCGGGGACGACGACGTCGTCCAGCGTGACCTCGAAGAACTCCGCGTCGCCGGTCATCTGCAGGATGGGCCGGACCAGGATCCCCGGCGAGGAGAGGTCGACCAGGAAGCAGGTCAGGCCGGCGTGCTTCGGCACCGAGGCGTCCGTGCGGGCGACCGCGAGGCCCCAGCCCGCCCGGTCGGCGCGGCTGGTCCAGACCTTGCGGCCGTCCAGGTGCCACTGGTCGCCGTCGCGGCGGCCCCGGGTGCGGACCGAGGCCAGGTCGGAGCCGGCCTCGGGCTCGCTGAACAGCTGACACCACAGCACCTCGTTGCGGGCGATGCCGGGCAGCAGCTCACCGGCGACGGGTCCGTCGGCGAACCTCAGGATCGCCGGACCCACCCAGCCGGTGCCGATCGCACTCTCGACGGTGCCGACCCGCCAGCGGGCCAGGGTCCGTCGTACGTCGACCGCCTCGTCGGCGCCGAGCGCGCGACCGCCGAGCTCGTGGGGCCACTCGGGCACCAGCCAGCCGTCGGCAGCCACGGTCCGGACCAGGACGGCGACGGTCCCCGGCGCCAGGTCGGCCAGGTAGTCGCCCAGCGCGTCCCGGTCCTCGGCGTCGACCAGGTCGACCCAGGCCGCGGGGAGGACGGTGCGCAGCAGCTCCTCGAGCTGTGCCGCCGCGCTCACCGGACCACCCGGGCGTCCAGCGCGACGATCCCGCCGTCGACGACGCCCAGCGGGTTGCACTCGACCAGTGCGGCCCCGGTGCGGCCGGCGAGCGTCACGAGCGCGAAGGCGGCATCGGCCAGGCCGGCCGCGAGGTCGTCGTACCGATCCGGGACCCGGGCGAAGAGGTCGGCGCGGAGCCGGGCGGCAAAATGGTCCCGGCCGAGGGCAGCCGGCATCGCGACCGTGCGGTCGAGCAGCTCCACGTGCGCGCCACCGAGTCCCGCCGACACGACGAGCCCCCACTGGGGGTCGCGCCGGACGCCGGCGAAGAGCTCCAGGGAGGCGCGGAGCTGGCGGGCCACGATCAGCGTCGGTCCGGCGGCCAGCAGCTGGTCGGCGGTCGCCGCGGCGGTGGCCGCGGTGACGTCGAGCCGGACGCCGCCCGCGCGGGCCTTGTGCACCCCCGCGCCGACATCCGACTTGAGCACGACCGGCCAGCCCAGCTGCTCGCCCCGGGCGACGACCTCGGCCACCGTCGCCGCGGCCGCCCAGGGGGCCACCTCGACGCCGGCGTCCGCGACCAGGGTGAGGCTCTCCGAGGCCGTGGGGTCGCCGGCCAGGAGCCGGTCCAGCGTGTCGGCATCCGGCGCCACGGCGGCCAGGGAGGGGTGAGCGGACGGTGCGCAGGCGGCCAGCACCCGGCACGCGGAGTCCAGATCGGGCAGGACCACCTGACCGGCCTCGATCCGCGGCCGGACCGTGCCCGGCTCGCGGTCGAGCGTCGCCACGACGGTCGGGAGGTGCGCGGTCGTCGTGGCGCCGGCGGCCAGCGCCTGGGTCTCGCGGCCGATGACCACGAGCAGGTCGATCTCGCCGCTGTCGCGCAGCGTGGTGCAGACCTTCTCCAGGGTGGCGTCGTCGCCGATCGTCTGGGCGGTCACGTCGACCGGGTTGCGCGGCGACGCGATCGGGGGCAGGTGGGCCATCAGCTGCTGCTGCAGCTCGCTGCTCAGGACGGGGACGTAGAGGCCGGCGTTGCTCAGCAGGTCCGCGGCCACGACGCCGGCGCCGCCCGAGCCGGTGACGATGCCGGCGCGCCGCCCTTCGCCCCGGCCCATCAGGGACAGCCCGAGGCCGGCCAGGACGAGCTCGCGGTCGGAGCCGACCAGGACGGCGCCGTACGCCTCGAACAGGGCGCGGGTCACGGCGGTGTCGGTGCTCACCGCCGCGGTGTGCGAGGCCGCGGCTGTCGAGCCCGCCTCGGACAGGCCGCCGAGCAGGCAGACCACGGGGACCTCGCGCTGCTGGGCGTCGGCGAGGAGGGCGTGCAGGTTGGCGGCGTCGCGGATGCCCTCCAGGTAGAGCAGCAGCACGCGGGGGGTTGCGGCGGCGAGCACGCCGCGGGCGAGGGTGCAGGCGTCGAGCTGCGCCTCGTTGCCGGTGCCGATGAAGCCGTCGAGGTGGAAGCCGTAGCGGGCGGCCGCGGTGACGACCCGGGCGCCGAAGGCCCCGCTCTGCGAGACCAGGAACGCGCCGCTGCCGCCCCGGCACTCGGTGAGGCTGTCGAACGCCTGGGCGAAGGTCAGCAGCGCGCGGTCCGGGGCGTGGTAGAGACCGACGGTGTTCGGGCCGAGGAGGATCGTGCCCTTCGTGGTGGTCAGGGCCGTGCCCCCGGTCTCCTCGAAGCCCGAGGCGAACACGATCGCGTACTTCGCTCGTCCGTCGATCCGGTCGAGCACGACCTGGGTCGCGGCCGCTGGGACGCCGAGCAGCGCCACGTCCACGTCGCGGTCGAGGCCCGCACGCGGCTCCGGGGTCAGGATCTCCCCGGCGTACCCCGCGTCGGCGAGGTGGCGGAGCGTCCGGCTGCCCAGCCCGTTCTCGCGTGAGGTGCCGCCGATGACGGCGACGCTTGTCGGCGAGAGCAGCGGACCCAGGTCGGGGACGGTCATCGTCACGGTCAGCGCAGCTCGGCCGGAAGCTGCTGGTGCTTGGTGGTGGCCCACTCCGGCGGCCGCTTCTCCTTGAACGCGGCGATGCCGCGCAGCGTCTCGCCGAGGGTCCGGATCCAGGTCAGGGTCCGGCGCTCGCGGTTGTACGCCGCCACGCGGTCGTGGGTCTCGAGGAATTCATACATCAGCCGCTTGGTCGCCACCATCGACGCCGGTGCGCACTTCTCGGCCATGTCGGCGGCCAGGTCCACGGCCACCTTCAGGACCTCCTCGGGGGCGACCACGTGGGTGGCCAGGCCGAGCCGCTCGAACTCGGTGCCGTCGATGGTCCGACCGGTCAGCAGCAGGTCCATGGCCACGCCGAAGCCGACCAGGCGGGGGAGCAGCCAGGTCGAGCCGCGGTCGGGCATGATCCCGACCCGGTTGAACGAGAACGCCAGGCGCGCCGAGTCGGCGACCACCCGGATGTCGGCCTGCATGGCCCAGGTGAGGCTGACCCCGATGGCGTCGCCGTTGATGGCGGCGACGATCGGGGTGTTCAGGTTCCACGGAGCCTTCTCGGGCTCGCTGAGGGTCTCGACGCCGTGCGTGCGCTCGTCGCGCCAGTTCATGTCGAGGTCCGCACCGACGCCGAAGTGCTTCCCGCGACCGGTGACGACGATGACCGCGACCGACTCATCGGCGTCGAACGCGACCAGCTCCTCCTGCAGCTGCAGCGCCATCAGCGGGGTGTAGGAGTTGCGGCGGTCCGGGCGGTCCAGGAAGACCAGGCCGACCCGGCCCTGCTTCTCGGCGGTGACGTGACGCTCAGTCATGAAGGCTCCGTAGGACGTGCGGGGGAGGTCGGAGTGACCACTCTCACTGCTGGCGACCCCCCAGCGCAAAGACATGGTTCACGCACCATCCATCGATGGTTCCTATGGGACGTATCCTCCCGGGCATGGACCTCCGGTCGCTGCGCTACTTCGCCGCCGTGGTCGCCGAGGGCGGGATCACCCAGGCGGCCGAGGCGCTCTACGTCAGCCAACCCTCGCTCTCCCAGGCCATGCGTCAGCTGGAGGAGAGCCTCGGCGTCCCGCTGCTGGACCGGAGTGGCCGGCGAGCGGTGCCGACCGCCGAGGGCCTTCGGCTGCACGCGCTGGCCCGGCAGGTCCTGGCCGAGGCGGACGCGGCCGCGGAGCGGGTGCGCCAGGTGGCCGCGGTCGAGGTCGGGCGGCTGGTGCTCGCGACCTCCTCGACGCTTTCGGTCCACCCGCTGACCGAGCTGGTCGCGGAGCTGCGACGGCGCCACCACGGGCTGGAGGTGCAGATCCAGGACGGCGCGACGCCCGCCGGGGTGCTGGACCTGCTGCGTGCGGGGGATGCGGAGGTGGGCGTCGTCGACGGCCCGGCGCCGGAAGCGGAGTGGTCGACCCAGGAGCTCACCCCGGAGGAGGTCGTCCTGGCGGTGATGCCGCGCGAGGGCGCACCACTGCCCGACCCGGTTCCGCGCGGTGGGGTTGCAGCCCTCGACCTCGGGGTCGCCGTACCGGACCTCGAGGCTGCCGGCCCGGTCGCCGAGGCCGTCTCGGCGATGGGCGGACGGGTGCGGGCGCGGTGCGCCCATCGGGCGATGCTCTGGGAGCTGGTCCGGCACGCGAGCGTGGCGGCGTTCATCGGACGACGTACGGCGGAGCTGGTCCTGCCCGGGGTGCCGCTGCACTCCCTGGAGCCTCCGCTGTGGCGGCACCCGGTCCTGGTCTGGCGTCCGGAGGCCCTCTCATCCGCGGGCAGTGCGCTCCTGGCCGTGGTCGGCGAGCGCGGCATCGACGAACGAGCGCGCGAGGGGTGAGAGCGCTTCGGCGTCGTACACGAGGCCGACGCGCTGGTCGTACGACGGGGAGAGGTCACGGACCGGGGCGCCGGCGTCCCTCGCCTCGGCGGCCAGCCGCGGCCCGACGATCGTGGCGCCGACTCCGGCGAGCATGAGCGAGGTGCGGGCCTCGCGCTGGTCGGCGACCACGGCCACGGTGAGCGGGGTGCGGGTCGTGGCGCGCTCCAGGGCCGAGTGCCGGCCGGGTGCGACGAGCAGCATCGGGACACCGGCCAGCTCGCCCATGCTGACCGATTCCTGGGCCGATTCCTGTGTGGGGGGCTCGGTGCCCGGGGGAAACGCGACCTGCCACCCCCAGGCGCCGATCTCGATCTGCTCGAGCCGCTCGTCGGTCGGCACCGCCAGGGGCAGCCGGGTGCAGACGACCTCGGCCGTGCCGTTGAGCAGCACCTCGACGGCCGACTCCTCCCGGGCGAGGTCGTGGACCTGGACGGTGCGGCCCGGGGCGCTGTCCAGCCATCGGGCCACCTGATCGGAGAGCGGGCCGCTGACCACGGTGGAGAGGGCGGCCAGCTCCAGGCGTCCGCGCTGCCCCGTCGAGGAGAGCAGCTCGGCCGCCTGGTCGCAGTCACGCAGGATGCGGCGCGCCGAGCCGACCAGGGCGCGGCCGGCCGGCGTCGGCGTCATGCCGCGGCCGACCCGGTGGAACAGCTGCGCGCCCAGGTCGTGCTCGAGGCTGCGGATCGCGGCGGAGACCGTCGACTGTCGCACGCCCAGCCGGGCCGCCGCGGCGGTGGCGCTGCCGGTGTCGCGGACGGTCAGGAACGCCCGAAGCTGGTGCACCTCCATGGGTCGACCCTAGAGGGGGTCAGCGACCTGACCAGCGCGCCGGGCGCTTCTCGGCGAACGCCCGGGCGCCCTCCTGGGCGTCCTCCGAGGCGAACACCTCGTCGACCAGGGGGCGCTGGCTGTCGAACCGGTCCGCGGGTGCCCAGCCACGGGACTCGACCAGGATCCGCTTGCTGGCCGCCACCGCGAGCGGGCCGTTGACCGCGATCCGCTCGGCGAGCTGGAGGGCGGCGTCGAGGGTCTCCCCGTCGTCGGTGAGCTGGCTGACGAGACCGAGCTGGTGCAGGCGCTCGGCGCCGATGGGGTCGCCGGTCAGGGCGAGCTCCATCGCCACCGCCTCGGGGAGGCGATCGGGCAGCCGGAACAGCCCGCCCGCAGCGGCCACCAGCCCGCGCTTCACCTCCGGGATGCCGAAGCGCGCGGTGCGCGAGGCCACCACGAGGTCACACGCGAGCACGAGCTCGAAGCCGCCGGCGAGGGCCCAGCCCTCGACGGCGGCGATCAGCGGCTTGCGGGGCGGCCGCTGGGTGATCCCGCCGAAGCCTCGCCCCGGGACGCTCGGCCGTTCACCGCGGAGGAACCCCTTCAGGTCCATGCCGGCGCAGAAGCTGCCGCCGGTGCCGGTGAGCACGGCTGCGGCCAGGTCGTCGCTGCCGTCGAGCCGGTCGAGGGCGGCGGCGAGAAGCTCTGACATCGTGCGGGTCATCGCGTTCTTGGCCTGGGGTCGGTTCAGGGTCAGCACCAGGACGGAGCCGCGCTGTTCCACGAGCACCTCAGGCGCGGTCTCGGGGGCGGGGGAGTCGGTCATGGAAGTCCTCCAAGCGAGTGGGACCGCGGGGTGGCGGAGATCAGCGCGACGCTAGCACTGGTTTCGGTGAACGGAACTTGGTTCGGCTCAACTGAATCTTGAGTCTGGAAAGGCTTGACAGTCGGGTGACTGCCATCACACAGTTGCACTCAACGGAATTCGATTCCGCTCCAGGTAAAGCCGCACTGTGGCTTTCACTCACTCTCCCGAGGAGATCCCGACCGCATGAACCGACAGTTTGCCCGGCCGCTCGGCGGCCTCCTCGCCGTGCTCGCCATCACCTCAGCTCTGACGGCCTGTAACTCTGACGCGGGCGGGGGCGACAGCGACGCCGGCTCCAAGGCGGCCGACGAGATCTGCCCCACCGCCGAGACCAAGGGCACGATCAAGATCGGGATGAGCGCACCCCTGGCGGTGTTCGCGCCCCTGCTCGTCGGGATCGAGACCGGAGCGTTCGAGGACGCCGGCATCGACGTCCAGATCGAGCCGCTCCCGAGCGCCGAGTCGCTCCCGCTGGTCGCTCGGGGCCAGCTCGACGCGCAGATGACGTCGCTGTCCTCGTCGCACTTCAACACCCTCGCCGACGAGGTCGACGTGAAGTGGATCCTCCCGATGGACAACCAGGCGGAGCTGCCCGCGGGCACGCCGGTGCCGGGCTACTGGTCCCACGTCGACGTGGTCGGTGACGGCGACGAGCCGGACCTGGCCGCCCTCAAGGGCGCCGAGGTCAGCACCCCCACGGGTGGCTCCGGGATCAGCGGGCTGATCCTGGACAACGCCCTGGCCGAGGTCGACCTCGGTCTGGGCGACGTGAACCTCACCGCGCCGCTCGTCGGCCCCGACGCCCTCAACGCCCTCGCCAACGGCGCCGTGTCGGCGGCCTGGATCTCTGCCCCGCTCGAGGTGGAGGCCGCGAAGAACCCCGACCTCGTCCCGATCGCCGGCTACGAGCCGGGGGTGACCGGCACCGCGATCATGGCCGGCCGCACGCTGCTGGACCAGCCGGAGCTGGCGGTCAAGTTCGCTGCGGTGCTGAGCAAGGTCACCGAGGAGCACCTGGCGGGTGACTACCGGAAGAACCCCGAGACGGTGGCGCTGCTCGCGAAGGCGGAGGAGGTCGAGGAGTCGGTCATCGAGAACTCCGCGCTGCTGGTCTTCAGCCCGGAGTTCTCGATGGAGGGCACCGAGGACTTCGCCTCCGCGCTGCAGGAGTTCGCCATGGAGCGCGGCGAGCTGGAGTACGACGAGGCGCTCGACCCGGCCGGCCTGATGGACACCCGCATCACCGAGGCGCTCGCCACCTGTGACGACGTCCTCAGCTGACCGAGCCCGGTCCGCCAGCGTGCCTGACTCCGGTCTGCTCGCTGGCGTCCGGGTCGTCGAGGTCGGCGGGATCGGCCCGGTCCCGCACGCCGGGATGCTCCTGGCCTCGCTCGGGGCGGACGTCGTCCGTGTCGAGCGGGCCGGGGACCCGGACGCGCTGCGATCCTGGGACGCCACTCGCCGGGGCCGCACCGTGGTCCAGGCCGACCTCAAGGACCCGGCCCAGGTCGAGCAGGTGCGCAGCCTCGCCGACCAGGCTGACGTCCTGGTCGAGGGGTTCCGGCCGGGCGTCGCCGAGCGGCTCGGGCTCGGCCCCGACGTGCTGCGCGGCCGCAACCCGGGCCTGGTCTACGCCCGGATGACGGGCTGGGGCCAGGACGGTCCGTGGGCCGACCGGGCCGGCCACGACATCAACTACCTGGGGCTCACGGGCGCCCTGCACGCCATCGGCGAGGAGCGGCCGGTCCCGCCGCTCAACCTGGTCGGCGACTTCGGGGGCGGGTCGCTGTACCTGGCGCTGGGCATCGCGGCCGCGCTCACCCGGCGGGCCCGGACCGGCGTCGGCTGCGAGCTCGACACGGCGATCGTCGACGGCGCCAGCAGCCTGATGCAGCTGATCTGGTCGCTGCGGGCCGAGGGCCGATGGCAGGACCAGCGGAGCAGCAACCTGCTGGACGGCGGCACGCCGTACTACCGCACGTACCGCTGCGCCGACGGCGGCTGGATGGCAGTAGGGGCGCTGGAGCCGGCCTTCTACGCCCAGCTGCTCGCCGGCCTGGGACTGGATCCCGCAGCAGTGCCCGACCGCGACGACACGACGCAATGGGCGCGCCTGACCAAGGTGCTCGAGGATGCCTTCTCGGCCGAGTCGCGCACGCACTGGGAGCAGGTCTTCGAGGGCACCGACGCCTGCACGACCCCGGTGCTGTCGATGGCCGAGGCGCCGCACCATCCCCACCTCGCCGCTCGCGGCGTGCTGCGCGAGGACCCGGACGGGGTGCTCGTAGGCGTCGCGCCGCGGGAGGGACGTCGACCCGCGACCCACCTGGACCGCTCCACCGGCTCCACGCTCGAAGGAGCGGCGCAGCGGTGGACCACACCGATTGCACCTGACGGAGGAGACGGCTCATGAGGTTCGGAATGCCCATCGGCTACGCGGGCGGGTTCAAGGAGTCGGTCGACGGCCTGCGGGCTCTCGAGGACGCCGGACTCGACGTCGTCACGATGCCGGAGGCCTACACCTTCGATGCGGTCAGCCAGCTCGGCTACATCGCTGCCCGTACCTCGCGCATCGGGCTGGCCACGTCGATCCTCAACGTCTACTCGCGAACCCCGGCGCTGCTGGCGATGACCGCGGCCGGCCTGGACTACGTCTCGGACGGCCGGTTCTCGCTCGGCATCGGCTCGAGCGGCCCGCAGGTCGTCGAGGGGTTCCACGGGGTCCCGTTCGATGCCCCGCTCGGCCGCACCCGGGAGATCGTCGACATCTGCCGGCAGGCCTGGCGGCGCGAGAAGATCGAGCACCACGGTCGCTACTTCGACGTACCGCTCACGCAGGCTCGCGGAGGCAGCGGCCTGGGCAAGGCGCTGAAGCTGATCAACCCGCCGGTCCGCGGGTCGATCCCGCTGACCCTGGCCGCGCTGGGGCCCAAGAACGTCGCGCTCGCCGCCGAGCTCTTCGAGTCCTGGCAGCCGATCTTCTTTCTGCCGGAGCTGGCGCAGGAGGCGTTCGGCGACTCCCTGGCCGAGGGCCGCGCCAAGCGCGACCCGGCACTTCCAGACCTCCAGGTCATCGCCGACTCGCGGCTGTTCCTCAGCACGGACGAGGAGGAACTGGAGAGGGCACGCGACAGCGCCCGTAGCTCACTCGCGCTGTACATCGGCGGCATGGGCGCCCGCGGCCGCAACTTCTACCACCAGCTCGCCGGGCGCCTCGGCTTCGCCGAGGAGGCCGACCGAATCCAGGACCTGTTCCTCTCCGGTGCCAAGGACGAGGCGGCGCGAGCCGTCCCGGACGCCCTGGTCAACGGCATCTCCCTGATCGGCACGCCTGACCATGTGGCGGATCGGCTGACGGCGTTCGCGGCCGCCGGAGTCTCGCAGCTGAACCTGTCGCCGGTCTCGCGCGACAACGATGTACGGCTGAAGCACTTCACCGAGCTGCGGGTGATCGCCGACCAGGTGGCGCCCGCGCTCGGGACCTGACCGGCCGCCATCGTGCCTGAGCCCGGGGGCGTGGGTCGGTTGGCTCGTCACCCTTGAGGCTCCGCGGCTGCGCAGTGTCGAGACCGGAGCGACCAGGAGCCAGCCAGTCTTGGGGCCCAACGAACTCTGACGGCATCGCGTGTGGGAGCTCCCAGGTGATGGCCGTGGCGCCCACCGACATGGCTGCGGGACCGTCCGGGCCCGAGGAGCACGGACAGCCCTGTGCCGCACTCGCCGCCTAGGCGTCGGTGGAGCAGGGCAGTAGGACGGGTGCTGCTGCCTTTGAGGAAGCGCTGCTCGGGCATGGACCGCGGTCTGTGCGAGGGGCCAGTGCTGACATCAAGAGCCGCCTCCGATACGTCGATTACGAGGTGCTCATGAAGCGGTCGTGAATGTGGCCCTCGAAACAGAAAAAGGCCCCCGAGGGGCCTATTTTCAATCGAACCTGGTGGGCGATACTGGGTTTGAACCAGTGACCTCTTCCGTGTCAAGGAAGCGCGCTACCGCTGCGCCAATCGCCCGGGTCTTAAATTTTGGTTCAGAGGTGGGTACGGGATTTGAACCCGTGTAGACGGATTTGCAGTCCGTTGCCTCGCCTCTCGGCCAACCCACCGTGCAGGCCCTCCATGGAAGGACCCCGGTGGAAAGACCTCTGCGAGCGGACGACGAGGCTCGAACTCGCGACCTCAACCTTGGCAAGGTTGCGCTCTACCAACTGAGCTACGTCCGCTTGCGCTCCTCGGGCCAGGCCCTCGGTGCGAAAGGAACATTAGCCCATGCCTGGGGGGCTGCAAAATCAGGGTCCGGACGGCGCGGCGCGCGGGGTGCTGCGGACCTAGGGTTGGCCCTGTGCCGACGTACGTGTCACCCGGCGAGGGGCTCTTCGAGTCGGTCCGGGTCGTGGCGGGCCGGACGTTCGCGCTCGAGCGGCACCTGGAGCGGATGCGCCGCAGCGCCGCGGCGCTCGGGATGCCGCCCGTCCCCGCCTCCGAGGTACGCCGTGCGGCGGCCGCCGCGCTGGCCGCGCGGCCCGGGCTCCCGCACGGGCGGCTGCGGCTCACCTGGGCCGGCTCGGGAACGCCGGGGGAGTGCGACCTCGGCGTCCGGCTGGACCCGGTGGCGCCCCGGGAGGGCCCGGAGACCGTCGTGACCCTGGACGTGCCCGTCGACGAGCGGCACCCCCTCGCGGGCCACAAGGCCACGGCGTACCTCGACCACGTGCTGGCGCTCGCCGCCGCCCGGGAGCGCGGCGCAGGGGAGGGCATTCGGGGCAACACCTCCGGCGACCTGTGCGAGGCGACCGCCGCCAACGTCTTCCACGTCCTCGACGGGCGCCTGTGCACGCCCACGCTCGCCAGCGGCGCCCTGCCGGGCGTCACCCGCTCGCTGGTCCTGGACTGGTGCGAGGTGGTCGAGGTCGACGTCGCGCTGCGTGAGGTCGCCGAGCGCGCCAGTGAGGTGTTCCTGACCTCCGCCACCCGCGGGGTGCAGCCCGTCTCGCGCTGGGACGACCGGACCCTTCCGGCCCCGGGGCCGCTGACCCGACAGGTCCAGGAGAAGTGGGAACGGCGGGTCCCAGAGCTGCTGTGGCCTGCCGAGTGTGAGTCGCCGCGAGAGATGCGCTAGAGTCTCCGACCGCACCACAAGGGCGATTGGCGCAGTGGTAGCGCGCTTCGTTCACACCGAAGAGGTCACTGGTTCGAACCCAGTATCGCCCACCCCGTTTCCGCAGGTCAGAGGCCTGTATTTATCCGCTTCTCCGCGGGGAATAACTAGGGAACAGTGCCGATCCGTCTTGCGAGCGCCGCTTCGAGGGGTCCGGCTGTCCCTGCGGTGTGAGCGCCTCTGGCAGCGCACCGTTGGTGCGCGCACAGAGGTCGTGCGCCGCGACCGAGATCGACGAGGTGTACGACGCCGCGGCGGCCAAAATCTGCTGGGCCACACCGCGCAACTGGGTGTGATCCTATTGCCGTCCAAGGCAGCGTGGCGGTTTACCGGATCTGGCGCCCCTCTGTGTCAAGGGCTGCTTGGTGCGAGGGTCTTCCGGCGATCTGGTTGGCGGCGTAGCGTCGGTTTCGCGGGTCCGGGAAGTGGCTAATCCGAAGTGTCGATTCGCGGGGGTAGGTCGGCCGCGCCGGATTCTTGAGTCGCCCCGCTGTGCCCTCCCGGGCCCGCCCCAGCCACTGGCCTCGCGGCGGCAGTGTCGGCCACGAGCTGGCGGTAGACGACGTCGGACAGACGCCGCTTGAGACACCGCAGGGGCGCATCTCCGGTTGGTCGGGGAAGTCGAGTTTGAGTCTGCCAGCGATCTGTTCGGGACTCTCGCGTCGCTGCAGTCGAGTCGCGACCTCGCGCCGTAGCGCCAGGTTGGTGGCCAGCTTCGAGCTCCGTCGCGCGCGTCGACCCCGGTCCGCCGAGGATTGGGCAACCGAGGCCTTGTAGCCCCTGGTGCCGGTGCCGCGCTTGAGATCGCGGCTGACCGTGGATGGATCCCGCCCGACGTCGACACGCCCAAACCCGGCACGTCACCGCGACGGCGAACCCGTCGGCGGCAAGCTCACGAACGAGCCGGAACCCTATTTTGGGAGCACGTTCTCCCGCGCGACCGTTAGTCTGCGCACCAGAAAGATCTGGAGCGCGAGCCGGTGGACGCCCGCCCACGGACGGAGACGGTGATCCTGAAACAGCTGCTGGGTAGACGTCGAGAGTACGAGGCGGTGAGGCTGCTCCTCGACTGCGCTCACGGCCAGAGCGGTGTTCTCGTGCTGCGCGGGGAGGCCGGCATCGGCAAGACGGCGATCCTCGAGCTGGCCCGCGATCTCGGTGCTGAGCAGTTCCAGGTGGTGTCCGCGAGCGGGGTGGAGTCCGAGACCGAGTTCGCGTTCGCGGGGTTGCACCAGTTGTGTGCTCCACTGCTGCGCCACGCGGACATCCTCTCCGATCCGCAGCGCGAGGCGCTCCTCGTGGCCCTCGGGCGGCAGACCGGCCCCGCCCCCGACCTGTTCCTGGTCGGTCTCGCCGTCCTCAACCTCTGGTCCGATGCCGCGGACGAGCAGCCGCTGCTGTGCGTCGTCGACGACGTGCAGTGGTTCGACCAGGCCTCGGCCCAGGTCCTGGCCTTCGTGGCGCGTCGGTTGTCCGCCGAGCGAGTGGCGTTGCTGTTCGGCCGCCGCGAGACCGAAGGGGACAATCACGATCTTTTCCGGGGTCTGGCGGAGATCCACGTGGGACGGCTCTCCGATGCGGAGTCGCGCCAGCTCCTGGAGACGGTCACCAACGTGACGATGGACAAGAGCGTGCGCGATCAGATCATCGCGGAGGCGCGCGGCAATCCGCTGGCCCTGCTGGAGCTGCCCCGCAGCGCGCGACCCGAGCGGCTGGCCGGAGGCTATGCCTTGCCGTACGTCGCGGGTGTCCCGCGGCGCATCGAGGACAGCTTCCGGAGACGCTCCCGGGACCTTCCTCCCGACACGCAGGAGCTGCTGCTGATCGCGGCGGCCGAGCCCACCGGCGATCCGGCGCTGCTGGAGCGCGCCGCGGCCCGGTTGGATCTCGACGTCCAGGCAGCGGTGGCAGCCGAATCGGCCGGACTGTTGGAGATCGGCCCGGCCCGGGTGCGATTCGCCCATCCGCTCGTTCGATCGGCCGTGTACCAGGCGGCGAACCCCCAGGACCATCGACGGGTGCATCGCGCGTTGGCCGAGGCCACCGTAGCGTCCGATCCCGATCGCCGCGCCTGGCACCGTGCGCAGGCGGTGCAGGGGGTCGACGAGCAGGTCGCGGCCGAGCTCGAGGCGTCGGCCGTTCGCGCTCGATCCCGGGGTGGCTTGGCGGCGGCCGCGGCGTTCTTGCAGGGCGCGGCCGAGCTGACGCCGGATCCTGTGCTGCGCGCGAAGCGTTCGCTCGCCGCGGCACTCGCCAAGTACGAGGCCGGATCGTTCGACGAGGCCCGGCGACTGATCGGGGTTGCCGTCGACGTCAACCTGGAACCTCTCGACCGCGCTCGCGCCGTTCTTCTGCGCACCCGGATGGACTACCAGGAGGCCCGGCACAGCAGCCCGCCCAAGGCGTTGTTGGCGGTCGCCGCGGGGCTGGCTCCTCTCGACCCGGTGCTCTCCCGTGAGACGTACCTCGACGCGTTGGACGGAGCGATCGTCACCGGTGGTGTGGAACCGGGATGGGGCCCGCGGGTCGCGGCCGAGGCGGCGTTGAATGCTCCACCTGCGCCGACGCCACCGCAGCTGGCGGACCTGCTGCTCGACGGGCTGACGACCATGTACACGCAAGGCTACGAAGCCAGCGTCCCCGAGCTCCGCAGGGCACTGGATGCGATGGTCGCGCTCGAGCCGAGTGCCGATCTGGACGGCAGCCGCCGCTGGCTGGGGTTGGCCAGCCGGACGGCCATCGCGTTGTTCGACGACGACCTCGTCAACGCGCTGGCCGACCGGCACGTGGCGCTCGCCCGCGAGGCGGGCGCGCTGGCGACGTTGCCGACTGCCCTGCTCATCCAGTCGCTCATGGCGGTGCTCTCCGGTGATCTGGCCCGCGCCGAACTGGTGGCGGGCCAGACCTCGATCCTGGCGCCGTCGCGAGCCCTGCCGCAGCTGCACGCCCATCTGATCCTCGCCGCGTGGCGCGGGGCCACCGAGGAGGCGTCCGAGCTCCGAGCGAGCTTGGAGCGAGGGTCCGAAGGCCCCGCTCAGCGCACCGAGCGCCTCATGACCACGTACGCCATGTCGGTACTGCACAACGGCCACCGAGACTATGCGGCGGCACTCGAGGTGGCATTGCAGTCCTTCCAGGCCTCCGAGCTGTCCCACGGCAGTCTGCCCCACACCGAGCTCGTCGAGGCCGCGTGCCGCCAGGGCCGGCCAGAGCTCGCCGCCGAGGCGCTGGCTGAGCTCACCGCGCGCGCTCAGGCCAGCGGCACCTCGTGGGGCCTGGGGTTGGCGGCTCGCTCGCGGGCGCTCGTCAGCAGCGGATCGGAGGCCGAGGCGCTCTATCGAGAGGCGATCGAGCACCTGGCCAAGCCGCGGACGGCCGGCCACCTCGCTCGCGCCCATCTGCTCTACGGGGAGTGGCTGCGTCGGGAGGGTCGCCGTCAGGACGCGCGCGAGCAGCTGCGCACGGCTCACAGGATGCTCGCGGAGATGGGTGCCGCGGGGTTTGCCGAGCGGGCCGCGCGCGAGTTGCGGGCCACGGGCGAGCACCCGCGCCGGCGCGACGCCCAGGCGGCGGATGCGCTCACCGAGCAGGAGCTTCAGGTCGCCCGACTCGTGGCCACGGGTGCGACCTCGAAGGAGGTCGGTGCGGCGCTGTTCCTCAGCCCGCGCACGATCGAGGCCCACCTGCGCAACATCTTCCGCAAGCTCGGCATCACGTCGCGCCGCCAGCTCGCCGAGGTGAAGCTGAGCTGACCCGTGGCGCCGGTGCGGCCCCGTGAGGACCTCGGCACTACGTAGGGGGTTACCTAGGCCGACGATGGCCTAGGTAACTAGGACAGGGACTTCTGAACCGCCCCGGAGATTCCGGAGGCTGAATTTTGTGGCTCAGCCGGTTGGCGTGAGCTCGTTTCTTGCAGCGTAGTGAAGTTCCTCGGCGGCAGTATCGCCCACCTCGAGAACAGGCTCCGAACTGCAGAAAGTGCAGCTCGGAGGCTGTTTCGATTTCGCCTCACGCCCGCCCTCATGCCCTGCTCAGGGGCGGCGACAGCCGCGAGCGTTCCTCAGTCGTCGCGGCTCACGGCATGACCCGGGCGTCGCGGTACTGCTGGGCGTACTCGAAGAACGTCGCCCGGCTGTCGCGGGTCGCGGAGAACCCGGCGGCGCGGCTCTTGTTCATGTCGGTGACGACCTCGATCTCGCGGCCGAGGTCGGCGTCGGAGTGCCACCAGGACGCGACACGGGACAGGTCGGGCTCGACGAGGTCGTGCTTGGCCGCCAGCTCCCGCCACACCGGCTCCATGCCTGCCATCGAGGCCTCCAGCGTGCGCGGCGCGCCGGCGTACCCCTCCCACTCCAGGTCGAACCAGGCAGCGATCTGGGGCCACAGCCAGCGCCACCGGAAGACGTCGCCGTTGACGGTGTTGAACGCTTGGTTCCGACCCGCCGGCGTCCGCGCCGCCCAGGTCATCTGCTCGGCGAGGAGTCCCGCGTCGGTGACGTCGGTCAGCCCGTTCCACTGCTTCTCCGAGCCGGGGAAGACGAAGGGCAGGTTCTTCTCGCGGCACAGTGAGGCGTAGGCGCACAGCGTGGCCACCATGTTCATGGCGTTGCCGGTGGCGAACCCGAACACCGTGTGGGAGCGGTGCACGCTCCAGGTGAATCCGTCGCGCTCGGCGGCCGCGAAGAGCTCGTCCTCCTGCGCGTAGTAGAAGTTGGGGTAGGGCAGCCGCTCCTCGTCCTCGTGGAAGGGCGTGTCGGGCATGTCGCCCTGGCCGTAGGCCTCGAAGGGCCCGAGGTAGTGCTTGAGTCCCGTCATCAGCGCGACGTGCTTCAGCGATCGGGCCGGGGACAGTGCTGCGAGGAGGTCACGTACGGCGCCGCCGTTCACGCGGATGTTCTCCGCCTCGGTCTCCATCCGGGTCCACGCCGTGATGGCCACGAACTCCGGCGCCACGTCCGCCAGCGCCTCGGCCAGCCCTGCGGGGTCGCCGAGGTCGGCGCGGACGGGGCGTACGTCGGGATGGGGCTTGGCCCCGCTGCGGGAGAGGCCGTAGGTCTCCCAGCCGTCCTCGACGAGTCGCCGAGCGACGGACTGCCCCACGATTCCGGTGGCTCCGACGACCAGGGCGCGGCCGGGGGAGACGGGCGATGACTCGGACATGGATGTCCTCTCGGTGTTCGAAACTGCTGGATTGCGGGGAGGTGGCGTGACACTCCGTGTCGCGCCACTCCACGCCAGAACGCGGCGGGCATCCGCCGGATTCCGTGACACCCGACTCGCCCTGGGCGCTGCCATCGCGCCGCGGCGGAACGACCTCGTGACCCTCGTCGGTCACGTCCCCCCGTCGTCGTACGACGGGGCGGGGTCCGCTCCGGGCACCGTGAAGAGGCGGTCGTCGGCGTAGCACCACCACCAGTCCTCGCCGGGCTCGAAGGACCGGACCAGGGGATGCTCCGTGCCGTGCCAGTGCGCGGTGGCGTGCCGGTTCGGGGAGCTGTCGCAGCACCCGACGTGGCCGCACACCATGCACAGGCGCAGGTGCACCCAGTCGCCGCCGATGCGCAGGCAGTCCTCGCAGCCGTTCGCCGAGGGCATCACGGCCCTCGCCTGGTCCAGGTGCTCGCACGGTGTGCTCACGGTGCCTCCTCCGCCCGGCCGCTGTCCCCGACAGCCGGCCCTTCCTCAGTGTGGGCGCGGGTTCGTCGGTCGTCCAGGCAGAACGCCCCGGAAGCGGGTCAGGGGCTGTTTTGCTCTCCGGGCAGGTCCACGAGGCTCCCGCTCACGCCCGCCAGGAAGTCCGCCCCGAGGGGCGTGAGGGAGAGCTCCTTGCGCTTCGCGCCGGTGCGCGGCGCGTCGACGTCGGCACTGGTGAGCAGCCCGGAGTCCTGGAGTCGCTTGAGGGTGCGGTAGAGGCCGCGCTCGGTGATCTGCCAGCCGGTGGCCGCCGCGACGCCCTCGGCGACCTGCGCGACGCTCACCGGCTGGTGTGCGTCGACGAGCGCGAGGACGACGGGCGTCAGCATCGACTTCTTGTACGTCTCCACCCACGACTCGATCCGGTCGGCCACCCACTCCTGGCTCTCGTCCGGACGATCGGCGGGCACGCTCAGTGCTCCCAGCCCCGGCCCAGGACCGAGCCGGTGAGGTGGACGAGCAGCCCGAGGCCCCAGGTCGCACTCATCACCAGGGTCGCACCGAACCAGGAGGTGGCCAGGAGCTCCTGGGCCGCCGCCTCGAGGCCGCCTTCACCCGAGCCCAGTGCCATCGCGCGGAGGACGGCGTGGGCGTTGAACGAGGTCGTCACGGTGGCGAAGGCGATGGCGTGCGCGACCGCCACGCCGAACCGCACGTGCGTCAGGGAGCGGTAGCTGCGCCAGAGCCAGATCGCGATGCCAAGACCGACGAGCGCGGTCAGGGCGCCGGCGAGGACCGTGACCTCGCCGCCCGTCAGGGCGATGACAGCCTGGACGACCGCCATGGCCGCGATCAGGGTGAGGGCGTAGGGCAGTAGCAGGGACCGCGCGTTGACGGCGGTGGAGGCCGGGGGGACCTCGGACAGAGTCGACATGGCGGCACTGTACCAAAGGGACAGTACCGTTGGCCGAGAACTGAGATTGGGTGCGTCGGCTCCCGGGTCAGCGGTGAGCTGGCCACTGAAACCCCGGCCGAAACGGTGGCAGGCTCACCGCCAGCCCGGCCGATCGGCTGCGCCAGCTCGGAGCCGCCAACGTGCTGATCGACGACGGGCACCTCGCGAGGACGTCCACTCGATCGTCCCGGGAGGGATGGATGCCGTGCTCGGCGTCCGGGATTCTCTCGAACCAGTGGACGCGGTCGGACTTCTACCGACCGGTGGCATCCCCAGCGGAGTCCGGCTGGCGGGCTACACCGGCGATGACACCGACCTGCCGCCCGCCGTGCTGCAGCAGTTCCGCGATGCCGCCGCGCTGACCCGCACGGGCAAACCGCCACGTGACGCGGACGGACGCACCGATACGATTGTCTGATCCGTTCGTCCGTCCCACCGAGGGAGCACCTGTGTCCGACATCAAGGTCGTCATCGTCCACGCCGACGCGCGCGAGGACCGGACGACCACGACCGGCACCAAGGCGTGGGAGCTGTTCGCCGAGAACCCCGACGTCATCGCGGCGCGGGTCTCGACGGGCTCGACCGGCTCGACGGGCTCGACCGGCGAAGCCTCGCTCAAGGACCTCTCCTACGTCCTGCAGGACGGCGACGAGGTCGAGGGCGTCGACATCGCCAGCAAGGACGGGCGCGACATCCTGCGCCACTCCACCGCCCACGTGCTCGCCCAGGCCGTCCAGGACCTGTTCCCGCAGGCCCGGCTCGGCATCGGCCCGCCGGTCCAGGACGGCTTCTACTACGACTTCGACGTCGAGACCCCGTTCGTGCCCGAGGACCTGGTCAAGATCGAGTCGCGGATGCGCAAGATCATCAAGGAGGGCCAGAAGTTCTCCCGCCGGGTCACCACCGACGCCGAGGCGCTCACCGAGCTGCAGGACGAGCCCTACAAGGTCGAGCTGATCGGCCTCAAGGGCTCCGGCAGGGTCGAGGACCCCGAGTCGATCGGCGAGGGTGCCAGCGTCGAGGTCGGCGCCGGCGAGCTGACGATCTACGACAACATCCGCCGCAACGGCGAGGTCGCCTGGAGCGACCTGTGCCGCGGCCCGCACCTGCCGACGACCAAGCGGATCCCCGCCTTCAAGCTGATGCGCAGCGCCGCGGCGTACTGGCGCGGCGACGAGAAGAACAAGCAGCTCCAGCGCATCTACGGCACCGCCTGGGAGTCCAAGGAGGCCCTCGAGGAGCACCTGCACCGGATCGAGGAGGCCGAGCGGCGCGACCACCGCAAGCTCGGCCGCGAGCTGGACCTGTTCAGCTTCCCCGACGAGATCGGCTCCGGCCTGCCCGTCTTCCACCCCAAGGGCGGGGTGATCAAGCGGGCGATGGAGGACTACGTCCGCGAGCGGCACATCGCCGAGGGCTTCGAGTACGTCGGCACGCCGCACCTCGCCAAGGAGGGGCTCTTCTACACCTCCGGCCACCTGCCCTACTACGGCGAGGGCATGTTCCCGGCGCTCGACGTGGACGGCATGGACTACCGCCTCAAGGCGATGAACTGCCCGATGCACAACCTGATCTACCGTTCCCGGCAGCGCTCCTACCGCGAGCTGCCGCTGCGGCTCTTCGAGTTCGGCCACGTCTACCGGCACGAGAAGTCCGGCGTGATCCACGGCCTGACGCGAGTCCGCGGCTTCGCCCAGGACGACTCGCACTCCTACTGCACCCCCGAGCAGGCCCCGGCGGAGGTCGAGCACCTGCTCAACTTCATGCTCAGCCTGCTGCGCGACTTCGGCATCGACGACTTCTACCTCGAGCTGTCGACCCGGGACGCCGCGAAGGACAAGTTCATCGGCTCCGACGAGGACTGGGCGGCCGCCACCCAGGTGCTCGAGGACGTCGCGCGGGCCACCGGCCTCGAGCTGGTCCCGGACCCGGGCGGCGCGGCGTACTACGGCCCGAAGATCTCGGTGCAGGCCCGCGACGCGATCGGCCGGACCTGGCAGATGGGCACCGTCCAGTACGACTTCAACCAGCCCTCCCCGGACCGGTTCAACCTCGAGTACAACGGCGCCGACGGGGCCAAGCACCAGCCGGTGATGATCCACTCGGCGAAGTTCGGCTCGATCGAGCGGTTCATGGGCGTGCTGGTCGAGCACTACGCCGGCGCGTTCCCGCCCTGGCTCGCGCCGGTCCAGGTGCAGGCGATCCCGGTCGCCGACACCTTCAGTGACTACCTGCACGACGTCGCGCGGCAGATGCGGGCCCAGGGGATCCGGGTCGAGGTCGACGACTCCGACGACCGGATGCAGAAGAAGATCCGCAACGCCCAGCTGCAGAAGGTGCCGTTCATGATGATCGCCGGCGCTGACGACGTGGAGGCCGGCGCGGTCTCGTTCCGCTACCGCGACGGGCGCCAGGACAACGGCGTGCCGCTGGCCGAGGCGATCGCCCGGGTCGTCGCCGCCGTCGAGTCGCGCGAGCAGGTGTAGCCCCGGTGCGGCCGCTGCTGCCGGCGCTGCTGCTGTCCCTGGTCTGCCTCGCGGCGGGCTGCGGGGGCGACGGCGCCGGCACGGCGGACCCCACCGACTCCACACCGTCCAGCAGCGCCAGCGCCACCCCGTCGGGCGCCGCGCCGGCCGACCCGGGCACCGACCCCAGCGCCGAGGACCTCCCCAGCTCCGAGCTCTCGGAGCTCGCCTCGCTCGCCGAGGAGCAGGCCACCAAGCCTCCGGTGATCTCCGAGGCCGTGCTCGGGGCCGACATCAGCTGGCCGCAGTGCCCCGTGGGGATGGGCATCCCGCTGCGGCCCACCCAGGGCATGCCGATGCCGATCCCGGCCGCCGAGTACGTGATCATCGGGCTCACCAACGGCCCCGGGTTCACCCCCAACCCGTGCCTCGCGGACCAGGTCGCGTGGGTGCGCGAACGCGGCCTGCTCGTCGCGGCGTACGCAGTGGTCAGCTATCCGCGGCCCGCGCAGCTGCGCCGGTACGGCGCGAAGGGGCCCTACGACGGGTCCACCCGGCTCGGGGCGCTGCGCAACGCCGGCTACCAGCAGGCCCGCTACAGCCGCGGCGTCATGGAGACCGCGGGGCTGCCCTCGCCGAGCCTGTGGATCGACGTGGAGCCGGTCACCGCGCCGTACGCCTGGAGCGGCGACCTGCGGGCCAACGCCGCCGTGGTCCGGGGCGCGGCCCGTGGCTGGTCCGAGGCGGGCCTACGGATCGGCGTCTACTCGACCCCGCACCTGTGGTCCACGGTCGTCGGCGACCTGCGCCTCGGCCTTCCCGAGTGGCGCGCGGCCGGCGAGACCTCGCGAAAGGAGGCGCTGGAGCGCTGCGGCGACGAGTGGAGCATCCAGGGCGGCGAGGCGGTGCTCGCCCAGTGGGTCGAGCGGCGGCGCGACCAGAACGTCACCTGCCCGGACGTCGAGGACCTGGCCGGCTGGTTCCACCAGTTCTGAGGCCGCGGCGGCCGGGTCCTAGGATTCCTGCCATGAGCCAGCCCGAGGAGACCCTGCACCAGGACGGGATCGGCCGGGCCGACGCCCTGGACCGGCTCTGGACGCCGCACCGGATGGCCTACATCCGCGGCGAGAACAAGCCCGCCGACTCCTCGTCCGGGGAGTGCCCGTTCTGCCGGGTGCCGAAGCTCCCGGACGCCGACGGTCTGGTCGTGCACCGCGGCGAGCTGGCCTACGCGGTGCTGAACCTCTACCCCTACGCGCCGGGGCACCTGATGGTCTGCCCCTACCGCCACCTCGCCGACTACACCGAGACCACCGACGAGGAGGCCGCGGAGATCGCCGACCTGACCCGCACCGCGATGCGGGTCATCCGGGCCACCTCTGGCGCGGGCGGCTTCAACATCGGCATGAACCAGGGCCACATCGCCGGCGCCGGCATCGCGGCGCACCTGCACCAGCACGTGGTCCCGCGCTGGCCCGGCGACCAGAACTTCATGCCGATCATCGGCCGGACCAAGACCCTGCCCGAGCTGCTCGGCGAGACCCGCCAGCTGTTCGCCGACGCCTGGCCGCGCTGACGCGCGGGGCGCGGACCCGGCCCGGCTCCGGCCCGAGCCCCAGCCGGGACGGCTCAGTGCTTCTTGCCGGTCGGCTTCTCCGCCGCGGCGGCGATCGCGCCGGCTGCCTTGTCCCGCTTGTCGCCGCGCTTCTCCTTCAGCGACTTCGTGGACTTCTTGGACATTCCCTGACGCGGCGACTTGTCGCTCATGTGGATCCTCTGAGAGGAAGCCTGAATGGCTCCGTCCGTCGACAGTACGCCTAGTCGCGGCCGGTCCCCGCCCGTCTCGGGCCCGCGGGGTATCGCCTAGCCTCGGGGCGTGACGCCGAGCGACGCCGCCCCCCGCCCCGACGAGCACGACGAGCACGACGAGGACGCGCGGCTGGCCGCGCGGCTGGCGGCCGAAGCGGCCCGGCTCGCGCACCGGATGCGCGCCGAGGGCCTGGAGACCCGCCACAAGACGTCGGTCTCGGACGTCGTCACCGCCGCCGACCACGCCGCCGAGGACCTGGTCCGCGACCGGCTGCGTGCGGAGCGTCCCGACGACGCGATCCTCGGCGAGGAGCACGGCACGGTGGCCGGGAGCAGCGGTCGGACCTGGCTGGTGGACCCGGTCGACGGCACCTACAACTTCGTCTCCGGCCTGCCCTGGTGGTGCTCGGCGGTCGCGCTGCGCGACGGCGAGGACCTGGTGCTCGGCGCCGTCCACGACCCGGTCGCCGACGCGACGTACGTCGGCGGGCCCGGGCTGACCCCGACGCGCGACGGCGTACCGCTGGAGCCGCTGGTCGACCGCGCCCTGGCCTCGACCTGCGCCGCGACGTACCTGCACCCGCCGCTCCACGACACCGAGGTCGGCGCCGCCTGGCGCCGCGCCGTGGGCGGCCTGGCGACGGTGCGGGTGCTGGGCTCGATGAGCATGGACTCCCTGGCGGTGGCGACGGGCCGGGTCGGCGTGCTCTTCGGGCACTCGGTCGCGCCGTGGGACGAGCTGCCCGGCGCGGCGATCATCCGCGGAGTGGGCGGCGTGACCCGGCACGTGGAGGCCGGCGGCGTCGACTGGTACGTCGCCGGCGCCCCGACCGCGGTGGCCGAGGTGTGCGCCGCCCTCCGCGGCGAGCCTCGGGACCGGTAGCCTGCTCCCGCCATGCTCGAACGCTTCCGCGCCTTCTGGACCGCCGTCCTCCGACCCGTCGCCAACCTGCTGATCCGGCTCGGGGTGAGCCCGGACGCCGTCACGCTGGTCGGGACCCTCGGGGTGTGCGCGGGTGCGCTGGTCTTCTACCCCCAGGGCAAGCTGCTGACCGGCACCCTGGTCATCACCGCCTTCGTCTTCAGCGATCTCATCGACGGCTACATGGCCCGCACCACCGGCCGGGTCAGCAAGTTCGGGGCGTTCTGGGACTCCACGCTGGACCGGATCGCCGACGGCGCCATCTTCATCGGCCTCGCGCTCTACTTCGCCTGGGACGAGCCCTCGCGGCTCTACCTGGTGCTCACGCTGGTCTGCCTGCTGATGGGCGCGGTGACCTCCTACGCCCGATCCCGTGGCGAGACGCTCGGCTTCTCGGTCAAGGTCGGCATCGCTGAGCGGGCCGACCGGCTCGTCGCGATCCTCGTGATGACCGGGCTCAGCGCGATCTTCGACCTCCCGGTGCTGCTCTACATCGCGCTGTGGGCGCTGGCGCTCGCCAGCACGGTCACCGTCGGCCAACGGGTCTGGGTGGTGCGCAAGCAGGCGCTCGCCGAGGCCGCGGCCGGCCCCGCCGCGTAGGCGGTCGCCGGGGGAGTCCCCCCTACGATCGGCCCATGGCAGCGAACCCGCCCGGGAGCGACCGGGTCGCGCACGACCCGGCCGGGCTCGGCTGGTGACGCCGGCGCGCGTCGTACTGGCGTGGCTCGCGCTCGGGGTGCTGCTCGGCTGGCTGGCCTGGCTCTATCGCCGCCTGGCCGTCGCGCCGGGCTACGGGCGTCGCGCCCGGTGGGCCGCGCTGGCGTTCGTCGTCGTCGGTGCGGTCGGCTACGGCGCCGCGAACGTCGTCTACCGCTACCTGGACCCGGCCCCGGTCCGGTCGCTGGTCTGGCTGGGCCTGGCCTGGCTCGCGGTGGCCTGGTACCTCACGCTCGGCCTGGCCGTCCTCGGCCTGGCCGGGCTGGTGCTGCGCCTGGCCAGGCGTCCCGCTGCGCAGGCACGACTGCTGCGGGTCGGCACGGCGGTGGTCCTCGTCGCCGCCCTCGGGCTCACGGCGTACGGCGCGGCGGCGGCGACCCGTCCGCAGGTCACCGACATCGAGGTCGTCGACCCCGAGGTGCCCCCCGGCTGGGACGGCGCCCGGATCGCGCTGATCACCGACCTGCACGTCGGGCCCGTCCACGGCGAGGAGTGGACCCGGCGCGTCGTCGACCTGGTCGACGAGCAGGATCCCGACCTGGTGCTGCTCGGCGGCGACCTGGTCGACGGCCGGGAGAAGTACACCCGCGAGACGCTGGCGCCGCTGGCAGACCTGGACCCGCCGCTGGGGGTGTTCGCGGTCACCGGCAACCACGAGTTCGAGACCGGCGACGCCGCGGCGTACCTCGCCGACTACGAGCGGCTCGGCATCCAGGTGCTGCGCAACCAGCAGGTGGTCCTCGAGCGCGACGGCGACCCGTTGGTGCTGGCCGGGGTGCACGACCGCACCGGCACCGGGGACGGGGAGCCGGACCCGGACGCGGCGCTGGCGGGGGTCACTCCCGAGGCGTACTGCCTGCTGCTGGTGCACCAGCCCCGCCAGCTCGAGGACGTCGACGACCCCGCCGTCGTCGACCTCCAGCTCTCCGGCCACACCCACGGCGGTCAGCTGTGGCCCACCGAGCTGCTGGTGCGCGCCGAGCAGCCGACCGTGGCCGGCCTCGACGTGGTCGACGGCGTGCAGGTGGTCACCGGTCGCGGCATCGGCACCTCCGGCACGCCGGTCCGGGTCGGGTCCCCGCCCGAGGTCGTGGTCGTGACCCTGGACCGTGACCCATGACCGGCCCGCACCGGCGTGTCGCCGACCACGAGTAGGATCGGCCGCCGACGCAGGCAGCACCGCGCGACCCACGGGACCAGCACCACCGGCCAGCACCACCGCATCGGCACAGCGACAGAAGAGGGACTCATGTCCGGGCACTCCAAATGGGCGACCACCAAGCACAAGAAGGCGGTCATCGACGCCAAGCGCGGCAAGATGTTCGCCAAGCTGATCAAGAACATCGAGGTCGCGGCCCGGATGGGCGGCGGTGACCCCGGCGGCAACCCGACGCTCTACGACGCCATCCAGAAGGCGAAGAAGTCCTCGGTCCCCAACGACAACATCGACCGCGCGGTCAAGCGCGGCTCGGGCGCGGAGACCGGCGGCGCCGAGTACTCCACGATCATGTACGAGGGCTACGGCCCCGGTGGCGTCGCGATGCTCATCGAGTGCCTGACCGACAACAAGAACCGCGCCGCGATGGAGGTCCGCACCGCGATGACCCGCAACGGCGGCTCGCTCGCCGACCCGGGCTCGGTCTCGTTCCTCTTCCACCGCAAGGGCGTCGTCGTGGTCCCGGCCGAGCAGGAGGGCCGCACCGTCACCGAGGACGACGTTCTGGAGGCCACGCTCGAGGCCGGCGCCGACGCGGTCAACGACCTGGGGGAGGCCTTCGAGGTGATCTCGGAGTCCTCCGACCTGGTCGCGGTCCGCACCGCCCTGCAGGCGGCGGGCATCGACTACGACTCCGCCGACGCCAACTTCGTGCCCGACAGCACCGTTGCGCTCGACGCGGACTCCGCGGCCAAGGTGTTCCGGCTCGTCGACGTGCTCGAGGACCTCGACGACGTGCAGAACATCTTCGCGAACTTCGACGTCCCCGACGAGGTCATGGCCGAGCTCGAGGACGCCTGACCCTGCGGGCCGCCCGCAGCCCCCGGGCGTCCCGCGGGCGTCCCGTCTCTTGTAACGCGACGTTCGCCTCACTAGGCGCCTGCTGCAGCGGGCGCCTAGTGGAGCGAACGTCGCGTTACAAGCCGGGCCGGCGGACTGGGCGGGCGCGGTCACAGCCCGCCCCCGCGTGTCCTGCGCCGTACGCCGTCCGGCGCGGGCTAGCGTGGTCTCCGAACACCTGTTCGGACCACGGAAGGCGACGACGTGCGCGTGCTCGGGATCGACCCCGGCCTGACCCGCTGCGGGATGGGCGTGGTCGACGGCGACGTCGGCCGCCCGCTGACGCTGATCGACGTCAACGTGCTGCGGACCTCTGCGCAGCTGCCGGTGCCGGAGCGACTGGTGACCATCGAGAAGGGCGTGGACGCCTGGCTCGACGAGTACGCCCCGGACTCGGTGGCGGTGGAGCGGGTCTTCGCCCGCTCCGACGTCAGCACGATCATGGGCACCGCCCAGGCCAGCGGCGTCGTGATGGTCTGCGCCGCCCGGCGCGGGCTGCCGGTCGCCCTGCACACCCCCAGCGAGGTCAAGGCGGCCGTCTCCGGCAACGGCCGGGCCGACAAGGCGCAGGTGGGCGCGATGGTGACCCGGATCCTGCGGCTGGACGCGATGCCGAAGCCGGCCGACGCCGCCGACGCGCTGGCGCTGGCCATCACCCACATCTGGCGCGGCGGCGCCCAGTCCCGGATCGAGGCGGCGGTCGCAGCCGCCGGCAGGAGGAGCAGATGATCGCCTACGTGCGCGGCGAGGTCGCCGCGGTGACCCTGTCCAGCACCGTCGTCGACGTCGGAGGTGTCGGGCTGGAGCTGCTGTGCACGCCCGGCACCCTGGCCACGCTGCGGCCGGGCCACCAGGCGACGCTGCCCACCAGCATGGTGGTGCGCGAGGACTCGCTCACGCTGTTCGGCTTCGCCGACGAGGACGAGAAGACTGTCTTCGAGCTGGTGCAGACCGCCTCGGGCGTCGGCCCCAAGCTCGCCCAGGCGGTGCTCGCGGTGCTCGCTCCCGACGACCTGCGCCGCGCGGTCGCCGCCGACGACGTCAAGACCCTGACCCGGGTTCCCGGCATCGGCCAGAAGGGCGCCCAACGGATCATCCTCGAGCTCAAGGACCGGCTCGGTGCCCCCGTCGGCGGCCGGGTCGCCGCGCAGCCCGTGCCGGCCGAGCCGTGGCGCGATCAGGTGCACCAGGGCCTGGTCGGCCTGGGCTGGTCGGCCAAGGACGCCGACGCGGCCGTCGAGGCGGTCGCCCCGGACGCCGGGGCCACCCCGGACGTCGCCGCCCTGCTGCGCGCGGCCCTGCGCACCCTGAGCAAGGCCTGAGCCGATGCCCTTCCACGAGGACGAGCTCGACGAGGTCGAGACGAGCCACCTGCGCTCGCTGACCGCCGCCGACGCGGACGGCGACGAGCGCGCCGTCGAGGCCGCGCTGCGCCCGCGCAGCCTGGAGGAGGTGGTCGGGCAGACCCGGGTCCGCGACCAGCTCGGCCTGGTCCTCGAGGCGGCCCGGCGCCGCGGCCGCGCCCCCGACCACGTGCTGCTCTCCGGGCCCCCCGGACTCGGCAAGACCACGCTGGCGATGATCATCGCCGCCGAGATGTCCACCCCGCTGCGGCTCACCAGCGGCCCCGCCATCACCCACGCCGGCGACCTGGCCGCGATCTTGTCGGGGATGAATGAGGGCGACGTCCTCTTCGTCGACGAGATCCACCGGATGTCCCGCCCGGCCGAGGAGATGCTCTACATGGCGATGGAGGACTTCCGGGTCGACGTCGTCATCGGCAAGGGCCCCGGCGCCACCGCGATCCCGCTGGAGATCCCGCCGTTCACGCTGGTCGGCGCCACCACCCGCGCCGGGCTGCTGCCCGGCCCGCTGCGCGACCGGTTCGGCTTCACCGCCCACCTGGAATTCTACGAGCCGCACGAGCTGGACCGGATCGTGCACCGCTCCGCCGGCCTGCTCGGCGTGGAGCTGACGCCCGAGGGCTCGGCCGAGATCGCGTCGCGCTCGCGCGGTACGCCGCGGATCGCGAACCGGCTGCTGCGCCGGGTCCGCGACTTCGCCCAGGTGCGCGCCGAGGGCGTCGTCACGCTGCCGGTCGCCGAGGCTGCGCTGGACCTCTACGAGGTCGACGCGCTCGGGCTGGACCGGCTCGACCGCGCCGTGATCGACGTGCTGTGCCGCCGCTTCGGTGGGGGACCGGTCGGCGTCTCGACGCTCGCCGTGGCCGTGGGGGAGGAGCGCGAGACCGTCGAGGAGGTGGCCGAGCCGTTCCTGGTGCGGCTGGGCTTCCTGGCCCGGACCCCCCGGGGCCGGGTCGCCACGCCGGCGGCCTGGGAGCACCTCGGGCTCGCCGCCCCGGCTGCGGCCCCGTTGACCCCGGCCGCGGGGGACGGGCTGTTGTTCGGGGACTGAGTCCCGGCGCGGAGGCTCCCGGCGCGGGGGCGCGCGGCGTACTCTGGGCGGACACTCCACCGCGTGCAGCGGTCGGCGACAGTGATCCCGAGCACGTCCGGAATGCCTCGGCGGGACCGTGGCACCGTTATGCTTGCCCGTCGGTCGTCCTGCCTGCCGCTCGTGGCGCGGGGGCCATCAACTCGTTCGAGAGGTCTTGTCTTGGCGGAGCTCGCCTCCTTCCTGCCCATCGTCGCGATCGCGGCGCTGTTCTGGCTCCTGATCATCCGGCCGGCCAGTCGGCGACAGAAGGAACTCTCCCGGATGCAGTCCTCGTTGTCCGTCGGTGACGAGGTGATGCTCACGTCGGGCATCTTCGCCACCGTCGAGGACATCGAGGACGACCACGTGCGGGTCCGCGTGGCCGACGGTGTCGTCCTCAAGGTGGCCCGGGGTGCGATCGGCACGATCGTCCGGCCCGAGGTCGTCTCCGCCGAGCCCGAGGAGGCCTGAGCATGGCTCGCAAGACCGGTCCCGGGCGCATGCTGCTGGTGTTCCTCGCCGGCGTCGTGCTGCTCTACGGGCTGACCGCGCTGGCCGGGGAGTGGAAGCCGCAGCTCGGCCTCGACCTCCAGGGCGGCACCCGGATCACCCTGAAGGCCCAGGGCGACGCCAGCGACGAGAGCCTCGAGGAGGCGCGCAAGATCATCGACCAGCGCGTCAACGGCTCCGGTGTCGCGGAGGCGGACGTCACCACGCAGAGCGGCGAGTTCATCGTCGTCGAGATCCCCGGCGAGAACGCCCGCGACCTCGTCGACACGGTGAAGCGCCAGGCGCAGATGCGGTTCCGGCTGGTCGCCTGCACCGAGGCCGACGGCCGCTGCGGCCCCGCGCCCGGCACCGGCGGCCCGGTCCCCGGGGCGCCGTCCGAGAGCGTGCTGCCGGAGGCTCCCCAGGAGCAGCCGGCGCCCTCGGGCACCGCGAACCGGCCCCGCGTCGGCTTCGCCGACGAGACCCCGGCCACGCCGGCCCCCTCGGACGCGGCCACCCCCGAGAGTGGCGCGGACTCCACCGCCGACCCGATCCCGACCGAGACCGCCGAGGGCACGCCCGCCCCGGCCGGCCCGGACCAGTCCACCGACCTGGACGCGCTGCTCGCCTTCCAGAACAACCCGGACCAGGCCTCGGTCCAGGCGTTCAACGAGTTCGAGTGCCCGACCGACGGCTCCGCCGCGGTCGTGGTCGACGACCCCGACAAGCCGCTGGTCACCTGTGAGTTCGACCCGGAGACCGGCACCAGCCAGAAGTACCTCCTCTCCGCCGCCGCGATCGAGGGCACCGACCTGAAGTCGGCCTCCGCCGGCATCCCGCAGGGCGACGTCAACTGGGTCGTCAACCTGGACATCGGCGGCAAGGGCGAGGACGTCTTCGAGGAGATCTCCCGCGCGCTGGTCGGCACCGAGAACCAGTTCGCGATCGTGCTCGACGGCCAGGTCATCTCCGCGCCCACCATGCAGGGCGTGATCCCGAACGGCGAGGCGCAGATCAGCGGCAACTTCACCGAGGAGACCGCCAACAGCCTCGCCACCAGCCTGAAGTTCGGCGCGCTGCCGATCACGTTCGAGGACGACGCCACCACCGAGAACATCGGCCCCTCGCTCGCCGGCAACCAGCTCACCGCAGGCCTGTGGGCGGGCGCCCTCGGCCTCGGCCTGGTGATGCTCTACTGCCTGCTCTACTACCGCGGCCTCGGCATCGTGGTGCTGGCCTCGCTGGCGGTCGCCGCGGCGATCACCTACGCGCTGGTGCTGCTGCTCGCCAAGACCGCGGGCTTCACGCTCACCCTGCCCGGTATCGCCGGGCTGATCATCGCGGTGGGTGTCACCGCCGACTCCTTCATCCTGTTCTTCGAACGCATCCGTGACGAGATGCGCGAGGGCCGCTCGATGCGGGTCGCGGTGGAGACCGGGTGGAAGCGCGCCAAGGTCACCCGCCTGGCCGCCAACACGGTCTCGCTGCTCTCCGCGGCGATCCTCTACATCTTCGCCACCGGCGCGGTGAAGGGCTTTGGGTTCGCCCTGGGCCTCTCGACGCTGATCGACCTCGCGGTGCTGTTCTGGTTCACCAAGCCGTTCGTGTCCTGGCTGGCCCAGTTCAAGTTCTTCAACGGCGGCGGCAAGCTCTCCGGGCTCAGCCCGGAGACCCTCGGCATCGACGCCGTTCCGGCAGGAGGCAAGGCCTGATGGGCAAGGCATCGCGGTACGGCAACGCGCTCTACAACGGTCAGCGCTCGATCGACTTCGTCGGGCACCGACGCCTCTGGTACGCCATCAGCCTGCTGCTGGTGGCGCTCGCCCTGGTCTCGATCTTCGGCAAGGGCCTGAACTTCGGCATCGAGTTCACCGGCGGCACCCAGTACAAAGTGCCGCTCGCGAGCAGCGACGTCACCCAGGACACCGCCGACGAGCTGCGCGAGGCGATCGCCGAGGCGGAGGTCGAGGGCGCCGAGTCCCCGGTCGTCACCACCGCCGGCAGCGAGTCCGTCTCGATCCAGGTCGGCGAGCTGGACCAGGAGCGCACCAACGAGATCCTGGACGTGATCTCTGAGACCGTCGAACCCACCGGCGACATCTCGACCGACGAGATCGGCGCCAGCTGGGGCGAGGAGGTCGCCGAGCGCGCGCTGCTCGGCGTCGCTGTGTTCCTGGTCCTGGTGATGATCTTCATCTGGATCTACTTCCGCGAGTGGAAGATGTCGATCGCGGCGATGGTCGCGCTCTTCCACGACATCGTCATCACCGTCGGCATCTACGCCCTCTCCGGCTTCCCGGTCACCCCGTCGGCGGTCACCGGTCTGCTCGCGGTGCTCGGCTTCTCGCTCTACGACACGGTCGTGGTCTTCGACAAGGTCCGGGAGAACACCCACGAGCTGCGCAAGCCCGGACAGACGTACGCCGACGCGGCCAACCTCGCGGTCAACCAGACGCTGGTCCGCTCGATCAACACCGGCATCGTCGCGCTGATCCCGATCGGCGCGATCCTCTGGGTCAGCGTGGTCCAGCTCGGCGGCGGGTCCCTGCAGGACCTCGCGCTCTCCCAGTTCGTCGGCATGGCCGTCGGCATCTACTCCTCGGTGCTGCTCGCGCCACGGATCCTGGTGCAGCTCAAGGGCCGCGAGGCGGGCGTGCAGTTCGAGGACCGCCGGGCCAAGGCCCGTGCCAAGCGCGCCAGCGTGGACCCGTACGCCAACGTGCCGGCGTTCACCGAGGACATGCCCGTCGCCGACGAGCCCGGCGACAGCGACGAGCTCGATGACCTCGAGGAGCCCGACGGCGAGCGCCCGGCCCCGGTGGGCCGGGTCACCGCCCCGCCGCGGGCGGAGGAGGCGACCGGTCGCGGCCGGGTCGCCCCGCCGGCGAAGGGATCGCTCTCCGAGCGCAACGCGGCGGGACGCACCCAGCCGACCCGGCAGCCGCGCTCCAAGCGGGGCCGGAAGTGAGCGCGGCCCCGGCGACCCAGGTCGCCGCGGCGCGCGAGGTCCTCGAGCGGCTCGTCATCGACGTGCCGGACTTCCCCGAGCCGGGTGTCGTCTTCAAGGACATCACGCCGGTCCTGGCCGACCACACCGGTCTGACGACGGTGGTCGAGGCCGTCGCCGCTGCCGGCCGGGACGAGCAGGGCCGGGTCGTCGTCGACAAGGTGCTCGGCATGGAGGCCCGCGGGTTCATCCTGGCCGCGCCGGCGGCGCTCGCCCTCGGCACCGGCTTCGTGCCGGTCCGCAAGGCCGGCAAGCTGCCGCGGCCCACCCACGCGGTCTCCTACGACCTCGAGTACGGCGCCGCCACCCTGGAGATCCACGTCGACGCGATCGCCCCCGGTGACCGGGTGCTGCTCGTCGACGACGTGCTGGCCACCGGCGGCACGATGCGCGCCACCCGGGACCTGGTCGAGCGCAGCGGCGGCGTCGTCGTCGCGGTGAGCGTGCTGCTGGAGCTGGGCGCTCTCGGCGGGCGCGCCGGGCTCGGTGAGCTGCCCGTCAGCACCGTCCTGACGGTCTGACCGCGGCCGACGCCTAGACTGGTGGAGTGAGCGAGAACCGCGCCGACGCGACGCCCCGGGAGCGAGTGCCCGAGCGCTCCGAGGGCGCGCCCACGGCCCGCAGCATGCGGACCCGGCTGGCCCGGATGGGCAACCGTCACCAGAGCGCGAACCCGGTCCTGGAGCCGTTGTTCCGCGCGGTGCGGACCAACCACCCGAAGGCCGATCTGGCGCTGCTGGAGCGCGCGTACCTCACTGCCGAGCGGCTGCACGGCACCCAGATGCGCAAGAGCGGTGATCCCTACATCACCCATCCGCTCGCGGTCACCACGATCCTCGCCGAGCTCGGCATGACCGAGCCGACGCTGGTCGCCTCGCTGCTCCACGACACGGTCGAGGACACGCCGTACACGCTGGAGCAGGTGAAGGAGGAGTTCGGCGAGGAGGTCGCCCGGCTCGTCGACGGCGTCACCAAGCTCGACAAGGTCCGCTACGGCGAGACCGCCGAGGCCGAGACGATCCGCAAGATGATCGTGGCGATGTCGCGCGACATCCGGGTGCTGGTCATCAAACTCGCCGACCGGCTGCACAACATGCGGACGCTGCGCTACGTCAAGCAGGAGACGCAGGAGCGCAAGGCCCGCGAGACCCTCGACATCTACGCCCCGCTGGCCCACCGGCTCGGCATGAACACGCTGAAGTGGGAGCTGGAGGACCTGGCGTTCGCCACCCTGCACCCCAAGATCTACGACGAGATCGTGCGGATGGTCGCCGAGCGGGCGCCCTCGCGCGACCAGTTCCTCGCCGAGGTCATCGACCGGGTGCAGAGCGACCTGCGCGAGGCCAAGATCAAGGCCAAGGTCACCGGGCGGCCCAAGCACTACTACTCGATCTACCAGAAGATGATCGTCGGCGGCCGCGACTTCTCCGACATCTACGACCTGGTCGGGATCCGGATCCTGGTCGACGACGACCGCGACTGCTACAGCGTCCTCGGCGTGCTCCACTCGCGCTGGAACCCGGTCCTGGGCCGGTTCAAGGACTACGTCGCGATGCCGAAGTTCAACATGTACCAGTCGCTGCACACCACGGTGATCGGCCCGCAGGGCAAGCCGGTGGAGCTGCAGATCCGGACCTTCGCGATGCACCGCCGCGCCGAGTACGGCGTCGCCGCGCACTGGAAGTACAAGGAGGACACCCGCTCGGGTGTCGACACCGACCGGCGCGGCGACATGGACGACATGACCTGGGTCCGCCAGCTCGTGGACTGGCAGAGCGAGGTCGAGGACCCGGGGGAGTTCCTGGAGTCGCTGCGCTTCGAGATGAACCGTGCGCAGACCTACGTCTTCACCCCGCGCGGCGACGTCATCGCGCTGCCCGCCGGCGCCACCCCGGTGGACTTCGCCTACGCCGTGCACACCGAGGTCGGCCACCACACCATCGGTGCCCGGGTCAACGGGCGGCTGGTGCCGCTGGAGTCGACACTGGACAACGGCGACGTGGTCGAGGTCTTCACCTCCAAGTCCGCGAACGCCGGCCCCTCGCGGGACTGGCTGACGTTCGTGAAGTCCCCCCGCGCGCGTTCGAAGATCCGGCAGTGGTTCACCAAGGAGCGCCGCGAGGAGGCCATCGAGCGCGGCAAGGAGCAGATCGCCAAGCTGATGCGCAAGGAGGGGCTGCCGCTCAAGCGGCTGATGTCCCACGAGTCGCTGACGCTGGCGGCCCGGCACTTCAACATCGCCGACGTCTCCGCGCTGTATGCAGCGGTCGGTGAGAACAACCTGTCCGCGCAGGCCGTCGTACGCCGCGTCATCGAGGAGCACGGCGGCAGCGAGAGCGCCCAGGAGGACCTCGCCGAGGCCGTGACGATCACCGGTCGCCGCAGCCACTCGAAGGTGCGCGCGGACGGCGACGGCGGCGTCATCGTCAAGGGCGCCAGCGACGTGTGGGCCAAGCTGGCCAAGTGCTGCACGCCGGTTCCGCCCGACGACATCCTCGGCTTCGTCACCAAGGGCGGCGGGGTCTCGGTGCACCGGCGCGACTGCACCAACGCCGCCGCGCTGCTGAGCCAGCCCGAGAAACTGCTCGAGGTCGAGTGGGCGCCCACCGGCGCCTCGAGCTTCCTGGTCAACATCCAGGTCGAGGCGCTGGACCGCGCCCGGCTGCTCTCCGACATCACGATGGTGCTCTCCGACGAGCACGTGAACATCCTCAGCGCCAACCTCTCCACGACCCGCGACCGGGTGGCGAAGACCCGCTTCACCTTCGAGATGGCCGAGGCCAAGCACCTCGACACCGTGCTCAAGGCGGTCCGGACCGTGCCCGGCGTCTTCGACGCCTACCGGGTCACGCAGTAGGCAGCGCCCTGCCGGAGGCGGCTGCGGGCGGCTGCCCGGGACCAGCGGTGAGCCTGCCACCGTTTCAGGACACGATTCGGTGGCTAGGTCACCGCTGATCCGGCCGCCCGGGACCGGCGGTGAGCCTGCCACCGTTTCCGCGTGGATTTCGGTGGCCAGCTCACCGCTGACCGGGAGCCGACGCTGACCGGGAGCCGACGCCGGCCGGGCCAGGCCCGACCGACCCGGCGGGTCAGCCCGAGTAGTCGGCCGAGGCCTGGCGGGCGGCCTCGAGGAACTGCTCGCGGGAGGCGAGGTTCTCCTCCAGGTCGCGGACCTTCTTCTCCTCGCCGGCGGCACGGGCCTTCCCGAGGTCGGCGCGGACCTTGTCGATGGCTGCCTCGAGCTTGCTGACCATGTCCGAGGCCCGGGCGGACTTCTCCGGGTCGGTGCGGCGCCACTGCTCGTCCTCGACGCCCCGGATCGCCTGCTCGACGGCGCGGATGCGGCCCTCGAGCTCCTTCATCCGGTCGCGGGGGACCTTGCCGGCGGCGTCCCAGCGGTCGGCGATATCGCGGAAGGTGCGCTTGGCGGCGTCGAGGTCGCGGACCGGCACCAGTGCCTCCGCCTCGACCAGCAGCTGCTCCTTGACCTCGGCGTTCGCGGCGAACTCCTGGTCCTGGGCCGCGTTGGCGGCGTCGCGCGCGCCGAAGAACGCGTCCTGGGCGGCGCGGAACCGCTTCCACAGCGCGTCGTCGACGTCCTTGGGGGCCGGGCCTGCGGCCTTCCAGTCCCGCATCAGGTCGCGGTAGCGGCCGGCGGTGAGACCCCAGTCGGTGGAGTCGGACACCGCCTCGGCCTCCTTGACCAGCCGCTCCTTGACGACCCGGGCGGAGTCGCGCTTCTCGTTCTGCTCGGCGAAGTGCGCCTTGCGTCGCCGCGTGTACGCCGTGCGCGCGGTGGAGAAGCGCCGCCACAGCGAGTCGTCGGAGCCGCGGTCGATGCGGGGGAGCGCCTTCCACTTGTCGAGCAGCTCGCGCAGCCGGTTGGCGCCGTTGCGCCAGTCGGAGCCCTCGGCGATCTTCTCGGCCTCGGCGACCAGCTTCTCCTTGGCGGTCTTCGCCTCGGCGGTCTTCTGGGCCTTCTCGGCGCGGCGGGTCTCGCGGTGCGCGGCGATCACGGGGCCGAGCGCGTCGAGCCGGCCGGCGAGCGCGGCGAGGTCGCCCACAGCGTTCGCGTCGGTGACCTGGGCCCGCACCTTCTTCACCGACTCGGTGGCCTCCTCGGGGGAGAGCACGCCCGACTGGACCCGCTTCTCCAGCAGCTCGACCTCGAACGCGAGCGCGGCGTACCGCTCGGTGAAGAAGGCCAGGGCCTCCTCCGGCGTGCCCTCGGGGTACTGCCCGACCGACCGCTCGCCGTCGGCGGTCCTGACGTAGACGGTGCCGTCGTCGTCGACGCGGCCCCACTCATGGCTCGTCACTGGGTTTCCTCTTCGATGCTGGCGTTCCGATGGCTGGCACACACGCGCGCAGGCGCCCATGGTAGTCACCGCAGGCGTCCGGCGTGCACGGCTGCCCCGCAGTGCGCCGCGGCGGGACGCGGCCGTGCGGCCGGTGCGGCGGGCGGGCCGGTCGCTCGGTAGTGTGACCGGGTGTTGATCGCCGGCTTCCCCGCGGGTCCGTGGGGCACGAACTGCTACGTCGCCGCCACCGGTCCTGGGTCGGAGTGCGTGGTCATCGATCCCGGCAAGGACGCCGCCGACGGCGTCGCCGAGCTGGTCCGCGAGCACCGGCTCAAGCCGGTCGCGGTGCTGGTCACCCACGGCCACGTCGACCACATGTGGTGCGTGGCCCCGGTCGCCGGCAGCTACGACGCGACCGCGTGGATCCATCCCGAGGACCGGCACCTGCTCGCCGACCCGATGGCCGGCATGTCGCCGGAGACCACCGCGATGCTGCTCGGCGGCAACCACACCTTCGCCGAGCCGGACGACGTCCAGGAGCTGGCCGACGGCCAGGACCTGGAGCTGGCCGGGCTGCGCTTCGTCGTGGACCACACCCCCGGGCACACCCGGGGGTCGGTCACGTTCCGCACGCCGTACGGCGAGGCGGCAGGGCAGCCCGAGATCTCCGAGGTCATGTTCTCCGGCGACCTGCTCTTCGCCGGCTCGATCGGGCGCACCGACCTGCCCGGCGGGGACCATCCGACGATCCTGCGCAGCCTGGCCAGCAAGGTGCTCACCCTGCCCGACGACGTGGTGGTGCTGCCCGGCCACGGCGAGCAGACCTCGATCGGGCGCGAGCGCGCCACCAACCCCTTCCTCCTCGACCTGCAGGACGCCGATGTCTGAGAAGCTGGCCGCCCCCAAGGGCGTGCCCGAGTACCTCCCGCCCGAGTCCGGCGCCTGGCTCGCCGTCAAGGACGCGCTGGCGCGGCCCGCGGTGCTGGCCGGCTACGGCTACGTCGAGCTGCCGATCTTCGAGGACACCGCGCTCTACGTGCGCGGCGTCGGCGAGTCCACCGACGTGGTCTCCAAGGAGATGTACACCTTCACCGACCGCGGCGACCGCTCGCTCACGCTGCGTCCGGAGGGCACCGCCGGCGTGATGCGCAGCGTCATCGAGCACTCGCTGGACCGTGGGCCGCTGCCGGTCAAGGTCTGGTACGCCGGCCCGTTCTTCCGTGCCGAGCGGCCCCAGCACGGCCGCTACCGCCAGCTCCAGCAGTTCGGCGTCGAGGCGATCGGCTCCGACGACCCGGCGCTGGACGCCGAGGTGGTCACGCTCGCCGACCAGGGGTACCGCTCCCTGGGGCTGACCGGCTACCGCCTCGAGCTGACCTCGCTGGGCTGCCGCGAGTGCCGGCCGCCGTACCGCGAGGCGCTGGTCGCGTTCCTCGACGGGCTCGACCTCGACGACGCGACCCGGGAGCGCGCCCGGATCAACCCGCTGCGGGTCCTGGACGACAAGCGCCCCGAGGTCGTCGCCCAGCTGTCCGACGCGCCGCTGATGCTCGACCACCTCTGCGGCGACTGCGCCGAGCACTTCGCCGCCGTCCGGCGGCTGCTGGACGCGCACGGCACGGCGTACGTCGTGAACCCGCGGATGGTGCGCGGCCTGGACTACTACACCCGCACCACGTTCGAGTTCGTCCACGACGGCCTCGGCGCGCAGTCCGGCATCGGGGGCGGCGGCCGCTACGACGGCCTGATGGCCGACCTCGGTGGCCAGGAGCTCTCCGGCATCGGCTTCGGCCTCGGCCTGGACCGCACCTACCTGGCCTGCCAGGCCGAGGGCCTGCAGGTCGGCCCCGCCACCCCGCTCGACGTGTACGTCGTGCCGCTCGGCGCCGGGCGCGCGCAGACCCCGCTGCTGGTCGCCCGGCTCCGGGCCGCCGGGCTGCGCACCGACCAGGTCTTCGGCGAGCGCGGCCTCAAGGGCGCGATGAAGGCCGCCGACCGCTCCGGGGCGCCGTACGTCGTCGTCCTGGGGGAGCGCGACCTGGAGGCCGGCGTCGCCCAGGTCAAGTCGATGGCCACCGGTGACCAGCAGGCCGTCCCGCTCGACGACCTCGTTCAGCACCTGACTCAGCTCACCACCCAGCACGTTCCCACCAAGGAGACCCTCTCGTGATCCGCACCCATGACGCCGGCGCCCTGCGCGCCGAGCACGTCGGCCAGACCGTCACCCTCACCGGGTGGGTGGCCCGCCGGCGCGATCACGGCGGCGTGGCCTTCCTCGACCTGCGCGAGGCCAGCGGCGTGGTCCAGGTCGTCGTGCGCGACGAGGAGGTCGCCGGCGCGCTGCGCAGCGAGTACTGCATCAAGGTCACCGGCGAGGTGAGCCTGCGCCCCGAGGGCAACGCGAACCCGAGCCTGCCCACCGGCGAGATCGAGGTCATCACCAGCGACCTCGAGGTGCTCAGCGCCGCCGCGCCGCTGCCCTTCCCGATCGACGACGCCGCGTCCACCAAGGGCGGCGACGTGGGCGAGGAGGTGCGCCTGAAGTACCGCTACCTCGACCTGCGCCGCAGCGGCCCCAACCACGCCCTGCGCCTGCGCAGCAAGATGAACAAGGCCGCGCGCGACGTCCTCGACCGCCACGACTTCGTCGAGATCGAGACGCCCACCCTCACCCGCTCCACTCCCGAGGGCGCCCGCGACTTCCTGGTGCCCGCCCGGCTGCACCCGGGCAGCTGGTACGCCCTGCCGCAGAGCCCGCAGCTGTTCAAGCAGCTGCTGATGGTGGCCGGCATGGAGCGCTACTACCAGATCGCCCGCTGCTACCGCGACGAGGACTTCCGCGCCGACCGGCAGCCGGAGTTCACCCAGCTCGACATCGAGATGAGCTTCGTCGAGCAGGAGGACGTCATCGAGCTGATGGAGGAGGTCCTCGCGGCGATGTGGCGCCTCATCGACGTGGAGATCCCGCGCCCGATCCCGCGGATGACCTACGCCGAGGCGATGGCGCGGTTCGGCTCCGACAAGCCCGACCTGCGGATGGGCCTGGAGCTCGTCGAGTGCACCGACTACTTCAAGAACACCCCGTTCCGGGTCTTCCAGGCCGAGTACGTCGGCGCGGTCGTGATGCCCGGTGGTGCCAGCCAGCCGCGCAAGCAGCTGGACGCCTGGCAGGAGTGGGCCAAGCAGCGCGGCGCCAAGGGGCTGGCCTACGTGCTGGTCCAGGAGGACGGCTCGCTGACCGGTCCGGTCGCCAAGAACATCACCGACGAGGAGAAGGCCGGTCTGGCCGCGCACGTCGGCGCCCAGCCGGGGGACTGCATCTTCTTCGGAGCCGGCGCCACCAAGTCCAGCCGCGCCCTCCTGGGTGCCGCTCGCCTGGAGATCGGCCGTCGCGGCGGCCTGATCGACGAGAGCGCGTTCGCGTTCACCTGGGTCGTGGACGCGCCGCTGTTCGAGCCGAGCTCCGAGGCAGTCGCCAGCGGCGACGTGGCGGTCGGCGCGGGGTCCTGGACGGCCGTCCACCACGCGTTCACCAGCCCCAAGCCCGAGTTCCTGGACTCCTTCGACAGCGAGCCCGGCTCCGCGCTCGCCTACGCCTACGACATCGTCTGCAACGGCAGCGAGCTCGGCGGCGGCTCGATCCGGATCCACCGCGAGGACGTCCAGAAGCGGGTCTTCGCGGTCATGGGCATCTCCGAGGAGGAGGCCCAGGAGAAGTTCGGATTCCTGCTCGACGCGCTCAAGTACGGCGCCCCGCCGCACGGCGGCATCGCGATCGGCATGGACCGGATCGCCGCGATCCTGGCCGGGGCGGAGTCGATCCGCGACGTGATCGCGTTCCCGAAATCCGGTGGCGGCTACGACCCGCTCACCGCCGCCCCTGCGCCGATCACGCCCCAGCAGCGCAAGGAGGCCGGGGTCGACGCCGTCGCGGCGAAGGACGTCCCGGCCGAGGCCTAGTTCACAGGACGGACCCCGCACGGGGGTCCGAGATCAGATTGTTACTCACGAGTGATCGCCGCCCGGGCCGGACTGACGTAAGGTCGCGGGCGGCGCGCCGAGGCGTGGCCGCTTGTTTCGGGCCCGTACATCAGATGGGGAGAGCATGTCGCTGCCGCCGGTTTCCGCCGAGACGCTCGGGCATTTGAGCGATGAGGCCACCGAGGTCCCGGAGGAGAACCAGGGCCGCGGACCCGTCAAGAGCCAGTCGCCACTGCGCATCGCAGCCAACCGCCTGCGTCACGACAAGGTCGCGATGTTCTGCCTCGCGATCGTGTTCGTATACGTGCTGATCGCGATCTTCGCCGGCGTGATCGCCAAGGCGATCGGTGTCGACACCGGGCCGGGCAACCCGGCCCAGCAGCTGAACTACCTCGCCGGCGGGATGCCGTTCGAGGGGCCGCCGAACGGTGGCTTCGACCCGGACCACCCGTTCGGCGTCGCGCCGAAGACGGCCGAGGACAACCTGGCGGTGTGGCTCTACGGCTGCCGGACCTCGCTGATGATCGCCACGATCTCCACGGTGGTCGCCGCGGTGCTCGGCATCGTGCTGGGCCTGCTGGCCGGCTTCGTCGGCGGCATCGTGGACAAGGTCATCTCGTTCCTCATCGACGTCTTCCTGACCCTGCCCTACGTGCTGATCGGCCTGATCGTGGCGCCGATCCTCAACGAGCGCTTCGCGCTGCGGCCCGACATCTACGGCGACATGCAGATCCTGTCGCTGGTGATCGTGCTGGCCGGCTTCGGCTGGATGTCGATGGCCCGGCTGGTCCGTGGCGAGGTCCTCTCGCTGCGGGAGCGTGAGTTCATCCAGTCCGCCCAGGTGATCGGCATGCCGGTCGGGCGGATCATGTTCAAGGAGCTGCTGCCCAACCTGGTGGCCCCGATCGTGGTCGCGATCTCGCTGATGCTGCCGGCCTTCATCGCCGCGGAGGCCGCGCTGGCCTTCCTCGGCGTCGGCATCACCCAGGGCGAGTCCTGGGGCCAGACGATCAACCTGGCGGTGCAGTACTTCGAGCTGTACCCGCTCTACCTGTGGCAGCCGCTGCTCGGCATCGTGGTGCTGGTTGTGGCGCTCAACCTGCTCGGGGACGCCATCCGGGATGCGGTGGACCCCAAGACCCGTCGCTGACGGGACCCAACTGTGGTCGCGGGCTTCGGGTTCGTGGCACGTCATGAAGAGGAAAGGCACAACACGATGAAGCGAACCAAGTCGCTGGCAGCGGTTGCTTGTGTTGCTCTGGTCTCGACGCTCGCCGCTTGCGGTGGCAGCAGCGACGACGACTCAGGCGGCAACACCAACACCCGGGAGTTCCAGGAGGCCGGCTCCGGCTTCGAGAAGGTCGCCGACGCCCAGGGCCCGGCCCCCGAGGTCAAGGGCGCCACCACCGGTGGGGACATCACCGTCCTCATCCCCTCGGACCCCGGTCCGGAGGACCTCGACCCGGCCAACGGCTGGTCGGTGCTCGGCAACTCGATCCAGCAGGCGCTCTCGCAGCGCTCCCTGACGCAGTACCGCCGCAACGCGGACGGCGAGATGGAGCTGGTCCCGGACCTCGCCACCGACCTCGGCACCCCGAACGAGGACTTCACGGAGTGGACCTTCACCCTCAAGGACGGTGTGAAGTGGGAGACCGGCGCCCCGGTCACCGCGGAGGAGATCAAGTACGGCATCGAGCGGACCTTCGACACCGAGACCTTCACCTCGGGCCCCGGCCAGGTCTACTCGGTCGAGAACATCGACTGCGGCGAGGGCTACGCCGGCCCGCAGGACGGTGACTGCCCCGGCATCACCGTGTCCGGCCAGGACATCACCATCAAGATGAAGGTCCCGTTCCCGGACATGGACTTCTGGGGCGCCTTCATGGCGATCGGCCCGGTCCCGCTGGAGAACTCCGAGTTCCCGGCGTACGGCCGCAAGCCGCTCTCGACCGGCCCGTACAAGATCCAGGAGTTCCGCGTCAACGAGTCGCTGACCCTGGTGAAGAACCCCGAGTGGGACCCGGCGACCGACCCGGCCCGCCACCAGTACGCCGACACCTTCACCTTCAAGTTCGACCAGGACCAGGAGAAGGCCGACCAGATCCTGCTGAGCGACAACGCATCGTCGGCGACCACGATCTCCAACAACCTCGGTGCGACCAACGTGGCCGCGCTCGAGCAGGCGCTCGGCGACAACTTCGTCCAGCAGACCGGTCAGTGCGTGAGCTACAAGAACCCTGACTACACCAAGATCACCGACATCAACATCCGCAAGGCGATCGCGCTCGCCTACGACTTCGACAACATCATGCTCGCCCAGGGTGAGGTTCCGAGCGTCACCCGGATCCCGGCCAGCACGATCATGCCCCCCGGCATGTCGGGTCGTAACGAGTACGGCGACACGATCAGCTACCAGCCCGACAAGGCCCGCGAGCTGCTCAAGGAGGCCGGCGCCGAGGGCTACAAGCTCACGATGATCTACGACGACTCGGCCGCCGAGCTCAAGGCCGCCGCGGAGCAGGAGAAGAAGGGCTACGAGGCCGCCGGCTTCACGGTCGAGATGATCCCGTTCCAGGAGGACTACTACGCCCTCTACGACGACCAGGACAGCCCGATCAACAAGAAGCTGAACCTGCGCAACTCCAACTGGTGCTCGGACTGGCCCTCGGCCTCGACGATGATCCCGCCGCTGGTGCTGACCGGTCAGCCGTACAACACCTCGTACTTCTCCGAGGAGTCGGTCGACGACCGGATCAAGGAGATCGCGACGCTGCCCATCGAGGAGCAGCCCGCCGCGTGGGGTGAGCTCGACGAGACGATCGCGACCGAGTACTTTCCGCTGATCCCGCTGGCCTACCGCAACGACCTGTTCGGTGCGGGCGCCAAGATCGGTGGCTTCTCCGGCGACGCCGCGATGAGCGCGATCAACTACAAGGACCTCTTCGTCATCCAGTGACGACGTTGTTCCTGCACTGAACCGCAGGCAGGATGGGGGCCGGGCTCGCCCGGCCCCCATCTCCTGCCCGACTGACTTCTTCCTCGTCCTGAGAGGTACTGGGCTCGATGTTCGCCTACATCATCAAGCGACTGCTCGCCGGAGTGGTCGTCATCATTCTCGTCTCGATGGCGATCTTCGCCCTGTTCTGGTACGGCCCCTCGAGCCCGGCCCGCCCGATCTGCCTGCAGGAGACCTCGAACCGCTGCACCCCCGAGCGCCTGGAGCGCTACGAGGAGCAGATGGGCTACAACAACAACATCGCCGCGGAGTACGGCGCCTACGTCAAGGGCGTCTTCACCGGCCGGGAGATGAATGTCGGCGGCACCACCATCGACTGCCCGGCCCCGTGCCTGGGCTTCTCGTTCCGCTCCCGTGGCCTGATCTGGGACGAGATGACCGAGCGACTGCCGGCCACCATCTCGCTCGCCGTCGGCGGCGCGGCGCTGTACCTCATCATCGGCATCCCCGTCGGCGTCGCCGCCGCCCGGCGGCGTGGAACCCTCGGCGACAAGATGCTGGTGACGAGCTTCCTGTTCATCAGCTCGGTGCCCTACTACCTGCTCGCCCTGCTCGCGTGGCTCTACGTCACGCTGATCTGGGACATCCCGATCCTCGGCTCCAGCGGCTACACGCCACTGCTGGAGAACCCGGCCAAGTGGTTCACCGGGCTCCTGCTGCCATGGCTGTGTCTGGGCATCTGGGGCAGTACGCAGTACACCCGCTACACCCGCGGTGCGATGGTCGAGACCCTGGGCGAGGACTACATCCGCACCGCCAAGGCCAAGGGGCTCAAGCCCAACACGGTCATCTACAAGCACGGCCTGCGCAGCGCGCTGGTGCCGGTCGTCACGATCTTCGGCATCGACCTCGGTCTGCTGCTGGCCGGCACCCTCTTCACCGAGCGGATCTTCGAGATCCAGGGCATCGGGCTGTGGGGTCTGCGTGGCGTCTACGCCCTCGACCTCCCGGTGGTGTCCGCCACCGCCTTGTTCACGGCGATCATCATGGTCAGCGCCAACCTCATCGTGGACATCGTCTACAGCGTGCTCGATCCGCGGGTGCGACTCTCGTGACCACCACCTCCGTCGAAAGGTCAGGCACCACCGTGTCCGACAGCGACCCGTTCCTCGTCGTCGAGGACCTCTCGGTCGAGTTCCCCACCCCCGCCGGTCCGCTGCGTGCGGTTAACGGCATCAGCTACTCGGTGTCGCTCGGTAAGACCCTCGGCATCGTCGGGGAGTCCGGCTCGGGCAAGTCCGTCTCGAGCATGGCAGTCCTCGGCCTGCACGACCCGGACCGCTCCACGATCGAGGGCTCAATCCGGGTGGGCGGCCAGGAGGTCGTCGGTCTCAACGAGCCGCAGATGCGCAAGCTGCGCGGCAACTCGGTGTCGATGATCTTCCAGGACGCCCTGGCCGCGCTGCACCCGTTCTACCGGGTCGGCGCCCAGCTCGCCGAGGCCTACCTGGTGCACCACCCGGACGCCTCCAAGCGCGACGCCCGCCGCAAGGCGATCTCGATGCTGGACCGGGTCGGGATCCCGCAGCCCGACCGCCGCGTCGACGACTACCCGCACCAGTTCTCCGGCGGCATGCGCCAGCGCGCGATGATCGCGATGGGCCTGATCAACGACCCCTCGCTGCTGATCGCCGACGAGCCCACCACGGCCCTCGACGTCACGGTCCAGGCACAAATCCTGGACCTGCTCCAGGACCTGCAGTCGGAGTTCAACTCGGCGGTCGTGCTGATCACCCACGACCTCGGCGTGATCGCCGAGATGGCGGACGACGTGCTGGTGATGTACGCCGGCCGCGCTGTCGAGTACGGCACCACCAAGCAGATCCTCACCCACCCGGCCATGCCCTACACCTGGGGCCTGCTCTCCAGCGTGCCCGACGTCGCCGGGGACACCACCGGGCGGCTGATCCCGATCCCGGGCAACCCGCCGAGCCTGCTCAGCCCGCCCTCGGGCTGCTCGTTCAACCCGCGCTGCGCCCACCAGGACAAGGTCCCCGGCGACCTGTGCACGACAGTCCTGCCGGACCTGCTGCCGGTGCGCCCGGGCGAGAGCCACCTCAAGCGCTGCCACCTGGCCGACCCCGAGGCGATCTACCGCAGCGAGGTGCTGCCCGAGATCGCCCCCAACCTCGTCGAGGAGACCCGATGACCGACGAGCCCGCAGCTCCGCTGCAGACGCCCCCCGCCGGCGAGGACCTGTTCCTCCAGGAGGCGCACGAGGCGCACCTGCCGACCCCGCTCGACCCCTCCGCCAAGCCGGTGCTGGAGATCGAGAACCTGCGCATGTACTTCCCGGTGAAGTCGGCCGGACTGGTCCGGCGCACCGTCGGCCACGTGCAGGCCGTCGACGGCCTGTCCTTCCAGGTCCCCGAGGGCGGCTCGCTGGGCCTGGTGGGGGAGTCCGGCTGCGGCAAGTCGACCACCGGTCGGCTGATCACCCGGCTCTACAAGCCCACCTCCGGCGCCATCCGGTTCCAGGGCAACGACATCTCCCAGCTCTCCAAGCGCCAGCTCAAGCCGGTGCGCCGAGACGTGCAGATGATCTTCCAGGACCCCTACACCTCGCTGAACCCTCGCCACACGGTCGGGTCGATCATCGCGGCGCCGCTGCTGGTCCACGGCGTGGTGCCGAAGAACCAGGTGCTGGGGCGGGTCCAGGAGCTGCTCGAGGTCGTCGGCCTGAACCCCGAGCACTACAACCGCTACCCGAACGAGTTCTCCGGCGGCCAGCGCCAGCGCGTCGGCATCGCCCGGGCGCTGACCCTGAACCCGAAGCTGCTGGTGGCCGACGAGCCGGTATCGGCGCTGGACGTCTCGATCCAGGCGCAGGTCATCAACCTGCTCCAGGACCTCCAGAAGGAGTTCGGGATCGCGTTCCTCTTCATCGCTCACGACCTGGCGGTGGTCCGGCACTTCTGCCCGGAGATCGCGGTGATGTACCTCGGCAAGATCGTCGAGATCGCCGACCGCGACACGCTCTACAACCGGCCCTACCACCCCTACAGCCAGGCGCTGCTCTCCGCGGTGCCCGACGTCAAGCAGGCAGCTGTCGGCGGACGCCGGGAGCGGATCAAGCTCGAGGGCGACGTGCCCTCGCCGGTCAACCCGCCCGCCGGGTGCCGGTTCAGTACCCGCTGCCCGTTCGCCCAGGAGATCTGCACCAAGGCGGAGCCGCCGCTGCTCCAGGTCGGTCCGCGCCACAAGGTCGCCTGCCACTTCCCGGGCGTCCTCGGCGACCACCCGGACCAGCCGGTCACCACCGGCCTGCTCGGCGTCGACGACCAGGGCAACCCCGACCCCGGCGCGAGCCCGGTCGAGGACCTCGGCACCGGCCCCGGCTACAACGACCACTGGTTCGACGTCGCGAGCAGGACCATGGTGCACGCCTGAGTGGGCCCTCGGCCGCCCGTCGGTAGACCTCAGTAGGCTGGGGACCGTGGACGGACTCTTCGAGGTGGGCCCGCCCACCGGGGGCGGGTCGCTGGCGGCGAACACGCACGCGTCGGCGCCGCTGGCCGTGCGGATGCGGCCGCGCACGCTCGACGAGCTGGTCGGCCAGGAGCAGCTGCGCGCCCCCGGTGCGCCGCTGCGCCAGCTGATCGAGAACGACCAGTCGATGTCGCTGCTGCTGTGGGGCCCGCCGGGCACCGGCAAGACCACGATCGCCTCGATCGTGAGCCAGCAGACCGACCGGCGCTTCGTCGAGGTCTCCGCGGTCTCGGCCGGGGTCAAGGAGGTCCGGGCCGCGATCGACGCGGCGCGGGCCCAGCTGGTGGCCACCGGCCGCGAGACAGTGCTCTTCGTCGACGAGGTGCACCGGTTCAGCAAGGCCCAGCAGGACGCGCTGCTCCCCGGGGTGGAGAACCGGTGGGTCACGCTGGTGGCCGCGACCACCGAGAACCCGTTCTTCTCGGTGATCTCCCCGCTGCTGTCCCGCAGCCTGCTGCTGCGCCTGGAGTCGCTGACCGACGACGGCGTCCGTGCGGTGATGGCGCAGGCGCTGGTCGACGAGCGCGGCCTCGGCGGCCGGTTCACCGTCGACGAGGACGCGCTGGAGCACCTGGTGCGGCTGGCCGGCGGTGACGCCCGGCGCTCGCTGACCTACCTGGAGGCCGCGACCGGCGCCGCGTCGAGCCGCGGCTCGGACGTGGTCGACCTGGCGACGGCCGAGACCGCTGTCGACCAGGCCGCAGTGCGCTACGACCGCCAGGGCGACCAGCACTACGACGTGACCAGCGCCTTCATCAAGTCCGTGCGCGGCTCCGACGCCGACGCGGCCCTGCACTACCTGGCCCGGATGATGGAGGCAGGGGAGGACCCCCGCTTCATCGCCCGGCGGCTGCTGATCCTGGCGTCGGAGGACATCGGCCTGGCTGACCCCGGCGCCCTGCAGACGGCAGTGGCCGCGGCCCAGACCGTCGCGCTGATCGGGATGCCCGAGGCCCAGCTCACGCTGGCCCACGCGACGATCGCGCTCGCGGTCGCCCCGAAGTCGAACGCCGTGACGACAGCGGTCGGCGCCGCCGTCGCCGACGTGCGAGCCGGCAAGATCGGGCCGGTGCCCGCCCACCTGCGCGACGCCCACTACGGCGGCGCGAAGAAGCTGGCCCACGGCAAGGGCTACAAGTACAGCCACGACGAGCCCTACGGGATCGCCGAGCAGCAGTACGCCCCGGACGTGGTCGCGGACGCCGAGTACTACCAGCCCACCGCGCTCGGCGCCGAGGCTGCCATCAAGGAGCGGTGGGAGCGGGTGCGCCGGATGATCCGCGGCACAGCCGGGGGCCGGGCCCGCGGCGGCGCCGGTCGCCCGCGATAGGGTCGGCCACCATGAACGAGCAGTGGACCGTGCCGATGTGGGCTGCCCTCGTGGCCCTCGCGGCGGTGGTCCTGCTGGCGGTGCTCCTGGCCGTCGTGCTGGCCCGCACCGCGGCCCGGTCGCGTGCGGAGACAACCGCCCTGCGCGAGCGCGTCGACGAGCTGGTGCGCGACCTCGCCGCGCGGCCGAGCGGGTCGCCGGCGGCAGCCGAGGCCCAGGAGTTCGTGATCACCGACCTCGCGGCGGACGGCTCGTCCCCGTCCAGCGACCCGGCACCGGTGCCGATGGTCGAGGGCCGGCTCTTCGCCGACCTGGTGCTGCGCGAGACGGTCCTGCGGACCGCCGCCACCGCCGCCGGCGTACGCCGGGCGCTCTCGCCGCAGGCCCGCAACCGGATCCGCTTCGAGATGCGCCGCGAGGTCAAGCGCTCGCGCAAGGCCCGCCGCGCCGAGGTCCGCGAGGCCCTCCAGTACTGGCGGTCCCGGCAGCGCACCGAGGACGCCGCGTGAGCCGGGGGCTGTGGTTCGTCGCGGGGGCCGGCGCCGGCGTCTACGCGATGATCCGCGGCCGCCGCGCCGCCGAGGTCCTGACCGTCGACGGGCTGCGGGACCGGGCGCACGGCCTGGCCGCGGGCGCCCGCGCCTTCCGCGAGGAGGTCGCCCAGGGCGCCGCCGAGGCGGAGGTCGACCTGCGGGCCCGGATGGGCCTGGTCCCACACGGCCGCCCGGAGCTGGCCGCGCCGCCTTCCCAGACCACCACCGAGAACCCCGGCATCGAGACCACCATCGAGACGGCCGCAGCAGAGCTAGAGAGAGGCACCACCTGATGGAGACCGCGGAGATCCGCCGGAGGTTCGTCGCCCACTTCGAGCGGCACGGCCACACCCCGGTCCCGTCGGCATCGCTGCTGCTCGACGACCCGAACCTGCTGTTCGTCAACGCCGGCATGGTGCCGTTCAAGCCTTACTTCCTGGGCCAGGAGACCGCGCCGTACTCGCGGGCGGTGAGCGTGCAGAAGTGCGTGCGCACCCTCGACATCGAGGAGGTCGGCAAGACCACCCGGCACGGCACGTTCTTCCAGATGTGCGGCAACTTCTCCTTCGGCGACTACTTCAAGGAGGGAGCGATCCGCTTCGCCTGGGAGCTGATCACCGGCTCGGTGGACGACGGCGGCCTCGGCTTCGACCCGGAGAAGATCTGGGTCACGGTGCTGCCCTCCGACACCGAGGCGCGCTCGCTGTGGAAGAGCATCGCCGGCCTGCCCGACGAGCGGATCCAGGACCGCGGGCTCAAGGACAACTACTGGAACATGGGCGTCCCCGGCCCCGGCGGCCCGTGCAGCGAGATCTACGTCGACCGCGGCCCGGAGTTCGGCCCCGATGGCGGCCCGGACGCCGACGAGGACCGCTACCTGGAGATCTGGAACCTGGTCTTCATGCAGGAGTCCCTCAGCGCGGTCCGCGCCAAGGACGACTTCGACGTCGAGGGTCCGCTGCCGGCGAAGAACATCGACACCGGCCTCGGCCTGGAGCGGGTCGCGTACCTGCTCCAGGGCAAGCAGAACATGTACGAAATCGACGAGGTCTTCCCGGTCATCGAGCGCGCCAGCGAGCTCACCGGCAAGACCTACGGCGCGAACGCCGAGGACGACGTGCGCTTCCGCGTGGTCGCCGACCACGTGCGCAGCGCGCTGATGCTGATCGGCGACGGCGTCACCCCCGGCAACGAGGGCCGCGGCTACGTGCTGCGCCGGCTGCTGCGCCGCGCGGTGCGCTCGATGCGTCTGCTGGGCTTCGAGGACCGGGCGCTGCCGGAGCTGCTGCCGGTGAGCATGAGCCGGATGAAGGTCTCCTACCCCGAGCTCGAGACCGGCTTCGGGCGGATCTCGCAGGTCGCGTACGCCGAGGAGGACGCGTTCCGCAAGACCCTGGCGGCCGGCACCCAGATCTTCGAGCAGGCCGCGAGCGAGGTCCGCTCCAGCGGGGCCGCCCGGCTCTCCGGCGCGAAGGCGTTCGCGCTGCACGACACCTACGGCTTCCCGATCGACCTGACCCTGGAGATGGCCTCCGAGGCCGGCCTCAGCGTCGACGAGGAGGGCTTCCGGGGCCTGATGGCCGAGCAGCGCGAGCGCGCCAAGGCCGACGCCCGGGCGAAGAAGGGCCAGCACGCCGACACCGGCGTCTACAAGGGCGTCCTCGACGAGCACGGGCCCACCGAGTGGCTGGCCTACGAGACCCTCGAGACCGAGTCCCGCGCCATCGCCCTGCTCAGCGGCGGCGCCCCGGCTCGGGCGCTCGCCGCCGGCGAGGTGGGCGAGCTGGTCCTCGACCGGACCCCGTTCTACGCCGAGTCCGGCGGCCAGGCCGCCGACGCCGGCACCATCGAGTTCGACGGCGGCCGGCTGGAGGTGCTCGACGTCCAGCGCCCGGTGCGCGGGCTGGTCGTGCACCAGGTGCGGGTCGTCGACGGCGAGTTCACCCCCGGCGCGGGCCTGCACGCCCGGGTCGACCCCGAGTGGCGCCTCGGCGCCCGCCAGGCGCACTCCGGCACCCACGTCGTGCACGCCGCGCTGCGCGAGGTGCTCGGCCCGAACGCCCTGCAGTCGGGCTCCTACAACCGGCCCGGCTACCTGCGCCTGGACTTCGGGTGGACCCAGGGCCTGGCGCCCGCGCAGCTGCACGACATCGAGCAGGTCTCCAACCAGGCGCTGCGCGCCGACCTGCCGGTCGGGTGGCAGTACATGACCCTGGCCGAGGCCAAGGAGTGGGGCGCGATCGCGCTGTTCGGGGAGACCTACGACGACTCGAAGGTGCGGGTCGTGGAGATCGGCGGCCCCTGGTCGCGCGAGCTCTGCGGCGGCACGCACGTCGACCACTCCTCCCAGATCGGCACCATCGTCGTCACCGGCGAGTCCTCGGTCGGCTCGGGCAACCGCCGCATCGAGGCCCTCACCGGCCTCGAGGGCTTCGCCTACCTGGCCCGGGAGCGCGACGTCGTCGGCCAGCTCACCGGCCTGCTGAAGACCCGGTCCGACGACCTCGTCGGCCGGGTCGGCGAGCTGGTCGAGCGGCTGCGCGGCGCGGAGAAGGAGATCGAGAAGGTCCGGCTCGCCCAGCTGCTCGCCGCCGGCGGCGGACTCGCCGCGGCGGCCGAGGACGTCGCCGGGGTCGCGCTGGTGGCGCACCGGGCCGACGGGGCGGCGGGCGGCGACGCCCGCACCCTCGCGATGGACGTCCGCGGCCGGCTGACCGGCGACCGCCCCGGGGTGGTCGTGGTGATCGGCGTGGCCGACGGCAAGGTCTCGGTCGTGGCGGCCGTCAACGACGCCGCCCGGGCCCGGGGCCTGAGCGCGAACGACCTGGTCCGCGCGGTCGGGCCGCTCGTGGGCGGCAAGGGCGGCGGCAAGGCCGACGTCGCGCAGGGCGGCGGCACCGACGCCTCCCGCGTCGACGAGGCCCTGGCGCTGGTCCGGGCCGAGGTCGGCCGCGTCGCCGGACAGGGCTGAGACGTTGCGGCCCGGCGTACGGCTCGGCATCGACCCCGGGGACGCCCGGATCGGGGTCGCGCGCAGCGACCCGTCCGGCTTCCTCGCGACGCCGGTGGAGACCGTGCGCCGCGGCCGGGGCGACCTGGCCCGGATCGGCCGGATCCTCGCGGAGATCGCGGAGAGCTCCGAGGTGGTCGAGGTCGTCGTCGGGCTGCCCCGCTCGCTCTCCGGCGGAGAGGGGCCGGCGGCGTCGAAGGTCCGCGAGTTCGCGGCAGCGCTGGCCCGCCGGGTGGCTCCGGTCCCGGTGCGCCTGGTCGACGAGCGGCTCAGCACCGTGTCCGCGGAGGCTATGCTGCGCGATCGTGGCCGCAAGGGGACCGCACGGCGCGCCGTGGTGGACCAGGCCGCGGCGGTGCTGATCCTTCAGCACGCACTGGACACCGAGCGCGCGACCGGAACCGCGCCCGGTGAGACTGTCGAGGAGACGGCATGACCGAGTCGCAGCAGAACGACCGGCTCGAGGAGCCGCCGGCGGACGAGCCGGAACCCGACGAGGGTCCGGCGTACGTGCCGGGCGGACGGCGCCGTCGGCGCCGCAGCCGCCTGCCGGGCTGCCTGGTGGCGCTGCTGGTGCTGGCCGTCGTGGCCGGCGGCCTCTACTGGGGCGTGAACCGGGGCATCGACGCGATCCAGGACCAGTTCGGCGAGCCCGAGGACTACCCGGGTCCCGGCTCCGGCAGCGTGGCCTTCGAGGTCGTGCCCGGCGACAGCGTCACCCAGATGGGCCGCAACCTCAAGGAGGCCGGCGTCGTCGCCTCGGTCGACGCCTTCACCGCCGCGGCGGCCGACAACCCCGAGTCCACCGCGATCCAGGCCGGCTTCTTCACGCTGCGCAAGAAGATGGCCGCCGCCGAGGTCGTCGAGGTGCTCGTCGACCCCGCGAACGTGATGACCACGTCCGTCACCGTCCCCGAGGGCCTGCGCCTCAGCGACGTCGTGGGCGTGCTCGCCGAGAGCACCGACTTCAGCCGAGCGGCCTTCGAGAAGGCGCTCGCCAAGCCCGAGGAGCTCGGGCTGCCCGACTATGCCGGCGGCAACGCCGAGGGCTACCTGTTCCCCGCGACGTACGCGTTCGGCCCGAACGAGAAGCCGCTGGGCATGCTCCAGCAGATGGTGAGCCGCTGGCGGCAGGCCGCGGACAGCGCCGACCTCGAGGGCGCCGCGAAGCGGCTGGGCTACACCCCGCACGAGCTGATGACCATCGCCAGCCTCGTGGAGGCGGAGGGCCGCGGCGACGACATGCCGAAGATCGCCCGGGTCATCTACAACCGGCTGGAGAACCCCGGCACCGCCGGGACCATCGGCAAGCTGCAGATCGACGCGACAGTCAACTACGCCGCCGGCAACAAGCTCGGCGCGGTCCCGACCCTCGACGACCTCGAGCTGGACTCGCCGTACAACACCTACCTCAACGCCGGGCTCCCGCCCGGCCCGATCGAGGCACCCGGCGACGCGGCGATCGCGGCGGCGGCGGCTCCGGCCGCGGGGGACTGGTACTACTACGTGACAGTCAACCTGGCCACCGGCGAGACCAAGTTCGCCGAGACCCCGGAGCAGTTCACGACGTACAAGAACGAGCTGCGGGAGTACTGCGCCACCGAGTCCGAGGGCGCCTGCTGATCGCGATGCGCTGCGCCGTCCTGGGGGACCCGGTCGCCCACTCCCTCTCCCCGGTGCTGCACCGGGCCGGGTACGACGCGGCCGGGCTGGACTGGTCCTACGAGGCGCGCCGGGTGCCGGCCGGCGGCCTCGCGGCCTTCGTCGGCGGCCTGGACGGGCAGTGGCGCGGCCTCTCGGTCACCGCGCCGCTCAAGCGCGAGGTCCTCGAGGTGGCCGGCACGGTCACCGACCGGGCCCGGCTCGCGGGCGCCGCGAACACGCTGGTCCTCGGGGGTGCGGAGATCCTGGCCGACAACACCGACCTGCCCGGCGCCGTCGCGGCGGTCCGCGAGCGGTACGACGGCCCGGTGAGCGCGGCGACCGTGCTCGGCGCCGGGGCGACCGCAGCCTCGACCGGGCTGGCGCTGGTCGAGCTCGGCGCCCGGACGGTGCGGGTCCTGGCCCGCTCGGCGGCGCGCGCCGCCGAGACCGTCGCCGCGATCGAGCGGCACCCCGCCGCGCCGCGCGTCGTGGTCGGCGACCTCGCCAGCGACCAGGTGGTCGGCGAGGTCGTGGTCTCGACGATCCCGGCGTCCGCCCAGGGCTCCGACCTGGTCGCCCGGTGCGCGCCGGCGGCGGTGCTCTTCGAGGTGCTCTACGAGCCGTGGCCCACGCCGTTCGCGCGGTCCGCGGGGTCGCGGCCGCTGGTCGGCGGCCTGGACCTGCTGGTCCACCAGGCCGCCCTGCAGTTCGAGCTGTTCACCGGCCAGGCGGCGCCGCTGGCGACGATGCGGGCCGCGGGGGAGCAGGCGCTGGTGGAGCGGGCCGGGGGATGAGCCCGGCCGCGGTCATCGCTGCTGTGGTCTGTGCCCAGCTGTGTTGCGCCGCGGGGCTGCTGCTGCCGGCCCTGGTCGCCCGGATCCCGGAGCCCGGTGACGCGGGGCCGGACAAGGAGCCGTACGCCGTGGTCGCGGCCGGTCCGCTGCGCCGGTGGGGGCCCGACTGGTGCGCGGGCGCCGGCGCGGTGGTGGGGTTCTCGATCGGCTGGGACCCGGTGCTGGTCGGCCTGGTCCCGCTGGTGCCGATCGGGGTGGCCCTGGCCGTGGTGGACTGGCGCACCCGGCTGCTGCCGCGGGCGCTGGTGCTGCCCGCGACCGCGGTGGCGCTCGCGCTGGCCGTCCTCGACGCCGTGCTCACCGGGAACCCCGACGACCTGGTCCGCGGCCTGGCCGGGTTGGTCCTGGCGCGCACGTCGTTCTGGCTGCTGTGGTGGGTGCACTCGGCCGGCCTCGGCTTCGGCGACGTCCGGCTGGCCGCGTTGCTCGGGCTGGTGCTCGGATACCTCGGCTGGGCCGAGCTCCTCGTCGGCCTGTACGCCGGCTTCGTGCTGCTCGGCGTCCCGGGTCTGGTCCTCGCCGTGGTGCGCCGCGACCGCGGCCTGCTGCGCACGGCGTACCCGTTCGGGCCGTTCCTGCTGCTCGGCGCCCTGGTCGGCATCGCCGTCGGTCCGGCCCTCGCGGGTCTCGCGACGGGGTGACCCCGCCGGCGGCCCGACCGGCTCGTGGGAGACTGCCGCCATGCTGCGTTGGCTCACTGCGGGCGAGTCCCATGGCCCGTCCCTGGTCGCTGTCCTCGAAGGGCTTCCGGCCCATGTCGCGATCACCACCGAGGAGGTCGCGGAGTCCCTGGCCCGCCGCCGGCTCGGCTACGGCCGCGGCGCCCGGATGAAGTTCGAGCAGGACGAGGTCACCTTCACCGGCGGCGTGCGGCACGGCCGCACCCAGGGCGGCCCGGTGGCGGTGATCGTCGGCAACACCGAGTGGCCCAAGTGGGACAAGGTGATGGCGGCCGACCCCGTCGACCCGGTGGAGCTGGAGGGGGCCGCGCGCAACGCCCCGCTGACCCGGCCCCGGCCCGGCCACGCCGACCTCGCCGGCATGCAGAAGTACGCCTTCGACGACGCCCGGCCGATCCTGGAGCGGGCCTCCGCCCGGGAGACCGCCGCCCGCGTGGCGCTGGGCCGGGTGGCGAGCAACTTCCTGGAGCAGGCAGTCGGCGCCCGGGTGATGTCCCACGTCGTGGAGCTCGGCGGCGTGCCCGCCCCGGCCGGCCTGTGGCCCGAGGCCGACGACGAGGGCGTCGTCGAGCGCCTCGACGCCGACCCGGTGCGCTGCCTGGACCCGGAGGCCAGCGCCGCGATGGTCGCCCGCATCGACCAGGCCCACAAGGACGGCGACACCCTCGGCGGCGTCGTCGAGGTCGTCGTGCACGGCCTGCCGCCGGGCCTCGGCTCGCACGTGCACTGGGACCGGCGCCTGGACTCCCGGCTGGCCGGGGCCCTGATGGGCATCCAGGCCATCAAGGGCGTCGAGGTCGGCGACGGCTTCGCGCTCGCCGCGACGCCCGGCTCCCTGGCCCACGACGAGATCCTCCCGACCGGTGCCGGGCTGCGCCGCGCCAGCGGCCGGGCCGGCGGCACCGAGGGCGGCATGACCACCGGCGAGGTGCTGCGGGTCCGGGCCGCGATGAAGCCGATCGCGACAGTCCCGCGCGCCCTGCGCACCGTCGACCTCGCCACCGGCGAGGAGACCGTCGCCCACCACCAGCGCTCGGACGTGTGCGCGGTGCCCGCCGCCGGCATCGTCGCCGAGGCGATGGTGGCCCTGGTCGTGGCCGACGCCGTGCTGGAGAAGTTCGGCGGCGACTCGCTGAGCGAGACCCGGCGCAACGTCGAGTCCTACCTCGACACGCTGCGCTACCGGTGACCGGCGCGGCGGTGGGCCCCCGGGTGGTCCTGGTCGGTCCGATGGGGGCCGGCAAGACCACTGTCGCCGAGGTGCTGGCCAGCCGGTGGGGAGTGACGGCGCGGGACACCGACGCCGACATCGAGGCCGCCGAGGGCCGCCCGATCAGCGACATCTTCGTCGACTCCGGCGAGGCGCACTTCCGCGAGCTCGAGCGGGCCGCGGTCGCGGACGCGCTTGCCGGCCACGACGGCGTCCTCGCCCTGGGTGGGGGAGCGGTGCTCGACCCGGGCACCCGCGAGCTGCTCGCCGGGCACCCGGTGGTGTTCCTGCGGGTCGGGCTGTCCGAGGCGGTCAAGCGGGTCGGGCTCGGCGCCTCGCGGCCGCTGCTGCTCGGCAACGTCCGCGGCCGGGTCAAGCAGCTGCTCGACGAGCGCACGCCGGTCTACGAGTCCGTCGCCACGCTCGTCGTCGACACCGACGGCCGGTCCCCCGAGGACGTGGCCGAGGAGATCAGGAAGGCCCTGCCATGAGTGAGTCCGAGACCATCCTCCACGTCGGCGGCGCCGCGCCGTACGACGTCGTCGTCGGCCACGACCTGGTCGGCCGGCTGCCCGCGATCCTGGGCCCGGACGTCCAGCGGGTCGCGCTGCTGTACGCCGGCCAGCTCGGGTCGCTCGCCGAGCGGGTCGTCGACGCGCTGATCGACGACTACGAGGTGCTCGCCCTGGGGCTGCCCGAGGGCGAGGCGGCCAAGACCGCCGCGGTCGCCGACGACTGCTGGGAGGCGCTGGGGGAGAAGAGCTTCACCCGCTCCGACGTCGTCATCACCTTCGGCGGCGGCGCGACCACCGACCTGGGCGGCTTCGTGGCCGCCTGCTGGCTGCGCGGGGTCCGGGTCGTGCACGTCCCGACCACGCTGCTGGCGATGGTCGACGCCGCGGTCGGCGGCAAGACCGGGATCAACACCGGCGCCGGGAAGAACCTGGTCGGGGCCTTCCACGAGCCCGCCGCCGTGCTGTGCGACCTGGCCACGCTGCGGACCCTGCCGCGCGCGGAGCTGGTCGCCGGGCTGGGCGAGGTCGTCAAGTGCGGCTTCATCGCCGACCCGGTGATCCTGGACCTCGTGGAGTCCGTCGACCCGGCCACGCTCGACGCCGACTCGCCGGTGCTGCGCGAGCTGGTCGAGCGCGCGATCCGGGTCAAGATCGACGTCGTCGTCGACGACCTGCGCGAGACCGGGGGCCGTGACGGCCACCCCGGTCGCGAGGCGCTCAACTACGGGCACACGCTGGCGCACGCGATCGAGCGCGCGTCGGGCTACGAGATCCGGCACGGCGAGGCCGTGGCGATCGGGTGCGTCTACGTCGCGGAGCTCGCGCACCGCGCCGGCCGGATCCCCGCGGAGCTCGTCGAGCGGCACCGGACGGCCTTCGGGCGGGTCGGGCTGCCGACGACGTACGACGCGGCGCCGTTCGAGGAGCTGCACGCGACGATGAGGGTCGACAAGAAGGCCCGCGGCTCGCAGCTGCGGTTCGTGGTCCTCGATGGCGTCGGGCAGCCGTCGATCCTCTCCGGGCCGTCGGAGGCGGACCTGCGCGCGGCGTACGCCGCGATCGGGGGCGCGGCATGAGGGTCCTGGTCCTCAACGGCCCGAACCTCGGCCGGCTCGGCCGCCGGCAGCCGGAGATCTACGGCACCACGACCCACGGCGAGCTCGCCGAGCTGTGCGTCGGCTGGGGCCGCGACCTCGGCCTCGAGGTCGAGGTCCGCCAGACCAACCACGAGGGCGAGCTGCTGGACTGGCTCAACGCTGCCGCCGACGACGCGACGCCGGTGGTGCTGAACGCCGCTGCCTGGACGCACTACTCGTGGGCGATCTACGACGCCTGCGCCCAGCTCACCGCCCCGCTGGTCGAGGTGCACCTCTCCGACCCGCGCCAGCGCCCGGAGGAGTTCCGCCACACCTCCGTCGTCACGCCGTACGCCGTCGAGGTGATCGCCGGCCTCGGCGTGGACGGCTACCGCCGGGCACTCGAGGTCCTCGCCCGCGGCTGAGGCCGGTCCGCCGGGCCGTTGCAGTGGCCGTTGTCGTGGGCCCGCCCCGGCCCCGCCCACGACAACGGCCCCGGACCATCAGGTCCGGGGCCGTACGAAGTCGTCGGGGTGGTTGGTCAGCGATCCTCGGGCGCACCGGCCGTCGGCGACAGCTTGTGCGTCTCGTCGATCACGTTGACGGCGATCTCCTTCAGCTTCTCACCGTGCTCGCGAGCGTGGTGGGCGCAGAAGAGGAGCTCACCGCCGGTCTGGAGCTCCACACGGAGGTAGGCCTGGGCTCCGCAACGGTCGCAGCGGTCCGCTGCGGTGAGCGGAGAGCTCGGGGCAACTGCAGTGGTCACATCGGCCTCATTTCTTCTCAGTCGGTGTCTTCCTCAACGTAGCGGCGGGGTTCAAGATTCCCGACGGCACGTGGTGCCCGACACGTCTCCATCCAACCATGGTGGGCCCGTCCGCGGAGACGGATGGTCCAGACCCCGAACACCCGGTGCTCGGAGCCGGGACGTTCCGGCCGGTTTCGGACTACTGCGTTCGTGCGGTTGCTGCTGGGGAAGAGGTTCCCAACCTAGTCCGGCGCCATGCCTGCTCGCTGCAGCGTGCCTGCCTCGGCGACCGGCGTGTCGCGGGTAGATTCGGAGGCGTTCCATCCATGCAGCTGGCACCGGGAGCCCCACGATCGCCGACAACACCTACAACGCCGCCCACCTGCTGGTCCTCGAGGGCCTCGAGGCGGTCCGCAAGCGACCGGGGATGTACATCGGCTCGACCGACACCCGCGGTCTCATGCACTGCCTGTGGGAGATCATCGACAACGGCGTCGACGAGGCCCTCGGCGGGCACGCCGGGCGCGTCGAGGTCACGCTGCACCCGGACGGCTCGGCCGAGGTCCACGACGACGGCCGCGGCATCCCCACCGACAAGGAGCCCAAGACCGGGCTCCCCGGCGTCGAGGTGGTGGCCACCAAGCTGCACGCCGGCGGCAAGTTCGGTGGCGGCTCCTACGTCGCCACCGGCGGCCTGCACGGCGTGGGCCTCTCGGTGGTCAACGCGCTCTCGACCCGGATGGACATCGACGTGGAGCGCTCCCCGGCGGTCCAGGGGATCTCGTTTCGCCGCGGCACCCCCGGCGTGTTCGGCACCGACGGCCCCGACGCCGACTTCGAGCCCCGCTCCGGGCTGACCCGCAAGGGCGGCCGGGTGGCCAAGGGCCGCGCCGGCACCCGGATCCGGTTCTGGCCGGACCGGCAGATCTTCACCCGCGAGGCCGCCTTCGTCTACGACGAGCTGGTCACCCGCGCCCGCCAGACGTCGTTCATCGTGCCGGGCCTGGAGTTGGTCATCCGCGACCTGCGCGGCCCGGAGCTGGTCGAGGAGAAGTTCCGCCACGACGGCGGCATCAGCGAGTTCACCGAGTTCCTCGCCAGCGACGAGCCGGTCACCGAGGTGCTGCGCCTGCAGGGCATGGACACCTTCACCGAGACCGTGCCGCTGCTCGACGACAAGGGGCACATGACCCCCAGGAGGTCGAGCGCGAGCTGCACGTGGACGTGGCGGTGCGCTGGGGGACCGGGTACGACACCGAGGTCCGCTCGTTCGTCAACGTGATCGCCACCCCCAAGGGCGGCACCCACGTCAGCGGCTTCGAGCAGGCGGTGACCCGCACCTTCAACGACGCGATGAAGGCGGCCAAGGTGCTCAAGGCCAACGACGACGACGTCCTCAAGGACGACGTCCTCGAGGGCATGACGGCTGTCGTCACGGTCCGGCTCGCCGAGCCCCAGTTCGAGGGCCAGACCAAGGAGATCCTCGGCACCCCCGCCGCGCGGACCGTCGTACGCCGGATCGTGGCGCGCGAGCTCAAGGAGTTCCTGACCTCGACCAAGCGCGCCGAGAAGGCCCAGGCCAAGCTGGTCATGGAGAAGGTCGTCGGCGCGGCCAAGACGCGCATTGCCGCCCGCCAGCACAAGGAGACCCAGCGCCGCAAGAACGCGCTGGAGTCCTCGGCGCTGCCGGCGAAGCTCAACGACTGCCGCTCCACCGACAACGAGCGCACCGAGCTGTTCATCGTGGAGGGCGACTCCGCGCTCGGCACCGCCAAGTTCGCCCGCAACTCCGAGTTCCAGGCGCTGCTGCCGATCCGCGGCAAGATCCTCAACGTGCAGAAGGCCTCGGTCGGCGACATGCTGAAGAACGCCGAGTGCGCCTCGATCATCCAGGTCGTCGGCGCCGGGTCGGGACGGACCTTCGACCTGGACGCGCGTCGCTACGGCCGGATCATCTTCATGGCCGACGCCGACTCCGACGGCGCCCACATCCGCTGCCTGCTCGCGACGCTGTTCTTCAAGTACATGCCCGAGCTGGTCGCGGACGGCCGGGTCTACTCCGCGGTCCCGCCGCTGCACCGCATCGAGCTGTCCAACCCCAAGAAGGGGATGGACAAGTACATCTACACCTACTCCGACGACGAGCTGCAGCGCAAGCTCGCCGAGCTGAAGAAGAAGAACGTGCGCTGGAAGGACCCGGTGCAGCGCTACAAGGGCCTCGGCGAGATGGACGCCGACCAGCTGGCCGAGACGACGATGGACCCCCGCCGCCGCACGCTGCGCCGGATCACCGTGGACGACGCGGACGCAGCCACCCGGGTCTTCGAGCTGCTGATGGGCTCCGAGGTCGCCCCGCGCAAGGAGTTCATCGTCCAGGGCGCCTACGAGGTCGACGTGGAGGCGCTGGACGCCTGACCGGGGTCGGTGGTGGGGCCGGGTCGCGTTACATGGCCACGCCGGGGCTGGCGCCCGCGCAGGAGCTGACCGTGCGGGTGCTCGACGACGCGGGCGAGCTCGCAGCGGGGCTCAGCGGCTGGACCTGGGGGATCGCGGCCGGCATCGCGATGACCTGGGTACGCGAGGAGAGCCGGGGTGCCGGCGTCGGCGCGCGGCTGCTGGCGGACTTCGAGGACGAGGCACGCCGTCGGGGCTGCACCCACGTGTTCGTCACGTCGTTCACGTTCCAGGCGCCGGGCTTCTACGAGCGGCACGGCTACCGCGAGCTGTTCCGGTGGGACGGCGTGCCGAGCGCCGGCGCCGCCGACGTGCACCTGCGCAAGGAGCTGTGAGGCACCACCCGGTCCTGCGGCACTCCTCTAGGTTTGATCCGTCGTCCCCGTCCAACCACAGGCGGGCCCGTTCCTCGATGCCGCGGAGGTGTCCGGATGTCGCGTCTGGAGATCGAGACAGGGGACGCGACGCGCGCCCGCAATGTCGGTGTGCGGGCAGCGCCCGGCCGGGCCCGCAGCGGGTCCTCTGCGCTCCTGGCGAGCGGGGTCCTCGTGCTCGCGCTCACGACGTCGTGCGGCGGCCACTCCGGCGACGAGACCGGCGCCGGGAACTCACCCGGCCCGTCGGCGACGCAGGAGCCACTGCCTTCTCGGTCGCCGTCGCCATCCTCGACGACGCCCGGTGCTGCTGATCAGCAGACGCACAAGCGATCCGGCCCGTACGACCTGGTGCTCGAGGCCGCCTCGGTGGTGGAGCACGAGGGTCATGACCGGATCGTGCTGAGGTTCGCGGGCGCCGGCAGCCCCGGCTGGGCCGCACGGTTCGTCGACGAGGCGGTGCAGGACGGAAGCGGCGAGGTGGTCGAGCTCGACGGCGACGCGGTCCTCCAGCTCGACATCTCCGGAACTCCGACGAGACGCAACGGTCCGGTTCGCAAGGAGCTCGGAGGGGGCGTTGCCGATCTGCACACAGCCGGCGTGTTCGAAGGCATGACCCAGGTCTTCATCGGGCTCCGGGGCGGCCGCACTCCGTTCCGGGTCTCTGCACTCAGCTCGCCGTCGCGCCTGGTCGTCGACCTCGGGTGACCGCGCAGCGGCGGGCCGGGAACCGCTCGCCCGCGCGCGGCGTCCAACGGGGCGACAGTCCGGGAGGACCCATGAGACGCCCGTTCGCAGCGCTCGCGCTGCTGCTCACCGTCGCGGCCTGCTCGCCTGCCGCCGGACCCGGCGAGGGACGGCCCGCCGAGGCGGAGGGCACCCCCGTCGGTCGGGCCGCACCGCCTCGAGCCGCGGAGGGCCTGCGCCTCGTCGGCGTCGGCCGGGTCGCGGTCTCGGTGCCCGAGCGATGGGTGCTGGCGCCCTCCCGCTATGGGAGCGGGGCCGCCGCGCTCCGCCTGCAGGAGCCTGGACGCGCACCGGCTGCGTCCTGTGGCACGGTCGCCTCGCTGACCGTCCTCGACAGCGACTCCGCGCTGGGTCGTGCGCTGAGCGGCTATCCGCTCGCCGACCGGGTCATCGGCGGCGTGCAGGTCCGCGTCGGCGACTCCTGCCTTCCCACCGCCGCGTGCATCCACCCCCGCGGGCTGGTCGTGGCGATCCCGGCGGAGCGGACCGCGCTGCTGGTCTCCGCCGGCGACGGCTCGCACCGCCGGGCTATGCGGGTCGCAGGCTCGCTGCGCCGGCTGCCCGAGGGCTACACCGCGGTGCCCTTCGTCGAGTACGGCGCGTCCGTGCGGGCGGCGACGAGGACGCTGAGCCGGGCCGGCCTGGTGGCCACCTCGCCAGACGTCGACTTCCCGCACTACGCCATCGGCACCGACCCGGCTGCCGGCACCGTCGTCGGCGTCGGGGAGCAGGTGGCGGTCCGGATCGGCGACGGGTGAGCCCACCGGCCGGGCTTGTAACGCGACGTTCGCACCTCTAGGCGCCCGCTGCAGCAGGCGCCTAGAACTGCGAACGTCGCGTTACAAGGCCCCGGGAGCCCGCAGCCTGCGAGCCCCGCAGCGAGCCGGCGCCCCGCCCTCCGGGCTCAGACCAGCTGGTCGAGCAGGCCGCTGTCGACGTCGTAGAGGAACCCGCCGACCTTGACGCTCTCGGGCACCAGCGGGTGGCTCAGCACCCGGCGCACGTCCATCTCCAGCGCCTTGCGCTGGTCGGAGACGACGTGGAAGTGGTGCCAACTGGCGTCGGTGCCGGCGAGCTCGGAGATCTTGGCGGCGATCTCGGCCTCGGTGTTCGACGCCACCGCGCAGCGGGTGTGGGGGACCACGAGGACCCGCTGGACGTTGAGCAGGTGCACCGCGAGCACGATGGCCTCGAGGGCCGCCTCGGTGATCCGGCCGCCGGGGTTGCGGAAGATCTTGGCGTCGCCGGGCTTCAGCCCCAGCATCCCCAGCGGGTCGATCCGGGAGTCCATGCAGGTCACGATCGCGACGCCCGCCTGGGCGATGCCGTCGAACCCGCCGTAGCGGAAGTCCCGGGCGAAGTCGGCGTTGGCAGCGAGGAGATCGTCGAAGTCAGCCACGACGGGGACGGTAGCGGATCCTCACCCGGCGGCGCGGAGCAGGTCGCCGGTCGAGAGGGCCCGGGTCTCGGCGCCGCGGAAGAGCACCAGCGCCAGACCGGCCGCGACCACCGCGCACAGGGCCGCGCCGAGGAAGACGGTCTGCTCCTGGGCGACCCCGGCGTCGCGCAGCAGGTCGGAGAACGCCGGGCACCGGCTCTTGCCGTCGCAGACCTCGCGCACCGACGGCAGGTCGTCCTGCTCGGCGTAGTAGGCCCGCAGGCCGATCGTGGTGAGCACCGAGATCCCGACCAGCATCCCGACCATCCGTGCCACCACGACCAGCGCGCTGGCCACGCCGTGGACGACGTGCTCGGTGCTGGCCAGCACGGCGGCGTTGACCGGGGCGAGTGCGAGCCCGAAGCCCAGGCCGGTCAGCACCAGCGGCAGGTTCGAGGACAGGTGCTCGAGCGCGTCGGCCTCCCACGTGCTCATCCATCCGAATCCGACGGCCGCCAGCACCATGCCGCCGGCGGTGATCAGGCCGGCGCTGTAGCGCCGGGTCAGGTAGCCGCCCACGACCGCGCCGATCGGGAGCGCGACGAGGAACCGCACCAGCACCAGCGCCGCCAGCAGCTGGGAGTCGCGGTGCACGGTGGACCGGGCGAACAGCGGGATGTCGATCAGGGCGGCGATCAGGCAGGCGCCGACGAAGAAGCTCACCAGCACCCCGCCCCACGCCGGCGTACGCCGCAGCGCGCCGCGCGGCACGATCGGGGACTCGGACCGGCGCACGTGGATGACGAACGCCGCGGTCGCGAGCGCGGCGCCCAGGAGGTACCAGCCGCCCTGGTCGGAGAAGACCTCGACCTCCGGGTCGGCGGTCGCGAACGCCAGGATCACCCCGCCCAGGGCGGCGGCCAGGAACAGTGCGCCGACCAGGTCGGCCTCGCGGGAGCTGCGCGCCCAGCCGCGGACGTCGACCAGCGGACGGGCGGCGGTGAGCCAGCGCAGCAGCAGCAGCGCTGCCGCGCCGAGGGCGACCAGCCCGACCGGGGTGAGCCAGCGGCCCTGGGCCACGACCGGGATGAACAGCTGGCCCCAGGTGAGGTCGCGCATCAGCTGCGCGGGCTGGAGGAAGACCAGGGCGCTGGCCGCGGTGAGGACCAGGAGCAGCAGGATCCCGGGCCAGTCCAGGCCGGCCATCCGACCGCGGCCGGGGTCCGGCGGGTCGCCGTCCGCGGGGGCGGTGCGGGCCAGGGCCCGGACCGCCAGCGCCAGCACGACGCCCACCACCAGGTTGACGGCGAAGATGACCCGCCAGTCGTCGGCGAGCGCCATCACGACCGCCCCGAACAGCGGGCCCAGGACGCTGCCGATCTCCTGGACCGCCGAGACCACGCCCAGCGGCACGCCGCGGCGGTCGGCGGGGTAGAGGTCCGCGACCAGCGCGAGCGTCGCGGGGACCAGCCCGCCGCCGCCCACGCCCTGCAGGAACCGGCCGCCGACCATGCTGGTCATGTCGTAGGACAGCGTCGTGACCAGCGAGCCGACCGCGAACAGCACGAGCGCGGCCACCAGCACCGGCACCCGCCCGCGCAGGTCCGCGATCCGCCCGATCAGCGGCAGCATCGCGATGTACCCGAGCAGGAAGCCCGAGACGATCGGCGCGGCCCGCTGGAGCTCCTCGGGGGAGACGCCGACCGACGTGCTCATCTCCGGCAGCACCAGGACGACGACGTAGGTGTCGGCGGCGGCGAAGGCGACCGCGACCGAGGCGAGCGCCAGCAGCAGCCGCGGGCTGGCGCTCACGGGGCGGTGATCTCCTGCGCCGTGCCGTAGTCGTCGAAGCCGATCGTGTAGGTCATCTCCTCGCTGTCGGGGTAGAAGACCCCGGTCAGCACGACCTCACGCAGCTCCTCCCCGTCGGCGACGGTGTAGACGACGTCGAAGTCGCCGCTGGCGGTGGGAATGACGTTCTTGACCGTGTCGCCGGCGACGGTGCCGGTGTACTCGGTGAGCACCTCGCGGTTGTCGGCGCCACCGCGGACCTGCTCGCCCTGCTCGAGGTCGTCGGTGGCGGGCAGCAGCGAGGTGAAGCCGTCCTCGGGGCTCATCAGCGTCGCGGGGTCCGGGGCGCCGTACTCCTGCGGGTCGATGTCGTCCCAGCCGGGCACCAGCGGCAGCTGGGCGTAGACCTTGCCGTCGACCGCGACGACGGGGACCTGCGGCTCCATCCCGGCGTAGGAGACCTTGATGGTGCCCTCGAAGGCAGGCGCGTGGGTGCCGACGCCGTCGGCGGAGAGCAGGCCCGTGACGCCGTCCGGCAGCTCGTCGGTGCTCAGCGAGATCTGCACGCCCTCGGTGTCGTCGAAGGTCTGCTTGGCCTGCTCCAGCACCGCGGCGGGGTCCTGGTCACCCTCGCCGTCCCCCGAGCCCTCGTCGTCGCTGCAGGCGCCGAGCGCGAGCGTGGTGGCCACGGCGAGCGCGAGCGCGGTGGTACGGCGGACCTGGGTGCGGGTGCGGCTGGGCATGAGCGTCAGCCTTCCACACCGCCGGTGTCGCCGACCGGGGAACCCAGCCGCGCCGAGACCGGGCCGGCGCAGGCCACGATCGGCTGGCTGCCGGGCACCCCGGACCCGTCCCGGCGCCCGGTCGGGGCGGGCAGCTCGACCGGCGCGCCGCTCGCCGCGGCGGCCCGGGCGGGGCCGGGACCGGCCCAGGCGAAGACCAGCGCGTCCTCGCCCTTGAGGAAGCGGTGGCAGCGCACGCCGCCGGTCGCGCGGCCCTTGGCGGGGTACTCCGAGAACGGTGCGACCTTCACCGCGCCCGGCTCGGTGCCGGGCAGCGCGGTCGAGGAGCCCGAGGCGGTGACCACGACCGCGTCGTCGGGGTCGAAGGCGCCGAAGAAGACGACCCGGTCCTTGGCGCCGAGGCGGATGCCGGCGATGCCGCCGCCGGAGCGGCCCTGCGGACGGACGGCGTCGGCGGAGAAGTGCAGCAGCTGGCTCTCGGCGCTGACGAAGCAGAGCGTCTCGGTGCCGGTGACCAGCTCGCAGGCGCCCACGACCTCGTCGCCGTCGGCCAGCCGCACGACCTCCCACTCGTCGCGGTTGAGGACCTCGGGGTTGACCCGCTTCACCACGCCCTGGCGGGTGCCGAGCGCGAGGCCCGGCCCGTCGGCGGCGAGCGTGCACAGCGCCAGGGCGCGCTCGCCCGGCTCCAGCGTGAGCATCTCCGCGACCGGAAGGCCGCCCTGGAGGTTCGGGTCGTTGGCCGACGCCGGCAGCGCGGGCAGGTCCAGGACCCCGAGCCGCAGCAGCCGGCCGCGGGAGGTGAGCACGCCGATCTCGCCGCGCACGGTGGTGCGGACCGCGGAGACGACCACGTCGTGGTTGGTGCGGCCGCCGCCGGACCCGACCGGCTCGTCGCTGCCGGTGCGGGCCAGCAGCCCCCCGGAGGACAGGAACGCGAAGCACGGGTCGTCGGCGACCTCCAGCGGCACCGCGGACGCCGTGACCGCCGTACCGGCCGACTCCAGCAGCACCGTGCGGCGCGGGGTGCCGTAGGTCTTGGCGACCTCGGCGAGCTCGTCGGAGACCACCGTGCGCAGCAGCGAGTCGTCGCCGAGGATCGCGTCGAGCTCCTCGATGGTGCGGCGCAGCTCCTCGGCCTCCTTGTCCAGCTCGATGCGGGAGAACTTCGTGAGCCGGCGCAGCTGCATGTCGAGGATGTAGGTCGCCTGGGCCTCGGAGAGGTCGAAGACCGTCATCAGCCGCTCGCGGGCGATCTCGGAGTTCTCACTCGAGCGGATCAGCGCGATCACCTCGTCGATGTCGAGGATCGCGACCAGCAGGCCCTCGACCAGGTGCAGGCGGTCGGCGGCCTTGGCGCGCCGGAACGTGGAGCGCCGCCGGACCACGTCGTAGCGGTGGTCGAGGAAGACCTGGAGCAGCTCCTTGAGCCCCATCGTGCGCGGCTGGCCGTCGACGAGCGCCACGTTGTTGATGCCGAAGGAGTCCTCCAGCGGCGTCTGCCGGTACAGCTGCTCGAGCAGCGCCTCGGGATGGAAGCCGTTCTTCACCTCGATCACCAGCCGCAGCCCGTTCTCGCGGTCGGTGAGGTCCTTGAGGTCGGAGATGCCCTGGAGCTTCTTGCCCTGCACCAGTGTCTTGATCCGCTCCACGATCTTCTCGGTGCCCACGCCGTAGGGCAGCTCGGTGATCACGATGCCCTTGCGGCGCCCGATCGTCTCGACCCGGGCGGTCGCCCGCATCTTGAAGCTGCCGCGGCCGGTCTCGTAGGCGTCCCGGATCCCGTCGAGCCCGACGATCTTGCCGCCGGTGGGCAGGTCCGGGCCCGGGATGAACCGCATCAGGTCCTCCAGGGTGGCCGCCGGCTTCTTGATCAGGTGCCGCAGCGCCTGGACCACCTCGACCAGGTTGTGCGGAGCCATGTTGGTGGCCATGCCGACCGCGATGCCGGTGGTGCCGTTGACCACGAGGTTGGGGATCGCGGCGGGCAGCACCGCCGGCTCGTACTCCCGGCTGTCGTAGTTGGGCTTGAAGTCGACGGTGTCCTCGTCGATGGAGGCAGTCATCGCCGCCGCCGCGGGCGCCATCCGGGCCTCGGTGTAGCGCATGGCGGCGGGGGAGTCGTCGGGCGAGCCGAAGTTGCCGTGCCCGTCGATCATCGGCAGCCGCATCGTCCAGGTCTGCGCCATCCGGACCATCGCGTCGTAGATCGCGCTGTCGCCGTGCGGGTGCAGCCGGCCCATCACCTCGCCGACGACGCGGGCGCTCTTGACGTGGCCGCGGTCGGGGCGCAGCCCCATCTCGTTCATCGTGTAGAGGATCCGCCGCTGCACCGGCTTCAGGCCGTCGCGGGCGTCGGGCAGGGCCCGGGAGTAGATGACCGAGTAGGCGTACTCCAGGAACGAGGTCTCCATCTCGTTCTTGATGTCGGTGTCGAGGATGTGCTCCTCGAAGTCGTCCGGGAGCTCAGGGGTCTTGGTACGCCGGGCCATGCCCTCATTGTCTCCGGCCACCGAGACGATCGGCACGGGGCACGCCGAGCGGCGCGCGCCGGGCCCGCGGACCTGTAGATTCCTCGCGTGACCGAGGAGGAGGGCGCCGCGACCGCGCCCGCGCACTGGGAGGCCGACGTCCTGCTCCGTGACGGGCGGACGGCGCACATCCGACCGATCGGGCCGGAGGACGCCGACCTGCTCGTCGACTTCTACGACAAGCGGGTCTCCGACCAGTCGAAGTACTACCGGTTCTTCTCCCCGATGCCGCACCTCTCCGAGCGCGACGTGCGCCGCTTCACCCACGTCGACCACGTGGACCGGGTGGCGTTCGTGCTGACGCTGTCGGGCCAGATGATCGCGGTGGGCCGCTACGACGTGGTCAAGCCGGGGGAGGCCGAGGTCGCGTTCCTGGTCGAGGACCGCCACCAGGGCCGGGGCATCGCCCAGGTGCTGCTCGAGCACCTCGCCCAGGCCGGCCGGGAGCGCGGCGTGGAGAAGTTCGTCGCCGAGGTGCTCCCCGACAACAGCCGGATGATCCAGACGTTCCGCGACGCCGGCTACCACGTGGCCAGCGAGTACGAGGACGGCGTGATCGCGCTGGAGTTCCCGATCGAGTCCACCGACACCGCGATCGGGATCATGCTCGACCGCGAGCACCAGGCCGAGGCCGCCTCGATCCACAAGTTCTTCAACCCCCGCTCGGTCGCGGTGATCGGCGCCAGCCGGCGCCAGGAGACGATCGGCCAGGCGCTGGTGCGCAACCTGGTGACCGGCGACTTCACCGGCCGCGTGTACGCCGTGAACCCCAACTCCTCCGCGGTCTCCGGGCTCCCGGCGTACTCCTCGGTCAGCGAGATCCCCGACGAGGTCGACCTCGCGATCGTCGCGGTCCCGGCGGAGGCGGTCGAGGACGTCGTCCTGGACTGCGCCGCCAAGGGCGTGCACGGGCTGGTCGTGATCTCCTCGGGCTTCGCCGAGACCGGCGAGGAGGGCCGCCAGCGGCAGCGCCGGCTGGTCGGGCTCTCGCGCTCCTACGGGCTGCGGCTGATCGGCCCGAACGCGCTGGGCATCATCAACACCGGTGCCGGGGTCTCCCTCAACGCCTCGCTCTCGCCGCTGATGCCGCCGCGCGGCCGGGCCGGGTTCTTCTGCCAGTCCGGTGCGCTGGGCTCGGCGATCCTGGAGAAGGTCAACAACCGGGGCCTGGGCCTCTCGACGTTCGTCAGCGCCGGCAACCGGGCCGACGTCTCCGGCAACGACCTGCTCCAGTACTGGGAGGAGGACGACAGCACCGAGGTGGTCCTGCTCTACCTGGAGTCGATCGGCAACCCGCGCAAGTTCTCCCGGATCACCCGCCGGGTCTCCCAGCGCAAGCCGATCATCGCGGTCCGCTCCGGCCGGACCACCCAGGGCGTGCCGATGGGGCACGCCGTACGCCGGATCGCGGCGCCGCCGCAGGCCCTGGACGCGATGTTCCGCCAGTCCGGGGTGATCCAGGTCGGGTCGCTGGAGGAGATGTTCGACGTCGCCCAGCTCCTCGCCCACCAGCCGCTGCCGCGCGGGCGCCGGGTCGCGATCGTCGGCAACTCCGACGCGCTCGGGCTGCTGGCCGCCGACGCCGCGGCGTCGGTCGGGCTCGTGGTCAACAAGTCGATCGCGCTGAGCGCGGAGCCGTCCGCCGAGGACTTCGAGGACGCGCTGGACACCGCCATCGACGACCCCGAGATCGACGCGGTGGTCGCGGTCTACATCCCGCCGCTCAACGTCTCCGGCGAGGACGTCGCGAACGTCCTGGCAGCCGTCGGCGAGCAGTCCGACAAGCCCCTGGTCTCCTCCTTCCTCGGCGCCGAGGGCGTGCCGGAGCTGCTCCGCGTCCCCGACGTCGCCGGCTCCACCGCCGGACGCGGCTCGGTGCCGTCCTACCCCGCCGTCGAGGCCGCGGTGCGGGCGCTGGCCCACGTCGTCGACTACGCGATGTGGCTGCGCACCCCCGACGGCCCGGTGCCCGAGCCGGCCGAGGTCGACCGGGTCGCCGCCCAGCGCCTCATCGACGCCGCGCTGGCGCGCGCGCCGCAGGGCACCGACCTCGACCACGCCGAGCTCACCGAGCTGCTCGCGGCGTACGGCGTCGAGCTGTGGTCGACCACCCACGTCGCCAGCGCCGAGGAGGCCGTGGCGGCCGGCGAGACGCTCGGGTGGGACGTGGTGCTCAAGGCGACCGCCGAGCACCTCCTGGAGCGTCCCGACCTGGCCCACGTGTGGCGCAACATCGACGGCGCCGCCGAGATGCGGGTGGCGTGGGAGTCGCTCGAGGAGAGCATCGGCGCCCCGGAGACGGCCGGGTACGTCGTGCAGAAGAACGCCCGCCCGGGTGTCCCGATCGCGATCCGCAGCATCGAGGACCCGCTGTTCGGGCCGGTGATGTCCTTTGGGATCTCCGGCCCGCTGACCGAGCTGGTGGCCGACAAGTCCTACCGGATCCCGCCGCTGACCCCGCGCGATGCCTCGCAGATGGTGCGCGAGATCAAGGCGGCCCCGATGCTCTTCGGCTACCGCGGCAGCGACGTGGCCGACGTGGCGGAGGTCGAGCGGCTGATCCGCCAGGTCGCCCAGCTCCAGAACGACTTCCCGCAGATCCGCTCCCTCGAGCTCTCGCTGGTGCTCGCCGGCCCGACCGGCTGCTCGGTGCTCACCGCGTCGGCGCGGGTGGAGCCGGTCACCGACCCCCGCTCGGACTGGTTCGTGCGCCGGCTCTCCGCGCTCCCGGGGGACACGCTGTCCCCGGCCTGACCCCGTGACAGACTGGACAACATGCGCAGCAGGACCGACGACCGCGACCATGCCCTCGACCTGAGGGATGCCATCCACCGCACCGGCTACTACCCGGAGGTCGTGGCCGCCGGCGTCGAGTCCGCGGTGGCGGGGGAGCAGGTGGTCTCGTTCTTCGTGCACCACGAGCCGACCTTCGAGCACGACGAGGTGCGCCGCCACCTCAGCGTCGTCGTCCTGACCCCGTCCCGGCTGGTGCTGGCCCACACCGACGAGCACACCGGTGACGACCTGCTCCCCGAGCCGTACACGTCCACCTCGACCGAGGCGATCAGCCTCTCGGCGGTGAAGTCGGTGGTGGTGACCCGGATGGTCGCCAACCCGACCTCGGGCCCGTCCTTCCCGGCGGAGGCCGTGGTGACGATCGGCTGGGGCGGCGTCGCCCGGGTCGACCTGGAACCGGCCGGCTGCAACGACCCCAACTGCGACGCCGACCACGGGTACACCGGCGTCCTGGCCTCCGACGACTTCTCGCTGCGGGTCTCCGCGGCCGCGGACGGCGGCGACGCGGTCGCCGGCCTGCTCGCCTTCGCCGAGTCGCTCTCGGCGCGCACCCAGACCACATGAGCGAGGCCGGCTTCGTCGCGCCGGCGTACGGGGAGCGCTCGCTGGGTGACGTGGTGCCGGCGGTCGCCGCGGCCCTCGGGCTGCCCCTGGGCCCGGCGCCCACGGACCTGGTGCTGCCGGACGCCCCGGCGTACGTCGTGTTCCTCGTCGACGGCCTCGGGGCCCGCCAGCTGGAGCGCTACGCCCACGCGGCGCCGTACCTGTCCTCGCTGATGACCGCGCCCGGCACCGCCGGGGTGCCCTCGACGACGGCGACCAGCCTCACCTCGCTCGGCACCGGGCTGGTTCCCGGCGCCCACGGCGTCGTCGGCTTCACCTCGCGGGTGCCCGGCACCGACCGGCTGCTCAACGCGCTGATGTGGAGCAAGGACGTCGACCCCGAGCAGTGGCAGCCGCACCCGACCGCGTTCACCCGGCTGCAGCGCGCCGGTGCGCAGGTGACGGTCGTGAACAAGAGCAGCTTCGCCGACAGCGGGCTGACCCGGGCGGCCCACCGCGGCGGCGCCTTCGTCCCCGCCGACACGATCGGCGAGCGGATCGCGGCGGCCCTGGAGGCGACGGCCACCGGCCCGTCGCTGACCTACCTCTACGACAGCGACCTGGACTCGACCGGGCACCGGCACGGCGTGGCATCCATGGACTGGCTCCAGCAGCTCTCCAGCATCGACGCGGAGGCCGAGCAGCTGCGTGAGGCGCTGGCGCCCTCCACCCGGCTGGTCGTGGTCGCCGACCACGGCATGGTCGACTCCCCGGCGGCGAGCCGCACCGACGTCGACGAGCGGCTCGAGCTGCGCGACGGGGTGGTCCTGCTCGGCGGCGAGGCCCGCTTCCGGCACCTCTACTGCGCCCGCGGTGCGGTCGACGACGTCCTGGCGACCTGGCGCTCGGTGCTCGGGGACCACGCCGAGGTGCTGACCCGCGAGGACGCGATCGCCCGCGGCTGGTTCGGGGCCGTCGACCCGACAGTGCTGCCTCGGCTCGGGGACGTCCTGGTCGCCAGCCGCGGCGACCACGGGGTCTTCTCCAGCGTCGACTTTGGCTACGAGACCACGCTCGTGGGCCTGCACGGCTCGCTGACGCCCGAGGAGATGCTGATCCCGATCCTGGTGGACTGAGCGCGGGCTGGGCGGGGCTCAGCCGGTCGGCGGTGACTCAGCGGTGAGTCAGCCACGGTTTGATCCGTGGAAAGCGTGGCAGGCTCACCGCCGGGCGGTCTGGGCGGGGCTCAGCGGTGAGCTGGCCACCGTTCCGGGCGTGGGATCGGTGGCAGGCTCACCGCTCAGCCGGCCGGCCGGGCTCAGCCGAACGGCAGCGGCTCGGGCGCCATGCTGACCGCCTGGGCCCGGGCGGCGGTGAGGTGGCGGCGGTGGTGCTGGCGGCACAGCACCTCGTACGCGACGTGCTCGTCCCCGGCCGGGCCGGCGTTGCGCTCCTCGACGTCGCCGACGACGATCACGTCGCCCTCGGTCACCATCACCCCGTGCTCGGTGCGGGCGTTGTGGGTGGCGCGCTTGCCGCACCAGCACAGCGCCTCGACCTGCAGCACGTGCATCCGGTCGGCCAGCTCGACCAGCCGCTGGCTGCCCTCGAACAGCGCGGTGCGGAAGTCGGTGAGGATGCCGAAGGCGAAGACGTCGATCTGGAGCTCGTCGACCAGCTTGGCCAGCTGGTCGACCTGGGCGCGGGTGTAGAACTGCGCCTCGTCGCAGACCAGGTAGTCGATCCGCCCGCCCTGGGTGAGCGAGTCCACGACGTAGCGCCAGAAGTCGAAGTCCGCGTCGACCTCGAGCGCCTCGTGGGTCAGTCCCAGCCGGCTGGACACGACGGCGTCACCCGACCGGTCGTGCGCGGTGAAGATCCGCCCCGCGCGGCCGCGGGCGGCGTGGTTGTGGTTGGTCTGGAGTGCCAGCGTGCTCTTGCCGGAGTCCATGGTCCCGGTGAAGAACTGCAGTTCGGCCACGGCCGAATCCAATCACGACCGCCTCGCGCGGCAGGATGGGGGCATGACCGGACCGCTGATCTCCACCCGCGAGCTGCGTGACCTCCTCGACGCGGGCACGCCCGTGACCGTGCTCGACGTGCGCTACCGGCTGGGCGGCCCGCCCGGGGCGCAGGAGTACGCCGCTGGCCACGTACCGGGCGCGGCGTACGTCGACCTCGACGCGGACCTGGCTGCGCCTGCGGGTGCTGGCGGCCGGCACCCGCTGCCGGACCCGGCGGACTTCGAGGCCGCCATGCGCCGGGTCGGCGTGCGCGACGACCGGCCGGTCGTGGTCTACGACGACTGGTCCGGCCATGCGGCGGCCCGCTGCTGGTGGCTGCTGCGCCACCACGGCCACGGCGACGTGCGGGTGCTGAACGGCGCCTGGGCGGCGTGGGTGGCCGATGGCGGCCCGGTCGAGGTCGCGCCGGCGCAGCCCGAGGCCGGCGACTTCACCGCCCGGCCGGGAGCGATGCCGGTGGTGGGCCCCGAGGAGGTGCCGGACGTCGCGGTCCTGGTCGACGCCCGTGCGCCGGAGCGCTACCGCGGCGAGTCCGAGCCGGTGGACCCGGTCGCGGGGCACATCCCCGGTGCGGTCAACGTCCCGACGATCACGAACCTGGGCGCCGACGGCCGGTTCCGGCCGGCCGACCAGCTGCGGGCGCTGTACGCCGCGGCCGGGGTCACCGGGGACGAGCCGGTGGCGGCGTACTGCGGTTCCGGGGTGACCGCTGCGCACGACGTGCTGGCCCTGGAGCTGGCCGGGATCCGCGCCGCGCTCTACCCGGGCAGCTGGAGCGGGTGGATCACCGACCCAACCCGGCCGGTCGAGCGCGGCTGAGCCGCGCCCGGGGCCGCGGCCGGCCTCACTCCTGCTTGCCGCCGCCGAACATGATCTCGTCCCAGCTCGGGACCGAGGCGCGCCCGCCGCGCTTGCGCACCGACCGTCGCACCGGCGGGGCCGGCTCGGGCTCGGGCTCGGGGGCGACCTCGGGCTCGGGGTCCTCGTCCTGGGCGGCCGCGTCGGCGGCCTCCTCGACGAGCGCTGTCTCGTCCAGGCCGGGCTGCTCCTCGAGGAAGGCCTCGACCGGCGCCTCGGGGGAGCCGGACTCGTCGCGCACCAGCTCGATGGCGTCCACGCCGAGCGGCAGCTCGTCGTCGTCGCCGCGCACGGCCGAGAGCCGTCGCTGGCGGGCCCGCCCGAGGTCGTCGTGGACGGGCGCCGGCTCGGGGGAGCCGACCAGGTCGCCGACTAGCCAGCGGGCGTCGTCGTCGTCGAGGACGACGTAGCTGCCGGGCATGTCGAAGGTGAAGTGCGCGGTGCCGGAGCGCTCGGCGGCGGCGTACCCGGCGGCCAGCGTCCAGCGGTTGTCCTCGCGGCGCCAGGCGTCCCACTCGACCGTGTCCGGGTCGACGTTGACCGAGCGCAGCTGCGCGGTGACGGCCTCGCCGAGGGTGCGGGCGGTGCCCGAGCCCTCGCTGCGCCGGCGTACGGTCGAGCGCTGGGCGCGCTGGGCGACGTGCTCGCGCTCGGCGAGCACGGGCGCGGCGAACGCCATGATCCGGTCCACCGTGGTCTGGGCCGCCTCCGCGACCGCCTCGGGCGTCTCCCCGGCGCGGATGCGCGCCTGGATGTCCCGGGGTCGCAAGGTGCTCTCCATCGGTGTCTCCCCTCGTCGTGCACGGCTGTGGTCGCGCACCGCGTCCCGGATGCGGCCGTCGATCTCCAGGTCGTGCTCCTGGCCCGTCTCGTCGGTCAGCAGGAGCCGCTTGCCGTCCCCGCTCACGCCGCTGAGCCTGAGGTGCGCCATCGCCTGCCCTGCTCCTGCCACGAGTCGTGCCGTCCCCGGGTGCTGAGCCTACGCCAGCGAACCCCTGCGGGCCGGTAACCTCAAAGCGTGCCGACGGAACCAGTGGGCGATCCCAGCACGACGGTCCTGCTGCTCGACCTGGTGGGTATCTTCGTCTTCGCGATCTCGGGCGCGCTCGTCGGGGTGCGCAAGGGCCTCGACGTGTTCGGGGTCCTGGTCCTGGCCGGCACCACCGGCCTGGGCGGTGGTTTCCTGCGCGACGTGCTCATCGGCGCGGTCCCGCCTGCGGCGCTCGCCGACTGGCGCTACCTGATGGTGCCGATCGGGGCCGGCCTGGTGACCTTCGTGTTCCACCCGACGCTGGGCCGGATGGAGCGCACCGTGAACGTGTTCGACGCGTTCGGGCTCGCGCTGTTCTGCGTCACCGGCGCGGTCAAGGCGCTCGAGTACGGGCTCGGTCCGGTCCCGGCGGCGCTGATGGGGATGGTCACCGGCATCGGGGGCGGGATGCTGCGCGACCTGCTGGCCGGCCGGGTCCCGGTGATCTTCCGCGGCGAGCTCTACGCGACGCCGGCGCTGGCCGGATCCATCGTGGCGGTCCTCGGCACCAGGGCCGACCTGCCCGAGGTCGCCGTCACCCTGGTGGGGGCCGCCGTGTGCCTGGTGTGGCGGCTGCTGGCGCTGTGGCGCAACTGGCAGGCGCCGCTGCCGACGGGGCCCGCCAGCGTCTGAGCTGGCCTGCCTGGGCGGGCCTCTGCGCGGACCGGCCGCGATGAGTCTGCGGCCCGGGCCCGGTCTGCACCGGCCATGCGGAGAACGAGACTGAGCAAGAACTGCGGTGCGCGCTGTCGGTGCGGAGGTGCAGCATGGCAGGCATGAGCGAGCTGGCGATCGAGACCCACGCCCTGGTGAAGACCTTCGGTGACAACCGGGCCGTCGACGGGGTCGACCTGGCCATCCGGACCGGCGGCGTGTACGGCGTGCTGGGTCCCAATGGTGCGGGCAAGACCACGACGATCCGGATGCTGGCGACGCTGCTGGAGCCCACCGACGGCACGGCGATCGTGCTGGGTCACGACGTGGTCCGGGAGGCGGCGCAGGTGCGCGCCAAGGTGGCGCTGACCGGTCAGTTCGCCTCCCTGGACGAGGACCTCACCGGCCTCGAGAACCTCACCCTCCTGGCCCGGATGTACGGCTACCGAGCCGCCGCCGCCCGGCGCCGGGCGGCCGAGCTGCTGGAGGCGTTCGACCTCGCCGACGCCGCGAAGCGGCAGGTGAAGGCGTACTCCGGCGGCATGCGTCGGCGCATCGACGTCGCCGGCTCGCTGGTGGTGCGCCCCGACCTGATCTTCCTCGACGAGCCGACCACCGGGCTGGACCCGCGCAGCCGCAACCAGGTCTGGGAGATCGTGCGGGCGCTCGTCGGCGCCGGCACGACGGTGCTGCTCACCACGCAGTACCTCGAGGAGGCCGACCAGCTCGCGGACCGGATCGCGGTCATCGACCACGGCCGCGTCATCGCCGAGGGCACCAGCGGCGAGCTCAAGGCATCGGTCGGCTCCGGGGCGCTCCACGTCCGCGTGGCCGACCCGGCCACCCGCGACGAGGTGGCGCGGCTGCTCGGAACCGCGCTGGCTGCCGAGGCGGTGCTGGAGTCCGACCCCGCCGCGGTGAGCCTGCGGGTCAGCGAGCCCGAGGGGGTCGCCGCCGCGCTGCACCGGGTCGGCGAGCAGGGCTACCGGATCAGCGAGTACGCGCTGGGCCAGCCATCCCTGGACGAGGTGTTCCTCGCCCTGACCGGCCGTCCGGCCGAGGAAGCCAGCATCCCGACCGAGGAGGTCCCGGCATGACCACCGAGCTGACCCGTCCCGTCGAGCGCACCGCCGACGAGCAGATCCGGGCCGCCATCGGCTCCGCCGAGCGTCCGGAGCTGCCCGGAGCGGCGAGCTCCTCGATCAGCTTCGCCTGGCGGGCGATGCTGAAGATCAAGCACGTCCCCGAGCAGCTCTTCGACGTGACGATGTTCCCGATCATGTTCACGCTGATGTTCACGTTCGTCTTCGGCGGCGCCATCGCCGGGTCGCCGGGCGACTACCTCCAGTACGCCCTGCCGGGCATCCTGACCCAGACGGTCGTCTTCATCACGATGTACACCGCCCTGACCATCAACACCGACATCGAGAAGGGCGTCTTCGACCGGTTCCGGGCGCTGCCGGTGTGGCGGCCCTCGATGCTCGTCGGCGCGCTGCTCGGCGACACGGTCCGCTACGCCATCGCCTCGTTCATGGTGCTGGTGGTCGGCCTGATCATCGGCTACCGGCCGCCCGGCGGCGTGCTCGGCGTCCTGGCGGCGGTCGGGCTGCTGCTGGTGTTCTGCTTCTCGCTGAGCTGGCTGTGGCTGATCGTGGGCTTCAAGGTCCGCACCCCCCAGGCGGTGATGGGGGTCTCGATGATGGTGCTGTTCCCGCTCACCTTCGTCAGCTCGGTCTTCGCGCCGCCCGACACCATGCCGGACTGGCTGGAGGCGTTCGTCGACGTCAACCCGGTCACGCTGCTCAACGAGGCGGCCCGCGGCCTGATGGACGACGCTCCCGACGGAGGCGACATCCTGCTGATCCTGGTGCTCTCCGCGGCGATCACCGCCGTGTTCGCCCCGATCGCGCTGCGGCTCTACAACCACAAGAGCTGACCACCCGCCGACCCGGCAGGTCTGGTCGCCGGGCTGCGCTCAGGTGCCGAGCACCCGGCGCAGGTAGTCGTTGGCGAAGACCCGGTCGGGGTCGAGGCGGTCGCGCATCGCGAGGAACTCGCCGAAGCGGGGATACGCCGGGGCGAGGTCGGCCGCGGTGCGGGTGTGCAGCTTGCCCCAGTGCGGCCGGCCGTCGTGGTCGCGCATCACCGCCTCCATCAGCGCGAAGTAGTCGCGGTGCTCGGCGTCGCGGTGGGTGTGGAAGGCCAGGTAGCAGGTGTCGCGGCCCGACGCGGTCGAGAGCGGGATGTCGTCGGCGGGCGCGGTGCGGATCTCCACCGGGAAGCTCACCGGCAGCCCGGAGGCCTCCAGCACCCGGCGGGCCTCGCGCAGCGCCGGCAGGCCGGCGGCGCGCGGTACGGCGTACTCCATCTCGCGGAAGACGACGTCGCGCCGGGTCGTGAAGACCCGGTGCGGGACGTCGCTGTAGGTGCGGGCGCCGAGGGCCCGGGCGGACACCTTGTTCAGGGTGGGGATCGCCCGCGGCATCCGGTTGGCGCCGCGGCAGAGCAGGCCGAAGAGGCGGTTGGAGAGCAGGTCGTCGTCGAGCCGGGCCCGCCAGCGGGGGAGCGGCTCGGCCTGGGAGAGGTCCACGTCGAGCCGGTCGTTGCGCTTGGCCAGGACCCGGTCGGTGTGCGGGAACCAGTACATGTCGACGTGGTGGCTGCCGGCGCTCATCTCGTCGAACGAGCCGAGCGCCCGGTCCCACGTCATCGGCTGCTCGTGGGCCTCGAGGACGAACATCGGCTCGACCCGGAACGTGATCGTGGTCAGCACGCCCAGCGCGCCGAGGCCCACCCGGGCGACCTCGAGGACGTCGGGGTTCTCCTCGGCGTTCGCCCGCAGCACCTCGCCGGTGCCGGTGACCAGCTCCAGGCCCGCGACCTGGGCGGCCAGGCCGGCGGCGAGGCCGCCAGTCCCGTGGGTGCCCGTGGAGATCGCGCCGGCGAGGGTCTGCTCGGCGATGTCGCCCATGTTGTGCAGGCTCAGGCCGAGCCGCTCCAGGCAGGCGTTGAGCTCCTTCAGCGGCGTCCCGGCGTACGCCGTGACCGTGAGCGCGTCCCGGTCGACCGAGACGACCCCGCTGAGACCTTGCGGGCTCAGCATCGTGTGCTCGGGTGCGGCGATCGCGGTGAAGCTGTGCCCGGTGCCGACCATCTTCACGGTGGTCCCGGTCTCGCGGGCCCGCTCGACCTCGGCCACCACCGCGGCGGTGTCGGCCGGCTGCACGACGCGTCGCGGCCGGACGCTCTCCTGGCCGGACCAGTTCCTCCACTCCCTCATGGGGCGGAGCCTAGGTGGTCGACGTGACCCGGGGCCGGGCCGCCGGCTGGTTGCGGGGGATGAGCTGGGCGGAGACCGCCGCGACCAGGCCGGCGCCCAGGCAGACGAGGTAGGCGGCCGAGGCTCCGTGGTGGTCGACGACCACGCCGCTGAACGCGGCGCCCGGGGCCACCCCGGCGACGATGCCGGTCTGCACGATCGCCATCCCCTCGGTGAGGCGGGCCGGGGGGACGACGCGCTGGACGACGGAGAGCGCGGCCACCAGCGTCGGCGCGATCGCGATGCCGCCGATGACCAGCACCGCTCCCATGACCACCATCGAGTCGACGAAGAACAGCGGCGCCATCGCGCAGCCCATCGCGAGTGCGCCGCGGCGCACCCGCGCCTCGGGGCTGATCCGCCAGGAGACGGCGCCGGTGACGACGCCGGCCAGCAGGCTCCCCAGTGCCCACAGCGCCAGCAGGCCGCCGGCCCAGCCCTTGGCGTCCTGCTCCTCGGCGAACGCCACAGTGGTCACCTCGGCGGCGCCGAAGAGCACACCGAGCCCGGCGGCGACGACGGCCACCGGGACCAGGGTGCGCCAGGGCATCGCGGGTCGCGGGCCGGTGGCGTGGTCGTGCACGTGGGCCGGCGGCTCGGTGCCGCGCTGGGCGGCGAACGCCAGGCTGCCGCCCACGCCGGAGACGAGCGCGACCACGAGGCCGAGGACCGGGTCCACGGAGGTCGCCAGCACCGTCGCCAGGATCGGGCCGCAGATGAAGACGACCTCGTCCAGGACGGCCTCGAGCGCGAACGCGGTCTGTACGTCGGCGGGGCGGTCGAGCACGTGCGACCAGCGGGCCCGCACGCAGGAGCCGATCTGCGGCAGCGAGGCGCCGGCGCCGGCGGCCGCGACGTACGTCACCAGCAGCGGCAGGTCCGCCTCGACCGACCAGATCAGCCCGACCATGGCGATGCCGAAGGCGACGCTGGCGACGGTCAGGACTGCCGCCTGGCCGAGCCGGTCCAGCAGCCGGCCCTGGACGACCGCGAGGATCGCGTTGGCGATCGTGTAGACCGCCGAGACCGCCCCGGCCACGCCGTAGGAGCCCTGGCTGGACTCCACCAGCAGCACGATGCCGAGCCCGGCCATCGAGATCGGCAGGCGTGCGACCAGCCCGGTCAGGCTGAACAGCAGCGCGCCGGGGGTGTCGAGAAGCCGCCGGTAGGGGCCGAGGACGGACATGGCCCGCCCAAGGTAGGGCTCGGCCGGGCGGCGCAGCCAATTGGCGTCCTCCCTACGATGGCGACATGTCTTCCCAGCCCGACGTTGCGCCGTACGACGCCCTGCTCCTCGTCTCCTTCGGTGGCCCCGAGGGACCCGACGACGTGGTCCCCTTCCTCGAGAACGTCACCCGCGGACGCGGCATCCCGCGCGAGCGGCTCGAGGAGGTCGGCGAGCACTACTTCCTCTTCGGCGGCCGCTCGCCGATCAACGACCAGAACCGGACCTTCCTCGCCGCGCTGCGGGCCGACCTGGCCGAGGCGGGCATCGACCTGCCCGTCTACTGGGGCAACCGCAACTGGGACCCGTACCTCACCGACACGCTCGCGCAGATGACCGCCGACGGCGTGACCCGCGCCGCGTGCTTCACGACCAGTGCCTACTCGTCGTGGTCGAGCTGCCGGCAGTACCGCGAGAACCTCTTCGACGCCGCCTCGGCCGTGCCCGGCGGCCTGGAGAAGGCGCCGCGGCTGGACAAGCTGCGCCACTACTTCAACCACCCCGGCTTCGTCGAGCCCGTCGTCGACGGCGTCCTGGCCGCCCTCGCGGACCTGCCCGACGACGTGCGCGACGGGGCGCACCTGGCCTTCGTGACCCACTCGATCCCGACCACGATGGCGGAGACCAGCGGCCCGGAGGGCGGGGCGTACGTCGCCCAGCACCTCGACGTGGCAGCGACCGTCGTGTCCCGGCTGCGCGAGGAGACCGGCGCTGATCACCCGCACGAGCTCGTCTACTGCTCGCGCTCCGGAGCCCCCCACGTGCCGTGGCTGGAGCCGGACGTCAACGACCACCTGCGCGCCCTCAAGGACGCCGGGGCGCCGGCGGTGGTGATGGTGCCGGTCGGGTTCGTCTCCGACCACATGGAGGTCATCTACGACCTCGACACCGAGGCCATGGCCACCGCCGAGGAGGTCGGCCTGCCCGCGCGTCGCTCCGCGACCGCCGGCGCCGACCAGCGGTTCGTGGCGGCCGTGCGCGACCTGCTGCTGGAGCGGGCGGCCGTCGAGCGCGGCGAGGACGTCGTCCGCGCCAGCACCGGCGAGCTGGGCCCGTTGTGGGACGCGTGCCCGGTCGGGTGCTGCCCGAACGCGCGCGGCGACCGGCCGGCCCTCTGTGGTGCCTGAGCCGGTGCCTGAGCCCGCGCCCGAGCCGGGGACCGCGGACCTGGCCGAGGAGCTGGCCGGGCTGGCCCTCGAGGTCGCCCGCGCGGCGGCGGCGCTGGTCCGCGACCGGGCCACCCGGCACATCGAGGTGGCCGCCACCAAGAGCAGCGACATCGACGTCGTCACCGAGGCGGACCGGGCCAGCGAGGAGCTGATCCGCGGGCTGCTGCTCCAGCGGCGGCCCGACGACGCCGTGCTGGGCGAGGAGGGCGAGGACCATCCGGGCACCTCGGGGGTGCGCTGGGTCGTCGACCCCATCGACGGCACCGTCAACTTCCTCTACGGCATCCCCGAGTACGCCGTCTCGATCGCCGCGGAGGTCCGGGGCGAGGTGGTCGCGGGCGTCGTCCTCGACGTCGCCGCCGGCACCGAGTACGTCGCGCACCTGCGGCCCGGGGGAGCAGTGGCCACCCGGGACGGCCAGCCGATCGGCGTGCGGGGCCCGGCCCCGCTGTCCCAGAAGCTGGTCGCGACCGGCTTCTCGTACTCCTCCGCGGTCCGCGCGGCGCAGGGCCGCGCGCTGCTGGCGCTGCTGCCTCGGATCCGCGACATCCGGCGCCGCGGCTCCTGCGCCCTGGACCTGTGCCACCTCGCCGAGGGCACCGTGGACGCGTACGTCGAGGAGGGCGTGAACCACTGGGACCACGCCGCCGGGGGCCTGGTGGCCCGGGCCGCCGGCGCGCGGACCGAGCTGCTGCCCGGCGCCGGGGGGCTGGAGCTGCTGGTGTGCGCCCCGGAGCACGGGTTCGAGGAGTTCCGCACCGCCGTGCTCGACGCCGGGTTCGCCGCGGCCGATGTCGCCCGGGGGCGCGAGAGCGCGCGGGAATAGCACGTCCGGGGCCGATGTTGTGGGGGCAGTCCACGGCGAGGCCTTGCGGCCGGTGTGCGCGGCGAGGCCGCGATGGTGCACAATCTGGCGCCGATGGACGCAGCGGAACCCAGGACGGGGTACCGCTGCAGAACGAGCCACGGGCAGCAGGCAACGAAGGGACAGCGACGCATGGCGACGGACTACGACGCACCGCGCAAGAACGAGGAAGAGCAGTCCGAGGAGAGCATCGAAGAGCTCAAGGCGCGTCGCCACGACAAGAACTCCGGCAAGGTCGACGAGGACGAGGCCGAAGCGGCCGAGTCCTTCGAGCTTCCCGGAGCGGACCTCTCCCACGAGGAGCTGGCCGTCGAGGTCAAGCCGAAGCAGGACGACGAGTTCACCTGCATGAGCTGCTTCCTGGTGCACCACCGCTCGCAGCTGGCGGACGAGAAGAAGATGATCTGCCGCGACTGCGCCTGAGCCAGCAGGCTCCGCACGACACCAGGCCGTGACCGGCATCGGTCACGGCCTGCTCTGTGTCCGGGACCGCCCGCGGGCGGCCGATAGCGGCCAGGCCCGGCGCGCCGGGCCGGTGGTGGCCTACTCGCCGTCCTTCTGCAGCTCAGGCGGCAGGTGCCCGGTGGACCGGGCGTAGTAGCTCGCCGCCTTGCGCTGCGCGAACATCCGCGCGAGGCCGACGGCCACGCCGCTGACCACGGCCCACGCCACGGCCTCCCAGATGTCCACGTCCGGGTCCGCCGGGTTCTCCGGCGGCTTCTTGCCGGTCGCGACCTTCCACGTCTGGTCGGCCCCCTTCTTCGCCATCGCGGCGGCGCCGACTGCGGCGACCAACGAGAAGATGGACCAGACCTTCGAGCCTCCAGATGCCATGCTCGAACATTACCCAGCCTGGGACGCACCATTCAGGCCGGTCAGTGCGGACAGCGCGCTGGCCAGCTGGTCGGGGTGCCGCGTGCTCAGCAGCCAGTACGGCGTCGGGTCGGCCGGGTCGACGACCTCGACCTTGACCGAGCGCTTGAGGTAGGGGCGCAGCAGCAGGTAGGCGCGCACATCGGCGTGCCGGCCCGCGGTGAGCCGGGTCTCCTCCGCGTCGAGCGCGGTGACCCGGCCCAGGTGGCGGGCCTCGATCCGGGCGCGGCCGGCGGTGAGGGTCCCGTCGGCCACGGTGATCTGCGGAGCGCCGTAGGCGATGAAGGCGCCCACGACGAGCAGCGCGACCACCGCGGTGATGCCCCACGCCAGGGCGCCGGGGAGCGCGACGACGACCGCGAGCCAGAGGCTGGCGGTGAACATGAATCCCTGGACCCACCAGCGCAGGGGCACGCCGAGGCGCTCGGAGTAGGCCGGGGGCCCGGGCGGAGTGTCGACAGGGTGGTGCACACGAGGAGTTTCCCATCCCGGTGGATACAGTCCGCGAGTGCCCTCGCTCCCCGACGCCGACGCCACCGCCGGCACCGACCTGGACATCCAGGTGCTGCGCCTGGACGCCGACCTGCCGCTGCCGGCGTACGCCCACCCCGGCGACGCCGGCGCCGACCTGCTGACCACCGTCGACCTCACCCTGCGCCCGGGGGAGCGGGCCCTGGTCCCGACGGGGATCGCGCTCGCGCTCCCCACGGGGTACGTCGCGCTCGTGCACCCGCGCTCGGGGCTCGCCGCCCGGCACGGCCTGTCGATCGTGAACAGCCCGGGCACCGTCGACGCCGGCTACCGCGGCGAGATCAAGGTGCTGCTGATCAACCACGACCCCGCCGAGCCCATCGAGCTGCGCCGCGGCGACCGGGTCGCGCAGCTGGTCGTGCAGCGCTTCGAGCGGGCCCGGTTCGTGCCCGTGGAGCGGCTTCCCGACTCGGTGCGTGGCGAGGGCGGTTACGGTTCTACCGGAGGTTTCGGTCGGTCCTGACCGTCGGCCGACCCACGATCGAGGAGCACCAGCTGTGAAGTTCCGTCGCAAGTCCGACGCCACCGACGAGGGGGCCCCGACCGAGCCGGCCCCGTCGGAGCCCGCGGTCGGGCCCTTCGACGTCGAGGACCTGCCCGCCGACGACGTCGAGCGGGTGGACCTGGGCTCGCTGCTGGTCGCGCCGCTGCCCGATCGCGAGCTGCGGCTGCAGGTCAACGAGCAGACCGGTGCCGTGCAGGCGGTGCTGCTGGCCGGCCCGGACGGTGCGCTGGAGGTGCGCGCGTTCGCCGCGCCCCGCAACGGCGACCTGTGGGCGGAGGTGCGCCCGCAGATCGCGGCCGACATGGCGCAGCGCGGCGGCACCGCCACCGAGCGGGAGGGCCGCTTCGGCCCCGAGCTGGTCTGCCAGATGCCGGTGCGCACCGAGGACGGCAAGTCCGCGATCCAGCCCTCGCGGATCGTCGGCGTCAACGGGCCGCGCTGGCTGCTGCGCGCCACGCTGATGGGCCGGCCCGCCCTGGAGGAGGAGCTGCCCGAGGCGTGGGCGGAGACCATCGCCTCGCTCGCGGTCCGGCGTGGCACCAACCCGATGCCGGTCGGTGAGTCGCTGCCGATCGTGATGCCCGAGAACGCGCGGCGCGTGCCGCCTCCCGCCCCGTGAGCAAGCTGCGCCAGGCCATCAGTCGCTGGGCGAGCAGCAGCGACCAGGAGGCGCGCGACCTGCGCCAGACCTACGGCGAGAGCGGCCTGGACACGATCGCCGAGGCCCCCGACCGCGAGATCGTGCGGCTGCGGGGCGTGCTGCGGACCGTGACGCTGCGCCCGCGCGGCGGCGTACCGGCGCTCGAGGCGGAGCTGTTCGACGGCTCCGGGTCGATCGTCGTGGTCTGGCTCGGCCGGCGGCGCATCGCCGGCATCGGTCCGGGCCGCTCGGTGCAGGTGCAGGGCCGCATCGGCGTCCAGGACGGCGCCCGGATCATGTTCAACCCCCGCTACGAGCTGATCCCGTGACCGGGGAGGCGAGGGGGACGACCATGCCGGGGAACGTGCCGACCGTCGCCACCGTCGAGGCCCTGGTGCGCGCGCAGATGGCCAGCGCGCTCGGTGGCCGGCGCGGCATGCTCGAGGCCGGCATCCCGGGCATCCTGTTCACGCTGCTGTGGCTGACGACCAAGGAGCTGCAGATCGCGCTGGTCGCGAGCCTGGTCGTCACCGGCCTGTGCCTGGCCGCTCGGCTGGTGCAGCGCAGCACCGTGCAGTACTGCCTCAACGCGCTGTTCGCGGTCGGCCTCGGCTGGGTCTTCGTCCGGATCGCGGCCAGCTCGGGCGGCTCGGAGTCCGACCAGGCGCTGGCGTTCTTCCTGCCCGGGATCCTGATCAGCCTCGGCTACACGATCGTGATGGCCGGCTCCTGCCTGGTCGGCTGGCCGTTCATCGGGTTCATGCTGGGCAGCGTCACCGGCGACCCGACGGCCTGGCACTCCGACCGCCAGATCGTCCGACTGTGCAGCCGGCTGACCTGGGTCTTCCTGACCCCCGGCGCGGTCGGGGCCCTGCTGCAGGGCCCGATCTGGGTGCTGGGCTACACCGGCGTGCTCGACGTCGACCTGGCGGTGCTGCTGGTCGGCACCCTGCGTCTCGGGCTCGGCTGGCCGCTGCGGATCGCGTCGTGGAGCGTGATGGTCTGGCTGCTGGCCCGCGACGCCACCCCGATCGAGGAGCAGGGCGAGGTCGACCCGGCCTGAGCGGCCGGGCGCCCCGGGCTGAGGTCAGCCGCCGTGCGCGACCGGCGCCAGCAGCCGCTCGAGGACGTCCTCGCCCTCCGAGGGCAGCACGAACAGCAGCTCGTCGCCGGCCTCGACCGGCTGCTCCGCGTCGGGCAGGTAGACCTGGCCGTCGCGCAGGATCGTCACCAGCGCGCAGTTCTCGGGCAGCGGGATCAGGCCCGCCGGCTTCCCGACGTACGGCGAGTCCGCGGGCAGCGTCATCTCGACGAGGTTGGCGTTGCCCTGCCGGAACGTGAACAGCCGCACCAGGTCGCCGACGGTGACGGCCTCCTCGACCAGCGCGGACATGATCCGCGGCGTCGAGACGTTGACGTCGACGCCCCACGCCTCGGTGAAGAGCCATTCGTTGTTGGGGTGGTTGACCCGGCCCACGGTCCGGGGCACGCCGAACTCGGTCTTCGCCAGCAGCGAGGTGACCAGGTTGGCCTTGTCGTCGCCGGTCGCGGCGATCACGACGTCGCACTTGTCCAGGCGCGCCTCCTCCAGCGAGGACAGCTCGCAGGAGTCGGCCAGCAGCCACTCCGCGTCCGGGACCCGCTCGGGCTTGATCGACTCCGACTTCTTGTCGATCAGCAGCACCTCGTGGCCGTTTCCGATCAGCTCGCGGGCGATCGACCGGCCGACCGCACCTGCTCCGGCGATGGCAACGCGCATGACGCTCAGCTCTCCTCGGGTCCGCGCTCGATGATCTTGAAGGTCTGGTCGGCACGGTCCTCGCGCATCACCAGGTGCAGGAGGTCGCCCTCCTGGATGACGCTCTCGCGGACCGGCAGCACGCCCTCGCCGAGCCGGTCGATCCAGGCGATCCGGCAGTGCGCCTGCTCCTGCAGGACGATCGTGCGCTGACCGACCCACACCTCGGGGACGGGGACCTGGTCCAGACGGATCGTGCCGGAGGGGTCGCGGAAGTTCGGCTCCGCCCCGGCGGGCAGCAGCCGGCGCAGCACCTGGTCCGCTGTCCACTTCACCGTGGCCACGGTGGTGATGCCCAGGCGCTGGTAGACCTCGGCGCGCCCCGGGTCGTAGATGCGGGCCACGACCTGCTGGATGCCGAACGTCTCGCGCGCGACACGCGCGGCGATGATGTTGGAGTTGTCGCCCGAGGAGACCGCCGCGAAGGCGTCGGCGCGGCGGATGCCGGCCTTCTCCAGGACTGCCTGGTCGAAGCCGTAGCCGGTGATCTTGTCACCGTTGAAACCCGGCCCGAGGCGGCGGAACGCATCCGGCTCGCTGTCGATGACCGAGACGGTGTGGTTGCGGTCCTCGAGGCTGCGGGCGAGCGTCGAGCCGACGCGGCCGCAGCCCATGATCACGACGTGCACATCCCGAACCGTAGCCCCAAAGCGAGTTTGTCGTAGCCTTGCCGCTCGTGGGAGTGGGCGACGTCTCGAAACGGATCCTGTTGGGGCGCAAGCTGAGGAGCTCCCAGCTGGGTGAGACGCTGCTGCCCAAACGGATCGCGCTGCCGGTCTTCGCCAGCGACGCGCTCTCCTCGGTGGCCTACGCCCCCGACGAGGTCTTCATCATGCTCTCGCTCGCCGGGGCCTCGGCGTACGTGTGGTCGTGGAAGGTCGCGATCGCGGTCGCGCTGGTGATGGCGGCGGTCATCGCGTCGTACCGCCAGACCGTGCACGCCTATCCCAGCGGCGGCGGCGACTACGAGGTGGCGACTGTCAACCTCGGGCGCACGGCCGGCACGACAGTGGCGAGCGCGCTGCTGGTCGACTACGTGCTCACGGTCGCGGTGTCGATCTCCTCGGGAGCGCAGTACGCCGCCTCGGCGATCCCCGCGCTCAGCGGGCACGAGCCGATCTTCGCGTGCGCGCTGGTGCTGCTGCTGATGGCCATCAACCTGCGCGGCATCCGGGAGTCCGGCGGGCTCTTCGCGGTCCCGACGTACCTGTTCATGGTCGCGGTCCTCGGCATGTGCGCCGTCGGGCTGATCCGGCTCGCGATGGGCGACCTGCCCGAGGTCGAGAGCGCGGACCTCACCGTCGCGCCGGAGCCGGGCTGGGACGAGCCGCTGACGACGATCGGGCTGCTGACGCTGCTGGCCCGCGCGTTCTCCTCGGGCTGCGCCGCGCTGACCGGTGTCGAGGCGATCTCCAACGGGGTTCCCGCCTTCCGCCGGCCCAAGTCGCGCAACGCGGCGACCACGCTGCTGCTGCTCGGGATGATCGCGATCACGATGATGATCAGCGTCATCGTGCTGGCCCGCCAGATGGGCCTCAAGCTGGTCGACCCGCACGACCTGGACCGGCTCACCCGCGACGGCGAGCCGCTGCCCGAGGGCTACGACCAGCACACGGTCATCGCGCAGATCGCGGACGCGGTCTTCAGCGGCTTCCCGCCGGGGTTCTACCTGGTGGTCACGGTCACCGGCGTGATCCTGGTGCTCGCCGCCAACACCGCGTTCAACGGGTTCCCGGTGCTGGGCTCGATCCTGGCCCGCGACGGCTTCGCGCCCCGGGCGCTCGGCTCCCGCGGCGACCGGCTGGCCTACAGCAACGGCATCGTCGCGCTGGCGGTGCTGGCGATCGTGCTGATCTGGGCCTTCGACGCCCAGACCACCCGGCTGATCCAGCTCTACATCGTCGGCGTCTTCTTCTCGTTCACGCTCAGCCAGCTCGGCATGCTCCGGCACTGGACCCGGCACCTCGCCACCGAGACCGACCCGGGGGCGCGGGCCCGGATGGTGCGCTCGCGGGCCATCAACGCCATCGGCCTCGCGTTCACCTCGGTCGTCCTCGTGATCGTGCTGATCACCAAGTTCACCGAGGGTGCCTGGATCACGATCCTGGCGATGGTCTTCTTCTTCGTGGTGATGCGCGCGATCCGCCGCCACTACGAGAACGTCGAGGAGGAGCTGGCCGCCGACGAGAACGACAAGCTGATGCCCACCCGGGTCCACGCGATCGTGCTGGTCTCCAAGCTGCACAAGCCGACCCTGCGGGCGCTCGCCTTCGCCAAGGCGACCCGGCCCAACGTCCTCGAGGGCGTCTACGTCGCCACCGACCCCGACGCCACCGGCCGGCTGCTGGAGGACTGGGACGACCGGAACATCGACGTGCCGCTGAAGGTGCTGCACTCGCCCTACCGCGAGCTGATCCGCCCGATCGTCGAGTACGCCAACGAGATCCGGCGCGCGAACCCGCGCGGCGTGGTCGCGGTCTTCATCCCGGAGTACGTCGTGGGCCGCTGGTGGGAGCAGCTCCTGCACAACCAGACGGCGCTGCGGCTCAAGGGCCGGCTGCTGTTCAGCCCGGGCGTCATGGTGATCTCGGTGCCGTTCCAGCTGCGGTCCTCGGAGATCGCCCGGGAGCGCGAGCTGCGCGACGACACCCGGGTCCGCGCCGGCGACCTGCGCCGTGGCCGGGTGGCCCAGCGGGACAAGGCGCGCCAGGTGCAGAAGTGACGCGCTCCCCGCGGCAGCGCCGGCCGCGCGGACGCTCGCGCGTCGGTGAGCGCTTCGAGGTCGAGGTCGGTCCGGTCGCGCACGGCGGGCACTGCGTGGCCCGGGTCCCGGTCGGCGGCGAGGACCCCGACGCGACCCGGGTGGTCTTCGTCCGGCACGCGATCCCGGGGGAGCGGGTGGTCCTGGAGATCACCGAGGGCACCGACGGCGACCGGTTCTGGCGCGCCGACGCGGTCGAGGTGCTCGCTTCCTCCCCGGACCGGGTCGAGCCGCCCTGCCCGTTCGCGGGCCCGGGACGGTGCGGCGGCTGCGACTTCCAGCACGTGGACCTCGCCGCCCAGCGGGCGCTCAAGGCCGACGTGGTGCGCGAGCAGCTGCGCCGCCTGGCCGGCCTCGACCTGCCGGTCGTCGTCGAGCACGTCCCCGGCGACCGGCCCGAGAACGACGCCGGGCTGCGCTGGCGCACCCGGGTCCAGTACGTCGACCTGGGGGAGGGTCGGCGCGGGATGCGCCGACACCGCTCCCGGTCGGTCATCGAGGTCGACGACTGCCGGATCGCCCACCCCGAGGCCCGCGAGCCGCGCTCCGGCGTCCTCACCGAGCGGGTCGGCCCGCACGAGTTCGAGGTCGCGGCCGACGGCTTCTGGCAGGTGCACCCGGGCGCGCCGGGGGTGCTGGTCGAGACGGTGCTGTCGATGCTCGAGCCCGCACCGGGGGAGTCGGTCCTCGACCTGTACGCCGGCGTCGGGCTCTTCGCCCGGTTCCTCGGCGACGCCGTGGGGCCCACCGGGCGCGTCATCGCGGTCGAGGGCGACCGCGCGGCCACCGACCACGCGCAGGCGAACCTGGCGGACCTGCCCGGGGTGGAGGTCGCCTGCGGCGCCGTCGCCGACGTGCTCGCCGCGGCGTACCCGGACCCGGTGGACCTCGTCGTCCTCGACCCGCCCCGGGAGGGTGCCCGGCGCCCGGTCGTGGAGCAGGTCGTCGCCCGCCGTCCCCGGGCGGTGGCGTACGTCGCCTGCGACCCCTCGGCGCTGGCCCGGGACGTCGCGTTCTTCGCCGAGCACGGCTACCGGCTCGAGGCGCTGCGCGCCTTCGACCTGTTCCCGATGACGCACCACGTCGAGTGCGTCGCGCTGCTGGTGAGAACCGACTCTGACCTGCGGTGACGTGATTCGCGGTGACGTCGCTGACGTTCGAGAATCGGCCTTAGGGCGCACTTTGCGCGCAGAGCCCCCGGTTCTGCGCCTGGGGAGCCGCGCACATCAGGCGTAGCGAGGCGTGAGTGGGAGCAGAATCGCCGTAGACGGGTGCGGAGCGCGCCGGCGGGCTTCCGGGCCGGCGTGACCTTGGAGGGCGCTCAGTGCGGCTTGTAGGGCAGCAGGTCCGAGTCGCCTGTAGTCGGCCATGAGCGGTCGGATCAGCGGTTTTCAGTCCCGTCGTTGTAGGGGTCGGGCACACCGGGAGGCATTTGATCCGCCGATGGCACGCCAACGGGCTCACGCCGGCGCGCCACCATCCGGTGCATTGCCTGAGTGTCCTCGGGATCAATCGCGTTGTTGTTGCCGTCGATCCCGACAAGCCAGACCAGTCCGCGCGCACATCCCGGGTTGAGTTGCTCGTATGCCCGGTCGTCGTAGACGAGAGCCACCGCGTACGTGAGGGACTCGCCAGCCTGGCGCTGAGCCCAATCGATCACCTGCAGAACATCTGCGCCCGTGATGTCGTACGTGTCGGTCCAGCCGTGGGTCGTCGTCTCACCGCTGCCGTGGAGGTACACCCGGAAGCGTGGGTGGCTGTCCTCCCAGTTTGTTGTCGCGCTCATCCACCTGCACGATCTCGACCTCATTCATCACGGAAGTCTCCCAGTCGCCAGCGCGGATTTACCGCTCATCGGCACGCCCGAGCGGATCGCAGCAGATGAGTGCGTTCAGCATGGATCGCGAGGGCGGCGGAATTCGCACTGTTTGCTTAAGTCAGTGGCAGGAGGTTGACGACCTCGTAGCATTCCTCGTCGTCGATGCCGTTGGGAACGGGGTCGAGGCTGAGCGATGCAGGCACTCCCGTCTCGTTCACCACGTACTTGACGAGCTGGTCGGGTCGGGCGGACTCAGCCATGGAAACAAGGTCTTGCAGGGTTGGAACCTCAGCCAGCCTGGGCTCATACGGGTAGTCCTCGTTGAGGCTGTCGACGTCGCTCACTTGTCCGTCGCGCACGGTGACCCGGTAGTCCCCGATCAGGCCGCATTCGCCGCACGAGGATGTCAGAGTGAACGCGTATGACCTTAGGAGGGTCGTGGCACGTCGTCTGGTCACGACTGGAAGACGCGCCCGGACGGGGACCGGTTCCTGATCACCTGCCCGGTACTTGAAGCGACGATGTTTCCGGATCTCGGTACGACAGTACGTTTCTGAACTCGCGCCGAAGGCGTCGGTGCGTGAGATCCGCGGGGCGATGTGCATAACTCGCCTATGCTCCTCGCGTCTCGAACGGGGGAAGCCGATGCGCGAAAATCCAATGGTCGCGGTGTCCCGGCTGCGTGTGGCGAGTGTGGGGCTCTCGGTTGCCGCTATCGCATCCTTCGCGATGGGGATGCTCCTGTCCTGGTCGCGGATGGCCGTGCTGATCGTGCCCGTGGTACTCGGTGTGGTCGCGCTCGTTCTTGCCATCAGGGCGCGGGGACCCGCGCCCGCTCGCCCCGGCCGCGTCGTCGCCTTCGTGATGTCCGCGTTGGCGATCATCGCTCCCGCCCTCACCATCGTCGCGGTGATCCGCCCGGGAGTCCTGGCCCCGTCCGCGGTCTACACGATCACGGTCGACTCACCGGAACCCGTCGACGTGATCATTAGGGAAGGCGCCGAGCACACGAGCAAGGCGTGGGCCTCGGGAGACACCATCACTCTCGACTCGAACGCGACGGTTATCGGGACCGCAGCGCACACGTCGACCCCCACCACGGTGATCTCGTGCGAGATCCGCCGCGACGGCGTCATCGTGGCTACTGAAGAGCGCGCCGGATCAGTCAACTGCAGCTTTATCGAGGGCGACGAGTAGCGAAGCAGTCCCGAGCCGGACTGGCGGGCAGCCGCTCGCTCGAGCCAGGCGAATGCGAGGAGCGGCATGTCGCCCTCGGTGCCCGTTGGTGGGCTTCCGGCCTTCGCTTCGTTGGCGGCGGCCCTCGCGGCGCGCTTGGTCTCGCGCAGTGGCTGCGGCGATGAGTCCTCCTTGGAAGCCGGGCGGGAGGTTCGCTGGTAGGTCGCCGGCGGGCCGCGTGCACCCCAGGTCGCTGGTGAGTGAGACCCCGCTGAGAGTGCTCAGGACCTTCTCGGCGATGGGTTGGTTGACGGCGTACCGATTCGGATAGGCGGAGATCTGTACTGCCTGTGCTGCCGCGCCGGGGTCCATGGACTGTCAGCCGTCGAGATCCAGGAGCCCGCGGGGTGATCCGTGGTTCGGCCCGTTCGGACCGCCGTAGAACGCGCGGGACGACCATTCCGGGTCCATCAGGTTCTCGACCGTCCCCCAGCCAGTGGCAGGTCTCTGTTGGAAGAGGCCGACCGAGTCGTGGTCGCTGCCGTCGCCGTCACTGGGGATGTCCGCGGAGTGGGGATATGCGCTCGCGTTCGACAGCACTCGCAGGGACGACTCCGTCAGAGCCGTCACGATCGCGATCAGCTGACCCTGCGTCGGGATCCTCTCGTTGTTGCCGACAGCGATGATCGCGGCGGCCCGCGTGAGCTGCTGCTTGTTGAGGGTGACTGTCTCGCCGTGGGTGTTGGTCGCGGAGAGCCCCTCAGGGACGGGGCCAGCAACCCCGAGGCTCGAGGTCGCTTCGTCGTCCCGCGGGCAAGTTCCTGATCCAGCGGCTGCCGGGCTGACGAGCGTCGATACGCCGAGAACGACGGCTCCCGGAGCAAGCAGTACGGCCGCTGCGGCACCGACGGCGAGAATCTTCATGCTCACCCGCGACTCACCTCAGCGGGTTGTCGAGCTGGGAGCGGCGCAGGACATGACAACGCTCGAAAGCCGGCTGGCAGGCGACGAAGACAGTGAAGGAGATGGGGTGGGATGCCTCGGCCGCCTCGCCGTTCCACACTCCGCTGCGATAGTGGGAGCCGGTGATCGTGACTGCGGTCGTGCCGGGGCGGACATGCCCGTGGGCCTGCTCGACGGCAGCCGCCCAGGAACCGGGCACGTTGGCGTCGTCGATCTCGATCGACTGCTCGACTTCCATCGCGCCGAGGTCGAGCCACTGCTCGACCGTCGGCAGGTACGTCGCGACGTCGTGAAGCAGTCCGGGAGTCTCCTCGCCAGACGGATCGGTGTCAGCCAGGACGGCCGCGGCGTAGTCCGTGGGCAGCCACCCCGTGCTCGTGTCCCAGTGGAACAGCAATACGGCCACAGCTCGTGCGTAGGCGACGGGATCGGTCGATGGATGCGAAGGATCCGTACGCCGTCCTAATCTCGTCGCCCCGCTCGCGCCCGCCTCGCGCTTCAGTGCACGACCTCGAGGACCTGCTTCTGGATCCCGTTCGGGTAGCTCGTGCTGTCGACCAGGCGCAGCATGGTCTTGTCCCGGTCGGTCTCGCTGAACAGGCGCTTGCCGGCGCCGAGCAGGACCGGGAAGACCAGCAGGTGGTAGCGGTCCACGAGGTCGGCGTCGGCGAGGCTGCGGGCCAGGCTCGCGCTGCCGTGCACCGCGATCGGGCCGCCCTCGGTCCGCTTGAGCGCGGCGACGTCGTCGAGCGAGCGCAGCACGGTGGCCGGCCAGCGCGGGTCGTCGCCCTCGAGGGTCGTCGACACGACGTAGCGGGGCATCGCGTTGTACTCGGCGAACTCAGCCATCGTCGGCCACACCGGCGCGAAGGCCTCGTAACTGGTGCGGCCCAGCAGCAGCGCCGTCGTCTCCTCCTGCTCGCTGGCCTTGAGCTCGTAGGAGTCGGGGTCGAACTCGATGTCCTTGAGCGTCCACCCGGCGCTGCGGTGGCCGGGCTCGCCGCCCGGTGCCTCCACCACGCCGTCGATGGAGATGAACTCGGTGACGATCAACTGGCGCATCGTTCCTCCATCGGTGGGTTCCTTGTCCCCTTCCACGATCGGAGCAGGCCGGATCCGACACGGGAACCGAGTTTCCGCGCCGGAACTCGGAACTCGCCTTGATGTCGTGTATCTTGACGTCAAGACATTTGCTCAGCGCTGCAGGACGCAGGTAAGGGGAACCTTCCTATCCGGGCGGCCGCGCGCGGCGGCAAGATGACAGTGCGAATTCGACGTCACGACGAGGAGATGTTGGCTGTGGCCAGTCAGGACAGCTTCGGTGCCAAGGGCACCCTGGACGTGGACGGGAAGTCCTACGAGATCTTCCGTCTCGGCGCGGTGGAGGGCGAGGGTCTCGACGTCGAGTCGCTGCCCTTCAGCCTCAAGGTGCTGCTGGAGAACCTGCTCCGCACCGAGGACGGCGCGGACATCACCGCCGAGGACATCAAGGCGATCGCCGGCTGGGACGCGAGCGCCCACCCGAGCGAGGAGATCCAGTTCACGCCCGCCCGCGTGATCATGCAGGACTTCACCGGCGTCCCGTGCGTCGTCGACCTCGCCACGATGCGCGAGGCGATGGCCGAGCTCGGCGGCGACCCGGCCAAGATCAACCCGCTCGCCCCGGCCGAGATGGTCATCGACCACTCGGTCATCGCCGACGTCTTCGGGACCCCCGAGGCGTTCGAGCGCAACGTGGAGATCGAGTACGAGCGCAACCGCGAGCGCTACCAGTTCCTGCGCTGGGGCCAGGGCGCCTTCGACGACTTCAAGGTCGTCCCCCCGGGCACCGGCATCGTGCACCAGGTCAACATCGAGCACCTGGCCCGCACCGTCTTCACCCGTGAGGTCGACGGCGTGCTGCAGGCCTACCCCGACACCTGCGTCGGCACCGACTCCCACACCACGATGGTCAACGGCATCGGCGTGGTCGGCTGGGGCGTCGGCGGCATCGAGGCCGAGGCCGCGATGCTCGGCCAGCCGGTCTCGATGCTCATCCCGCGGGTCGTGGGCTTCAAGCTCTCGGGCGACCTGCCCGAGGGCTCGACCGCGACCGACCTGGTGCTCACGATCACCGAGATGCTGCGCAAGCACGGCGTCGTCGGCAAGTTCGTGGAGTTCTACGGCCCCGGTGTCTCCGTGCTGCCGCTGGCCAACCGCGCCACGATCGGCAACATGAGCCCGGAGTTCGGCTCCACGATCGCCGTCTTCCCGATCGACGAGGAGACCGTCAACTACCTGCGGCTCACCGGTCGCTCCGAGGAGCAGCTCGCGCTCGTCGAGGCGTACGCCAAGGAGCAGGGCCTCTGGCACGACCCGTCGGCCGAGCCGCGCTACTCCGAGAAGCTCGAGCTGGACCTGGCCACGGTCGTCCCCTCGATCGCCGGCCCGAAGCGTCCGCAGGACCGCATCGAGGTCACCGACGCCAAGGCGTCCTTCCGCGCGTCCCTCAAGGACTACGTGGTGGGCGAGGAGGAGAACGGCTACGACGAGTCCGTCGCCGAGACCTTCCCGGCCTCCGACCCGGCCACGAGCAACGGCAGCGGCACCGCCGCGCCGCCGACCGACCACCTCTCCGCCGCCTCCAGCGACGGCGGCCGGCCGAGCAGCCCGGTCGAGGTCACCCTCGAGGACGGCACCAAGTTCACCCTGGACCACGGTGCGGTCGCGATCGCGGCGATCACGTCGTGCACCAACACCTCCAACCCGTCGGTGATGATCGGCGCGGCGCTGCTGGCCAAGAAGGCAGTCGAGAAGGGCCTGTCCCGCAAGCCGTGGGTCAAGACCACGCTCGCCCCCGGCTCGAAGGTCGTCTCGGACTACTACGAGAAGGCCGGCCTCACGCCGTACCTCGACAAGCTCGGGTTCAACCTCGTGGGCTACGGCTGCACCACCTGCATCGGCAACTCCGGCCCGCTGATCCCCGAGGTCTCCGCCGCTGTCAACGAGAAGGACCTCTCGGTCGTCTCGGTGCTCTCGGGCAACCGGAACTTCGAGGGCCGGATCAACCCCGACGTGAAGATGAACTACCTCGCGTCCCCGCCGCTGGTCGTCGCCTACGCGCTGGCCGGTTCCATGGACGTCGACCTGTTCACCGACCCGCTGGGCCAGGACACCGACGGCAACGACGTCTTCCTCAAGGACATCTGGCCCTCGCCGCGCGAGGTCGAGGAGACCATCGCCGGGGCGCTGACCTCCGAGATGTTCGGGGACAGCTACGCCGACGTGTTCGCCGGTGACGAGCAGTGGCGCTCGCTGCCGACCCCCGAGGGCAAGACCTTCGAGTGGGAGGCGGAGTCCACCTACGTCCGCAAGCCCCCGTACTTCGACGGCATGCCCGCCGAGCCGGAGCCGGTCGCGGACATCGCCGGCGCCCGGGTGCTGCTCAAGCTGGGCGACTCGGTCACCACCGACCACATCAGCCCGGCCGGTGCGATCAAGAAGGACAGCCCGGCCGGCCGCTACCTCGCCGAGCACGGCGTGCAGCAGCGCGACTTCAACTCCTACGGCTCGCGCCGCGGCAACCACGAGGTGATGATCCGCGGCACGTTCGCGAACATCCGCCTGCGCAACCAGCTCGCGCCGGGCACCGAGGGCGGCGTCACCCGCGACTTCACCAACGGTGGCGAGGTCACCTCGGTCTTCGAGGCGTCCGAGAACTACCTGGCCGCGGGCACCCCGCTGGTGGTCCTGGCCGGCAAGGAGTACGGCTCCGGCTCCTCGCGCGACTGGGCCGCCAAGGGCACCTCGCTGCTGGGCGTCAAGGCCGTCATCGCCGAGTCCTACGAGCGCATCCACCGCTCGAACCTGATCGGCATGGGCGTCATCCCGCTGCAGTTCCCCGAGGGCCAGAGCGCCGAGAGCCTCGGCCTGACCGGTGAGGAGGAGTTCTCCATCACCGGCATCACCGAGCTCAACGAGGGCCGCACGCCGAAGACCGTCAAGGTCAAGGCCGGCGACGTGGAGTTCGACGCGGTCGTCCGCATCGACACCCCGGGTGAGGCGAACTACTACCGCAACGGCGGCATCATGCAGTACGTGCTGCGCAGCCTGCGCAACAAGGGCTGAGCCAGCCCGCGTCGTACGACGGCCCGTCACCCGCGAGGGTGGCGGGCCGTCGGGCATTTCTGGGTGTCGGACCTGGACGGCGCCGCGCTGCTCCCGCCGCCCTTCCTGGCGGTCCTGACCGGGCTCGGTGAGCGCCGGCGGGGAGCGGCCGCCTGGCTGTCGGTCGTTGCTGGCATGCTCTTCCCGATCACCTGGATCGCTTGGTACCTGAAGGATGAGCGGCCGGCCCGTCGCGCCGCCTGACCCCGCTGGGAGACCTGCCGTGCTTGTTGCCTTCTCCGTCGCGCCCACCGTCTCCGACCGCGAGGACGGCTCGGTCGCCGATGCGGTGGCCGCCGCCGTCCGCGTCGTCCGGGACTCCGGGCTGCCGAACCGCACCGACGCCATGTTCACGACGCTCGAGGGGGAGTGGGACGAGGTGATGGCAGTCGTCAAGCGGGCCGTCGAGGTCGTCGCCGAGGTCTCGCCCCGGGTCGGCCTGGTCCTCAAGGCCGACATCCGACCCGGGTACACCGGCCAGCTGACCGCCAAGGTCGAGCGGGTCGAGCGCGCCCTGGAGGGCTGATGGCGTACCCGCCGCCGCCCGGGCCACCGTCCGGGCCGCCGTCCTGGGGTCCAACGGGCCCGCCCCCGCCCGGCCCGCCCGCGGCCACGCGGCCGCCCGTGGGCCGGCGGGACCGGTCCGCGTGGCTCTCGGCTGCCATCGCTGCGGCTGTCGCGGTGGTCGGTGCCGCCGTGCTGGTGCCGGTGCTGCTCAGCAGCGAGGAGCCCGCTAAGGCCGAGGACGACGGGACGGCGCCCGACCTCAGCGAGGTCGGGAGCTGGGACGACCTCTCGGTGCTGCACACCGAGGACGACGTCGACTACCCGCAGGTGCCGCCGGCCGGTGGCCCGCACGACCCCCGCTGGCTGGAGTGCGGCGTCTACGACGCGCCGGTGCGCGACGAGCACGCGGTCCACTCGCTGGAGCATGGGACGGTCTGGCTGACCCACGACGCCGACCTGCCCGACGAGCAGGTCGAGGCGCTCGCGGAGCTGCTCCCCGACAACGGGATCCTCTCGCCGTACGACGGGCTGCCGTCGCCGGTGGTGGTGACGGTCTGGGGCCGCCAGCTCGCCCTCGACGACGCCGACGACCCGCGGCTGGCGCTGTTCCTGGAGGAGTACGGCAACGGCGAGACCGCCCCGGAGCCGTTCGCCTCCTGCGCCGGCGGGGTCACCGATCCCGGCGGCGAGCCGGGGCGGCCGGTCTGAGGGCCAGGCCTAGCATCGGGGCCATGGACTCGGAGACCAGGAGCTACCGGACCGGTGGCCGTGATGTCGTGCTGGACCTCACCGACGACTGCGCGTCGTGGGTGGCGGGCCGCGGCGACGGCCTGCTGAACCTGTTCGTGCCGCACGCGACGGCCGGCCTGGCGATCCTGGAGACCGGGAGCGGCAGCGACGACGACCTGCTGGCCGCCCTGGCCGACCTGCTGCCCGCGGACGAGCGCTGGCGCCACCGGCACGGCGCCCCGGGACACGGTCGGTCGCACGTGATGCCGGCCCTGGTCCCGCCGTACGCCACCGTGCCGGTGCTCGACGGGCGTCTCGCCCTCGGCACCTGGCAGAGCATCTGCCTGGTCGACCTCAACGTCGACAACCCCGACCGCGAGGTCCGCTTCAGCTTCCTTCCCGGCTGACGCCGTTTCTGCCGGGTCAGCGGAGGGGGTCGGCGGAGCCGAGGCGCCAGAGGGCGAGGCCGTGCAGGCCGCGGTCCCGGGCGAGCCGGGTGCGGAGGCGCCACGAGCGGCGGTCCGACCACCACAGCCGGGTGCCGTCGGAGAGGCGGGCGGTCCACTCGCCGCTGCGCGCGTCCCATCGGGGTCGTACGCCGTCGCGGCGCGCGAGGCGACGGGCCTGGGCCACGTCGATGCTGCGCCCGACCCGCCGGGTGCCGCGGCGGGGCCAGGTGTAGCCGTAGCCCGCGACTCCCAGGTCCACCCGGTCCGCCGGCACCCGGGAGAGCAGGGCTCCGAGGACCCGCCGCTGCCACCGCAGCGGGCCGATCGGGCCGGGGCCCGACCAGCTCGGGCCGTGCAGGTCGTAGGCCATCAGCTGGACCACGTCCGCCGCTCGGCCCAGCGGTCCGAGCCGGTAGCCCGCGCGGCGGTAGCCGGAGACCGACGTCCGCGCCGAGACGTCGACGGAGACCGTCAGCCGCTCGGGCATCCGGCGCTGGAGCTCGGTGGCGAGGAGCACCAGGCCGTCGGCGTCGCGACGGCCCAGGAGCTCCAGGTCCAGGTTCACCCCGTCCCAGCCCTGGCCGGTCGCGAACCGGGCCAGCCGGCCCGCGACCGCCCGCACCCGGTCGGGGTGGCGCAGCAGCCGCCGCGCGGCGATCCGGTCGAAGCCGCCGAGCCGGTTGCTGTAGTTGTTCACCAGCAGCTCCGCGCGCAGCCCGTGCCGGTGGGCGGCGCGCACCAGTCGCACCGGCCCGGCCCCCGGCCGGCTCACCCCGCGCCCGTCGCGGCGCAGCGCGCTGGCGACGACGGTCAGCGTCTGGAGGCCCGCGGCGTCCCGGCGTACGACGGCCCCGGGGGTGTCGCCCAGGGCGTAGCCGGTGACGGCGGGCTCCGGCTGGGCAGCAGCGGCCCGGGCAGGCGCAGGCGTCAGGGCCGGGAGGGCGGCCGTCAGCAGCGAGGCGGTCACGAGAGCGCCGACGGCGAGGCGGAAGGGCACCGCGCCACCCTGCCACGGGCTAGGTTCGCAGCGTGCCCCGTTTCGCCTGCGTGTTCCTCGTCAACCCCGCCGGGGGGATCCTGCTCCAGGAGCGCGACGAGCACGCGCTGATCGACCCCGAGCGGTGGGGCCTGGTCGGCGGCCACGTCGACGACGGCGAGGACTTCACCGACGCCGCCTACCGCGAGCTCGCCGAGGAGACCGGGATCCGGCTCGCGCCGCCCGCCCTGGAGCTGTGGCGTGAGCTGAGCGTCTTCCACGAGGCGTACGGCACCACCGACCCGGTGCGCGTGTACGTCGGGGCGACCGACCTGACCGACGCCGACATCGCCGTGGGCGAGGGCCGCCAGATCGTCTTCGTCGAGCCGGACCGGGCCCGCGTCCTGGAGCTGACCGCCTCGGCCGCCCAGGTCGTGCCGGACTTCCTCGCCTCCGCGACCTACGCGCGGTTGCGGCGGTGAGCGACCCCGGGTTCCACGTCCACCGGGTCCCCGGCGACGGGGCGGAGGACGTCGTCGTGGCGACCCGGGGCCGCGACGAGGGGGCGGTCTTCACCGGCACGGCCGACGGCAGCATCTGGCGGGTGTCCCACGACGGCCGACGGGTGGACCTGGTCGCCCACACCGGCGGCCGCCCGCTGGGCATCGAGATCGACGCCGACGACCGGCTCGTGGTCTGCGACGCCCGCCGCGGCCTGCTCCGCGTCGACCCGCGCTCCGGGGACGTTGAGACAGTGGTCACGCGCGTCGAGGGGCGCCCGCTGGTGTTCTGCAACAACGCGGCGATCGACGACGACGGCACCGTGTGGTTCTCCGACTCCAGCCGGCGCTTCGACATCGACGGCTGGAAGGACGAGATGGTCCAGGACACCCGCACCGGGCGGCTGCTCCGGCTCGGTGGCGACGGGGACGTGGACGTCGTCGAGGAGGGCCTGTCGTTCGCGAACGGCGTCGCACTCGGCGCCGGGTACGTCGCGGTCGCGGAGACCGCCGCCCGTACCGTGGTGCGGCACTGGACCAGCGGCCCCCGGGCCGGCACCCGCGACCACCTGGTCACGGACCTGCCCGGCTATCCCGACAACATCGCCCGCGGCAGCGACGGGCTGGTCTGGGTGACGATCGCCAGCCCCACCGACGCCCTGGTGGAGCGGCTCCAGCGCGGCCCGCGCTGGCTGCGCCGCCAGGTGACCCGGATCCCCGACCGGCTGCAGCCGGCGCCCCGGCGCACCGTGCGGGTGCAGGCCTACGACGACACCGGTCGGCTGGTCCACGACCACACCGTCGACACGCCGGACTTCCACATGGTCACCGGGGTGCGCGAGCACGACGGGCGGGTGTGGATGGGCAGCCTGCACGAGCCTGCGATCGCGGTGCTCACCCCGTGACCAACTACAGTGAGCCCATGGGTCTCCTCCAGTCGATCACGGGCCCGCGCGACCTGCGCGACCTCACCGACGACCAGCTCTCCACCCTGGCGAGCGAGATCCGGGACCTCCTCGTCAACGCCACCTCCCGCACCGGCGGCCACCTCGGACCCAACCTCGGCGTCGTCGAGCTGACCCTCGCGATCCACCGGGTCTTCGAGTCCCCGCGCGACCGGGTGGTCTTCGACACCGGTCACCAGTCCTACGTCCACAAGGTCCTCACCGGCCGCGCCGGCGACTTCGACGCCCTGCGCCAGGAGGGCGGGCTCTCGGGCTATCCCAGCCAGGCCGAGTCCGACCACGACATCGTCGAGAACTCCCACGCGTCCACCGCGCTCAGCTACGCCGACGGCCTGGCCAAGGCCTACGCGATCCGCGGCGAGGACCGGCACACGGTGGCCGTCATCGGGGACGGCGCGCTGACCGGCGGCATGGCCTGGGAGGCGCTGAACAACATCGCGATCGCCCGCGACAGCCGCCTGGTGATCGTCGTCAACGACAACGGCCGCTCCTACACACCGACGATCGGCGGCCTCGCGAACGCGCTGACCAGCCTGCGCACCAACCCCCGCTACGAGCAGGTCCTCGACCTGGTCAAGAAGCGGCTCAACGCCGTGCCGGGCGTCGGCGCCGCGGCGTACGACGCCCTGCACGCGATGAAGAAGGGCCTCAAGGACGCGATCGCGCCCCAGGGCCTCTTCGAGGACCTCGGCCTGAAGTACGTCGGCCCGGTCGACGGCCACGACCTGCCCGCGATGGAGCACGCCCTGGGCCAGGCGAAGCGGTTCGGCGGCCCGGTGATCGTGCACGCGATCACCCGCAAGGGCTTCGGGTACGACGCCGCGGAGCGGCACGAGGCCGACCAGTTCCACAGCCCGCAGCCCTTCGACGTGGAGACCGGCGAGGAGCGCGCCCGCGGGCGGATCTGGACCGACGTGTTCGCCGACGAGCTGGTCCACGTCGGCCAGCGCCGCCAGGACGTCGTCGCGGTCACCGCGGCGATGATGCACCCGGTGGGGCTGGACAAGTTCCAGGCCCGGTTCCCCGAGCGCACCTTCGACGTCGGCATCGCCGAGCAGCACGCCGCCACCTCGGCGGCCGGCCTGGCGATGGGTGGCCTGCACCCGGTCGTCGCGGTCTACGCCACCTTCCTCAACCGGGCCTTCGACCAGGTCCTGATGGACGTCGCGCTGCACCGCTGCGGCGTCACGTTCGTGCTCGACCGGGCCGGGGTCACCGGCGACGACGGGGCGAGCCACAACGGCATGTGGGACATGTCCTACCTCCAGCTGGTCCCGGGGCTGCGGCTGGCAGCGCCCCGCGACGCCGCCCGGCTGCGCGAGCTGCTCAACGAGGCCGTCGAGGTCGAGGACGCCCCGACCGTGGTCCGGTTCCCGAAGGGCCCGCCGCCGGCCGACATCGAGGCCGTCGGCACCGCCGGCGGCGCCGACGTGCTGGTGCGCAACGGTCGGCGGGACGTGCTGGTCGTGGCCGTCGGCGCGATGGCCGAGGTGGGCGTGGACGTCGCGCAGCGGCTGGTCGCCCAGGGGATCGGCGTCACGGTCGTCGACCCGCGCTGGGTCAAGCCGGTCGACCCCGCCATCGTCGAGCTCGCCCGCGAGCACCGCCTCGTGGTGACCATCGAGGACAACGGCCGGATCGGCGGCTGCGGCGCGGTGCTGCTCCAGGCGCTCAACGACGCGGGCGTCACCACGCCGGTGCGCCTGCACGGCATCCCGCAGGAGTTCCTGGGCCATGCCAAGCGCGCCGCGATCCTGGAGCGGATCGGCCTGACCGCGCAGGCGATCGCGCTCGGCGTCGTCGAGGAGATCTCCACCGGCCCCGAGGACGTCACCTCGGGTGACGACGGTCGTTCACCCGTCGATGCCGAACGACCGCGCTGAACCGTCCCGCACCCCCGGGGCCGCGCCTGCAGCGCCGCTCCCGGTCCTGAGCCGTGCCGTGCTGGCGCTGGTCCTGGCGTCCCTGGTCTCCTCCTGCGCCCTCCTCGGCGGCGACGACGACGAGGCGGACGCCCGACCGGCCCCGGCGAGCGCCGGCGCCCCGGACGTCGCGGGAGCCGTCACCCGGACCCTGGACCGGCGCGCGTCGGCGGTGCTGGCGGGCGACCGGGCCCGGTTCCGGGCCGGCCTGGCCCGCGGGCCCCGGTTCCGGGCCGCCCAGGACACCTACCTCGCGAACCTGGCCCAGCTCCCGCTGGCCGACCTGCGCTACCGGGTCGACCCGGCGAGCCTGGTCCGCGACGGCGACGCGTACTGGGCAGTCGTCGAGGTGCACCTCCAGCTCGAGGGGTACGACGCGGTGCCGGTGGTCAGCCGGGACCGGTACCTGTTCCGGCCCGACCCGCGGCGGCCGACGCGGCTGCGCCTCGCGTCGGTGACCGACGCCGGCTGGGAGGCGGCCCACGGGGTGCGGGAGCAGCCCTGGGATCGCGGGCGGATCGTGGTCCGCGCCGGCACCGGCGTGCTCGGGATCTTCGACGAGGGGAGCCAGCCCGCCGCCGCCGCGCTGCTGGGATCGGTCGAGCGCGGCATCGCCGCGGTCGCGGCGCGGGTGCCCTACCCGTGGTCGCGCTCGGTCGTGGTCTACGCGCTCTCCGACCCCGGGTTCCTGCGCAGCCTGCCGGACCTCCCCGGCGGCGACGCCGACGGGGTGGACGGCGTCGCGTTCCCGGTCCTGGCCAGCCCCGGAGACCCCACCCTCGCCGCCACCCGGCTGGCGCTGCACCCGCGGCTGCTGGACCGGTCCGGCGCCGCGCGGGACCGGCTGCTGCGCCACGAGCTCACCCACGTGGCGCTGGGCGCGCGGGACGACGGGGCGCCGGTCTGGCTCAGCGAGGGCATCGCGGAGTACGTCTCCGTGCAGCCGATGCCGCCCGAGGAGCGGTGGCTCGCCGGGCCCGCGATCGACGCCGCGCGCGCCGGGGTGACCCGGCTGCCCGCCGATGAGTCCTTCAACGGCCCCGGGTCGGCCGCCAACTACGGCCTGTCGTGGTGGGCGTGCGAGTACCTCGCGCGCACCTTCGACGCGTCGGTGCTCTTCGGGCTGCTCGACGCGACCGCGGCCCGGCAGACGGCCCCGGGCGAGGTGCTCGAGGGCCTGCTCGGAATCACCGAGGGCCAGGTCGCCCGCCGTACCGCCCGGCTGATCCGCACAACCTACGGCTGACCGGACCCGAACACGCGTGGGGCGGGCCATCGCGGGGTAGAGGCGAAGAATGAGCCTGTTCCGCACCAAGTCCGTCGAGCAGTCCATGGCCGACACCGACGACCCGGACCACCAGCTGCGCAAGGAGCTGGGCGCCCTCGACCTGATCGTCTTCGGCATCGGCGTGCTGATCGGTGCGGGGATCTTCGTGCTCACCGGAACCGTCGCGGCCACGAACTCGGGCCCGGCGCTGGCGCTGTCGTTCCTGATCGCGGCGGTCGCCTGCGCCCTGGCGGGGCTGTGCTACGCCGAGTTCGCCTCGACGGTCCCCGCGGCCGGCAGCGCCTACACGTTCAGCTATGCGACGTTCGGCGAGTTCATCGCCTGGATCATCGGGTGGGACCTGGCCCTGGAGTTCACGATCGGGTCCTCCGCGCTGTCGGTCAGCTTCTCCGGCTACCTCCAGGAGCTGCTCGCCGGCACCCCGCTCGAGGTCCCGACGGAGCTGGGCTCGGCCGCCAACGGGTGGGTGGACCTGCCGGCGATGATCATCGCGCTGCTGATCATGGGGCTGCTGATCCGCGGCACCAAGCTCTCCAGCCGGTTCAACCAGGTCATCGTCGCGATCAAGCTGGCCGTCGTGGCGACCGTGATCGTGGTCGGCATCAGCGTCGTCGACCCCTCCAACTGGGTGCCGTTCATCCCCGAGTCCCGGCCCACCTCCGGCTCCGAGGGCGGGTTCCTGGAGCTGCCGCTGATCACCAGCCTGCTCGGCATCGAGCCGGCGGTCTTCGGGGTGGCCGGCGTGATCGCCGGCGCCGCGGTGGTGTTCTTCGCCTTCATCGGGTTCGACGTCGTCGCCACCACCGCCGAGGAGGCCAAGAACCCCCAGCGCGACGTGCCGATCGGCATCCTCGGCTCTCTGCTCGTGGTCACCCTGCTGTACGCCGCGGTGAGCCTGGTCGTCACCGGCGTGCAGGACTACCGCGACATCGACCCCGACGACGCGGCGCCGCTCGCGTCGGCCTTCGACGCCGCCGGTATCGAGTGGATGGGCAACCTGATCTCGCTGGGCGCCTGCATCGGACTGGTCGCGGTCGCGATGATCCTGATGATGGGGCAGAGCCGCGTCGCGTTCGCGATGGCGCGCGACGGGTTGCTGCCGCGCGGGCTGTCCCGCGTGCACCCGCGCTTCGGGACGCCGTACCGGATCACCGCGATCACCGGCGTCGTCGTCGCCGGGATCGCCGGCTTCGTCGACCTCGAGACGCTCGCGAGCCTGGTCAACATCGGCACGCTGTTCGCGTTCATCCTGGTCAGCATCGGGGTGGCGATCCTGCGGCGTACCCGCCCGGACCTGCCCCGGGCCTTCCGCACCCCGCTCGTCTACGTGGTCGCGGTGCTGTCCACGCTGATGTGCCTCTACCTGATGCTCAACCTGCCGGGCGAGACCTGGGTGCGGTTCGGGATCTGGATGGCGGTCGGCGTGGTCGTGTACTTCGCCTACGGCCGCCGGCACAGCCGGCTGGGCCAGGAAGCGGCGCCGGAGGTGTCGCGCTCCGGCTGAGGTCGCCTGTGCGGGTGGTCGAGCCGCGAGGAGCGCCAGCGACGAGCGTGTCGAGACCTGGGTGGGGTCTCGACACGCTCGCTTCGCTCGCGGCTCGACCAGCGGGCCGCACCGATCAGTGGAAGGTGCCGAGCCCCTCGCGCTCGAGGAGCATCGTGAGGCCGCCGTTCCAGAACGAGAACCCGGCCCCGGTGATCATCGCGAGGTCGAGGTCCTCGGCCGCGGCGACGACGCCCTCGTCGAGCATGATCCGGACCTCCTCGGCCAGCCCGGTGAGCACCTCGGTGCGCACCTCGGCGGCCGTGCGGACCACCGGCGCGGCCGGCTTCTCCAGCAGCGCCTCGACCTCGGGGTCGAGCGTGCCGTCGGCGCCGAAGTACGCCGCCTTGCGGGCCTCCACCACGCGCCGCAGCGCCGGCGAGACGTAGAACCGGTCGGGGAAGGCCCCGGCCAGCGTCTCGGTGTTGTGCAGCGCGATGGCGGGGCCGACCAGCGCGATCAGCGTGAACGGCGACATCGGGGTGACGCCGGCGAACGCGCCGTCGACGACCTGGACCGGGGTGCCCTCGTCGACGATCCGGCTGACCTCGCTCATGAAGCGGCCCAGCAGGCGGTTGACGATGAACGACGGGCTGTCCTGGACCAGGATCGTGGTCTTCTTCAGCGCCTTGCCGGTGGCGAACGCGGTGGCCAGCGCCGCGTCGGAGGTCTGCTCGCCGCGGATGATCTCCAGCAGCGGCATCACCGCGACCGGGTTGAAGAAGTGGAAGCCCACGACCCGCTCGGGGTGCTCGAGCTCGGCGGCCATCTCGGTGATCGAGAGCGAGGAGGTGTTGGTCGCCAGGATGCAGTCGGGGGAGACGACCTTCTCGACGTCGGCGAAGACGGACTTCTTGACCGACATCTCCTCGAAGACCGCCTCGATGACGAAGTCGGCGTCCGCGAACGCGGTGGACTTGTCGACCACGCCCGAGACCAGCGCCTTGTGGCGGTTCGCCTTGTCGGCGTTGATCCGGCCCTTGGCGAGCAGCTTGTCGACCTCGGCGTGGACGTAGGCGACGCCCTTGTCGACCCGCTCCTGGTCGAGGTCGCTGAGCACGACCGGGACCTCCAGGCGGCGTACGAACAGCAGCGCGAGCTGGCTGGCCATCAGGCCGGCGCCGACGATGCCGACCTTGGTGACCGGCCGCGCGAGCTTCCGGTCCGGCGCACCCGCGGGCCGCTTGGCCCGCTTCTGCACCAGGTCGAAGGCGTAGAGCGAGGCGAGCAGCTCCGGCGTGCGCGACATGGCCTCGAGGGCCTCGTCCTCGGCGGCGAAGCCCTCGTCGCGGGTCGCGGTCCGGGCGCCGGCGATCAGCTCGAGCGCCTTGGCGGCGGCCGGGCTGGCGCCGCCGGTCCGGGCCTGGGCGATCGCCGCACCCTTGGCGACGGCGGCGTCCCAGGCCTCCCCGCGGTCCAGCTCGGGACGCTCGACGACTGTCGCGCCGGTGAGCACCCGCGCGGCCCAGAGCAGGGACTGCTCGAGGTAGTCGGCGCCGCCGAAGCAGGCGTCGGCGAGGCCGAGCTCGAAGGCGGCCTTCCCGCCCAGGGTCTTGCCGTTGTTGAGCGGGTTCTCGAGGATCACCTTGACGGCCTTCTCGGGCCCGATCAGGTTCGGCACCAGGTAGGCGCCGCCCCAGCCGGGGACCAGCCCGAGCATGACCTCGGGCAGGCCCAGGGCCGGCGCGGAGTCCATGACCGTGCGGTAGTCGCAGTGCAGCGCGACCTCGAGGCCGCCGCCCAGCGCGAGGCCGTTGATGAACCCGAACGAGGTCTTGCCGCCGTCGCGGAGCTTGCGGAAGACCGCGTGGCCGAGCTCGGCGACGGTGCGGACGGCGTCCGGCCCGCCGCCGGCGATCGAGGTCAGGTCGGCGCCGGCGGCCAGGATGAACGGCTTGCCGGTGACGCCGATCGAGGTGATCTCGTCGTCGGCGAGGGCCGCGTCGATCGCGGTGTTCAGCGCCAGGAGCGAGCGCGGGCCGAACGTGTTCGGCTTGGTGTGGTCCTCGCCGTTGTCGAGGGTGATCAGGCCCATCACGCCGGCGGGGCGGCCGTCGACGGGCGGGAGCGCGACCGTGCGCAGGTGGGCGGCGGTGACGCGCTCGGCGTCGGAGGAGATCGCCTCGGCGCGGGCCAGCAGGTCGGTCAGGTCAGGGGTCGCCATCTCAGGCCGCCTCTCCGTTGTAGTGCGGGTTCTCCCAGATCACGGTGCCGCCCATGCCGATGCCGATGCACATGGTGGTCAGGCCGTAGCGCACCTCGGGGTGCTCCTCGAACTGGCGGGCCAGCTGGGTCATCAGGCGCACGCCGGAGGACGCGAGGGGGTGACCCATCGCGATCGCGCCGCCGTAGGGGTTGACCCGGGCGTCGTCGTCGGCGATGCCGAAGTGCTCGAGGAAGGCCAGCACCTGCACGGCGAAGGCCTCGTTGACCTCGAAGGCCCCGATGTCGTCGATGGTGAGACCGGCCTGGCGCAGCGCCTTCTCGGTCGCCGGGATCGGGCCGGCGCCCATGACCTCGGGCTCGACACCCACGAACGAGTAGGACACCAGGCGCATCCGGATCGGCAGCCCGAGCTCGCGGGCGGTCTCCTCGTCGGCGAGCAGCGCCGCGGTCGCGCCGTCGTTGATGCCCGCCGCGTTGCCGGCGGTCACCTTGCCGGCGGCCCGGAACGGCGTCTTCAGGGCGGCCAGCGACTCCACGGTGGTGCCGGGGCGCATCGGCTCGTCGCTGGTGGCCAGGCCCCAGCCCTGCTCACCGGAGCGGGTGGCCACCGGCACCAGGTCCTGCTGGATCTTGCCGGCGTCGTACGCCGCGGCGGTCTTCTGCTGCGAGCGCACGGCGTAGGCGTCGACGCGCTCCTTGGTGATCGTCGGGTAGCGGTCGTGGAGGTTCTCCGCGGTCTTGCCCATCACCAGCGCGTCGGGGTCCACGATCCGCTCGGAGAGGATCCGCGGGTTCGGGTCGACGCCCTCGCCCATCGGGTGCCGGCCCATGTGCTCGACGCCGCCAGCGATCGCGACGTCGTAGGAGCCGAAGGCGATGCCGGAGGCGGTCGTGGTCACCGCGGTCATGGCCCCCGCGCACATCCGGTCGATCGCGAAGCCGGGAACGCTCTGGGGCAGCCCGGAGAGCAGGGCCGCGGTGCGGCCGATGGTCAGGCCCTGGTCGCCGATCTGGGTCGTCGCGGCCACGGCGACCTCGTCGACCCGCTCCGGGGGCAGCGAGGGGTTGCGGCGCATGAGCTCGCGGATGCACTTGATGACGAGGTCGTCGGCACGGGTCTCGGCGTACTGGCCCTTGGCCTTGCCGAACGGGGTGCGTACGCCGTCGACGAAGACGACCTCTCGCAGCTGTCGGGGCACCTGTTCTCCTGATCTGGTGGGGCTGGACTCCGCCAGATTACCCGCGAGTAACCAAAGTGCGGCGGCGGGGAGGTGTGGTCGTGGTCACCACGCGGTCCGCGGGGGACCCGCTCCCGGCCGTCGCGCCACCCGGGGCCCTATCGTGGGACCGTGACGTCAGAATCCAGGCTCGTGCACATCGTCGATCAGGTGCCCGAGCTCGACGAGCGCGAGGACACCGGCCTGACCATGGTCGTGGCCCTCGACGGCTTCCTCGACGCCGGCAACGCGGCCGCCCGCGCGGCCCAGCATCTCGTCGACCTCGACGACGGCGGGTCGGTGGTCGCGACCTTCGACGTCGACCAGCTGCACGACTACCGCGCCCGCCGGCCCCCGGTGACGTTCGCGCAGGACCACTACGAGTCCTACGACGCCCCGCGGCTGGTCGTGCGGCTGCTGCGCGACACCGGCGGCACGCCGTACCTGCTGCTGCGCGGCCCCGAGCCGGACACTCGCTGGGAGGCGTTCGCCCGGGCGGTGCGCAAGGTCGTGGAGCGCTTCGAGGTCACGCTCGTGGTCGCGATGGGCTCGGTGCCGATGGCGGTGCCGCACACCCGCCCGATCACGATGACCCCGCACGCCAACGACCCCGCCCTGGTGGTGACGCCGAGCGCCTGGCGCGGCGAGCTGCGGGTGCCCAGCAGTGCCCAGACCCTGGTCGAGATGCGCCTGGGGGAGTGGGGACACGACGCGATGGGGTTCGTCGCGCACGTGCCGCACTACCTGGCCCAGCTCGAGTACCCCCAGGCCGCCGCCGCCCTGCTGGAGCAGGTCGAGATCGCCGGCCGGCTGACCGTCGACCTCTCCGGCCTGCGCGCGGAGGCCGCCGACCGGGAGGCCGAGATCGAGAGCCAGCTCCTCGGGAACACCGAGGTGGCCGACGTCGTCGCGGCCCTGGAGCAGCAGTACGACACGTTCATCCGCGCGGAGGAGTCCGGCGCGAGCCTGCTCGCCGAGAACCAGCCGCTGCCGACCGGCGAGGAGATCGGCCGGCAGTTCGAGCAGTTCCTGGCCGGGCTCGACGACGGCGACGGGCCCGCCGACCCGCGCAACGGCAAGCAGCACTGATGCCGCGGAACGCCGCCGAGCTGATCGCCCTGCTGGACCTGGAGACCATCGACGACAACCTGTTCCGCGGCGCGGTCGCCCCCACGGGCCTGCCCCGGGTCTTCGGCGGGCAGGTCGCCGCCCAGGCCCTGGTCGCCGCCACCCGTACCGTGGACCCGGCGTACGTCGTCCACTCGCTGCACTCCTACTTCCTGCAGCCCGGGGACACGGCCGCGCCGATCATCTACGACGTGGAGAACCTGCGCGACGGGCGCTCCTTCGCCACCCGCCGGGTGCTGGCCCGCCAGCACGGGCGCCCGATCTTCGCGCTGACCGCGAACTACCAGCGGCCCGAGGAGGGCTTCGAGCACCAGGACGCGATGCCGCAGGTCCCGGCTCCCGAGGACGCCCTCGACCCGCGGCAGTTCCAGTCCGAGCTCACCGGCCCGCACACCGGCGAGTGGGACGTCGCCGAGATCCGCTACGTCGGCAGCTCGGCGGACGGCCTGATCGCCCCGGACCCCGAGCACCCGGGACGCCAGCGCTGCTGGCTGCGGATCTCCTCGGCGCTGCCCGAGGACCCGCTTCAGCACGCGGCTGCCTTCACCTACCTCTCCGACCTCACGCTCCAGGCGGCCACGCTGGCGCCGCACGGGCTCCGCATGGGTGACCCCGGCGTGATGATGGCCTCGCTGGACCACGCGGTGTGGTTCCACCGGCCGTTCCGGGCCGACGAGTGGTGGCTCTACGACCAGGTCTCCCCGGTCACGGTCGGCGCCCGCGGACTCGTCACCGGCAACGTCTTCACCCGCGACGGCGTGCTGGTCGCCACCGTCGCCCAGGAGCTGCTGCTGCGCCGCCTCGACCCCGCCCGGAGGCGCTCGTGAACGGCTCCTCCGACCCGGTCCGGGAGCTCGTCGAGCTGCTCGACCTCGAGCGGCTCGACGTCGACCTGTTCCGCGGCTCGCAGCCGAACTCCGAGCGCGCCCGCGTGTACGGCGGCCAGGTGGCCGCCCAGGCCCTGATCGCCGGCACCCGGACCGTCGACCCGGCGTACTCGGTGCACTCGCTGCACTCCTACTTCCTGCGGGGCGGCGACTACGGCGTCCCGATCGTCTACGACGTGGAGCGGCTGCGTGAGGGCCGCTCGTTCCAGACCCGCCGGGTCGTGGCCCGCCAGCACGGCCGGCCGATCTACTACCAGACCCTGGACCTCCAGGTGCACGAGGACGGCCTCGAGCACCAGGACACGATGCCCGAGGTCCCGGCGCCCGAGGCCGGTGTCGACCTCGGCGCGCTGATGCGCGCCGGTGGCAGCCAGGAGGCGGAGGCCCTGGCCCGCGAGTGGGCCGCCGTCGAGGCCCGGCACCTCGGCACCAGCCTCACCGGGCTGCCCGAGGACCCCGCGCACCCGTCGCGGGCGCGGATCTGGGCCCGGCTCCGGGAGGGGCTGCCCGACGACCCCACGATCCACCTGGCGGCGTTCACCTACGCCAGCGACATCACCCTGCTCGGCGCCAGCCTGGCGGCCCACGTCATCGAGCAGCACGACGTGCAGATGGCCTCGCTGGACCACACGCTGTGGTTCCACCGGCCGTTCCGGGCCGACCAGTGGTGGCTCTACGACCAGGTCTCGCCGTCCGCCCAGGGCGGGCGCGGCCTCTCCCTGGGCCGGGTGTTCACCCAGGACGGGATCCTGGTCGCCACCGCTGCCCAGGAGGGGCTGATCCGGCCGAAGCGGCCCCGCTGAGCCGACCCTGCCGATCCGGTTCCGCCCATCCGGGCCCGGTCAGAGCCGGGTGGTCCGGCCGGCCAGGTGCGGGGCGCCGCTGCGCGGGTTGCTCAGCGAGAACGCGTAGCCGTCGTCGAGCGGGGTCGACCCGAACGCGACGGTGCCCGGCAGCAGGATCGGCTTCTTGAAGGCCACGTCGACCCGGGTCCGGCCGGGCAACCGGTTCTCCAGGGTCGCCACGCAGCGGGCCATGCTCCACATCCCGTGCGCGATCTGGCGCGGGAACCCCAGCGCCCGGGCGCTCAGCGGGTGCAGGTGGATCGGGTTGTGGTCGCCCGAGACGGCCGCGTAGCGCCGGCCCAGGTCGCCGGGGAGTCGCCAGGTCGTCCCGGTCGGCGGGGCGTCGGGGAACCCGGTCGCGCTGCCGGACCCGGCCCCCTCCTCGCCGCCGCCCCGGCGCAGGAACGTCGAGGTCTCCTCCCAGACCAGCTCGCCGCGGGAGTGCACGGTCGTGACCAGGTCGAAGACCCGTCCCTTGGCGTGGCCGCGCAGGTTCTCGGCGCGCGCGGCCACCTGGAGCCGCTCGGTCACCGCGATCGGGCGGTGGCTGGTGATCGAGTTCTCCAGGTGCACGGTCCCGATGGCGGGGAACGGGAACGCGCGGTCGGTCATGATCGCCATGTGCAGTCCGAAGGCCAGCAGGTGCGGGTAGGGCAGCGGCACCGTGTCCTTGCGCGGGAACCCGCACACGTCGGCGTACGCCGCGACGTGGGCTGGGTCGATCGGGACGTCGTGGCGGACCAGCGTCAGGTCGGGCAGATCGCGGGCGGTCCGGCGTACGCCGGGGAGGCTGCCGACGCCGGGCAGTGCCGGCAGCGCCGCCTTGAGCATCAGCGGCAGGCCGACGGGGTCGTCGGCCAGCACCCGGGTCTCCGCTCCGGTCACCTCAGGCACCCAGCATCATCTGGCCGCAGACCCGGACCACGTTGCCGTTGACGGCGGTCGAGGCGGGGCTGGCGTACCAGGCGATGGTCTCGGCCACGTCGACCGGCAGGCCGCCCTGGGCCATCGCGTTGAGCCGCTGGCCGACCTCGCGGGTAGCGAAGGGCACGGCCGCGGTCATCTGGGTGACGATGAAGCCGGGCGCGACCGCGTTGACAGTGATGCCACGCTCGAGGTCGTCGGCGAGGGAGTCCACGAAGCCGATGACGCCGGCCTTGGACGCCGCGTAGTTGGTCTGCCCGACGTTGCCGGCGATCCCGGCGATCGAGGCCACCCCGATGATCGAGCCGTTGTCGTGGATGACGCCCTGGTCGAGCAGCTCGCGGGTGATCCGCTCGGGAGCGGTGAGGTTGACCGCGATCACGGAGTCCCACCGGTCCTCGGCCATGTTCGCGAGCTTCTTGTCCCGGGTGATGCCGGCGTTGTGGACGACGACGTCGACCCCGCCGTGCTTCTCCTGGAGGTGGTGGGCGATGCGCTGCGGGGCGTCCTTGGCAGTGATGTCCAGGGCGAGCCAGTCGCCGTCGATCTCCTTCATCACCGACTGCAGGTCGCTGGCCGCCTGCGGCACGTCGACGCCGACCACCGTGGCGCCGTCGCGGTGCAGCACCCGGGCGATCTGCTCGCCGATGCCGCGGCTCGCCCCGGTGACCAGGGCGATCCGGCCGGCCAGCGGCCGGGTCCAGTCGGCGACCTCGCCGGCGACCGTGGCGCCGTGGGCGCCGATCCGGACGACCTGGCCCGAGACATAGGCCGACTTGGGGGAGAGCAGGAACCCCAGGGTCGAGGTGGTCGCGCCCTCGGCGCCCTCGGCGACGTAGACCAGCTGCACGGTGCCGCCGCGGCCGATCTCCTTGCCGAGGCTGCGGGTGAAGCCCTCCAGCGCGCGCTGGGCCACCCGCTCGGAGCCCTTGAGCTGCTCGGGCGGGGTGCCGAGCACGACCACGCGCGGGTTGGTCTCCAGGCTGCGCAGCAGCGGGGTGAAGAAGTCGCGCAGCGCGACCAGCTGGTCGGAGGACGTGAGGCCGGTGGCGTCGAAGACCAGGCCCTTGTAGGTCTGGTCGGGGTCCGGGTCCGCGGCGGTCTGGATCCCGAGCACGCCGAGGACGTCGGGCAGCGCGTCGACGAGCCGCCCCTGCCCTCCGACGGCGACCGTCCCGCTGACCAGCGGCGCGCCCTCGTCGTACCGCTCCAGACGGGCGGGGTTGGGCAACCCCATGTTCTTGACCAGGACCCGGCCGACGGGAGTGGAGGTGAAGTCTCGGTAACGGTCGCTCATGACACTCCATGCAACTAGACGTGTAACTCGGTGTCCACATTTCGTGATGTGGCACTCACAGACTTCTCTGTACCCGACTGGCACGGAAGACTGTGGACCATGACTGGTCTAGAGCCCACCACCACCGTCCGCCGGGTCGCGATCGTCGGCGGCAACCGGATCCCGTTCGCCCGCTCCAACACCGTCTACTCCGACGTCTCGAACCAGGACATGCTCACGGCGGCCATCGACGGCCTCGTGGAGCGCTTCGGCCTGGAGGGGGAGCAGGTGGGCGAGGTCGTCGCCGGCGCCGTCCTGAAGCACACCCGCGACTTCAACCTGGCCCGCGAGTCGGTGCTGGGGTCCCGGCTCGCGCCGCAGACGCCGGCGACCGACATCCAGCAGGCCTGCGGCACCGGCCTACAGGCGGCCATCCAGGTGGCGAACAAGATCGCGCTGGGCCAGATCGAGGTCGGGATCGCCGGCGGCACCGACACCACCTCCGACGCGCCGATCGCGGTCGGCGAGCGGCTGCGGGTCGCGCTGCTCGCGGCCAACCGGGCCAAGGACCTCAAGGGCCGGCTCGCCGCGCTCGCGAAGGTCCGGCCGGCCGACATCCTGCCGACCATCCCGCAGAACACCGAGCCGCGCACCCGGATGTCGATGGGGGAGCACGCCGCGCTGACCGCGCTGGAGTGGCAGGTCACCCGCGAGGAGCAGGACGAGCTCGCGGCCACGTCCCACCAGCGGCTCGCCGCGGCGTACGAGCGGGGGTTCCTCGACGACCAGGTCACGCCGTTCCGCGGCCTGGAGCGCGACCAGAACCTGCGCCCGGACTCCAGCGTGGAGAAGCTGGCCAAGCTCAAGCCGGTCTTCGGCAAGGGCGAGGCCGCCACGATGACCGCCGGCAACTCCACGCCGCTCACCGACGGCGCGTCGGTCGTGCTGCTCGCCTCCGAGGAGTGGGCCCAGGAGCGTGGCCTGCCCGTGCTGGCCTACCTGACCGACTACGAGACCGCCGCGGTCGACTACGTGCACGGCAACGAGGGCCTGCTGATGGCTCCGGCGTACGCGATGCCGCGGATGCTGGAGCGCAACGGGCTCGGGCTGCAGGACTTCGACTTCTACGAGATCCACGAGGCGTTCGCCTCCCAGGTGCTCTCGACGCTCAAGGCTTGGGAGGACCCGGTGTTCTGCAAGGAGCGGCTGGGGCTCGACGCCCCGCTCGGCTCGATCGACCGCGCGAAGCTCAACGTCAACGGCTCCTCGCTCGCGGCCGGCCACCCGTTCGCCGCCACCGGCGGCCGGATCCTCACGGTGCTGGCCAAGCTGCTGGCCGAGAAGGGCTCCGGCAGGGGCGTCATCTCCGTGTGCGCCGCCGGCGGGCAGGGGATCACCGCGATCCTCGAGCGACCCTGACTGCCCGGCCGGTCACCGGGTACCCACCCTTATGGGTGAGGATCAACTCGGTGGCCGGTACCGGCTCGGCGACCTGTTGGGGGCCGGCGGCACCGGCTCGGTGCGCGAGGCGCACGACACGGTCCTCGGCCGCGCGGTCGCGGTGAAGCGGCTGCGGCCCGGTCAGGACGAGCAGGTCCGCGCGCGGCTGCGCTCCGAGGCGCGGCTGGCCGGGGCGCTGCACCACCCGGGGATCGCCGAGGTCTACGACTACGGCGAGGAGCCCGACGGCGAGGGCGGCGTCCGCCCGTACATGGTCATGCAGCACGTCGAGGGCGCCTCGCTGCGCCAGCTGCTCCGCGAGCGGCGCACCCTGCGCCCGGGCGAGGTGATCCGCCTGGTGGGCCAGATCGCGGCCGCCCTCGAGGTGGCACACCGGGCCGGGATCGTGCACCGCGACCTCAAGCCCGGCAACGTCCTGATCACGCCCGACGGGCGGGCGGTGCTCGTGGACTTCGGGATCGCGCGCACGCTGGACGCCGAGCCGCTCACCTCCACCGGGACCATCGTCGGCACCGCCGACTACATCAGCCCCGAGCAGAGCGCGGGGGAGTCGGCGACGCCGCGGTCCGACCTGTACGCACTCGGCATGGTCGCCTATGAGTGCCTCACCGGGCACAAGCCGTTCCGCCGCGAGTCCGCGGTGGCGACCGCGCTGGCGCACCTGCGCGACGAGGCACCGCCGCTGGGCGCCGAGGTCCCGGGCGGCCTGCGCGCCCTCGTGGTCTCGCTGACCGCCAAGCGTCCCGAGGACCGACCCCGCGACGCCGGAACCGTGGCCCGGATGGCCGCGGAGCTCGACGCCGACCCGTGGACCCCGCCGCCCGGCGCCGGGGCGGGTGACTCTCGCCTGCGCCGGCTGGGCCGGGCCCTCGCGTGGGCTGTGCCGCGCCGGTCGCGGCTCTCCGGCCTGACCGCGGCGGCGGCCCTGGTCCTCCTGGTCGCCACCGTCGCCATGGTCCTGCGTCCCGAGGTGGTCAACACCCCGGAGGCCGTCGCCGAGAACACCGACGCGCGGACCCGGCCGGCCGCCCCGTCCGCGGTGGTGCCGGTCGACGACCTGCTCGGTGCGTCGTACGCCCGGGCGGCCCGTCGGCTGCGCGGCCTGGACCTGGTGCCGGTCCGCGACAGGGTCGTGGCGCAGGGACGCCCCGGCTCGGTGGTGGGCGTCGACGGCCCGCGGCGCCGCGCGGAGGGCTCCGTGGTGCGGCTGCTGGTGGCGTCCGCCGCTCCGTAGGCCCCTCGCAGCGCCGCCGGGTCGGGTCGTGGCTCAGCGGCCGACGAGGGCGAGCGCGGAGGTGACGAGGTAGTCGCGGACCTGGTCCGCGGAGATCGTGCCGACGGTCGGCACACCGGGGGACTCCTCCATGACGAGGATGCCGACCCGGGCCAGCTGGAGCGCGCCGAGGCCGCTGGCGTAGAGCGTGTTCGCGAGCAGGGTGGGGTTCGCGACCCGGAAGTCCCCCCGGGCGACACCCTCCTCCAGCACCCCGATGAGCACCGCGAGGCACGAGGAGATGGCGCGGCCCAGGCGGAACAGCGCGCTCTCGGAGATCTCGTCGAGCAGCTCGGGGCCGGAGCGCCGCATCAGGGTTTGGGCGCAGTCCACGAACGCCGGGTGCGTGCCGCCGTACTCGACGAAGGCGCCGATGATGGCGGTCAGCCGCTCCGTGGGCGGCGCGCCGGGCGCGGCGGCCTCGAGGGCCTCGCGCAGCTCGTCGAGGTACTCCACCAGCGTCAGCGCGAAGAGCTCCTCCTTGCCGCTGAAGTGCCGATAGACGATCGCCCGGTTGATCCCGACCGCGCGCGCGATGTCGTCGATCTGGGCGTCGCGGACCCCGCGCTGGTCGAAGAGCGCCCGGGTCGCGGCGATGATCTCCTGCTCGCGCACGCGGCGCCGGGCTGCCGCTGCAGTACGCCGGCCGTCGGTCGCAGGTGCTCGCGTGGCCATGGGCTCCATCCTAACGACCGTGCAACCCGCAGTTGCACGGCTGTGACGGGTGGTGGTCGGGGTCTCGTTGGTCGAGCCGGGAGCCGCGCTGGCGCCGAGCGTGTCGAGACCGGCTTGGGAGTCCGGTCGGGTGCGGGGATCTCGACACGCCCTCGCCGGGGGCTCGGGCGGCTCGATCGGCGGCGCTGGGGTGGTCGAGCCGGGAGGCGCGCTGGCGCCGAGCGTGTCGAGACCGGCTTGGGAGTCCGGTCGGGTGCGGGGATCTCGACACGCCCTCGCCGGGGGCTCGGGCGGCTCGATCGGCGGCGCTGGGGTGGTCGAGCCGGGAGGCGCGTCAGCGCCGACCGTGTCGAGACCCGGTCGGCGCGTCAGCGCCGACCGTGTCGAGACCCGGTCGATCAGGCGAGCGCGCGGACGGTCTCGATCGTGTCGGCGTCGGCGGTGGTCTTGTCTTCGCGGTAGCGCAGCACCCGGGCGAAGCGGAGCGCGAGCCCGCCGGGGTAGCGCGTGGAGCGCTGGAGGCCGTCGAAGGCGATCTCGACGACCTGCTCGGGGCGGACGTGGACGACGTGGCCGTCGCGGTGCGTCTCCAGCTCGAGGAAGCGCTCGGTCTGCCAGGCGAGCATCTCGTCGGTCATGCCCTTGAACGTCTTGCCGAGCATCACGAAGCCGTCCCCGTCGCGGGCGCCGAGGTGGATGTTGGACAGGAAGCCGCGGCGCCGCCCGGAACCCCACTCGACGGCCAGCACGACCAGGTCGAGGGTGTGGACCGGCTTGACCTTGACCCATCCGGCGCCACGGCGCCCGGCGTCGTACGCCGCGGCGAGGTTCTTCACCACGACGCCCTCGTGGCCGGCGGCGAGGGCGGACTCGACGAACTCCTCCGCCGCGGCGAGGTCGTCGGTCACCAGTCGCGGCACCCGCCACTGCGGCGGCACCAGCGTCTCCAGCGCGGCGAGCCGCTGGGCGCCGGTCTCGTCGAGGAGGTCGTCGCCGTCGAGGTGCAGCAGGTCGAAGAAGTACGGCGTGACCTGCACGTCGCTCGCCTCGCGCCGGGCGGTGCGGGACGCGGTCTCCTGGAACGGCCGGGGCCGCCCGGTGGCGTCCAGCGCGATCGCCTCGCCGTCGAGCACGAACGTCTCGCCCGGCAGCGACCGGGCCACCTCCACCACCTCGGGAAGGCGGGTGGTGATGTCCTCCAGGGTCCGGGTGGCGATCCGGACCTCGTCGCCGGAGCGGTGCACCTGGATCCGGATCCCGTCGAGCTTGGTGTCGATCGCGACGACCCCGCCGCCGGCCTTGGCGACCGCCTCGGACAGCGACTTCGCCGAGGACGCCAGCATCGGCAGCACCGGGCGACCCACCTCGAGCCCGAACCCGGCCAGTGCCTCCTCGCCGCCCTCGAACGCCGCCACCGCGACCGCGACGGTCGACCCGGCCAGCATCGCGGCACGCCGCACCGCGCCCAGGGGTACGCCGGAGGCGGCGGCCACCGCCTCCTGGACCGGCGCGTCCAGAGCGCCCTGCCGCACCTCCCCGGTCACCACGCCGCGCAGCCAGCCCTGCTCGGCGGCGGTGGCCCGGGTGAAGAGGGCCGTGACGGCGGCGGCGCGGGCCGCCTGCGACCCGGGACCGGCCAGTGCGGAGAGCGTCTCGAACGCGGCGTCGACCTCGCCGACCGTGAGCGCGGCCTGCTCCGCGGGCGAGGGCAGCTCGGTCAGGCTGCGCCAGCCGAGCCCGGTGCGACGCTGGCGCAGCGAGCCGGCGACGTAGGAGGTGACGACCTCGAGCTCCTCGGCGGGCACGGCCGTCAGCAGCTCGGCGATCGCGGCGACCTTGGCCTTGCGGGACCGGGTCGCGGCGACGGCGGTGGAGGTGGCGACGACGTCGGCGAGCAGCACATCACCATCGTGGCAGGCACCGCCCCAGGCCAGCCCTCAGGTTGAGACGACCAGCCGGACCGTGACCGTGTCGCCGACCTCGACGCCCTCGGCGCGGCGCACGGCGGCCTTGAGCGGGACGACGTACCCGCCGTCCTTGGGCCACAGCGACGTCGGCCAGGTCGTGGCGCCGATCGTGACGGTCACCGGGACCATGCCCCAGCCGTAGCTCACCAGCGGCGCGACCGCGTCCAGGTCCGCGCACTCCTCGGGCGGCACCGTGACGAAGTGGTGCGGTGCCGGGCCGCGCCAGGACCAGACCTCGCCGCGAAGCTCCAGCTCCATGACCCGACCCTAGCCCCGGAAAATCGGTCCCGGGGGAGGTCGGGGCTACCGTCGGAGGGTGAGCATCTCGACCGGCCGGCGGCGCCAGTGGCGCCCGGACTGGCCGGCGTCGCTCGCGACGATGCGCATCCACCGTCGCGGTCCCGGCGACCCGACGTACCGGATCGACGACGCCGGCCGGCACTGGCGGGCCCTGCTGACCCCCGAGGGGCCGGCGACCCTGGTGCTGGACCTGCGCGCCGGCGACGCCACCGTGGACGCCGAGGCCTGGGGCCCCGGCGCCGACTGGGCGCTGTCGGCGGTGCCCGACCTGCTCGGCGCGGCCGACGACTGGTCCGGCTTCGAGCCGCGCCACCCGGTGCTCGTCGAGGCCCGCCGCCGCCACCCGCACCTCCGGCTCGGCCGCACCGGCCTGGTCATGGAGGCGCTGCTGCCGGCGGTCCTGGAGCAGCGGGTCACCGGCCAGGAGGCGTTCGCGGGCTTCCGGATGCTGATGCGCCGCCACGGCGAGCCGGCTCCCGGGCCGGGCGCCGACCGCGGGCTGCGGCTGCAGCCACCGGCGGCCGAGCTGCGCCGGATCCCGTCGTGGGAGTGGCTGCAGCTGCACGTCGACCCGGCCCGCTCGCGGGCGGTCGTCACCGCCGCGCGGGTCGCGGAGTCCCTGGAGCGCACGATCGGGCTGTCCGGCCCCGAGGTCGAGCGGCGGCTGTGCTCCTTGCCCGGCATCGGCGTGTGGACCGCCGCCGAGGTGCGCCAGCGCGCCCACGGCGACCCCGACGCGGTCTCGTTCGGTGACTACCACGTCGCCAAGGACGTCGGCTGGGCCCTCACCGGCGCCGAGGTCGACGACGCCGGCCTGGCCGAGCTCCTCGAGCCGTGGCGCCCGCAGCGCGGCCGGGTGCCGGCGCTCGTGTACGCCGCGGGCCTGCGCCGTCCGCGCCACGGCGCCCGGATGGCGCCGCGCACCCACCTGCCGGCCCCGGGTCGGCGTACCTGACCGGGCCGTCTGACCGGGCCGTCAGAGCAGCGGGCGCAGCGGTGCGAGCACCGACTCGGTGAACTTGCGGTGCAGGTCGCGGGCCTCCCACTCGCCGCTGGTCAGCTCCAGCGAGTTGGACTGGTCGGTCTCGAAGACCTCCTCGAGCGCCTGCGCGAAGCCGGAGTCGATCACCTCGACGTTGATCTCGTAGTTGCCCTGCAGGCTGAGCCGGTCGATGTTGGCGGTGCCGACAGTGCTCCACGACCCGTCGACGGTCATCGTCTTGGCGTGCATCATCGCGTCGCGGTAGCGCAGGATCCGCACGCCGGCGTCGAGCAGCTGGCTGTAGTGACCGCGCGAGATCCAGTCGGCGACGATGTGGTTGGACTTCAGCGGGACCAGGACCCGCACGTCCACCCCGCGCCGCGCGGCGGTCTTCAGCGCGTCGACGAAGTCCTCGTCGGGCAGGAAGTACGCAGTGGTGAGCCAGACCCGGCGGCTGGCCCGGTTGATCGCCTCGATGTAGGTGTTGCGGATCGGGAACATCCACAGCCGCGGCACGTTGCGGTGGATCCGGATCCGCGGCTCCCAGGTGGAGGCGGTCTCCAGCAGCAGCGGCCGCTCGCTGGCGCGCAGCCGGTGGCGCCGGTTGAGGTTCCAGAAGTCCGCGAAGGCCCGCTTCAGGTCCCACACTCCCGGACCGGTGATCCGCACGTGGGTGTCGCGCCACTCGGTCTCGTAGGCCGAGCCGATGTTGTAGCCGCCGACGAACGCCTCGGTCTCGTCGACGACCAGGATCTTGCGGTGGTCGCGGCCGTAGCGGGTGACGTCGAAGAACCGCCACCCCGCGGCGTACGTCGGGAAGCGCAGCACCTTCAGCGACGACGGGAAGTGCTTGAAGCGGGGCGAGACCACGAGGTTCGCGAACCCGTCGTAGATGCAGTACACCTCGACTCCGCGGTCCGCGGCCGCGGCGAGCGCGGCCTTGAACCGCTCGCCGACCTCGTCGCCCTTCCAGATGTAGGTCTCGAAGAGGACCTGGCGCTGCGCGCCCTCGATCGCCGCGATCATGTCGGCGTAGAGGTCGCGGCCGTAGGTGTAGGTGGTGATCTCGCCGTCGCCGACCGGCACCGTGCGCGGTGCGGTGACCGGGAACGGCTTCGGCTTCTTGCCGCGGCGGCGGTAGGAGTCGACCAGGGACATGCCGACGGCCAGCGCGAACTGCACTCCCAGGACCGTCAGCAGCGTCCGCCGCAGGACCAGCAGGACGCGGTCGGCGGTGGCCGGGGCGGGAAGTCTCACGACTCCAACATATCGGCGTGCGGTGTGGCCTCGCTCCCGCGGCCTCTCGGGCCCCTCGGGACTGTCGGTGCCGCGGTCTAGGCTCGACACATGCGTCCCGTCACCGATCTCGAGCGCCGCGTGGCCCCGTTCCAGGTCGTCTCCGACTATCAGCCCGCCGGCGACCAGCCCGCGGCGATCGCCGAGATCACCAAGCGGATCAAGGCCGGCCAGGAGGACGTCGTCCTGCTGGGCGCCACCGGCACCGGCAAGACCGCCACCGTCGCCTGGGTCGCCGAGCAGGTGCAGCGCCCGCTGCTGGTCATGCAGCCGAACAAGACACTGGCCGCGCAGTTCGCCAACGAGCTGCGGATGCTGTTCCCCGACAACGCCGTCGAGTACTTCGTCAGCTACTACGACTACTACCAGCCCGAGGCGTACGTCCCCCAGACCGACACCTACATCGAGAAGGACTCCTCGATCAACGAGGAGGTCGAGCGGCTGCGGCACAGCGCGACCAACTCGCTGCTGACCCGCCGCGACGTGATCGTGGTCTCGACCGTCTCCTGCATCTACGGCCTCGGGACCCCGCAGGAGTACGTCGACCGGATGCTGCGGCTGCGGGTGGGCGAGGAGCACGACCGCGACTCGATCCTGCGCCAGCTCGTCGAGATCCAGTACACCCGCAACGACATGACCTTCACCCGCGGCACGTTCCGGGTCCGCGGCGACACCCTCGAGATCTTCCCGGTCTACGAGGAGCACGCCGTGCGGATCGAGTTCTTCGGCGACGAGATCGAGCGGCTGATGACGCTGCACGCGGTCACCGGGGAGGTGCTCACCGAGGACGAGGAGCTCTACGTGTTCCCCGCGACGCACTACGTCGCGGGCCCCGAGCGGATGGAGCGGGCGATCCGGGGGATCGAGCTGGAGCTGGAGGACCAGCTGGCGAAGTTCGAGCGCGAGGGCAAGCTGCTGGAGGCCCAGCGGCTGCGGATGCGCACGACGTACGACATCGAGATGATGCGCCAGATCGGATCCTGCTCGGGCATCGAGAACTACTCGCTGCACATCGACGGCCGCCCGCGCGGCTCGGCGCCGAACTGCCTGATCGACTACTTCCCCGAGGACTTCCTGCTGGTGGTCGACGAGTCGCACGTCGCCGTGCCGCAGATCGGCGGCATGTACGAGGGCGACATGTCCCGCAAGCGCAACCTGGTCGAGCACGGCTTCCGGCTGCCCAGCGCGATGGACAACCGGCCGCTGCGCTGGGAGGAGTTCCTGGAGCGGATCGGGCAGACCATCTACCTCTCCGCGACGCCCGGCGACTACGAGCTCGACAAGGTCGGCGGCGACGTCGTCGAGCAGATCATCCGGCCCACCGGCCTGGTCGACCCGGAGGTCGTGGTCAAGCCGACCAAGGGCCAGATCGACGACCTGATCCACGAGATCAAGGAGCGCTCCGCCAAGAACGAGCGGGTCCTGGTCACGACGCTGACCAAGAAGATGTCCGAGGACCTCACCGACTACCTCCTCGACGCCGGCATCCGCACCCGCTACCTCCACTCCGAGGTCGACACCCTCAAGCGCATCGAGCTGCTGCGCGACCTGCGGCTGGGGGAGTACGACGTGCTGGTCGGCATCAACCTGCTGCGCGAGGGCCTGGACCTGCCGGAGGTGTCGCTGGTCTCGATCCTCGACGCCGACAAGGAGGGCTTCCTGCGCTCGGACAAGTCCTTGATCCAGACGATCGGCCGCGCCGCGCGGAACGTGTCCGGCCAGGTCCACATGTACGCCGACAAGATCACCCCGTCGATGGAGTCCGCGATCGACGAGACCAACCGGCGCCGCGCCAAGCAGGTCGCCTACAACGTCGCCCACGGCGTCGACCCGCAGCCGCTGCGCAAGAAGATCGCGGACATCACCGAGATGCTCGCCCGCGAGGACGAGAACACCCAGGCGCTGCTGGAGACCTGGGCCGGCACCGAGGCCAAGGGCCGCGCCGGCGGCGCCAAGGTGCGCCAGCCGGTGCCCGGACTGTCGACGGAGGCCGCCGGCAAGCACGCCGCCGACCTGGCCGGCATGCCCAGCTCCGACCTCGCCCAGCTGATCCAGGAGCTCACCGACCAAATGCGCACCGCGGCCGCCGAGCTGCAGTTCGAGCTGGCCGCCCGGCTGCGCGACGAGATCTCGGAGCTGAAGAAGGAGCTGCGCCAGATGATGGAGGCCACCAAGTAGCGCACTCGCTGCGCCCGAACGCCCTCGCGCCCGTCCCCGACCGGGGTCATGATGGAGCGATGGCGACGTTCTCCGGCACTGACGACCTCGAGGGCGCGAGTTTCGTCCGGGCGAGCCTCAAGGGCGCCACGGTGCGGTTCTGCGATGTCAGCGGCGTGACGATGCGCGGCGTGGACGTGGACGGGCTCGACATCGACAGCCACGACCTCTCCTTCGGCAGCCTGTACGTGAACGGCGTCGACGTGGTGCCGCTCGTGGAGGCCGAGCTCGACCGGCGGTTCCCGGGCCGCGCGCTGCAGAGGGCGCAGACGCCCGAGGGCCTGCGCGAGGGCTGGAACGCCCTACAGGCCGCGTGGCAGGCGACCGTGGCCGGTACGCCGCCGGAGCTCGTGGACGCCCACGTCGAGGACGAGTGGTCCCTGGCCCAGACCCTGCGCCACCTGGTCCTGGCGACCGACGCCTGGCTCCGGGGCGGGATCCTGGGGATGGCGCAGCCGTTCCACGAGATCGGCCAGGTCTTCACCGGTGCCGCCGAGATGGGCTTCGACATGTCCGTCTTCCGCGACGAGCCGCCGAGCTACGACGAGGTCCTCGCGGTGCGGGCCGAGCGCCAGGGCCAGGTGACCGACTTCCTGACCACGGCCACGCCGGAGTTGCTCGGGGAGGAGCGGACGGACCCGTGGGGCAACCCGGCCTGGCATCCCACCGTCGGCGACTGCCTGCGCGTGATCCTCGAGGAGGAGTGGGCGCACCTGCGCTACATCCGGCGGGATCTCGCTCTGTGGGGCTAGCCGGATCGTGTGCCTGAGGACGCGCCATCGCGCGTCCTCAGGCGCACGACCTCGTGGTGGCCGGGCCGTGGACCGGCGTTCAGATCGGGAACTGGCCGCGGCGCGGGCGGCGCAGGGCCTTGGCCTGCTGCTTCTCGATGGCGCGCAGGTGGTGCTGGATGCGCTCGCGGCGCTGCACCAGCACCTGCACCAGGTGGAACAGGGTGGCGGCCATGACGATCAGCGGCCACGGAAATGACATCTCGAAGCCGTCGGGGCCCAACGAGATCGCCGTCCAGATCGTCCAGCAGATCAGCGTCGGGCCGAGGAACGTGAGCACGGCGCTGCGTCGCTCCGTGTCGTAGCGGCGCCGCGCCTCGGCGGCGACCTCCCGGGGTCCCCAGCGGGTCAGGTCCGCTGGACCGGCCGCCGGCCCCACCTGGGGGATCAGGTCGTGCACCAGCGGAGCGATCTGCCCGTAGGTCTTCAGCGTCTGCGCGGCGCTGGTCCGCTCGTCGAGCTCCTCGCGGTCCAGGCGACCCTCGGCGTACGCCGAGGAGAGCAGCGCGAGGACGGCCGACCGGTCGCGGTCGGTCGCCCGCAGCACGGCGTGCTGGGGCAGCCGCGGGTCCAGGGTGAACCCGGCCCAGGGGTCGTCGGCCCGGGGATCGTCGCGCGTCACCTCCTCATCGTAGGTGCGGGGTGTCGGAGGTCTCACCTAGGTTCGATCGCATGAGCGAGATCCGTGAGGTCCAGATCACCTTCGACTGCGCCGATCCCCGGGCGCTCTCCACCTTCTGGAACGCCGTGCTCGGCTACGACTTCCCGCCAGCGCCGCCGGGGTTCGCGTCCTGGGACGAGTTCGCGGCGACGCTGCCGCCCGAGCAGCGCAACAGCGCGTCCGCGTCGGTGGACCCGTCCGGGGCCGGGCCCCGGCTGTTCTTCCAGCGGGTCCCGGAGGGCAAGGTGGTGAAGAACCGGGTCCACCTCGACGTCCGCGCCGCGCCCGGGCTCCAGGGCGAGGAGCGGATGGCCGCGCTGGAGGCCGAGGGCGAGCGCCTGGTGGCCCTCGGCGCGCGCCGGCTGCTGAGGCACGAGCCGTCGCCCCCGATGGGCGCCGGCCACCTGCTGATGGCCGACCCGGAGGGCAACGAGTTCTGCCTCGACTGAGGCTCCTAGACTCCGCGGCGTGAGCGCGCGCCCCGATCCCCGGCTCGGGAAGGCTCTCGCGGTCTGGGTCACGGGCCTGCTGGTCTACGTGCTCGCGGTCTTCCACCGCTCCTCCCTGGCCGTCGCCGGGCTCGCGGCCAGCGAGCGGTTCGACATCTCCGCCTCGCAGCTCGCGACGTTCACGATGCTGCAGCTGCTGGTCTACGCGCTGATGCAGATCCCGGTCGGGCTGGCGGTCGACCGGATCGGGCCGCGCCGGGTGCTGCTCACCGGGCTGAGCGTGATGACGCTGGGCCAGCTGCTGTTCGCGTTCGCCGGAAGCTACCCGCTGGCGGTCCTGGCGCGGGTGCTGGTCGGGTGCGGGGACGCGATGGTCTTCATCTGCGTGCTGCGGCTGGTCGCGACCTGGTTCCCGGCCCGGCGGGTCCCGCTGTTCACCCAGCTCACCGGCATGCTCGGCCAGCTCGGCGCGATCGTCGCCGCCGCCCCGATGACCTGGGCCCTCAGCACCCTGGGCTGGACCCGGGCGTACGCCGTGGCCGCGGCGCTCGGGCTGGCCGTCGGCGTTGCGGCGTTCCTGCTGGTCCGCGACTCCCCGGAGGGCCGGCCGGCGCCCGCGGGCCGGCTGGACCTGCGCGACCTGGGCCGCGGGCTGGCCGAGTCCTGGCGGCATCCCGGCACCCGGCTGGGGTTCTGGATCCACTTCAGCACCCCGTTCAGCGCCAACGTGCTGAGCATGCTGTGGGGCTACCCGTTCTTCGTCCGCGGCGAGGGCCGCTCCTCCGCCGAGGCCGGCCTGCTGCTCACGATCATGGTCGTCGCGGTGATCGCGGCCGGTCCGGTCCTGGGCTGGCTGGTCGGCCGGCACCCCTGGCACCGCTCGACGATGGTGCTGGCGATCCTGGCGGCGATCGTGAGCGTGTGGACGGTCGTCCTGCTCTGGCCCGGGGAGGCGCCGTTCGGGGTGCTGGTGCTGCTGGTGGTGGTCGCCGGGGTCGGTGGGCCCGCCTCGGTGATCGGGTTCGACGTCGGACGCACCTCGAACCCGCCGCACCGGCAGAGCAGCGCGACCGGGGTGATCAACCAGGCCGGCTTCTACGCCACCCTGCTGCTGGTCGTGGTGATCGGCCTGGTGCTGGACTGGCGGACCCCCGAGGGATCCGGCTACACCCAGGAGGCCTTCCGCTGGGCGATGGCCACCCAGTACGTCCTGTGGGGCATCGGGATCGTGCAGATCGTGCGCTACCGGGTCCGGACCCGGCGGGTCGTGGACCGCGCCGCGCTCCAGTCCGGCGTCACTGCCTGAGGGGTCCCAGCTTCGGCTGTCGGCTCTCGGGCTCCGGTGCGACGATGCTGCGGTGACCGTGACGAGGCTGGACGCGCAGACGATGACGGCGTACTGCCTCGCCCGGCCCGGGGCCTGGGCCGACGACCCGTGGGGCCACGAGCACCCGGTGATCAAGGTCGGTCCGGCCGGGCGGGGCAAGATCTTCGCCTTCCTGAGCGCCGACAGCGTCGGCGTGAAGTGCGGGGCCGGTCGCGACCTCGCCGACGAGTGGCTGCACCGGTTCCCGGGCGAGGCGACGGTGCTGCCCCACCTCGGTCGCGGTGGCTGGAACGCGCTGCGCTTCGGTGGGGCGATCGCGGACGAGGAGCTGCTCGAGGCCGTGGACGAGTCCTACCGCCTGGTCGTCGGGGGACTGCCGGCGCGGGCGCGGCCCCCGGGCTGGGACGGCTGAGCCACGACCGGGCTCAGCGCACGTGGCGGCTGACCGTGAGCCCGACCAGGCGGGCCACCACGAGCGCGACGTACAGGACGCCCGCGACCATCTCGACCATCACCAGCGAGCGCGCGTGGGCGAGGACCGGCGTGACGTCGGAGAGCCCGACGCTGGTGAGCACCGAGAACGACAGGTAGAGCAGCTCGAACCACTCCCGCTCGCCGGTGCCGCTCGCCGCGATGAAGGAGCCCGGCCACACGACCTGGGCGGCGGCGTACAGGTAGGCGAAGCCCCAGGCCACGACCGTGAACGCCGCACCGGTGGCGTAGAGCTCGTCGCGGGTCACCCGGTCGTCGTGGAAGAGGTACTTGATCATCCCGTAGGAGATGTAGAAGTAGAACGTCGTGTGCAGGAGCGCCGAGACCAGCACCACCCAGTCGGCGTCCGGCACCAGCGCCTCGAGGACCGTGAACACGATCGCCGGCGCGCCGAAGATCACCGCGATCCAGCTCAGGGCCGGCGTACGCCGCACGGCCCACAGCGCGATCAGCACGACGGCCAGCTGGAGGACCCCGAGCAGCGCCCGGCCCGGGGCGGAGTCGTCGAGGAACGGATAGGCGAGGACCGCCACCAGCTGGGCGGCGAGGAGCACCCCGGAGGGGTGCTGGCCGAACACGCTGTGCATGTGCTGGCTCTCGCGCGGCGTGGAGGTCGGGCTCACGGCCGCATCCTACGGAGGAGCGCCCGGCAGGGACCCAGGACGCGCGGGCCCGTCCGGCAGCCGGACCGTACCGGCCGCGTGGCCCCTTGAGCCCGGAGCCGGAGGAGGGAAGGATCGCGGCGTGACCGTCGACACAGACCTCCTCATCGTCGGCGCAGGCCCCACCGGCCTGTTCGCCGCCTACTACGCAGGCTTCCGCGGACTCCGGGTGGCGGTGGTCGACTCGCTGCCCGAGCTCGGCGGCCAGATCACCGCGATGTATCCGGAGAAGCAGATCCTGGACGTGGCGGGGTTCCCGTCGATCAAGGGACGGGACCTGGTCGAGGGGCTGGTCGCCCAGGCCGCCACCGCGGACCCGACCTACCTGCTCGGCCGGACCGCGACCTCGCTCACCCACGACGAGGACGGCGTCAGCGTCCACCTCGACGACGACACCCTGGTGCGGGCGCGGGCGGTGCTGGTCACCGCCGGGATCGGCAAGTTCAGCCCCCGCCCGCTCCCGGCGGGGGAGGGCTGGCTGGGCCGCGGCCTGGAGTTCTTCGTGCCGAGCTTCGCGCCGTACGCCGGCAAGGACGTGGTCATCGTCGGCGGGGGCGACAGTGCCTTCGACTGGGCGCTGCACCTCGAGCCGGTGGCCCGCTCGGTGACGCTGGTGCACCGCCGGGAGGCGTTCCGTGCGCACGAGCGCACCGTGCAGCAGGTCCGCGACTCCTCGGTGCGCCTGGTCACCAGTGCCGAGATCAGCTCGATCAGCGGCAACGGCACCGTCGAGTCGGTCGAGGTGCGGGTCGGGGAGGAGACCACGTCGTACCCCGCCCAGGCGGTCGTCGCCGCTCTCGGGTTCATCGCCGACCTGGGCCCGCTGCAGCAGTGGGGCCTGGAGGTGCACAAGCGGCACTTGGTCGTCGACCCCGCCATGCGCACCAACCTGCCGCGGGTCTTCGCGGCCGGCGACATCACCGAGTATGCCGGCAAGGTACGGCTGATCGCCGTCGGGTTCGGGGAGGCCGCCACCGCCGTCAACAACGCCGCCGTCGCGATCGACCCGGCCGCCAAGGTGTTCCCCGGGCACTCCAGCGAGGCCTGAGCGGTCTCGACACGCTCGCTGCGCTCGCGGCTCGACCACCGGCCGGTGGTCGAGCCGCGAGGAGCGTCAGCGACGAGCGTGTCGAGACCCGGTCCGGGCATCGGCGGGCCGCTAGGGTCCGGCGCATGGTCAACCAGCGCGCCCAGATCGTCATGTCGCCCGCCGAGGTGGACACCTTCCTCACCCAGCAGCGCAGCGCCACGGTCTCGACGATCGGCCCGCGGGGGGACGTCCACCTCGTCGCCATGTGGTACGCCCACCTCGACGGGCACGTGTGGCTGGAGACCAAGGCCAAGTCGCAGAAGGTCGTCAACCTGCGCCGCGACCCGCGGATGAGCTTCCTGGTCGAGGCGGGGCACACCTACGACCAGCTGCGCGGGGTGTCCCTGGAGGGCGCCGGTGTGGTCGTGGAGGACCCCGACGAGGTCTGGCGGGTCTGCGTCAACGTCTTCGAGCGCTACCACGCGCCGTACACCGAGGACCTGCGGCCGCTCGTCGAGGCGATGGCGCGCAACCGGGTGGTGGTTCGCCTCGACGCGACCCGCACCCGCAGCTGGGACCACCGCAAGCTGGGCCTGGACCCCGGCGAGCTCGGCGGGTCGACCGCGGCGTACGTCGAGTAGAGCCCCGTCACATAGGCTACCGAGGGGTAAGGACGTGGCCGACCACGTCCACCCGGTCCGGCCGGCGTGTGAGTGCATCCGCCGAGATCCGGATCGACGCCGTACAGAGAGGGCCACGAATGCGGGTCGCGTTGCTGTCCTACCGCAGCCATCCCCACACGGGCGGTCAGGGCATCTACCTGCGCCACCTGAGCCGGGAGCTGGCGAACCTCGGTCACACCGTGGAGGTGTTCTCCGGACAGCCCTACCCGGAGCTGGACCACCCCGAGGTGAAGCTGACCAAGGTGCCGAGCCTGGACCTCTATCGGCAGCCCGACCCGTTCCGGGTGCCGAAGCTCAAGGAGTTCCGCGACCGGATCGACGTCGAGGAGTTCGCGACCATGTGCGTCGCGGGGTTCCCCGAGCCGAAGACGTTCAGCCTCCGCGTCGCCCGGGTGCTGCGCGACCGGGTCGACGACTTCGACATCGTCCACGACAACCAGGTGCTCGGCACCGGGCTGCTCCAGATCGAGAAGATGGGGCTGCCGCTGATCACGACGCTGCACCACCCGATCACCTTCGACCGGCGCATCGACATCGCGCAGACCCGCAACCCGTGGCGCAAGCTGACGCTGTCGCGCTGGTACGGCTTCCTGCGGATGCAGGGCCGCGTCGCCCGCAAGGCGCGGAAGATCCTCACCCCGTCGGAGGCGTCCAAGCGCGACATCGCCACCGACTTCCGGGTGGACCCCGCGCGCATGCAGGTCATCCTGCTCGGCGTCGACGACCACTTCGTGCCGCCGACCGCACCGCGGGTGCCGGGCCGGATCCTGGCCATGGCCAGCGCCGACGCCCCGATGAAGGGCATCTCGACGCTGCTGGAGTCGTTCGCGAAGCTGCGCACCGAGCGCGAGCTCGAGCTGGTGCTGGTCACCAAGCCGCGCCCCGGCGGGCGCACCGAGAAGCTCATCGAGAAGCTGTCGATCGGGGACTCGGTCCGGTTCGTGCACGGCGTCAGCGACGCCGAGCTGGTCGAGCTGATGGGCTCCGCGGAGATCGCCTGCGTCCCGTCGCTCTACGAGGGGTTCTCGCTGCCCACAGCCGAGCTGATGGCCTGTGCCACGCCGCTCGTGGTCTCGCGGGCCGGCGCGATCCCGGAGGTGGTCGGACCCGACGGCGAGTGCGCCGACCTGGTCCCGCCCGGCGACGCGGAGGCGCTGACAACGGCGCTCGCCGCGCTGCTCGACGACCCCGAACGGCGCGAGCGGATGGGGCAGGCGGGCCGCCGCCGCGTCCAGGAGCTGTTCAGCTGGCGCGCCGTCGCGGCGAAGGTCGCCACGGCGTACGAGGAAGTGATCGCCGACTACCGGCGCGAGCAGGAGGAGCACAGCGTTGCTGACAGTTGATTTCGACCGCCTGGGGCTGCAGCCGGGGGACCGGGTGCTCGACATGGGCTGCGGTGCCGGACGGCACGCGTTCGAGATGTACCGCCGCGGCGCCGACGTCGTCGCCTTCGACATGGACGCCGAGGAGCTGGCGAAGGTGCGCGACCTGTTCGTCGCGATGAAGGAGGCCGGGGAGGTGCCGGCCGGCGCCGAGGCAGACGTCAAGGAGGGCGACGCACTCGCGCTGCCGTTCGGCGACGGCGAGTTCGACCGGATCGTCGCCGCGGAGGTCCTCGAGCACATCCCCGCCGACATCCAGGCCATCGACGAGCTGGTGCGGGTGCTGCGGCCCGGCGGCACGCTCGCCGTCTCGGTCCCGCGGTGGTTCCCCGAGGTCGTCAACTGGAAGCTCTCCGACGACTACCACAACGTGCCCGGCGGCCACATCCGGATCTACACCGACAAGGAGCTCACCGACAAGGTGAGCAAGGCCGGGCTGGCGTTCGAGGGCAAGGACTACGCCCACGGCCTGCACACGCCGTACTGGTGGATCAAGTGCGCGGTGGGCGTCACCAACGACGAGCACCCGCTGGCGAAGGCCTACCACCGGCTGCTGGTCTGGGAGATCATGAAGCAGCCCAAGGCGCTGCAGCTGGCCGGGCGGGTCCTCGACCCGATCATCGGCAAGAGCATGGTGCTGTACTTCCGCAAGCCCGAGTCCGGTGCCGATGGCTGAGTCCGGCCAGGTCCCCTGGGTGCCGGGCGTCCTGACCGCGGGGCAGGTCGCCGAGACCGCCGCCGCGATCGCGTCGATGCAGGAGCCCAGCGGTGCGGTTCCGTGGACCACCGGCGAGCACGTCGACGTCTGGAACCACGTCGAGGCCGCGATGGCGATGCTGGTCGGGGGCGAGGTGGAGGCCGCGGAGCGCGCCTACGCCTGGGTGCCGACGATGCAGCGCCCGGACGGCTCGTGGCCGATGAAGATCGTGGACGGGGCGGTCGAGGACGACCGCGCGGAGGCCAACATGTCGGCGTACTTCGCCGTCGGCCTGTGGCACCACTGGCTGGTGCGGCGCGACCTCCGGTTCGTGCACGACCACTGGCCCTCGGTCCGTGCCGGCCTGGACTGGGTGGTCTCCCAGCAGCTTCCGTTCGGCGGCATCACCTGGACGCCCACCGAGCAGGGCGCGCTGCTGGCCGGCTCCTCGAGCATCTACCAGTCGCTGCGCGCCGGCGTCGCGCTCGCCGAGCTGCTCGCCGACCCGCAGCCGGAGTGGGAGCTGGCCGGTGGGCGGCTGGGCCACGCCCTGCGCGAGCACCGCGACCTGTTCCTCGACAAGTCCACCTACTCGATGGACTGGTACTACCCGGTCCTCGGCGGCGCCGTGCGCGGTGCCGCCGGCCACGAGCGGCTGGCCGCCCGGTGGGACGACTTCGTCCGTCCCGGTCTGGGGATCCTCTGCGTCGACACCAACCCGTGGGTGACCGGCGCCGAGACCTGCGAGCTGGCGATGGCGCTCGACGCCCTCGGTGACCACCGGCGGGCCCGGACCCTGCTCGGCGACATGCAGCACCTGCGCGGCGAGGGCGGGCGGTACTGGACCGGATGGGTGTACGCCGGGGAGAACCCGGACGTGTACTGGCCGGTCGAGCACACGACGTACACGGCCGCGGCGGTGCTGCTCGCCGTCGACGCGCTGGGGGAGACCTACGGCCACGGCACCCCGGGATCGGGCATCATGCGCGGCACCTCGCTGGCCCCCCACTTCGGCGAGCTGGCGCTGGAGTGTGGCTGCCCGTCGGGCGTCGGCTCAGCCGACGGACTCCCCGGCGTCCCCGGACGTCCGGCGTAGCACCCGCATCGACCCCAGCGCCTCCACCTCGGTGAAGGCGCCGCCCGCCAGCGCGCGCAGGAAGACGTGGTACGGCGGCTGGCCGCCGTCGGCGGGGTCGGGGAACACGTCGTGGATGACCAGCAGGCCGCCCGGCATCAGCCAGTGCGCCCAGCCGGTGTAGTCGTTCTGGGCGTGCTCCTCGGCGTGGCCGCCGTCGATGAACAGCAGCGCGAGCGGCGTGCGCCAGTGCGCGCTGACGGTGGTGCTGCGTCCGACCACCGCGACCACCTGGTCCTCCAGACCGGCCCGGGCGATCGTGTGCCGGAAGACCGGGAGCGTGTCCATCAGGCCGGTCTCGGGGTCCACGAGCGAGGCGTCGTGGTGCTCCCAGCCCGCCTGGTTCTCCTCGGAGCCGCGGTGGTGGTCGACCGTGAAGACGACTGCCTGCGGGCCCACCTCGCGCGCCGCGGCGCCGAGGTAGATCGCGGACTTGCCGCAGTAGCTGCCGACCTCCAGCGCGGGCCCGTGCGGCAGCTGCTCGCGGGCGGCCCGGTGCAGGAGCAGACCCTCGTCGGGGGGCATGAACCCCTTCGCGTCCCGGGCGTGGTCGAGCAGGTCGGCAGGCATGGCGGTCACGGCCGGAGCCTATCCAGCACGGCGGGGCAGCTCCCGGGCGCTGGCGCCGGCGGCGTACTTCTGGGGCAGTGCTCGCGCCTCTGGGGCAGTGCAGACCCCGAGAACCCCGGCGATCCCCGGTCCACCGGGGATCCTCGGCCGGGGCTCCCGCCCCCCGATCCAGCAGCCCGTTCCAGCAGGATGGCCCCATGACGTCACACGCGCTGGAGCTGGTCCCGGACGCCGCCGGACAGGAGGCGGTACGCCGGGACTGGCAGGCGCTGCGGGATGCGGGGCTGCCCTCTCAGCTCGACCACCCGGGGGCGACGAACCTGCCGCACCTGACGGTGGTCTCCGCGCCGGAGCTTCCGGACGCCGCGCTCGACGTCGCGCGAGCCCGGCTGGGGTCGCTGCTGCCGGTGCGGGCCCGGGCGGCCGGCCTGCTGCTCCTGGGCGGGCAGCGCCTCACGCTGGCCCGGGCCGTGGACCTCGACGACGACGTGGTGCGGCGGGTCCTCGCGGTGCGCGTGCAGGTGCCCGACCGGCGCCACGTCGGCTGGCTCCCGCACGTGACCGTGGCCCGGCGGCTGGACCGGTCCGACGCCCAGCGGGCGCTGGACGTGCTGGGGCACGAGGACGTCGTGCTCGACCTCACGGTGCTGCGGCACTGGAACCCGGACCGCGGCACCGCGACCCGGGTAGCCGGGATCTGACCCGGCTGCTCAGCGCCAGCCGAGCGCGGGTGCCAGGTCGCGGAGCACCGACTCCAGGACGTGCAGGTTGTAGTCCACGCCCAGCTGGTTGGGGATCGTGAGCAGCAGCGTGTCCGCCGCCGCGACCGCCTCGTCCCGGGCGAGCTCCTCGACCAGCCGCTCCGGCTCCCCGGCGTAGCTCTTGCCGAATCGCGCGGGGCCGTCCTCGAGGATCCCGACCTGGTCCCGGCTGTCGGTCTCGCCGCCGAAGTAGCGCCGGTCCTCGTCGCTGACGACCGGGAAGATGCTGCGGCTCACCGAGACCCGGGGCTCGCGGTCGTGGCCTGCCGCCCGCCAGGCGTCCCGGAAGCGCTGGATCTGCTCGGCCTGGAGCTGGTGGAACGGCACGCCGGTGTCCTCGGTGAGCAGCGTCGAGCTCATCAGGTTCAGGCCGAGCTCGGCGGTCCACTCGGCCGTGGCGCGCGACCCGGCGCCCCACCAGAGGCGCTCGCGCAGTCCGGGGGAGTGCGGCTCGACGCGCAGCAGGCCCGGCGGGTTGGGAAACATCGGCCGCGGGTTCGGCTGAGCGAAGCCCTTGCCCTCCAGGACCTGCAGCAGCACCTCGGTGTGCTCGCGGGCCATCTGAGCTGCGTCGGATCCCTCCGCGGGGACGTGTCCGAAGTAGCGGAAGCCGTCGACCACCTGCTCCGGTGATCCCCGGCTGATGCCGAGCTGGAGCCGGCCCCCGGCGATCAGGTCGGCCGCCCCGGCGTCCTCCGCCATGTACAGCGGGTTCTCGTAGCGCATGTCGATCACGCCGGTCCCGATCTCGATCCGGCTGGTGCGCGCGCCGATGGCGGCGAGGAGCGGGAACGGGGAGGCCAGCTGGCGGGCGAAGTGGTGCACGCGGAAGTACGCCCCGTCGGCGCCCAGCTCCTCGGCGGCGACCGCGAGGTCGATGGACTGCAGCAGAGCGTCCGCGGCCGAGCGGGTCTGCGAGTGCGGCGAGGGCGTCCAGTGGCCGAAGGACAGGAAGCCGATGTTCTTCATGCCGGTGCAACCGCCACCGGTCCGCCGCTCTTCCCGGGCCGGGCCCGGCGCACCGCACGCGGTCGTCGTGGTTAGGGTCGGGGGGTGAGTTCCGACGCGATCCCCGGGGGCGGAAGCCCGGACTTCGAGCTTCGGCCCGGCGAGGAGGTGGAGCTCGCGGAGGACCCGCAGGCCCTCTCCGCCGCCCGGCGCTTCCGTGACGTGCTCGGCCGGTTCGCGTCGGGAGTCACGGTTGTGACCGCGCTCAGCGACGGGGTCCCCGTCGGGATGACCTGCCAGTCGTTCTCGAGCGTCTCGCTCGACCCGCCGCTGGTCCTGTTCGTGCCCGCGCTGACCTCGCGGGCCTGGCCCCGGATCCGGCGGGCCGGGCAGTTCTGCGTGAGCATCCTCGCCGCCGACCAGACAGCGCTCTCGCAGCGGATGGCGAGCCGGGACGCCGAGAAGTTCGCCGGAGTCGGGTGGGTCCCGTCACCGGTGTCGGGCTCGCCGGCGCTGGAGGGCGCCCTGGCGCACGTGGACTGCGCGGTCCACGCCGTACACGCGGCGGGGGACCACGACGTCGTGATCGGTCGGGTGCTGGCCCTCGACGCGGTCGACGGCGACCCGCGGCCGCTGCTGTTCTACCGCGGGACCTACCGGACCACCACGGACTGAGCCGCCAGGGACGACTCGCGGGGGTCCGTCAGATGCGGGTGCGGACCGGGTTCGCGACCATGCCCACCGGGAAGTCGGCGTCCCCGGACTCGACCTGCTCCACGCTCTCCGTCGTCTCCCCGATGTCCATGACCGCATTGTAGGAAGGTCCGGCGGGCCGTCCGGCGGCGGGGCCTCAGCGCAGGCAGAGCCAGATGCCGAGCGCTCCGGGCAGCAGGCCGAGAGCCAGCCACGGGGTGAGCGGGGACCGGCGGTGGATCATGAACCCCGAGGCGACCCCGAGCACCCCGAAGACTCCGGCGATGATGTTGAGCCCGATCTGCGAGGCCCGGTGCTCGTCGTCGAAGGAGAGCGCGAAGATCATCAGGCCGAAGGCGAGGTGCAGGATCGTGGTGACCGCCAACGCGGACATCACCCACTTCTGGACGCCCTCGAGTCCCATGCCCTCCTTGCCCGCCCGAGTAGCCCGGACCGGCGGCGGATTGTCGAGGTCCATGAGGTGCCGACTGCGGCGGGGCTGGGGGGCGGTCATGACCCCGACGGTACCGAGCCGGCCCCCCGGCCGGAGCATCCGGCCCGTGTAGGGTGCGGCCTGCGAGCGATGTCCGAGCCGGCTACGACAGAGGGTGCCTTTCGATGACCGTGACGGCCCTGCCCCCGGGCGCGCGGCTGCTACACGTCGGTCCGCCGAAGACCGGCACCACCGCGGTCCAGAAGGCGATGCACCACGGTCGCGCGACGCTGGCCGAGCACGGGGTGCTCTACCCCGGCAGGACCAGCCGACCCCGGGACGCCTCGCTCGAGCTGCTGCGGCCCGCCGAGCGGCGTGCCGGCGCCTGGGACACCCTGGTCGCCGAGGTCGCCGCCACCGGCGCCGAGCGGGTCTGCATCAGCAGCGAGTCGCTCTCGCTCCTCAACGACGCCCAGGCCGCGGAGGCGGTCGCGGGCCTCGGCGGCGACAGCGTGCACGTCGTGATCACCGCTCGCCCGGTCGACGCCCTGCTGCCCTCGGTGTGGCAGCAGCACGTCCGCAACGTCGTCGGCGCCCCGTCGTACGAGGACTGGCTGCGCTCGGTGCTGCTGGGCGCCCCGGGAGACGCCGTCCACGACCGGTTCTGGCGGCTCCACGACCTCGCCGACCAGGTGCGGCGCTGGTCCGCCGCGGCCGCCCCCGAGCGGGTCGTGGTGCTGGTGGCCCAGGAGGGCGACCGCTCGTTCCTGCTGCACACCTTCGAGGACCTGCTCGACCTGCCCCGCGGCACCCTGGTCCCCCGGGTGGACGTGTCCAACCCCTCGCTGACCCGGTTCTCCGGCGAGCTGCTGCTCGCCCTGGACCGCGAGGCCCAGGAGCGCGGCTGGTCGCCGGCGGAGTACGCCGAGAAGGTCCGCACCGACGTCGCCTACCACCTGCGCTCCCGCCCGCGGGAGCCCCAGGACCTCAAGTCGCTGCCGGCGTGGGCCGCCGAGCGTGCCGCGGAGGTCAACGCGGCCCGGGCCGACCTGCTCAGCGCCGACCCGCCGTTCCGTGTCATCGGCGACCCGGAGACGCTGCGTCCCGAGGCCCGCCCGATCGCCGTGGATCCCGGCGGCGACGGTGCGGCGGTGCGTCCGCTGCTCTCGGTGCAGCTGGCCGCCGGCGTGGCCGCGGCGGCCGTCGAGGGCGAGCGTGGTCGGCTGCGCGCCGCCGAGGACCGGATCGCCGGGCTGCAGGCCGAGCTCGCGCGGCTCCGCGAGCGCCCGCCGACGGCCGGTGCCCGGGTGCGCCGGGCCGCCGGCCGGCTGCGCGGCGCCGTACTCGACCGGAGAACCTGACCATGTCGACCGCGCACCTGCCGAGGACCCCGGCGCTGCCGGTCGGTTCCCGCCTGCTGCACGTCGGTCCTCCGAAGACCGGCACGACGGCTGTCCAGCGGTCCATGCACCAGCGTCGGGAGGCGCTGGCCGTACACCGGGTGCACTACGCGGGGTCGGGGCCCCGGCCGCGCGATGCCACCCTCGAGCTGCGCTGGAGCCCGGGATCGCGGCGGGGCGCCTGGGACGCGCTGGTCGCCGAGGTCGCGGGCAGCGACGCTGACCGGGTCTGTGTCAGCAGCGAGTCCCTCTCCCTGCTCACGCCACCGCAGGCGGTGGAGGCGGTGACGGGGCTGGGCGGCGAGGACGTGCACGTCGTGCTGACCGTGCGGCCGATCGACGCGCTGCTCCCGTCGATGTGGCAGCAGCGGGTGCGCCGCCTGGTGGGGACCAGCTCCTACGAGGACTGGCTGCGGGCCGTCCTGACCGGCACGCCGGACGACCAGGACCACGCCCAGTTCTGGCAGCTGCACGACCTGGCCGCCCAGCTCGACGCCTGGAGCGGCGCCGCCGCGCCCGAGCGCGTCGTGGCGATCGTCGCCGAGGAGGGCAACCACTCCTTCCTCCCTGACACGTTCGAGGACCTGCTCGGCCTGCCCCGCGGGCTCCTGGCCCCCACCGAGGAGACCACGAACCCGTCCCTGACCCGGAGCGCCGCCGAGCTGGTGCTGGAGCTCGACCGGTTGGCCCACGAGCAGGGCTGGGACGTCCAGCGGTACGTCGCCACGGTCCGCCGCGACGTCGTGAACTACCTGCGCTCCCCGGACCAGGGGATGCGCGAGCCGAAGGTTCTGCCGGCCTGGGCCGAGGAGCCGGTTCGCGAGCTCAACGAGGCGCGCGCCGCGTTGCTCGCGGAGACGGCCGCCCGGGTGATCGGCGACCACCGGTCGCTGGCCTCGGAGGGACGGCCGATCACCTTCGGAGAAGTTCCCGCCCGGCCGCACCTCTCCCTGCCTCTGGCGGCGGGGGTCGCCGCGACCGCGGCGCGGTCCACGGACCGCGCGCTGGCCGCGGAGGTACGGCGGGCCACCCGACGCATCGAGCGCCTCGAGGCCGAGGTGGAGGCCGCCTCCGCGAGTGCGCGCGCCCGGGGCCGCAGGCTCCGCGCGCGGGCCGGCCGGGCGGCGCGAGCCGTTCTCCGAACGGCCCGCGGCGGGCGGCGCAGCCGGGAGCAGTAGCGCCGGCGGCGGTCAGTCCCGAGCGGTGAGGATCAGCGGCCCGGCGTCGGTGATCGCGACGGTGTGCTCGGCGTGCGCGCCGCGCGACCCGTCGGCGCTGCGCAGCGTCCAGCCGTCGGCGTCCGTGACGATCTCGTCGGTGGTGTGCAGGAACCACGGCTCGATGGCGATCACGAGGCCGGCCTTCAGCTTCAGCCCGCGGCCGGCCCGGCCGTCGTTGGGGATGTGCGGGTCGCCGTGCATGGTCCGTCCCACACCGTGGCCGCCGAACTGGGTGTTGACGCTCAGCCCGGCCCCGTGCGCGACGGCGGCGATCGCCGCCGAGATGTCGCCGATCCGGTTCCCGACCCGGGCCGCGTCGATACCGGCCGCCAGCGCCCGCTCGGTGGTCGCGATCAGGGTCAGGTCCTCCTCGCGCGGGGTGCCGACCACCACGCTGAGGGCGGAGTCGGCGACCCACCCGTCGACGGAGGCGGCGAAGTCGACGCTGAGCAGGTCGCCGTCGCGCAGGACGTAGTCGTGGGGGAGACCGTGCAGGACCGCGTCGTTGACCGAGGTGCACAGCACCTTGCCGAACGGCGAGGCGCCGAAGGACGGGTGGTAGTCGATGTAGCAGGACTCCGCCCCGTGCTCGCGGATCATCTCGTGAGCCACCGCGTCGAGCTCGAGCAGGTTCATCCCGACGTCGGCGACCTCGGCGAGCCGCGTGAGTACGGCGGCGACGAAGCGTCCCGCCGGACGCATCTGCTCGATCTGGGTGGGGGTGCGCAACTCGATCACGGGACCGAGCCTACGGCCCGTGCCGGCGGGTCCTCGGCTCCGGGCCCGCGACCCGGCAGCTCGACCCACAGCGCGGCGCCGTCGGGCCCGCTGGCTGCCCCGACCGCGCCACCGTCGCGCTCGGCGAAGGTCCGCGAGAGCGACAGACCGAGCCCCGCACCCGGTAACGCGGACGGGACGCGGGTGGTGGGGCGGAAGAGCCGGTCCTGCTCCTCGAGCGACAACGGGGGACCGCTGTCGTACACGGTGACCCGGACCCGGGGCTGGGGCAGGTCGCCGACTGCTGGGGCCGCGACCAGCCGAACCGACCCGCCGCCGGGCGCCCGCGAGATCGCGTTGTCGAGCAGGTTGACCAGGATCTGGCGCAGGGCCTCCCCGGTGGTGCACACCTCCAGTGTCTCGTCGACCTCGACGTCGAGTTCGACGCCCCGCAGCCCGGCGGCCGCGCGGACCCAGTGCACGGCGTCCCCGACCGCGGCCGCGACCGAGATCCAGTCGCGGTCGGTCCGGGTCAGCTCCCTGCGGACCAGGAGGACATCGTCGACCACGGCCAGGGTGTGGTCGATGGCGCTGGCGACCGCGTCCCCGAGGTCGTCGCTCGCGCGCAGGTCGACCAGCGGCGGGCGCAGGTCGTGCTCGACGACCGAGAAGAACTGGAGCTGGCTCTCCAGGGCCTGGTCACCGCGAGCGAGCGCGTCGGTAAGCGCGTCCCGGGCCCGCTCGGTGGCGATCCGTCCGGTGATCGCGGCCCGGAGCAGCAGGCCGTCCGCGACCGCCTCGGCGGGCCACGCCGTGGGTCTGGTGCTCATCAGCGCGACGCTGCCGAGCATGGCCTCGTCCCCGATGAGGGAAAGACTGATCGTCGCTCCCAACCCGTACGCACGGGCCTCCCGCTTGTCGACGGCGGCAGCCGACGGCAGCTGCTCGACATCCTCGATCACCATGACCCCCAGTCGTCTGGCTCGCTGGGAGGTCCACGGCATGCTCAGCGCCGAGGACGCCTCCGCGAGCCGCGGTCCGGCGGCGTATCCGGTCTTCGGCCGCACCCACTCCCGGATCCAGGCCCGCTCGCCGATGCGGGACCAGCCGTGCGTCGGTTTCGGCGGCACCAGCGTGAGCACCACGACCACACCCTCGACTTGAGGGACCGTGGTCAGGAAGTGCTGGGCGGTCCGCTCGAGCGCCTCGGTCCCGGTGAGCGCGCCGGCCATCACCTCGGCGGCGAGCAGGGATGCCGCCAGGCTCGGCGCGGCCTCGGGACGGACCGGGGCCTCGGGGATGGCGAAGTAGTCGGGGTCCTCGTCGGTGCTCACTGGGTGATCGTCCTCGCCCGGGATGGTGCCCGGACCGAGCCGGGCAGGCAGCGGGTCACGCCGCCACCGCGATCATAGATCGCGGCTGGCGGTCACCACCCGCGCTCGCGCCACCCGGGGAGGTGCGGGCGCTCGGTGCCGAGCGTCGAGTCGTTGCCGTGACCGGGGTAGAACCAGGTGGCGTCGGGAAGCCGGTCGAAGATCCGCTGCTCGACGTCCCCGATGAGCTGGGCGAAGGCCTCGTCGTCCCCGAAGGTGTTGCCGACCCCGCCCGGGAACAGGGAGTCACCCGTGAACAGGTGCGGGTGCCCGTCCGAGCCCGGGTCGTGGAGCAGGGCGATCGACCCCGGGGTGTGGCCCGCGATCGCGATCACCTCCAGCGCGCCGGCGCCGAAAGGCACCTTGGCGCCGTGCCCGACGGGGCGGGTGACGCCCACGCCGGTCTGGGCGGTGATGGCCTCGGCGTCCGGGGCGCCGGCCACGACCTCGGCCCCGGTGGCGGCGACCACCTCGGCCAGCGCGCGGTGGTGGTCCCAGTGCTGGTGGGTGGTGACCACAGCGGTCAGGCCGTCCGGCCCGATCAGGGACAGCAGGGTCGCGGCGTCCGCGGCGGCGTCGATCAGCACCTGGTCGCCGGTCGCCCGGCAGCGCAGCAGGTAGCAGTTGTTCGACATCTTCTCGTCCACCGCGATCTTCGTGATCCGCAGCGCGTCCAGCTCACGGACGTCGACGGGCCCACCGGGCCGGACCTCTCCTGTGTAGCCCACCATGCTCCCCACCGCGGCAGCCTGCCGCTCTGCACGCCAGTGTGCCCGGCGGCCCCCGAGCGGTGGGCCACCGGGGACTGTCGGTGCGTCGTGAGAAGGTCGAGTGTGGGGCCGGTGGCTTGCCGCTGCCCCGTAGAATCGCGAACACCTGTTCGAAGCAGGCGACTCTCCCACATCATCCGAGGACACATCCGTGGCTGACCAGCTCATCATCCGGGGCGCGCGCGAGCACAACCTCAAAGACGTCTCCGTCGACCTGCCCCGCGACTCCCTGATCGTGTTCACCGGTCTCTCCGGCTCCGGCAAGTCCTCGCTGGCGTTCGACACGATCTTCGCGGAGGGGCAGCGCCGCTACGTCGAGTCGCTCTCGGCGTACGCCCGTCAGTTCCTGGGCCAGATGGACAAGCCCGACGTCGACTTCATCGAGGGTCTGTCCCCGGCGGTCTCGATCGACCAGAAGTCGACCTCGCGCAACCCGCGCTCGACGGTCGGCACGATCACCGAGGTCTACGACTACCTGCGGCTGCTGTACGCGCGGGCGGGCCGTCCGCACTGCCCCACCTGCGGGGCGCCGATCGAGCGGCAGACCCCCCAGCAGATCGTGGACCGCGTCCTGGCCCTCGAGGAGGGCCGGCGCTTCCAGGTGCTCGCGCCGGTGATCCGGGGGCGCAAGGGCGAGTACGTCGAGCTCTTCAAGGAGCTCCAGGCCCAGGGGTTCTCCCGCGTCCGCGTCGACGGCGAGACCCATCAGCTCGACGCCCCGCCGACCCTGGAGAAGCAGAAGAAGCACACGATCGAGGTCGTCGTCGACCGACTCGCGGTCAAGGAGTCCGCGAAGCGCCGGCTGACCGACTCGGTCGAGACCGCCCTGAAGCTCGCCAGCGGTCTGCTCGTCCTGGACTTCGTCGACCTCGACGCCGCCGACCACGGCCGCGAGATGAAGTTCAGCGAGAAGATGGCCTGTCCCAACGACCACCCGATCGAGACCGACGATCTCGAGCCCCGGTCGTTCTCGTTCAACTCGCCATTCGGTGCGTGCCCCGCCTGCCACGGCCTCGGCACCCGGATGGAGGTCGACCCGGACCTGGTGGTCCCGGACCACCGCGCGACCCTGGGCGAGGGTGCGATCCAGCCCTGGAGCGGCGCGCACGTCGCGGACTACTTCCTGCGACTCCTCGGTGCCCTCGGCGACGAGCTGGGGTTCGACCTGAACACGCCCTGGGGCGACCTGTCCGCCAAGGCCCGCAAGGCGGTCCTGGACGGGCACCCCACGAAGGTGCACGTGGTCACCCGCAACCGGTACGGCCGGCAGCGGGCGTACTACGCCGAGTTCGAGGGCGTACGCCCCTACGTCGAGCGCCGGCACCGCGAGGCCGAGTCCGACACGAGCCGGGACCGCTACGAGGGGTTCATGCGCGAGGTCCCCTGCCCGGTGTGCCGCGGCAGCCGCCTCAAGCCGGTCTCGATGGCGGTCACCCTCGGTGGCAAGAACATCGCGGAGGTGTGCGCGCTCTCCCTGGAGGACGCCGCGGCGTTCCTGAGCGACCTGGAGCTCTCCACCCGGGAGCGGCAGATCGCCGAGGTGGTCCTGCGCGAGATCGAGCAGCGCCTGCAGTTCCTCCTCGACGTCGGCCTCGAGTACCTCTCGCTGGACCGCGCCTCGGGCTCGCTCTCCGGCGGCGAGGCCCAGCGGATCCGGCTCGCGACCCAGATCGGCGCCGGGCTGGTCGGCGTCCTCTACGTGCTCGACGAGCCGTCGATCGGCCTGCACCAGCGCGACAACCAGAAGCTCATCGAGACGCTGGTGCGGCTGCGCGACCTCGGCAACACGCTGATCGTCGTCGAGCACGACGAGGACACCATCCGGGTCGCCGACTGGGCAGTGGACGTCGGTCCCGGGGCGGGGGAGCACGGCGGCCAGATCGTGCACAGCGGCAGCGTCGCCGGCCTGCTGGAGCACCCCGACTCGATCACCGGGCAGTACCTCTCCGGCCGGCGGGAGATCGCCGTACCCGAGGTGCGCCGCCCGCGCACGACCGGGCGTGAGCTCACGGTCGTCGGCGCCCGGGAGAACAACCTGCGCGGCATCGACGTCACCTTCCCGCTCGGCCTGTTCGTCGCCGTCACGGGCGTGTCCGGCTCGGGCAAGTCGACGCTGGTCAACGACATCCTCTACACGTCGCTGGCCAAGCAGCTCTACAACGCCCGCGCCATCCCCGGCCGGCACACCCGGATCACCGGGCTCGAGCACGTCGACAAGGTCATCCACGTCGACCAGTCGCCGATCGGCCGGACCCCGCGCTCCAACCCCGCCACCTACACCGGGGTCTTCGACCGGGTCCGCAAGCTGTTCGCCGACACCCCGGAGGCGAAGATGCGCGGCTACCTCCAGGGGCGCTTCTCGTTCAACGTCAAGGGCGGTCGCTGCGAGGCGTGCCAGGGCGACGGCACTATCAAGATCGAGATGAACTTCCTGCCGGACGTCTACGTCCCCTGCGAGGTGTGCCACGGCGCGCGCTACAACCGGGAGACGCTCGAGGTCCACTACAAGGGCAAGACCATCGCCGAGGTCCTCGACATGCCCATCGAGGAGGCCGTGGACTTCTTCGCGGCCGTCCCCGTCATCTCGCGCTACCTCAAGACCCTGGTCGAGGTCGGGCTCGGCTACGTGCGTCTCGGTCAGCCGGCCACCACGCTGTCCGGCGGCGAGGCGCAGCGGGTGAAGCTCGCCACGGAGCTGCAGCGGCGCTCGACCGGCCGCACCCTCTACGTCCTCGACGAGCCGACCACCGGACTGCACTTCGAGGACATCCGCAAGCTGCTCGGCGTCCTCAACCGCCTCGTCGACGCGGGCAACACCGTGCTGGTCATCGAGCACAACCTCGATGTGGTCAAGACCGCCGACTGGCTCATCGACATGGGTCCCGAGGGTGGCTCGGGTGGCGGCACGGTCGTCGCCCAGGGCACCCCGGAGCAGGTCGTCGCGGTCCCGGAGAGCTATACCGGCAAGTTCCTGGCGCCGCTGCTGGAGGGTCGTGAGGCGCGCCAGCCCACGCGCAAGCTCCCGGCGTCGTCCGCTCCGGAGCCCCGCGGCCGGACCGCAGCGTCGGCATCGAAGCGCGGCGAGCGGCTGCAACGGACCAACGCGGGCGAGGGCCGCTAGTAGTGTCGGTTTCAACGAGTTTCCGCCCGCGGAGAGGAACCGGCCGATGACCGACAGCCACGAGACCCCCTGCCGACCCTGCATCAGCCGTCGACACGCCCTCACCGGCGCGGCGACGGTCGGCCTCGGAGTGCCGTTCCTCGCCGCGTGCGGCGGGGACGACACGAGCACCGCCACCAACGGCGGGGGCGGCGGCTCCGCCGGCGCCGGAGGGGGTACGACGAGCTCGGGTGCGCCGCAGCCGGGAGCCGGCGGGCTCACCTCGGCGGCGGACATCCCGGTCGGCGGCGGCCGGGTCTTCCCCGACGAGAACGTCGTGATCGTCCAGCCGAGCGCCGGCGAGTTCCGGGGCTGGTCGGCCATGTGCACCCACCAGGGCTGCGCGGTCTCGGACGTCGAGGACGGCGACATCGTGTGCCGCTGCCACAACAGCACGTTCTCGATCGAGGACGGCGAGCCGACCGGCGGGCCGGCGGAGAAGGCGCTCGACGAGGTGGCGCTGACCGTGTCGGGCGACTCGATCAGCCTGGCCTGACCACCCGTCCCGGTCCCGCTGTCGGGGCCGGACCGTAGGGTTGCCACGTGCCTCCAGCTCGACCGTCCCGCTCCTCGCGAGGCCCGTTGTCCTACCGCCCCGAGCCGGGGTCGATCCCGACCCAGCCGGGGGTCTACCGGTTCCGCGACGCCAAGCGGCGGGTGATCTACGTCGGCAAGGCGAAGAACCTCCGCGCCCGCCTGTCGTCGTACTTCCAGGACATCGGGAACCTGCACCAGCGCACCGCCACGATGGTGACGACCGCGGCGAGCGTCGAGTGGACGGTCGTCAACACCGAGGTCGAGGCGCTCCAGCTGGAGTACTCCTGGATCAAGGAGTTCGACCCACGCTTCAACGTCAAGTACCGCGACGACAAGTCCTACCCCTGGCTGGCGGTGACCGTCGGCGAGGAGTTCCCCCGGGTGATGGTGGGCCGCGGTGCGAAGAAGAAGGGCACCCGCTACTTCGGTCCCTACAGCCACGCCTGGGCGATCCGGGAGACCGTCGACGTGCTGCTGCGGGTCTTCCCGATGCGCTCGTGCAGCAACGGCGTCTTCAAGCGCTCCGCCCAGATCGGCCGGCCCTGCCTGCTCGGTTACATCGACAAGTGCTCCGCGCCGTGCGTGGGGAACGTGACGCCCGAGGAGCACCGGGCGATCGTCGACGACTTCTGCGACTTCATGGGTGGCCGCACCCGGCCGTTCATGCGGCGCATCGAGCAGGAGATGTACGCCGCCTCCGAGGCGCTCGACTTCGAGAAGGCGGCGCGGCTGCGCGACGACCTGGGCGCGATGGAGCGGGCGCTGGAGAAGCAGGCCGTCGTGCTCGGGGACGGCGCCGACGCGGACGTCATCGCGCTCGCGGAAGACCCCCTCGAGGTGGCGGTCCAGATCTTCTACGTCCGCGGCGGCCGGATCCGCGGTCAGCGCGGCTGGGTCGCGGACCGCGTCGACGAGGGCGGCACCGACAAGCTGATCGAGGACTTCCTGCTCCAGCTCTACGCCGGGGACGCCGACACGATCCCCCGGGAGATCCTGGTGCCGGCGCTGCCGCCGGACGTCGAGACGTTCGAGCAGCTGCTCAGCGACCTGCGGGGGAGCCGGGTCGCGATCCGGGTCCCGCAGCGCGGGGACAAGAAGACCCTCCAGGAGACCGTGGCCCGCAACGCCGGCCAGGCGCTGGTGCTGCACAAGACCAAGCGCGCCAGCGACCTGACCACCCGCAACCGGGCGCTGGAGGAGATCCAGGAGGCGCTCGACCTGGGCGAGGTGCCGCTGCGCATCGAGTGCTACGACATCTCCAACCTCCAGGGCACCGAGGTCGTGGCGTCGATGGTCGTCTTCGAGGACGGGCTGGCCCGCAAGAGCGAGTACCGCCGCTTCGTGATCCGCGACGTCGACGGGCAGAACGACGTCGCGTCGATGCACGAGGTGATCACCCGCCGCTTCCGCCGGCTGCTCGACGAGCAGGCGCGCTCCGCCGAGGTCGAGGGCGACAACGGCCCGATGCTCGTCGACCCCGAGACCGGCAGGCCACGCAAGTTCGCCTACGCCCCCGGGCTGGTCGTCGTGGACGGCGGGCCCCCCCAGGTCGCGGCGGCCCAGCGGGCGCTCGACGAGCTCGGCATCGATGACGTGCCCGTGTGCGGGCTGGCGAAGCGCCTCGAGGAGGTCTGGCTGCCCGGCCAGGAGGACCCGGTCATCCTGGCCCGTTCGTCGGAGGGGCTCTACCTGCTGCAGCGGCTGCGCGACGAGGCCCACCGGTTCGCGATCAACCACCACCGCTCGCGCCGGTCGAAGTCGATGGTCGAGAGCGTCCTGGACGACGTCCCGGGCCTCGGCGAGGTGCGCCGCAAGACCCTGCTCAAGCACTTCGGCTCGCTGCGCAAGCTGCGGGCCGCGACGGTCGAGGAGCTCGCCGAGGTCCCGGGGATCGGCGTCCACACCGCCAACGCGATCAAGGCCGCGGTCACCGACGGCGGCGTTGCGGCGGGCGGACCGGACATGATGTCGGTCAACACCGCGACCGGCGAGATCATCGACACCGGCTCGCCGGACCTCGACAGCAAGGAGCACTAGTGGGTCAGGAACACGTGGGCGAGCTCGTCGTCGTCACCGGCATGACCGGGGCGGGGCGGAGCACGGTGGCCAAGGAGCTGGAGGACCTCGGCTACTACGTCGTCGACAACCTCCCACCGGCCCTGCTGCGCGACGTGGTGCGCCTCGTCGACGAGAGCCGCGGGACCAGCCAACCGGTCGGCGTCGTCGTGGACGTCCGCTCCGGGTCGTTCTTCGAGTCCCTCGAGGCCAACCTGGCCCAGGGCACCACCGGCCGGAGCACGACGTTGGTCTTCCTCGATGCCAGCGACGAGGTGCTGGTGCGCCGCCAGGAGGCGGTACGCCGCCCGCACCCCCTCCAGGGCTCGGGCCGGCTCCTGGACGGCCTGGAGCGCGAGCGCAAGGTCCTCGCCGACCTGCGCAGCAACGCCGACCTGGTCATCGACACCAGCGCCCTCAACGTGCACCAGCTCACCGACCGGATCGCCGAGGCGTTCGGCACCCCCGACACCACGGGGTTGCGGGTCTCGGTCATCAGCTTCGGCTTCAAGTACGGCATCCCCGTGGACGCCGACTTCGTGGCCGACATGCGCTTCCTGCCGAACCCGCACTGGGTGCCGGAGCTGCGGCCCAGCACCGGGCGCGACCCCAAGGTCGCCGAGTACGTCCACAGCCGACCGGGGGCGGCGGAGTTCATCGACGCCTACGTGCCGGTGCTCGCCGGGGTGGCCGGCGGCTACCTGCGCGAGGGCAAGCGGTTCATGCGGGTCGCGATCGGCTGCACCGGCGGCAAGCACCGCAGCGTCGCGATGACCGAGGAGATCACCGGCCGCCTGGTCGAGCTCGGCTTCGAGGCCCGGTCCTTCCACCGCGACCTGGGGCGCGAGTAGATGTCCCAGCGTGCCCAGTCCGTCGTCGCGTTCGGCGGTGGCCACGGCCTCCACGCCTCGCTGCAGGCCCTGCGCCGGCTCGTGGACGACCTCACCATCGACGAGCTCACCGCGGTGGTCACGGTCGCCGACAACGGCGGCTCGTCGGGGCGGCTGCGGGGCGAGTTCGGGGTGCTGCCGCCCGGCGATCTGCGGATGGCGCTGGCCGCGCTGTGCGGGGACGACGAGTGGGGCACGACCTGGGCGGAGGTCCTCCAGCACCGCTTCGCCGGGGACGGCGACATGCGCGGCCACGTGGTCGGCAACCTGCTCATCGTCGGGCTCTGGGAGCTCCTCGGTGACCCCGTCGACGCGCTGGACCGGGTCGGCCGCCTGCTCGGGGCGAAGGGACGGGTGCTGCCGATGGCCCTCACCCCCATGGACATCACCGCGGAGGTGCGGGGCCTGGTGCCCGAGGCACCCGACGCCCTGGTCGCGGTCCGGGGCCAGGTGGAGGTGGCGACCACCGAGGGTGTGATCAGCTCCATCGCGCTCGACCCGCCGGACCCGCAGGCCTGCCCCGAGGCCGTCCGCGCCGTCGAGGAGGCCGACTGGGCGGTGCTCGGTCCGGGCTCGTGGTTCACCTCGGTGATCCCGCACCTGATGGTCCCGGCGATGCGCGCGGCGCTGGTCGGCACCGACGCCCGGGTGATCGTCGTGCTGAACCTCGGCGAGCAGCTGGGGGAGACCGGCGGGTTCGGCCCCGCCGACCATCTCGCCGTGCTGGCCGAGCACGCCCCGCAGCTCAAGGTGCACGCGGTCCTCGCGGACCGGCAGAGCGTGGGCGACGACCTGGCCGACCTCCAGCACGTCGTGGCGGCGTCCGGGGCCGAGCTGGTCCTCGACGACATCGCCGAGGACGGCGGTGCCCCCCGCCACGATCCCGCCCGCCTCGCCGCGGCGTACGCCCGGATCATCGACCCGCAGTGACGGCCGGGCCGGGCCCCGAGCTCGGCCCGGGACTCGTCGGCGGACGCCCACCTCCTGCCCCGGGTGATTGACTTGCGTGCGAGGATTCCCCCCATGGCGATGACGGCACAGGTGAAGTCGGAGCTGTCGAACACCCAGATCACCAAGACCTGCTGCCGCAAGGCCGAGGTGGCCTCCACGGTCCGGTTCGCCGGCGGTCTGCACATCGTGAACGGCCGTATCGTCGTCGAGGCGGAGCTGGACACGGGCGCCGCCGCGCGGCGGCTTCGCAAGGACATCCTCGAGGTCTACGGGCACCAGTCCGACGTGGTCATGGTCCAGGGCAACGGCATCCGCAAGGGCAGCCGCTACCTGGTCCGCGTCGACAAGGACGGCGAGTCGCTGGCCCGCCAGACCGGACTGCTCGACCAGCGCGGGCGCCCGGTGCGGGGCCTGCCCCCGGCCGTGGTCTCCGGCGGCGGCTGCGACGCCGTGGCCGCCTGGCGCGGCGCGTTCCTGGCCCACGGCTCGCTCACCGAGCCGGGCCGCTCGTCCTCCCTCGAGGTCACCTGTCCGGGGCCGGAGGCGGCCCTGGCGCTCGTCGGCGTGGCCCGGCGGCTGGGGATCCAGGCCAAGGCCCGCGAGGTCCGAGGTGTGGACCGGGTCGTGATCCGCGACGGCGACGCCATCGGCCAGCTGCTCACCCGCCTCGGCGCCCACGAGGCGCTGATGGCCTGGGAGGAGCGCCGGATGCGCCGTGAGGTGCGGGCGACAGCCAACCGGCTGGCCAACTTCGACGACGCCAACCTGCGCCGCTCGGCCCGCGCGGCGGTCGCCGCCGGCGCCCGGGTCGAGCGCGCGATGGAGATCCTCGGCGCCGACGTCCCCGACCACCTGAAGCTCGCCGGCGAGCTGCGCCTGGAGCACAAGCAGGCCTCGCTGGAGGAGCTCGGGCAGCTCCACGAGCCGGTCCTCACCAAGGACGCGATCGCGGGCCGGATCCGCCGGCTGCTGGCGATGGCGGACAAGCGCGCGGAGGAGCTGGGCATCCCCGACACCGAGGCGTCGCTCAGCCCGGAGATGCTCGCCGACGAGGGCTGAGCACCCCTGCGGGACCGACGGCCCGACCGGCTAGGCTCGGGGGAACCGCGGTGCGGAGCCCTCGCCCGCGGTGTGCAGTCCACCTGACCCCGCGTCCCGAGGAGCATTCGCAGTGACCGTTCGTGTAGGCATCAACGGGTTCGGCCGGATCGGCCGCAACTTCTTCCGCGCCGTGCGTGCGTCCGGCCTCGACATCGAGATCGTGGGCGTCAACGACCTCACCGACAACGCCTCGCTCGCCCACCTCCTGAAGTTCGACTCGATCCTGGGTCGTCTCGACGCCGAGGTGTCCTCGACCGAGGACGCGATCGTGGTCGACGGCAAGGAGATCAAGGCCTTCGCCGAGCGCAACCCGGCGGACCTGAAGTGGGGCGAGCTCGGGGTCGACGTCGTCGTCGAGTCCACCGGCTTCTTCACCGACGCCACGAAGGCCCGCGCGCACCTCGACGCCGGCGCGAAGAAGGTCATCATCTCGGCTCCGGCCAAGAACGAGGACATCACGGTCGTCATGGGTGTGAACCACACCAACTACGACCCGGCCAACCACCACATCATCTCGAACGCCTCGTGCACCACGAACTGCCTCGGCCCGATGGCCAAGGCGCTCAACGACGGTCTCGGCATCGTCAAGGGCCTGATGACCACCGTGCACGCCTACACCGCGGACCAGAACCTCCAGGACAATATCCACAAGGACCCGCGCCGCGCCCGCGCCGCCGCCCTCAACGTCGTCCCGACCTCGACCGGCGCCGCGAAGGCGATCGGCCTGGTCATGCCCGAGCTCAAGGGCAAGCTCGACGGCTACGCGCTGCGCGTCCCGGTCCCGACCGGCTCCGCCACCGACCTCACCTTCGAGGCCGGCCGCGAGACCACCGTCGAGGAGGTCAACGAGATCGTGAAGGCGGCCGCCGACGGCCGGTTCCTGCGCTACTCGACCGACCCGATCGTCTCCTCCGACATCGTCACCGACCCGGCGTCCTGCATCTTCGACGCGCCGCTGACCAAGGTCATCGGCAACCAGGTCAAGGTCGTCGGCTGGTACGACAACGAGTGGGGCTACTCCAACCGCCTCGCCGACCTGATCGACTACATCGGCAAGTCGCTCTGACCGTGGGGGACTACTCCTCGCTGGGTGACGTCGCCGGGAAGCGGGTGCTGGTCCGCTCGGACCTGAACGTGCCGCTCGACGGCACGCCGCCCGCCATGCGGATCACCGACGACGGCCGGATCCGGGCCAGCGTCCCGACCATCCGTGCGCTGGCCGAGGCCGGCGCCCGGGTGGTCGTGGTCGCCCACCTCGGCCGGCCCAAGGGTGCCCCCGACGAGCGCTACTCGCTGCGCCCGGTCGCGGCTCGCCTCGGCGAGCTCCTCGGGCAGGACGTCGCCTTCGCGTCGGACACCGTCGGGGAGTCTGCGCAGTCCGTGGTCGCCGGCCTGGCCGACGGCCAGGTCGCGGTGCTGGAGAACGTCCGGTTCAACCCGGGCGAGACCAGCAAGGACGATCGCGAGCGGGCGGCGTTCGCCGACCAGCTGGCCTCGCTCGCGGACGCGTTCGTCTCCGACGGGTTCGGGGTGGTGCACCGCAAGCAGGCCAGCGTGTACGACGTCGCGCAGCGGCTCCCGCACGCCATGGGTGCCCTCGTGGCCACCGAGGTCGACGTCCTGCGTCGGCTGACCGAGGACCCGGCGCGACCCTACGTCGTGGTGCTGGGCGGCTCGAAGGTCTCCGACAAGCTCGGGGTCATCGACAACCTGCTCGGCAAGGCCGACCGGCTCCTCATCGGTGGCGGCATGGTCTTCACGTTCCTGGCGGCTCAGGGGCACGAGGTCGGCAAGAGCCTGCTCGAGCAGGACCAGCTCGACATCTGCCGCTCCTACCTGGCGCGAGCGGCCAGCACCGGGGTCGAGATCCTGCTTCCGACCGACATCGTGGTCGACACGACGTTCCCCTCCGGTGAGGCCACCCCGCACCCGCGGGTGGTGCCCGCCACGCAGATCCCCGCCGACAGCCTGGGCCTGGACATCGGGCCCGAGTCCGCGGCGGCGTTCGCGGCCGCGCTGGCGGATGCGAGGACCGTCTTCTGGAACGGCCCGATGGGCGTGTTCGAGGTCGACGCGTTCGCCGACGGCACCCGCGCGGTGGCCGAGGCGCTGACCAAGGTCGACGGGCTCTCGGTCGTGGGCGGAGGGGACTCCGCCGCGGCGGTGCGCACCCTCGGCTTCGACGAGGCCGCGTTCGGCCACATCTCCACCGGCGGCGGCGCCAGCCTCGAGTACCTCGAGGGCAAGCAGCTGCCCGGCATCCAGGTCCTGGAGGACTGACACACATGGCGAAGGCTGCGGCCCGCGTCCCGCTGATGGCGGGCAACTGGAAGATGAACCTCAACCACCAGGAAGCGGTGGTGCTCGTCCAGAAGCTCGCCTGGACCCTGGCGGACAAGCGTCACGACTACGGCAAGGTCGAGGTGGTCGTCGTACCCCCGTTCACCGACCTGCGCTCGGTCCAGACGCTCGTCGACGGGGACCGGCTGTCGGTGAAGTACGGCGCCCAGGACGTCTCGGCCCACGACTCCGGGGCATACACCGGCGAGATCTCCGCCGGAATGCTGGCCAAGCTCGGCTGCTCCTACGTGGTGGTCGGCCACTCCGAGCGCCGCGAGCACCACGGCGAGTCGGACGCGCTCGTCAGCGCGAAGGCCGGCAAGGGCGCTCGCGGCGGGGATGACCCCGATCGTGTGCGTCGGCGAGGGCCTCGAGGTGCGTCAGGCGGGCCGAGCACGTCGGGTACACCGTCGCGCAGGTCGACGGCTCGCTGGCGGGCTTCACCGCCGAGCAGGTCGCGGGGCTCGTGGTCGCCTACGAGCCGGTCTGGGCCATCGGGACCGGCGAGGTGGCCAGCCCCGAGGACGCGCAGGAGGTGTGCGCGGCGATCCGGGCCCGGATCCGGGGAGGTCCACGGCGACGGCCGCGGCCGACGGCGTCCGGGTGCTGTACGGCGGTTCGGTCAAGGCCGCGAACGTCGGCGCGATCATGGTCAAGGACGACGTGGACGGGTGTCTGGTCGGCGGCGCGAGCCTCCAGGCGGACGAGTTCGGCGGAATCTGTCGCTTCTACGACATGCCGGTCCTGTGACCGAGCCGTCGGTGCCGTAGGATTTCGCCTCGTGACTACCGTCTTCACGATCCTGCTTGTGATCACGAGCGCCCTGATGATCCTCATGGTGCTGCTCCACAAGGGACGCGGCGGGGGCCTCTCCGACATGTTCGGAGGCGGCGTCTCCAGCTCCCTCGGTGGCTCGTCGGTCGCCGAGCGCAACCTGGACCGGATCACCGTCGGCGTCGGCGTGATCTGGTTTCGCCTGTGTGATCGCGCTGGGCCTGCTGCTCGCGTACCCGAACTGACCCCACCGAGATCACGCAGAGAGGACGCATTTCGTGGCTGGAGCTGGAAACGCGATTCGAGGGAGCCGGGTCGGTGCTGGCCCGATGGGCGAGGCCGAGCGCGGCGACGCCGCCCCGCGCCAGGCGGTGACCTACTTCTGCGCCAACGAGCACCGCTCGGTGATCACGTTCTCGATCGAGGCCGTGGCGCCGGAGTCCTGGGACTGCCCCAAGTGCGGCCTGCCCGGGAGCCTGGACTCCGAGAACCCGCCCCCGGCGCCGAAGAACGAGCCGTACAAGACCCATCTGGCCTACGTGAAGGAACGGCGCTCCGACAAGGAGGCCGCCGACATCCTCGACGAGGCCCTCACGCTCCTGCGCTCCCGCCGGAAGTCCGGCGACCTGATCTTCTGACGCCGACCCGGCAGCTCTGGTCGCGAGGTTTCCGCCGACCCGGCAGTTCTGGTCGCGAGGTTGCCGCCGACCCGGCAGAGATGGTCCTGTGGACAACGGTCCGGTACCCCTCGGGGTACCGGACCGTTGTCGTATGACGGCCTGGCTCAGCTCCGACCTCGCGCTCCTCGACGCCCGGTGCCCCCTGCCCCTCGCGCTGCCGTTCACCGCCGCCCAGGCCGAGGCGCTCGGAGTCAGCCGCCGCCGGCTGCGGACCCTGCTCGCCCGCGGGCTCGTGCGCCGCGTCCTGCAGGGTGTGTACGCCGTGGCGCAGGCGCCCGACGACATCGCGTTCCGCGCGCAGGCGCTGCACCTGGTCGTCTCCCCGAGCGCGGTCGTGACCGACCGGACCGCCGCTTGGCTGCACGGGGTCATGCTGCTGCCTCGCTCCGAGGCGAGCCGACGGGCACCCATCTCGGCGTACCAGCGCCCCGGGACGCGGGCGCGCCGCGACGGCGTACTCAGCGGGGAGCGGACGCTGCGCGCCGATGACGTGGTCGACGTGCACGGACTGCGGGTGACGTCGCCGCTGCGGACCGCGCTGGACCTGGGGCGCATGCTGTGGCGCCCCGACGCGCTCGCCGCGCTCGACCAGTTCCTGGCGCTGGGCGTGAGCCGGGGCGAGCTGCTGGCGGGAGTCGGCCGCTTCCGCGGCTACCGGGGCGTGGTGCAGCTGCGCGGCCTGATCGGCCTCGCTGACCCGCGGGCGGAGTCCGTCGCGGAGTCGGTGCTGCGCCTGCACTGGTACGACGCGGGGCTGCCGGCGCCGGAGCTGCAGTGGTGGGTGGCGGACTCCGACGGGGTGGCGGTCTACCGGCTGGACCTGGCCCTGCCGGAGCTGCGCTACGCGGCCGAGTACGACGGCGAGGCCTTCCACGGCCCGGACCGCACGGCGTACGACGCGGCGCGGCGGGGCTGGCTGGCAGACCGGGGCTGGGTGGTCGACGTCTTCGCCAAGGCCGACGTGTTCGTGCCCCGAGCCGATCCCGGGCGTCGGTTGCAGGACGGCGTGCTCCGGGCGCGACGCGCGTTGGCGCGCCCCACGGCGTACCCGACGCGCGACCAGACCTGACGGGTCGGTGCCACGACCGCGACCAGAAGTGCCGGGTCGGCAAAGACGGGGAGTCAGAGGCGGGCGGCGGCGGGGCGGTCCAGGAACCAGGTGGTCACCTCGCGGCCGTGGACGCCGGCCGCGGGTGCGTCCTCGCGCGGGGGAGCAGGCTCGGCGAGGACGCGGGCGACGGCGTCGGCCTTGCCGTCGCCGCTGACCAGGAACCACACTGCCCGGGCGCGGTTCAGGGCCTCGAAGGTCAGGCTGACCCGCTCCGGCGGGGGCTTGGGAGACTCACGGACGGCGACAGCGAGCCGGTCGGGCGCGGCGTCCAGAGCGGGATGGCCCGGGAACAGCGACGCCACGTGGGCGTCGGGGCCGAGGCCGAGCATCACCACCTCGAGCTCGGCGGCGCCGTGCTCGCGGAGCAGTGCGTCGTACGCCGCGGCCGCCGCGTCGACCGAGTCGGTGTCGGCGGTCGACGGGACCTCGAAGACCCGGTCCGGGGCGGCGCCGACGGCGTCCAGGAAGTCCTCCCGCGCCTGGGCGCAGTTGCGCTCCGGGTCGTCCGCGGCGACGAACCGCTCGTCGCCCCACCAGACCACCACCCGGGACCAGTCCACCGTCGAGCCCGCGGAGAGGCGGGCGACCTCGCGGTGCACGACGCGGGAGACGGTGCCGCCGGTGAGCGCGATCTGGGGGGTCCGGCCGTCGGCCTGGGCGGCGGCCAGCCGGGCGAGCAGCTCGCCGGCGACCGCGGTGGCGAGGGCGTCGGCGTCCTCGTGGACCTCGATGAGCGGAGCGGTCACGGCTTCTCCTTCGCGAGACGGCGGGCGGTCGCGGCGTACACCTCGTCCTCGTCGAGGCGGCGCAGCTCCTCGGCCAGCAGCTCGGGGAGCTCGCGGCGCTTGAGCGCGACCGGCCGGTCGGGTGCGCCGGGGGAGGACAGGGTCGCCAGCCGCCCGTCGGGGCGGGCGATGCGGATCGGACCGTCCCGAGTCACCATCACGGCCTCGGTGATGCCGGGACCGTCGGAGACGCGGCGCTCGACGGGCACCTTGAGCCGGTCGGCCAGCCAGGCCGCGAGCAGGTCGGCGCTCGGGCTGACCTTCTCGGCCTCGACCTCGGCGGCGGTGATCCGCCGGGCCTGCTGGTCCAGGGTGGAGGCGAGCAGCGCACGCCAGGGCGTGGTGCGGGTCCAGGCGAGGTCGGTGTTGCCGGGGACGTAGCGCGCGCACTGGCCGTGCAGGGCGCGGCTGCGCCCGCTGGTCGCGGCCGCAGCGTCGGTGATGCGCCGCTGGGCGAGGGCACCGAGCGGATCGGCCGCGGGATCGGCCGGTGCGTCGGTGGGCCACCAGACGACCACGGGGGAGTCGGGGAGCAGCAGGGGGAGCACCACGGACGCGGGATGCTTGGTCACCTCGCCGGTGAGCCGGATCAGGGCGGTCTCTCCGGTCGCGCCCGAGCCGGTGCGGACCTGGGCGTGGATGGAGCCGTGCCCGCGGCCGTCGCCGAGGACCACGCCGAGCACCCGCGCGGGGTGCTCGTGCGAGGCCTGTCGGGCCGCGGCCATGGCGTGCTCCGCGTCCTCGTCCGGGACCACGATGACCAGCGTCATCACCATCCCCATCGCGGGGCTGCCCGCCCGGCGCCTGGCGCGCACGAACTCCGCGGCGATCCCGGCGGAGTTGGTGTCGGTGAGCTCGATCATGCTCATGGCCGCCTCCAGGTGCGGCCGTCGCGGGCCAGCATCTTCTCGGCAGACTCGGGACCCCAGGTGCCAGCGGGGTACGGCTCCGGCTTGCCCTTGCGCTCCCAGGCGGCAAGGACCGGGTCGAGGATCTGCCAGGACAGCTCGACCTCCTCGCTGCGCGGGAACAGCGGCGGCTCACCGAGCAGCACGTCGAGGATGAGCCGCTCGTAGGCCTCCGGGGAGGTCTCGGTGAACGAGCCGCCGTAGACGAAGTCCATGTTCACGTCGCGGATCTCCATCGCGGTCCCGGGCACCTTGGACCCGAAGCGCACGGTCATGCCCTCGTCGGGCTGGACCCGGATCACGATCGCGTTCTGTCCCAGTTCCTCGGTGGAGGCCGCGCTGAACGGCTGGTGCGGGGCCCGCTTGAGCACGACGGCGACCTCGGTGACCCGCCGACCGAGCCGCTTGCCGGTGCGCAGGTAGAACGGGACGCCGGCCCAGCGCCGGTTCGCCACGTGCAGCGTGATGGCCGCGAACGTCTCGGTCCGGGAGGTACGCCGGATGCCCTCCTCCTCCAGGAAGCCGGCCACCTTCTCGCCGCCGGCCCACCCGGCGGCGTACTGGCCGCGGGCGGTGGTGAGGTCCAGTCGGCGCGGCAGCACGATCGAGGAGAGCAGCTTCTGCTTCTCCTGGCGCAGGCTGTGGGCGTCGAACGCGGTCGGCTCCTCCATCGCGACCAGCGCCATCAGCTGGAGGAGGTGGTTCTGGATGACGTCGCGGGCGGCGCCGATGCCGTCGTAGTAGCCGGCCCGGCCGCCGATCCCGACGTCCTCGGCCATCGTGATCTGTACGTGGTCGACGTAGTTGGCGTTCCACAGCGGCTCGAACATCGCGTTGGCGAACCGGATCGCCAGGATGCTCTGGACCGTCTCCTTGCCGAGGTAGTGGTCGATGCGGAAGACGGAGTCCTCGCTGAACACCCCCGCCAGGACCTCGTCGAGCTCGCGGGCGGAGGCGAGGTCGTGGCCGAACGGCTTCTCCACCACGACTCGGCGCCAGGAGCCCTCCTTGGCCTCCGCCAAGCCGTGCCGCTCGAGCTGGGTGACGACGTCCCCGAAGAACCCGGGCGGGATCGCCAGGTAGAACGCGTGGTTGCCGTCGGTGCCCCGGCTCTCGTCGAGCTCCTCGATCGTGCGCCGCAGGGTCTCGAACGCCGCGGGGTCGTCGAAGTTGCCGGGTACGAACCGGATGCCCTCGAGCAGCTGTTGCCAGACCTCCTCGCGGAACTCGGTGCGGGCGTGCTCCTTGACCGAGTCGTGCACGATCTGGGCGAAGTCCTGGTCGGCCCAGTCGCGCCGGGCGAACCCGACCAGGCTGAAGCCGGGCGGGAGCAGACCCCGGTTGGCGAGGTCGTACACCGCCGGCATCAGCTTCTTGCGCGACAGGTCGCCGGTGACGCCGAAGAGCACCAGCCCGCACGGGCCCGCGACGCGGGGGAGCCGCCGGTCGGCTGGGTCCCGGAGCGGGTTCGTCCAGCTCATCGCAGCGCGTCGCGGACGACGGCGAGATCGGCCGGGGAGCTGACGTGCAGGCGCAGCACGGGCCGTCCGTGGTCGGCGAGCACCTGGCCGTCACCGACCGCCTGGGCGGTCAGGAACTCGTGGAACGTGAAGGGTCGGTCGGGCACCGCGAGGTCAGCCTCGGGCTGGCCGGTGACCTGCAGGTAGACCCCGGTCGCGGGGCCGCCCTTGTGGTACTGCCCGGTCGAGTGCAGGAAGCGGGGCCCCCAGCCGAACGTGACCGGGCGCCCGGTGCGCTGCGCGAGCAGGTCGCGCACGTCCGCGAGCCCGGCGTCCCGGTGCCGGTCCAGGTAGGCCTGGACGGCGACGTAGCCGCGTTCCTCGTCGAGCCGCGCGAGCAGGGCTGCCACCGCGTCCGGGACGGTGCTGACCCCGTCGGGGAGCCAGCCGCCCACGTCGTAGACGGTCACCGGACCGTCCACGAACGCCGGCTTGGGGCTCTCGCCGCCTCCGTCGAGGAGCTCGCGGGCGGCGGCCTTGGCGCTCTCGACGTCGGGCTGGTCGAAGGGGTTGATGCCGAGCACGGCGCCGGCCACGGCGGTGGCGTACTCCCAGAGCAGGAGCTGACCGCCCAGGTCCGCCTCCACCGAGGCCCACCAGCCCGAGGCCGGGCGCACGCGCTCCCCGAGCAGGTCGCCGGGACCGTAGGTGACCAGTACCTCGTCGGGCGTGCTCGGGGTCAGGTTGGGGGAGTCCGGGCCGTCGACGACGACGGGGAGGATGCCCTTGCCGTCCTTGCCGGTGGACTCCGCCACCAGCTGCTCGGCCCAGTCCCCCAGGCCGGGGTACGCCGAGCCCGCGTCGGCCAGGACGAGCTTGTCGACGCCGGCGAGGTTGGCGGCTCCGAGCAGGGCGCCGAGCCGCAGCCCGGGGTTGTCCGCCGAGTCCGCCTCGAGCGCGGGGCGCAGTGCCTGCGCCGCGGCCAGCAGCCCGGCGATGTCGGCGCCGGCGAGGCCGCTCGGGACCAGGCCGAAGGCGGTGAGCGCGGAGTAGCGGCCGCCGACCTCGGGGTCGGCCAGGAAGACCCGGTAGCCGGCCTCCCGGCCCAGCTGCTCCAGCGGGGACCCGGGATCGGTGACGACGACGATCCGCTCCGCCGGGTTGATGCCGGCGTCGGTGAACGCCTTCTCGAAGGCGCGGCGCTGGCTGTCGGTCTCCACGGTGCCGCCGGACTTGGACGAGACCACGACCACTGTCTCCTCCAGCCGGTCCTCGAGCGCGCGGCGCACGAAGTCGGGGTCGGAGGAGTCCAGCACGTCGAGCCGAACGCCCGCGGCGGCGCAGATGACCTCCGGAGCCAGCGAGGAGCCGCCCATGCCGCACAGGACGACGCGGACCAGGCCGCGCGAGCGCATCTCGACCTCGAGGGCCGCGACGTCGCTGACCAGGTCACGCGACGCCGCGGGCAGATCGACCCAGGCCAGCCGCTTGGCCGCCTCGTCCGCCGCTTCCGGGCCCCACACCGTGGCGTCGCGGGCCGCGATCCGGCTGGCGACGCGATCGCCGACCAGGCGGTCCAGGATCGCGGCGTACGCCGACTCGTCAGGACAGCCGAAGGTGAGCGCGAAACCGCCCCCGGAGCCCGTGCCCCCGCCGGTGTCGGTCATGCGGTGGCTTGGTCCATCTGGCCCTGGACGGTCTCGACGAGCTCGACCCAGGACTTCTTGAACTTGTCCACGCCGTCGGTCTCGAGGACCAGCAACGCGTCGTCGAAGTCGACACCGACCTCGTTGATCCGGTCCAGGATCGCACGGCCCTCGGCCGCCCGGCCGGTCACGACGTCGCCGTGCACCTCACCGTGGTCGGCGAACGCCTCCAGCGTCTTCTCCGGCATCGTGTTGACGGTCCCGGGGACCACCAGCTCGGTGACGTACATCGTGTCGGAGTAGTCGGGGTTCTTGACGCCGGTCGAGGCCCACAGCGGCCGCTGCGGGTGGGCGCCGGCCTCGGCCAGCGAACGCCACCGGTCGGAGGCCGTGACCTCCTCGAAGGCGCCGTAGGCGAGCAGCGCGTTGGCGACCGCGGCCTTGCCGCGCAGCGCCAGCGCCTCGTCGGTGCCGACCTCCTCGAGACGCTTGTCGACCTCGGTGTCGACCCGCGAGACGAAGAACGACGCGACCGAGCGGATCGTGGACAGGTCACGGCCGGCCTCGCGGGCCTGCTCCAGACCGGTGAGGTAGGCATCCAGGACGGCCCGGTAGCGCTCCTCGCTGAAGATCAGCGTCACGTTGACGCTGATCCCCTCGGCGATCGCGGTCGTGATCGCCGGAAGGCCCTCGCTGGTCGCGGGGATCTTGATCAGCGCGTTCGGGCGCTCCACCGCCGCCCACAGGGCGCGGGCCGAGGCGATGGTGCCCTCGGTGTCGTTCGCGAGGTCCGGTTCCACCTCGATCGAGACGCGGCCGTCGTGGGCGGTGCGCTCCGCGACCGGGGCGAGCACGTCGCAGGCGTTGCGCACGTCCTCGGTGGTCAGCTCGAAGACGACCTTGGTGACGTCGGCTCCGGAGGCGACCAGCTTGCGGACCTGCTCGTCGTACCGCTCGCCGTTGGCGATGGCGCTGGCGAAGATCGTCGGGTTCGTCGTCACCCCGACCACCGACCGGTCGGTCACCAGCTCGGCGAGGTTGCCGGTCTCGATCCGCTCCCGTGAGAGGTCGTCGAGCCAGATCGAGACGCCGGCGTCGGCCAGTGCCTTCAAGCGGTCACTCATGGTTCCTCCTGGGTGTGGTGCTGGGTGTGGGGTACCCGTCGCGACCCGCGCGTAGTCCGCGCGCGTCAGTCGGTGGACACCCGGATGCTGTCGCGAGCGGCGTCGGCCACCGCCTGCGCGGTGATGCCGTACTCGGTGTAGATGCGGGCGTAGTCGGCCGACTGGCCGAACTGCTCGATGGAGATCATGCGGCCGTGGTCGCCGACGTACTCGCGCCAGCCCTGCTTGACGCCGGCCTCGACCGAGACCCGCGCCTTGACCGTCGGGGGGATGACCGTCTCGCGGTAGGCGATGGTCTGGGCCTCGAACCACTCGAGGCAGGGCATCGAGACCACGCGGGCGGAGATGCCGTCGGCAGCGAGGAGCTTGCGCGCCTCCACGGCCAGCTGCACCTCGGAGCCGGTGGCCATCAGGACCACGTCCGGGGTGCCGCCCTCGGCGTCGAGGAGGACGTAGCCGCCCTTGGCGACGTCGTCGGTGCCGGCCCACTCCTCTCCGGTCTCGGCGTCCTTCCCGCGCGGGAAGACCGGCACGTTCTGGCGGGTCAGCGCCAGGGCGGCCGGGCGATCGGTGTGGTTGAGGATGGCCAGCCAGGCGGCGGCGGTCTCGTTGGCGTCGGCGGGACGCACGACGTCGAGGCCGGGCATCGCCCGCAGCGCGGCCAGGTGCTCGATCGGCTGGTGGGTCGGGCCGTCCTCCCCGAGGCCGATCGAGTCGTGGGTCCACACGTAGGTGACCGGCAGCTTGCTCAGCGCCGCCACCCGGACCGCGCCGCGCATGTAGTCGGAGAACGTGAGGAAGGTGCCGCCGAAGACGCGGGTGATCGTGTCGGCCGCGATGCCGTTCATGATCGCGCCCATGCCGTGCTCGCGGATGCCGAAGTGCAGCACTCGGCCCTGGAACGGGTCGGCGGTCCACTGATCGGTGGTCCGGCTCGCGGGAGCGAACGACGGGACGTCCTTGATCGTGGTGTTGTTGGAGCCGGCCAGGTCGGCGGACCCGCCCCACAGCTCGGGCAGCAGGGGCGCGAGCGCGTTGATGACCTTGCCGGAGGCGGACCGGGTCGCGACGCCCTTGGCATCGGCGTCGAAGACCGGCAGCGCCTCGGCCAGCCCCTCGGGCATGGTCCGGGCCTTCAGCCGGTGTAGGAGCTCGGCCCGCTCCGGGTTCGCCTCCGACCAGGTGGCGTACTGCTTGTCCCAGGCGGCGCCCCACTCCGAGCCCCGGTCGCGCAGCGCCCGGGTGTGCTCCAGGACCTCGGGCGGCACCTCGAAGTTCCGGGCGGGGTCCCACCCGAGGATCTCCTTGGTCGCCGCGACCTCGTCGGCGCCCAGCGCGCTGCCGTGGGAGGCGCCGGTGCCCTGGGCGTTGGGGGCGGGCCAGGCGATGATCGTGTCGAGAACGATCAGCGACGGCTGGTCGGTGACCTCGCGGGCGGCCGTGATCGCGTCGTACAGCGCCGGGACGTCCTCGCGGTAGTCGGTGCCTCCGTTGGTCCAGTCGACGGTCTGCACGTGCCAGCCGTAGGCCTCGTAGCGCGCCGCGACGTCCTCGGTGAAGGCGATGTCGGTGTCGCCCTCGATCGAGATCCGGTTGCGGTCGTAGATGACGGTGAGGTTGCCCAGCTCCTGGGTCCCGGCGATGGAGGAGGCCTCGCCGCTCACGCCCTCCTGGAGGTCGCCGTCGGAGCACAGGACGTAGACGTGGTGGTCGAAGAGGCTCTCGCCGTCCTTCGCCTCCGGGTCGAGGATGCCGTGGATGCGGCGCCCGGACATGGCCATGCCCACGGCGTTGGCGACGCCCTGGCCGAGCGGGCCCGTGGTGACCTCCACCCCCGCGGTGTGGCCGAGCTCGGGGTGGCCGGGCGTCTTGGAGCCCCACGTGCGCAGCGCCTTGAGGTCCTCCAGCTCCAGCCCGAAACCGCCCAGGTAGAGCTGGGTGTACAGGGTGATGGACGAGTGCCCGCAGGACAGCACGAACCGGTCCCGCGCGATCCAGCTCGGGTCGGCCGGGTCGTGCCGCATCACCTTCTGGAACAGCAGGTACGCCGCCGGCGCCAGGCTCATCGCGGTGCCCGGATGGCCGTTGCCGACCTTCTGGACGGCATCCATCGCCAGCACGCGGGCCGTGTCCACCGCCTTGGCGTCGAGATCGGTCCAGTCCAGGGCGGGGGAAGTGCTCACGGGGTTCCTCTCAGCGGGGTGACGGCGATACCGAGCCTACTCACTCCACGGGATAGACTCACACCCGCTACGAGCTTCCGAAACTCCCCGAGGACACCTGTGACCCACGTCGGCCAGTCGGCCGCTGCCGCCGAGCGGCAGGACTCTGACGGAGCGACCTCGAGGGCGTCGTTCCGCGACGTCGTGGCTGCCTACGTCGGCCTGACCAAGCCGCGGGTGATCGAGCTGCTCCTGCTCACCACCGTGCCGGTGATGTTCTTCGCCGAGCGCGGGATCCCTCCCCTGGGGCTGGTTGCGGCAACTGTCGTCGGCGGGGCGTTCTCGGCGGGCTCGGCGTCGGTGTTCAACTGCGTCTACGACCGCGACATCGACGAGCAGATGCGCCGCACCCGGCGTCGCGCGCTGCCCCGCCACATCGTCTCGGCCCGCGCCGCGCTGGTCTTCGGGTTCGCGCTCGCGATCGCGTCCACCGCGATCCTGCTGGCCTGGGTGAACCCGCTCTCGGCGGCCCTGTCCCTCGGGGCCAACGCGTTCTACGTCTTCGGCTACACGATGCTGCTCAAGCGGCGCACCACCCAGAACATCGTCTGGGGTGGCCTCGCCGGCTGCTTCCCGGCCCTGATCGGCTGGACGGCGGTGACCGGCGAGCTCTCGTGGGTTCCGGTGGTGCTGTTCATGGTGGTGTTCTTCTGGACTCCGCCGCACACCTGGGCGCTGGCGCTGCGCTACCGCGAGGACTACGCGAACGTCGACGTCCCGATGCTGCCGGTCGTCGCGCCGGCGCGGGAGGTCGGGCGCCAGATCGTGCTCTACAGCTGGGTCATGGTCGCCACCTCGCTGCTGCTGTGGCCGGTGGCCGACACCAGCCTGGTCTATCCGGTGATCGCGGCGGTCCTCGGCGCGGTGTTCCTCGTCCAGGCCCACCGCATGTGGGGCCGGACCAAGGTCAGCGACGATCTCGCCGCGATCCGCCCGATGGAGCTCTTCCACTCCTCGAACCTCTACCTGACGCTGCTCTTCGTCGCCGTCGCGCTCGACCCGGTCCTGGGTCTCTGAGCCACTCTCGGGGTCCGCGCGGTCCTTCTGGGGCCGGCCCGGGGCAGCGATCGCGCGGGCGAGCAGGGGAGCAGACGAGCGGTGAGCCTGCCACCGTCTGCTTGGCTGAATCGACCGCAGCGGTGAGCCTGCCACGGTTCGCGAGGCCAGGACGGTGGGTCACTCACCGCCAGGCCTGATGGTTCGGCCGGCCCGGACCCAGCGGTGAGCCAGCCACCGTTTGCCGGCCCGAAACCGTGGCAGGCTCACCGCTCACCCGACGGCGCCCGTTCACCCGCAGGCGCACGGAGCTCCCGCAGGCGCACGGAGCTCCCGCAGGCGCCCGGAGCTCCCGCAGGCGCCCGGAGCCGATCAGTCGACGGCGACCGGGGCGACCGGGCGGTCGAGCTCGCGCGGGTGGCGGACGCTCAGCAGCGCCCAGGTGACGGCGGCGGCCGTGAGGGCGGCGCCGAGCATGTGGAAGGCGACCAGCACGACAGGCAGGTCGGTGAAGTACTGCACGAAGCCGATCGCGCCCTGACCGATCTGGATCGCGAGCAGGGTCACGACGGCCCGGCGCGCCGAGCGCCCGGGACCCCAGGCGTGCACGGCGAAGAGCAGCCCGATCGTCAGGCCGATGAACAAGAAGACCGCGTCGGCGTGCAGCTGGCTCATCTGGGCCGGGTCGAGGCCGTTGCGGGGGGAGTCGGCGTCGCCGGCGTGCGGGCCCGAGCCGGTGACGACTGTGCCGATGTAGAGCACCGCCCAGCCGGCCACGAACATCGTCCAGGCGAGCCCGACCACCGGCCCGGTGGCGGTGACGGGGAGGCCGCCCCGGTCCACCAGCTGTAGGAAGCGGACCGAGAGGCAGACGATGGCGAGCGAGCAGAGCAGGTGCAGCGAGACGATCCACGGGTTCAGGTCGGTGAGGACTGTGATGCCACCGATCACGGCCTGGGCGGGCACGCCGAGGCCCATCAGCAGCGCGAGGCGCCACAGCTCGCGCCGGGCGGTCTGCCAGGCGGCGATGAAGGTGAGGATCGCGACCGCGGCGAGCGCGAAGGTGAGCATCCGGTTGCCGAACTCGATCACGCCGTGGATGCCGTACTCGCCGTGCGGGGTGTACGACGCGTCGGTGCAGCGCGGCCAGGTCGGGCAGCCGAGCCCCGATCCGGTCAGCCGTACGACGGCGCCGGTGACCACCAGGACCATGTTCGCGATCAGCGAGGCCCAGCCCAGCGGCCGGACCCACCCGCTCAGGTCCGTCCACCGCAGCGTGCGCACGGCCCGATCCTCGACGCGCTCGTTCACCTGTCCACTCACTCCCACGAGAAGGTCTTCGCCGTCAGGACGGTCCCGATGACCGTCCAGCCGAGCAGCACCAGCAGCGAGACGCCGGCGACGGTGCCGTCCAGCAGGGCGTCCCGCATCGCGCCGCCCAGGGCTCCGGAGGGGAGCCACTGGACGACATCACCGAACCTGCCGTACGCCGAGGCGGGCAGCACGACGGCGCCCGCCGCCATCAGCAGCAGGTAGACGAGGTTGGCGGCGGCCAGGGTCGCCTCGGCCCGCAGGGCGCCGGCGAGCAGCAGCCCGAGCGAGGCGAACGCGGCAGTTCCGAGCACCACGGCCAGCACGACGCCGAGCACCGCGACCACACCGCCGGTCGGGGACCAGCCGAGCAGCAGCGCCACGGCGCAGATCACCACGAGCTGGAGGGCCTCGACCAGCAGCAGGGCCAGCACCTTGCCGGCCAGCAGGCCGGAGCGCGGCAGCGGCGAGGAGCCGAGGCGCTTGATCACGCCGTAGCGACGCTCGAACCCGGTCGCGATGGCGAGCGCCGTGAAGCCGGTCGACATCACCGCCAGCGCCAGCACGCCCGGGGTCAGCACGTCGACGGCCGGGTCATCGAACTCCAGCCCGATCCGGTCGGCACCGGTGACGGCGCCGACGAGGACCAGGACCGGGATCACCACGGCGAGCAGCAGCTGCTCGCCGTTGCGGAGCATCAGCCGGGCCTCCATCGAGGCCTGTGCCAGCACCATCCGCCCGAACGGCGCGGCTCCGGGGCGGGGGGTGAACACGCCAGCACCGCCGGTCGACGGGGTCACGGGGCCAGCTCCCGACCGGTGAGCTGGAGGAAGACGTCCTCGAGGTTGCGGACTCCCAGCGAGAGGGACTCGGGCAGCACGGCGTTCTCCTCGCACCAGCGCGAGACCCGCGCCAGGGTCGATGCGTCGGCGGGGCCGGTGACGACCAGGCTCAGCTCGTCGAGCTGGACCACCTCGATCTCCTCGCCGAGCGCGCGCCGCAGCGAGGCCGGGGCACCGGGCGGGAACGGGCGGGTGACGACGAGCCGGATGGTGGCCCGCGAGCCGCCGCGGGTCAACTCCAGCGGCGTGCCGGAGGCGATCAGCCGACCGTGGTCGATGATGTGGATCTGGTCGGCCAGCCGCTCGGCCTCGTCCATGTAGTGGGTGGTGAGCACGACCGTGACGCCGTCGTCGCGCAGCTCGCCGAGGAGGTCCCAGATCGTGCGCCGCATCTGCGGGTCCACGCCCGCGGTCGGCTCGTCGACGAAGACGACCTCGGGCCGCCCGACCAGGGCCATGGCCAGCCCGACGCGCTGCTGCTGGCCCCCGGAGAGGCGGCGGTACGGCGTGCGGCCGCACTCGTCGAGTCCGAGCCGGTCGGCGAGCAGGTTCGGGTCGAGGGGGTGGGCGTGCAGGCGTGCGATGTGGCGCAGCATCTCCATGGCGCGCACGCCGCTCCACGCGCCGCCGTCCTGCAGCATCACGCCGATGCGCGGCAGCAGCTCGCGGCGCTGGCGCACCGGGTCCAGGCCGAGCACCCGCACGGAGCCGGACCGCGGTCGCCGGTAGCCCTCGCAGGTCTCGAGGGTCGTGGTCTTGCCGGCCCCGTTCGGGCCGAGGACCGCGGTGATGGTGTGACGCGCGACGGTCAGGGACAAGTCGTCGACCGCGACCTTGTCGCCGTACCTCATCACCAGTCCGTCGACGGCCACAGCGGGATCGTCGTCGGGCACGTCGACAGTCTAGGGACCGGTGCGCACGTGGCTGCCGAGGGGCCACCCCGAGGCGGGGCCTAGGGTTGCGGCCGTGAACGGTTGGATCATGGCTGTGGTGCTGGCGCTGACCGCGGTGGCCGCCGGGTCCGTGATCGTGCTCCTGATCCGGGACCGGACCGCGGGGGACCCCACCTTCGCGGTGCTGGCGCTGGCCGAGCTCGCGCTGCTGGTGCAGATGGTGGTCGGCCTCGTGGCCCTGGGCGGCACCGAGCGCGAGGTCCCGGGCGTCACGTTCGTGAGCTACTTGATCTCGATCGTGCTGGTGCTGCCGATCGGGGCCTTCTGGTCGCTGGCCGAGCGCACCCGTGCCGGGACGGCTGTGCTGCTCGTGGCGCTGCTCACCGTGGTCGCGCTCGAGGTGCGGCTGCACTCACTGTGGAGCGGCGGTGCGTGAGCTCTCGTCCGGCTGGGGTCGCGTGCTCGTCGCCGTGTACGCCGTCTTCGCGGTCGCCTCGACGGGCCGCTCCCTGGTCCAGCTCGGCCTCGACGCCGGGCGCGCGCCGCTGGCGTACTCGCTCTCGCTGCTCGCGGCCGTCGTCTACCTGGTGGCCACCACGTGCCTGCTGCTCGGCGGGCGCCGGGCCTGGCTGGTGGCGGTGGCGGCCTGCACGGTGGAGGCGCTCGGGGTGCTCACCGTCGGCACGCTCAGCTATGTGGCGACCGACCTGTTCCCGGATCGCACCGTGTGGTCGCACTTCGGCCAGGGCTACGGGTTCCTGCCACTGGTGCTGCCGTTCGCGGGACTGGCCTGGCTGCGCCACACCTCACCGCGCCGGTCGGCGGGCCCCGACGCGTGAGAGCGGGTAAGGCTTGCCTTCCTTGAACGGTTCCAACCATTAACGGCACACTGGTGTTGTGGAATTCGAGAGGGCGCGTCCGAAGGCGGACGACCAGCCCACGCGCCAGCGCGTGGCGCGGTCCATCCTCGACCACGGTCCCTCGACCGCGGCGGCCCTCGCCGAGCGGCTCGAGCTCACCCCCGCCGCCGTCCGCCGTCACCTCGACCAGCTGGTCGAGGACGGCGCCGTCGAGGCCCGCGAGCCCACCGTCCGCGGTGCCCGCGGCCGCGGCCGGCCGGCCAAGGTCTTCGCGCTGACCGAGACCGGGAGGGACCGCTTCGACCAGGCCTACGACGACCTGGCCGTGCAGGCGCTGCGGTACCTGTCCGAGACGGGTGGCGAGGACGCCGTGCGGGAATTCTCCCGCCGCCGGGTGGCGTTCATCGAGGAGAGGTTCGACGACGTCCGCCGTGCGGAGCCGTCGCTGAGCCCCGCGCAGGTGCTGGCCCGCGTCTTCACCGCCGCCGGGTACGTCGCCGGCGTCCGTGAGCTGCTGCCCATCAACGGGCAGAGCGTGGGGGAGCAGCTGTGCCAGCAGCACTGCCCGGTCGCCCACGTGGCCCACGAGTTCCCCCAGCTGTGCGAGGCCGAGACCGAGGCGATCAGCCGCGTCCTCGGCACCCACGTCCAGCGACTGGCCACGATCGCCCACGGCGACGGGGTCTGCACCACCTGCATCCCGGGTCAGGGCGCGAGCCCTCGGCCCGTCGGCCAGCAGTCCACCAGCCATACGAACGAGAAGGAGCGGGTCACCTCATGACCTCCATCGAAGAACTCAACCCCGAGCTCAAGGGGATCGGGCGCTACGAGTTCGGCTGGGCCGACCCGGACACCGCCGGCGCCACCGCGAAGCGCGGCCTCAACGAGGACGTCGTCCGCGACATCTCCGCGAAGAAGTCCGAGCCGCAGTGGATGCTCGACCTGCGCCTGAAGGGCCTCAAGCTCTTCCACCGCAAGCCGATGCCGACCTGGGGCTCCGACCTCGGCGGGATCGACTTCGACAACATCAAGTACTTCGTGCGCTCCTCGGAGAAGCAGGCGGCCACCTGGGACGACCTGCCCGCCGACATCAAGAACACCTACGACAAGCTCGGCATCCCCGAGGCGGAGAAGCAGCGCCTGGTCTCCGGCGTCGCGGCCCAGTACGAGTCCGAGGTCGTCTACCACTCGATCCGCGAGGACCTCGAGGCCCAGGGCGTGCTGTTCCTCGACACCGACACCGCGCTCAAGGAGCACCCGGAGCTCTTCCAGGAGTACTTCGGCACGGTGATCCCGGTCGGCGACAACAAGTTCGCCGCGCTGAACACCTCGGTCTGGTCGGGCGGCTCCTTCATCTACGTGCCCAAGGGCGTCCACGTCGACATCCCGCTGCAGGCCTACTTCCGGATCAACACCGAGAACATGGGCCAGTTCGAGCGGACGCTGATCATCGCCGACGAGGACTCCTACGTGCACTACGTCGAGGGCTGCACGGCGCCGATCTACTCCAGCGACTCGCTGCACTCCGCGGTCGTCGAGATCATCGTGAAGAAGGGCGCCCGGGTGCGCTACACGACGATCCAGAACTGGTCGAACAACGTCTACAACCTCGTCACCAAGCGCGCGGTCTGCGAGGCCGGCGCGACCATGGAGTGGGTCGACGGCAACATCGGCTCCAAGGTGACGATGAAGTACCCGGCCGTCTACCTGATGGGCGAGCACGCCAAGGGCGAGACGCTCTCGATCGCGTTCGCCGGGGAGGGCCAGCACCAGGACGCCGGCGCCAAGATGGTGCACGCCGCGCCGCACACCTCCAGCTCGATCCTGAGCAAGTCCGTCGCCCGCGGCGGTGGCCGGACGTCGTACCGCGGCCTGATCCAGGTCAACGAGGGCGCCCACGGCTCGAAGTCCAACGTGCTGTGCGACGCGCTCCTGGTCGACCAGATCAGCCGCTCCGACACCTACCCGTACGTCGACATCCGCGAGGACGACGTGTCGATGGGCCACGAGGCGAGCGTCTCGAAGGTCTCCGACGACCAGCTCTTCTACCTGATGTCGCGGGGCATGGAGGAGGACGAGGCCATGGCGATGATCGTGCGCGGCTTCGTCGAGCCGATCGCCAAGGAGCTGCCGATGGAGTACGCCCTCGAGCTCAACCGCCTCATCGAGCTGCAGATGGAGGGCGCGGTCGGCTGACCCCGCCCGGGCGCGCCACCGGCGTCGCCCCGCTGTCCGTATCCACGCAGGAACAGAAAGAGACCCAGCAGTGACCGTGACCGATGCCGCCCGCGAGAGCGTGGCGTCCTCCCTCGAGCAGGACCAGGTGGTCTCCCACCTGAACCCGCCCGCCTCCTACGACCTCGCCGCGCACCCGGTGCCGACGGGGCGCGAGGAGGTGTGGCGGTTCACCCCGCTCAAGCGACTGCTGGGGATGCTCGACGGCGAGCCGTCGCAGGCGTCCCTGGCTGCGGAGACCACCCTGCCCGATGGCGTGGCCATCTCGACCATCAGCGCCGAGCAGGCGCGCGACCTCGGTGAGCTGGCGCCCAACGAGCGGCCGGCCGCGCTGGCCGCCGCCAACGCGGGACGGGTCACGCTGGTCGACGTCCCCGCGGACCTGGTGGCCGCCGAGCCCCTGGTGGTCCGGCTCTCCGGTGCCTCGGTCGACGACCTGGTCTGGGGCCGGCAGGTCTTCCGGATCGGCGCCCACGCCGACGTCACCATCGTGCTGCTGCACACCGGCTCGGCGCGCTACCAGCGCCATCCAGTCGTTCCTGGTCGGCGACGGCGCCAACGTCAACATCCTGTCGGTCCAGGACTGGGACGACGACGCGGTGCACCTGGGCCGCGACTCGATCCGGGTGGGCCGCGACGCCAGCGTCAAGCACACCGCGATCTCCTTCGGCGGCGACGTCGTGCGCATGCACGCCAACGTCGAGTACGCCGGCCCCGGCGGGTCGGCCGAGCTGCTGGGTCTGTACTTCGCCGATGCCGGCCAGCACCTCGAGCACCGGCTCTTCGTCGACCACAACGCGCCGAAGACCAAGAGCAACGTGCTCTACAAGGGCGCGCTGCAGGGCAACGGCGCCCACACCGTGTGGATCGGGAACGTGCTGATCCGCAAGGTCGCCGAGGGCATCGAGACCTACGAGGAGAACCGCAACCTGGTGCTCACCGAGGGCGGTCAGGCCGACTCGGTGCCGAACCTGGAGATCGAGACCGGCGAGATCGAGGGTGCCGGGCACGCCTCGGCCACCGCCCGGTTCGACGACGAGCAGCTGTTCTACCTGCGCTCGCGCGGGGTCTCGGAGAAGGAGGCCCGGCGCCTGGTGGTGCACGGGTTCTTCAACGACCTGATCCGTCGCGTCGGGGTGCCCTCGATCGAGGAGCACCTGCTCCAGACGGTCGAGGCCGAGCTCGCCAAGAACGTGCTGCGCGAGGACCCGCCCGTCGGGGAGCTCGCCTGATGTCCTTCGAGCGCGCCTGCGGGCTGGCCGAGGTGCCGGACGACGAGGGCTTCGCGGTCACCGTCGGCGGCATCGACGTGGCCATCGCGCGCGACGGTGACGAGGCGTTCGCGGTGCAGGACCTGTGCACCCACGCCGCGGTCCCGCTCAGCGAGGGCGAGGTCGCCGACTGCCAGATCGAGTGCTGGCTGCACGGCTCCCGCTTCGACCTGCGCACCGGCAAGCCGACGGGCCCGCCCGCGGTCGACCCGGTCGCCACCTTCCCGGTGGAGATCCGCGCCGAGGACGACGGCCCCGCCGTGTACGTCGACGTCACCACGACTCTGAACGGCGTGCAGCCGGACTGACGTCCGCCCACGCACCCATCCCACACACGTCGCACCACTTCGCAACGAGGAAGAGATTCATACGATGAGCACGCTGGAGATCAAGGACCTGCACGTCACGGTCGACACCGAGGACGGCCCCAAGGAGATCCTCAAGGGCGTCACGCTGACCATCGGCGGTGGCGAGACCCACGCGATCATGGGGCCCAACGGCTCGGGCAAGTCGACGCTCGCCTACTCGATCGCGGGCCACCCGAAGTACACCGTCACCGGCGGCTCGGTGACCCTCGACGGCGACGACGTGCTGGCCATGTCGGTCGACGAGCGGGCCCGCGCCGGGCTGTTCCTGGCGATGCAGTACCCCGTCGAGGTGCCGGGTGTCTCGGTGTCGAACTTCCTGCGGACCGCCAAGACCGCGATCGACGGCGAGGCCCCGAAGCTGCGCACCTGGGTCAAGGACGTCAACGGCGTCCTCGAGCGGCTCAACCTGGACCCGACGTTCGGCACCCGCTCGGTCAACGAGGGCTTCTCCGGCGGCGAGAAGAAGCGCCACGAGATCGCGCAGCTCGAGCTGCTCGACCCGAAGGTCGCGATCCTCGACGAGACCGACTCCGGCCTCGACATCGACGCGCTGAAGATCGTCTCCGAGGGCGTCAACCGCTTCCGGGAGCAGGAGGGCAAGGGCGTCCTGCTGATCACGCACTACACGCGGATCCTGCGCTACATCAAGCCCGACCGCGTGCACGTCTTCGTCAACGGCCGGGTCGCCGAGCAGGGCGGGCCCGAGCTCGCCGACCAGCTCGAGGCCGAGGGCTACGACAAGTACCTCAAGGCCGGGGTCTGATCATGGCCTCGACGGACTCGGCCGGCGGGGGGCTTCCCGGCCTCCTGCCCGAGCTGGAGGTGATCCGCAAGGACTTCCCGATCCTCGAGCGCGAGCTCGCGGGCGGGCAGCCGCTGGTCTACCTCGACAGCGCGAACACTTCGCAGAAGCCGCAGTGCGTGATCGACGCGATGGTCGACCACCTCGAGCGGCACAACGCGAATGTCGCCCGGGCGATGCACCAGCTCGGCGCCGAGTCCTCCGAGGCCTTCGAGCACGCCCGCGACGTGGTGGCGGGGTTCCTCAACGCACCGAGCCGCGACGAGGTGATCTTCACCAAGAACGCCACCGAGGCGCTGAACCTGGTCGCGAACACACTTGCCTGGGCGACCGGCGACCTCGCGGTCGGTGCCGGCGACGAGGTCGTCATCACCGAGATGGAGCACCACTCCAACATCGTGCCCTGGCAGCTGCTCACCGAGCGCAAGGGCGCGACGCTGCGCTGGTTCGGGCTCACCGACGACGGCCGGCTCGACACGTCGAACATCGACGAGCTGATCAACGAGCGCACCAAGGTCGTCTCGCTGACCTGGGTGTCGAACATGCTCGGCACGATCAACCCGGTGGCCGAGATCGCGCGTCGCGCCCACGAGGTGGGCGCGATCGTCGTGGTCGACGCCTCCCAGGCCGCGCCGCAGCTGCCGGTCGACGTCGTCGCCTCGGGTGCCGACCTGATCGCGTTCACCGGCCACAAGGTCGTCGGGCCGACCGGGATCGGCGTCCTGTGGGGCCGCCGCGCGGTCCTGGAGCAGCTGCCGCCGTTCCACGGCGGCGGCGAGATGATCGAGACCGTCCGCATGGAGCGCTCGACGTACGCCGGGATCCCGCACAAGTTCGAGGCTGGCACCCCGCCGATCGTCGAGGCTGTAGGCCTCGGTGCCGCGCTGGCGTACCTCTCCGACATCGGCATGGACGCCATCCACGCCCACGAGCAGGCGCTCACCGGCTACGCGCTGGAGGGGCTCGCGACCATCCCCGGCCTCACGGTCCTCGGGCCGCTCGACGCCAGCCAGCGCGGCGGAGCGATCTCCTTCGAGATCGAGGGCGTGCACCCGCACGACATCGCCCAGGTGCTGGACTCGCGCGGGATCGCGGTCCGCGCCGGCCACCACTGTGCCAAGCCCGCCCACGCCCGTTTCGGGGTGCAGAGCTCGACGCGCATGTCGTCGTACCTCTACACGACGCCGGCGGAGATCGACGCGCTGGTCGACGGCCTGGAATACACCCGCTCCTACTTCAAGTTGGCCTGAGCGATGACTGCGAACCCGGAGCTGGACTCCCCTCTACCAGGAGATCATCCTGGACCACTACAAGAACCCGCACCACAAGGGCCTGCGCGAGCCGTACGGCGCCGAGGTGCACCACGTGAACCCGACCTGCGGTGACGAGATCACGCTGCGGGTGCAGGTCGCCGAGGGGGCCGACGGCCCCGTCGTCGAGGACCTGTCCTACGACTCGGTCGGCTGCTCGATCTCCCAGGCGTCGGCCTCCGTGCTGGCCGACCTCGTGATCGGCAAGCCGGTCGCGCAGGCGCTCGAGATCCACCAGAGCTTCCTGACCCTGATGCAGGGCAAGGGCACCGTCGAGCCGGACGAGGACGTCCTGGAGGACGGCATCGCGTTCGCCGGCGTCGCGAAGTTCCCGGCGCGCGTGAAGTGCGCACTACTGTCATGGATGGCCTGGAAGGACGCCACGGCCCAAGTCACCGAGGAGAGCAATGTCTGAGACCACTCACACACACCGAGGTCGACCACGGTGACCTGCCGGAGGTCCCCGCGGCGTCCGCGTCGGCCAGCTCGTCGGCCTCGCCGTCGGTCAGCATCGAGGACGTCACCGAGGCGATGAAGGACGTCGTCGACCCCGAGCTCGGCATCAACGTCGTCGACCTCGGTCTCGTCTACGGCGTGCACGTCGACGAGTCCGCCAACGCGGTCATCGACATGACCCTGACCTCGGCCGCGTGCCCGCTGACCGACGTGATCCAGGACCAGACCAACGGTGCCCTGGAGGGCCTCGTCAACGACGTCGCCATCAACTGGGTCTGGATGCCGCCGTGGGGCCCGGACAAGATCACCCCGGACGGTCGCGAGCAGCTGCGGGCCCTCGGCTTCAACGTCTGAGCCTGCGATGATCGACGAGCCGACCGCCGTCTCGGCGGAGGTCGAGGCCTTCTGGGTGCTCGCCCGCAGGCAGGCGAGGCTGGAGCGGCTGCCGGCGTACTTCGGGCCCTCGGGCCTGGTCTCGCTGCCGCCGCCGGCGTGGTCCTTCGGGGCCACGCCGGAGCAGGCGGACGAGCTCGCCGACCTCGTGGCGGCCGGCACGAAGACCGCGACTGCGAGCGCCGCGGACGACTACGCCGCCGAGGGCGTGCCGCTGCCCGAGCCGGGCACGCTCGGCATCGTCCTGGACGGGGGCGGCCACCCGCGCGCGCTCGTCACCACGACCGAGGTCACGGTCGTCGCGTTCGACGAGGTGGACGAGGAGCACGCCTACGCCGAAGGCGAGGGCGACCGGACCCTCGCCACCTGGCGGGAGCGGCACGAGGCGTTCTTCCGCGACCACGACCCGCACGGCCGGGGTTTCCGGGCGGACCTGCCGGTCGTGCTGGAGCGGTTCCGCGTCCTGCACCCCAAGCCGCCACGACGGTGACCGCCGCCCCGCGCCCGGTCCTGGTGCCGGCCGAGCGCTGGTCGCGCTGGGTGTCGAACTTCCGGGACCGGCACGGCCCGACGGCGCTGGTCGTCGACTCCGGTGCCCTCCGCGGCGCCGCCGAGGACGGCTCGACCTTCACCGCCCGGCTGCCGTTCGCGGAGCAGTACGCCGGCCCGCCGGACGCCGCGTCGTTCGGCGCGGCGGTGGTCGCGCCGGCGGACTGGGGGCTGCTGCTGGTGCGCAAGGGCGGGTTCGCGGTCGCCCGGCTCGCCGGTCCAGCCTTTGTCGCGAGCAAGGTGGGACAGCGGCACGTCCAAGGCCGTACCAAGGCCGGCGGCCAGAGCCAGCAGCGCTTCGCCCGCCGGCGCGACAACCAGGCTCGCCAGGCCTACGAGGCGGCCGCCGAGCACGCCGCCCGCATCCTGTCCGGCCTCGCCGGCCCGGTGGTGACCGGCGGCGACCGGGGCGCGGTCGAGGAGGTGCTCGCCGACCCCCGGCTGCGCAGCCTCGAGGTCGCCGAGCCCTGGCTGCCCGTCCCGGACCCGCGCCGCGCCGTCCTGGAGGAGGCCGCCCACGCGGCGTGCGCCGTCCGGGTCGACGTGGTCAACGCCGAGGTCGGCGCATGAGCGGGGTCCGCCTGCTGGTCATGGCCGACACCCACGTGCCGAAGCGGGCCCGGGACCTCCCGGTCGACCTGTGGGCGGAGGTCGACCGTGCCGACGTGGTGCTGCATGCCGGGGACTGGGTCGACGTGTCGCTGCTCGACGCCCTGGAGGCGCGCAGCCGCCGACTCGTCGGGTGCTACGGGAACAACGACGGCCCGGCGTTGCGGGCCCGGCTGCCCGAGGTGGCGCGCGTCGAGATCGGCGGGGTGCGGCTGGCAGTGGTCCACGAGACCGGTGACGCCCGCGGCCGCGAGGCGCGCTGCGCCGCGGCGTACCCGGACGTGGACGTGCTGGTCTTCGGGCACAGCCACATCCCCTGGGACTCGACCACGGGGACCGGGCTGCGGCTGCTCAACCCCGGCTCGCCCACCGATCGGCGGCGGCAGCCGTACGGCACCTACCTGACGGCGACGGCGCGCGACGGCGAGCTGCTCGACGTCGTCCTCCACCCGTTGGAGCGGGTCTTCCGCTAGCGTCCGTCGCATGTGGCAGCCCGAGCCTGGCTGGCATCCGCTCCCCGGTGGCACCGGCACGTCCACCCTCGGGGTGTGGCGCACGGTCCTGGGGGACCAGCCGGTCGTCGTGAAGCGGCTCGTCGCGCCCGGCCCGCAGGACCCGGCGGTGCTCAGCGACCCGGCCCACTTCGCCTACTGGCGCCGCGGCGCCGACGTCCTCACCGCGGCCCTGGTGGAGCGCACGCCCGGCCTGCGCGCCCTTCCCGCGGCCGTCGAGGAGGACGGCGAGGGCATCACGATCACCCAGGAGTGGGTCGAGGACGCCGCCAACAGTGGGCTGTTCTGCGCGCACGGGCTCGGTCGGTTCGCGGCCGCGGACCTCGGCGGGGTCCGGTGGCTGGCCCGCGACCAGCTGCGGGACCGGATGCGGCGGGTGGAGCGCAACGGCGGCTGGCGGACCCTGGCCCGGACGCCGGTGGCGGACGTGGCGGCCCACCTGTGGGACCGGCGCGAGTCCCTGCTGGCGGACCTGGACGCGATCACCCAGGTCACGCAGCACGGCGACCCCGTGCCCGGCAACCTGCCCGGGCGGCTCGGGAACGACGTCCTGGCCGTGGACTGGGGGACGCTCGGCCGGGGGCCGGTCGGCGCGGACCTGGGCTACTTCATGCTCACCGCCCGCGAGGAGTTCGAGCCGCTGCTGGAGGCCTATCTGCTCGGCCTGCCCGACGGGGTCGGCACTGCGGCGGAGGCCGCGCTGGGCGCCCGGGTGACCGCCGTCCTCACCGTCCTGAACCGGGCCGAGTGGGCGCTGGCCCGGGTGGCCGGGGGAGAGGGCGCCCTGGCGGGGAAGTTCCGCCACCCCGCGGTGGCGCCGCACCTGCGGGCGCTGCAACGCCAGTTCCCGGCGATGGAGGAGCTGCTCGGCCACCAGTCGTGAATTCTCGTGACCCTCGCCGCCCTGGCTGGTGGCCGAGCCCCCCGCTCGCTCAGGCCGGGGAGTGCTGCCCGGAGCCCGCCAGCCGATCGTCCGGGTCCGCCTCAGCCGCAGCCTCCGCCGACGGTGCCTCCGCCGCCGGTGCGGCCGGCAGGTCGACCCAGAACGACGAGCCCTCGCCCGGCACCGACTCCACCCCCATCAGCCCGCCGTCGCGCTCGGCGAGCGTGCGCGAGAGCGGGAGCCCCAGGCCGGTCCCCTTGATCTCCGGATCCGCGAACCGGACGAACGGCTTGAACACCTCACGCTGCTGCTTGGTGGTGAGACCGGGGCCGTCGTCCTGGACCCGGATCCGGATCCGCGGATCCCCGAACTCGTCGATCGCGCGGGAGGCGCTGACGTGCACGCTTCCGCCCGGCCGGTGGTAGGCGATGGCGTTCCCCACGAGGTTGGTGAGGATCTGGCGGAGGGCTGACGGCGTAGTGCTGGCGTGTAGGCCATCGGGCACGTGGGATCCCAGGTTGACATCCGCGGTCCTGGCAGTGGTGCGGAGCCAATGCAGAACGTCACCGACTGCGCTCTCGATGGCCACCGGTCCGCGTTCGGTCCGTGCACCGAGTTCCTGCCCTGTGCTGAGCAACTCCTCCACGATGGCGAGTAGTTGCTCGCCGGCGCTGATCACGACGGAGGCGTCGGACTGGACGGTTCGGGCGAACGTGCTGGCATCGACGGAGCCCGCGCCTTCCGCGAACTCGTGCGCGTCTGCGGCCATGATCTCGGCGGATCCTAGGATCGCTGCGATCGGCGTGCGGAGCTCGTGCCCGACCGCGGCGAAGAAATGGGTTTGAGCGTCTCGGGCTTGGTCGCCACGCTCGATGGCATCGGCGAGTGAGGTTCGCGCCCGGACCTCAGCCAATCGCGAGGCAAGCGCCGAAGTGAGAAGCCTTAGGTCTGCGATGACCGTGCGATCCCACTCCCCGGGGGTCTCGCGGGCGATGGCCAGGCTCCCATAGAGAACCCCCTCCCTGGCGATCGTTCGGGTCGCCGACGCGCGCACTCCGCAGGCCAACAGTTCGACACGATCCTGTTCCGCCTCGGGTGGGAGCAGCTCCGTGTCGATCACGGTCACGACATCGACCCGTGCCAGTGGGGACAGCCAGGGCAAGGTGAGCGCTCGCGGGGACCCGTCGCCGCCGGCCGGGACTACCGAGCATCCAACACCCGGTCGGTTCCACTCCCGCAGCCAGACTCGGTCGCGGAGGTTGACCCATCCCGCGGTGGATTCTGGTGCGACGACCGTGAGGGAGGCTGTGACGGCGTCCACTCCCGGATGGCTTTGCATCAGGTGCGACGCCTGCTCCACGGCGTCGGCGATTCCGCCATCGCCGACCAAGATGGTCTGCGTCAACTGCGCCGCCGCAGCGGAAGGCCCGGAGCTAGGGTCCAACGGCTGCAGAGCGGCGAACCTGCGTACGAACTCCGACATATCGACGTGAAGCCTAGGCGTCTGGGGCTGCACGGACATGGAAAGTTGATGGACTGGGGGTCAAGCCCCTGGTCGAGTCGACGTCCACCGAGCCGGACGGTCGCAGGGGGACGGTGCTGGCCCATGCCACGGTGGTGGTCAGTTGCGCGATGCCGAGGTTCTTCCCGGGGCAGGCGTGGGGACCGGCGCCGAAGGGGAGCCAAGCCCCAGGCCGCTGGGTGGACGAGACCCAGCGGCCTGGGTCCAGCTTCGCGAGCTCGCTCTCGCCCTGCTCGGGTCCCGGCGCCGAAGCGGCAAGTTGGCCGAGGGCGACGGGACTCACGAGGACCGGTGTGTAACGGTCCACCGTCGAGCGCCCAAGCCTCACGCGCCGCGTCGAAACCCGCGGCAGCACCCAGGTAGGCGGGACGAGGCGCAGCACCTCCCAGACGAACGCCGTGGCCCATTGGGGGTCACCGACAGCAGCATGCAGATCTGGACGCGATCCCAGCAGGGCCAAGCACCAGGCTCCGGCTGCGATCGGTACCTGGGTGCCTGCCGCGAGAGCGGTCGCCACTGCAGCCGGGTCTTCGCAACGCGCGCCCCGGAGCTTGTTGATCAGTTGCCGATGCGCGTGTTGCTCGGTGCGGCGAATCCTTGACCATGGTCGAGGTGGACTTGGTGCGGAGATGACCGGGCCGAGGGCGTCAATCCAGGCGAGGACGAGGTCACCGACCGCTTTGTGGGTCCGGGCGTCTACCTGAGGCAGAAGCGCCGCAGCGGTCGAACGGGCGACGGGTCGACGCAGGAGCACGAGGGCGTCGATCTCCCCCGACAGGCCGGATGTTGTGGCCGCGAGTTCTGATTCGAACACGGTGTGCCCCCTGCGCACCGCAGGCGCGGTGAGCACGGCCGTGGGCCTCTGCGAACCTGGAGAAGATATGCCACCCCGCCGGACGCGCTTTCGGCTCACATCAAACGGAACCGCGAAGTCCGTGGGTGACGTCAGGACCTGGCGTGAGTCTTCGAGTGTGGTCACCAGGACTGCGCCGTTCCCGAGGCTGACCGGGGTCGGGGACCCGGCAGCTCGCAGGACGGCGCCGTGAGGATCATCGGCCCTCACGGCGCCGTGATGCTCGTTGATCGCGTTCAGACCCGCGGGCCCGGGACCCAGCCGTAGTACGAGCTAAGGGCGCGGCCCGCACGGGCGACGGCACGACGCTCCATGAACTTCTTCAGCATGGGGGTTCCTTCCCTAGATGTGCTCCCTGACCTGCGCAATCTAACTGTCAGGCGAGTCCGCCGGGGAAGGTTTAGCCGACAGGTCCAGTCCTCCCGTCAGGACGTGGCGCGGATCCCCTCGAGCACGTCCGCGATCTGCTGCAGGCGGAAGGGCTTGGGCAGCACATGGGTCACGCCGAGCTCGTTGAGCACCGGGCGCTCCTCGTGGGCGGAGGCGCTGATGACGACGATGGTCAGGCCCTCCCGGCGGTCGGGGTGGGCGTTGAGCCAGCGCACGACCTCCTGCCCGGTGAGCCGCGGCATGGAGAGGTCGAGGAAGAGCACGTCGTACTTCTTCGCGGCCAGGGCGTCGACGGCTTGCTGGCCGTCCTCCGCCTCGTCGGCGTCCTCATGGCCGAGCTTGGCCAGCATCCGCACGGCGAGGGTGCGGACCGGCTCGAAGTCGTCAGCGACGAGCACGCGCAGGCTCGTGGTCTCGGGAGCGTGGTCGCTGGTCACGAGCGGAACGCTATCGGGTCCGTCACCCGCGGTGTGTCGCGACTCGGCCGCGGTGGCCGTTGTCTCGCGTGCAGCCGCGAGACTTTACAAAGCAGCCGCCGCGAAGGTGTCGCAGGACTCCAGCGACCCCTGCTCGAAGCCGGTGCGGAACCACGCCATCCGCTGCTTCGCCGACCCGTGCGTCCAGGTCTCGGGGGTGACCTGACCCCGGGCCCGCTGCTGGATCCGGTCGTCGCCGATCGCCTCGGCCGCGGCCAGCGCCTCGCTCACGTCCTGCTCGGTGAGGTCGACGATGAGGACCTCGCCGTCGGCGTCCTCGGTCGAGGTCGCGGCGTACGCCCACATGCCCGCGTAGCAGTCCGCCTGCAGCTCCAGGCGTACGGCGTCGCTGCGCGGGCCCTGCTGGGTGCGGACCTTGCCCATCGTGCCGAGGAGGTTCTGCACGTGGTGGCCGTACTCGTGCGCGAGCACGTAGGGCTCGACGAACCCGCCGCTGGGGCCGCCGAGCTGCCGGGCCAGGACGGCGTCGAAGAACGAGGTGTCGAGGTGGACGCTCTCGTCGACCGGGCAGTAGAACGGCCCGACCTCGGAGCCGGCCCGCCCGCAGCCGGTGGACACCTGGCCGGTGAAGGTGACCAGGCGGCTGATCGGACGGAAGTCGGCGCCGAGCTCGTCGCTCCAGAAGTCGTGCAGGGAGTTCTCGGTGCCGACCCGCCGGCAGTCGGGGTCCTCGTTGGCGTCCGCGCCCGTGTCGCACCCGGCGTACCGCTCGGAGTCGGCCATCCGGGCCGTGTCCGGCGCGGCGCCGAAGCCTCCACCGGAGCCGCTGGTGCCACCGCCGGCGAACTGGACGAGGAGGAAGATCGCGACGACCAGGACCACCCCGCCGACGCCCCCGCCCACCGGCAGCCCGCCCGGGATCCGCAGGCCCGCGCCGCCGCCGAGACCGCCGGACCCGCCACCGCGCCCCGCGTCGCGGACCCGCCCCGGGTCGAGCCGAGCCTTGGGGTTGAAACGCATGGTTCTCCTCACCGATGGCGCCGATCGTGGTCAGTCCCGTACCCACACCTAGACTGAGGTCCCTATGATCACCGCCTCCCAGATCGAAGTCCGTGTGGGCGCGCGCCTGCTCATGGAGAACGTCAGCTTCCGGGTCGCCGCCGGCGACAAGGTCGGCCTCGTCGGCCGCAACGGCGCCGGCAAGACCACGCTCACCAAGGTGCTGGCCGGTGAGGTCCTCCCGGCCTCCGGCAGCGTCCAGCGGGTCGGCGAGCTCGGCTACCTCCCGCAGGACCCCCGGACCGGCGACCCCGAGGTCCTCGCGCGCGACCGGATCCTCTCGGCCCGCGGCCTCGACGACGTCGTACGCCGCCTGCGGGACGCCGAGGAGGGGATGGGCAGCGACGACCACGCCGTGCGCGACCGGGCCATGCGCCGCTACTCCCGGGCCGACGACGAGATGCACGCCGGCGGCGGGTACGCCGCGGAGTCGGAGGCCGCCACGATCGCGGCGAGCCTCGGCATCCAGGACCGCATCCTGGGTCAGCCGTTGAAGACCCTCTCCGGCGGCCAGCGCCGGCGCGTGGAGCTGGCCCGGATCCTGTTCTCCGACGCCGAGGTGCTGATCCTCGACGAGCCCACCAACCACCTCGACGCCGACTCGATCGTGTGGTTGCGTGACTTCCTGAAGTCCTACAAGGGCGGCTTCATCGTGATCAGCCACGACAACGCGCTGCTGGAGCAGACCGTCAACAAGGTCATGCACCTGGACGCGAACCGCGCCACGATCGACGTCTACAACATGGGGTGGCGCCACTACCTCACCCAGCGCGAGACCGACGAGAAGCGTCGCAAGCGCGAGCGGATGAACGCCGAGAACAAGGCGAAGACGCTGACCGACCAGGCCAACAAGATGCGGGCCAAGGCGACCAAGGCCCAGGCGGCTCAGTCGATGCTGAAGCGGGCCGAGAAGATGATGGCCGGCATCGAGGGAGAGCGCGCGGTCGACAAGGTCGCCCGGATCAAGTTCCCCTCGCCCGCCCCGTGCGGGAAGACCCCGATCACCGCCGAGGGCCTCTCGCGCACCTACGGCTCCCTGGAGGTCTTCACCGACGTCGACCTGGCGATCGACCGCGGCTCCCGCGTGGTCATCCTGGGCCTCAACGGTGCTGGCAAGACCACCCTGCTGCGGATCCTGGCCGGCGTCGACGAGCCGGACACCGGCCGGGTGGTGCCCGGCCACGGCCTCAAGGTGGGCTACTACGCCCAGGAGCACGAGACGCTCGACACCAGCCGCACGGTGCTGGAGAACATGCAGAGCGCGGCGCCGCAGCTCACCGACACCGAGGCCCGTTCGGTGCTGGGCTCGTTCCTGTTCTCCGGCGACGACGCCAACAAGCCCGCCCAGGTGCTCTCCGGCGGCGAGAAGACCCGGCTGGCGCTGGCCTCCCTGGTGGTCTCCAGCGCGAACGTGCTGCTCCTCGACGAGCCCACCAACAACCTCGACCCGGCCTCGCGCGAGGAGGTGCTCGCGGCGATCCGTGCCTACGAGGGCGCCATCGTGCTGGTCACCCACGACGAGGGAGCCGTGCTCGCGCTCGAACCGGACCGGGTGCTGCTGCTGCCCGACGGCGACGAGGACCTCTGGAACCCCGAGTACGCCGACCTGGTGTCGCTGGCCTGAGGGGCGGGCCGTCGGCGCCGCTTCCTAGACTGCGGCCATGACTCCCGAGAAGCTCGCCGACGCCGGCCTCCGGCTCGCCCAGGACGGCCCGGTCGTGACGATCACGCTGGACCGTCCCGAGGTGCGCAACGCCCAGACCCCCGCCATGTGGCGTGCGCTCGCGGAGGTCGGGGCCGGCCTCGGCGACGAGGTGCGCGTGGTGGTGCTGCGCGGCGCCGGGCAGAGCTTCTCAGCGGGCCTGGATCGCTCCATGCTGGACCCGTCCGGCGGGGCCGGCGGCGCCGAGACCGTCGCGAGCCTGCTGGCCCTCTCCGACGAGGAGATGTCGGAGACCATCGACGCCTACCAGCGCGGCTTCACGTTCCTGCGCGACCCGCGGTTCGTCTCGGTCGCGGCCGTGCAGGGCTACGCCATCGGCGCCGGACTCCAGCTGGCGCTCTCGTGCGACCTGCGGATCGCGACCACCGACGCCCAGCTGTGCATGAAGGAGGCCGCCCTGGGCCTGGTTCCGGACCTGACGGGAACAAAGCCGCTCGTCGAGGCGGTTGGGTACGCACGGGCACTCGAGATCTGCGCCACCGCGCGGATGGTCGGGGCCGACGAGGCCGTCGCCATCGGCCTGGTGCAGGCCGCGGTCCCGGCAGGGCGGTTGGACGAGGCCGTCGCCGAGCTCGTGACCGCCCTGACCGCCCCGATGCCCGGAGCGGTGCGAGAGACCAAGGCGCTCCTCCAGGGGGCCGCAGACCGCAACCTGGACGAGCAGCGCCGCCTGGAGCGGGAGGCGCAGACCCGCCGGTTCCGCGAGGTCGCGGCCCTGGCCCGGCAGTAGCACCCGCAGGACGCGGGTCGAAGGAGGCAGCGTGTCAGGGATGTACGGCGCCGGCTCGGCGTGGCGACACCTGCGCTCGGATCGCAGCGCGGTGGGCAACCGGATCGAGCGAGGCACTGTCAAGCGGGTGCTCGGCTTCGCGCGCCCGCACCTGAAGCTGATCTCGGTCTTCATGGTGTTCACGGTCGTGGACGCCGCGACCGTGGTGGTGACCCCGCTGCTGGTGCAGAAGACCGTCGACGACGGCATCCTCGCCGGCGACGGGCGGCTGGTGACGATCCTGGCGCTGTCGATGGCGGGCTTCGCGCTGTTCAGCGCCGTGCTGGCGGTGCTCAACGGCTGGTTCTCCGCGCGGATCGGTGAGGGGCTGATCTTCGACCTGCGGACCCGCGTCTTCGCGCACGTCCAGCGGCAGTCGCTGGCCTTCTTCACCCGCACCCAGACCGGGGCTCTGGTCTCGCGGCTCAACAACGACGTCATCGGCGCCCAGCGCGCGTTCACCTCGACGCTGTCCAGCACGGTCTCCAACAGCATCGCGGTCGTGGTCGTGGGCATCACCATGCTCGCGCTGAGCTGGCAGGTCACGCTGCTGTGCCTGGCGCTGTTCCCGGTGCTGTTCCTGATCTCCCGCCTCGTCGGCGCCCAGCTGGCCGGGCTGACCCGCGACCAGATGGACGGCAACGCCGACCTCGGCAACGTGATGACCGAGCGGTTCCACGTCGGCGGGGCGATGCTGCTCAAGCTGTTCGGGCGCCGGGCCGAGGAGGACGTCCTCTTCGCGTCCAAGGCGGCCCGGGTGCGCGACCTCGGCGTGCGGATCACGCTGATCACCCGGATCTTCGGCGCCGCGATGATGACGGTGCCCGCCCTGGCGGCCGCGCTCGTGTACGGCGTCGGCGGCCACCTGGCGATCGACGGCACCCTGACCGTCGGGACCCTGCTGGCCCTGGCCACGCTGCTGCTGCGGCTGCTCGGCCCCCTCCAGGGACTCTCCAACGTCCGGATCGACGTGATGACGGCCCTGGTCAGCTTCGAGCGGGTCTTCGAGGTCCTCGACCTGCCCTCGCTGGTCCGCGAGAAGCCGGACGCGGTGGTGCTCCCCTCGAGCGCATCGCGCCTGGAGTTCGACCACGTGTCGTTCCGCTACCCCCAGGCCGACGAGGTCTCGCTGGCCTCCCTGGAGACCGTCGCCCGCGCCGAGTCGCGCCCCCACGAGCAGGTCCTCCACGACGTCTCGTTCTCCGCCGACACCGGGCAGATGGTCGCGCTGGTCGGCCCCTCCGGTGCCGGGAAGACGACGATCACGCACCTGGTCGCCCGGCTCTACGACGTCACCGGGGGAGCGGTGCGGGTCGGCGGGGTGGACGTCCGCGACGTGACCCTGCAGTCGCTGGAGGACGTGGTCGGCTACGTCACCCAGGACGCCCACATGTTCCACGACACCATCCGCGGGAACCTGCTCTACGCCCGCCCCGGCGCGTCCGAGGACCAGATCTGGTCGGCACTGGAGGACGCCCAGGTGGCCGCCCTGGTCCGGGCCCTGCCCGACGGCCTGGACACCGTGGTCGGCGACCGGGGCTACCGGCTCTCCGGTGGCGAGCGCCAGCGCCTGGCGATCGCGCGGCTGCTGCTGAAGGCACCCTCGATCGTCGTGCTCGACGAGGCGACCGCCCACCTGGACAGCGAGTCGGAGGCGGCTGTGCAGCGCGCGCTCGACGTCGCCCTGTCCGGACGCACCTCGCTGGTCATCGCGCACCGGCTGTCCACGGTCCGCAACGCCGACCTGATCCTGGTCCTCGACGGTGGCCGCATCGTGCAGTCCGGCACCCACGCCGAGCTGCTGGCCCAGGGCGGGCTGTACGCCGACCTGTACCGCACCCAGTTCCTCGAGGAGGCGACCGCGGCCTCGGTGCCGAGGTCCGACGCGGTCGGCTAGACCCCGGCGTTGTCGTCGCGCCGGGGGGCCTTCTCGGAGCCCGCGGCCCGCTTCGCCGCGGCCCGTCGGGCCTTGCGGATCTCCGCCTTCGTCGGGGGCCGGTCGGCCTTGGCGGCCTGCCGGCGCTCCGGCAGGTGGCGCCACTCGTCATAGGCCAGGTAGAGGAAGCCGGCCAGGGCCAGCAGCCCGAAGAACCACCACTGCAGGCCGTAGAAGAAGTGCGGGCCGTTGTCGAGCCCGGGCAGCTCGGCGGCCACCAGGCCCTCCGCGGGCTCGCCGTTCTCCTCGCGCAGCTCGACCCACCCGCCGTAGGTGTCGCGGCCGATCGCCTCGCCGATCTCGCTGCTGTCCACGGCCCGGGTGGACCCGTCGACCACCCGGGTGCTGGAGCCGCTGCCGTCGCCGCGGACGTAGCCGGTGACGGTCACCTCGCCGGTGGGGGGCGGCGGGATCTCCCCGATGTCGCCGCCCACGTCCTCGCGCATCATCCAGCCCCGGTTGACCAGCAGCGCGGTGCCGTCCGCGGTCACGAGGGGGACGATGACGTCCACGCCGCTGCCGTCCTCGTTCGGGCTGGTGGCGTAGCGGACCACCACGGTGTCCTCGGGCGCGTAGACGCCGGTGGCGCCGATGACCCGCCACTCGTCGCCGGAGTCGACGTCGCCGGCGGTCGCGAGGACCTCGTCGACGGGGGTCGGGTGCAGCGCCTCGTTGGCGCGCACGACCTCGTTGCGCTCCTTGCGCTCCTCCAGCCGGTCGAACTGCCATTCGCCGAGCCACCAGGTCCCGACCCCGACCAGGAGGACGGCCAGGAGGAAGAGGATCCAGCGGCGGCTGAGAAGGAAGCTGATCGACCGCACGTCACGAGGTTAACCGCCGGGGACCAAGTGCCTACACTGCAGGGGTGACGCGACTTCTCGAGGACCGCTTCGGGCGGGTGGCCACCGACCTGCGGGTGTCCCTCACCGACCGGTGCAACCTGCGGTGCTCGTACTGCATGCCCGAGGAGGGGCCGGACTGGCTCGCCAACGAGCGGCTGCTCAGCGACGACGAGGTGGTCCGGCTGGTCCGGGTCGGCGTCGAGCAGCTCGGAATCCGCGAGGTCCGCTTCACCGGCGGTGAGCCGCTGGTACGCCGCGGCATCGTCGACATCGTCCGGCGGTCCCGGGAGATCGACCCGGCCCTGGAGCTCTCGCTGACCAGCAACGCCCTGGGCTTGGCCCGGATGGCCCCGGCGCTGGCCGAGGCCGGGCTGAACCGGGTCAACATCAGCCTCGACACGATCCGTGCGGAGACCTTCCACACCATCACCCGGCGGGACCGGCTCCACGACGTCGTGGCCGGGCTCGAGGCCGCGCACGCCGCCGGGCTGGGTCCGGTCAAGATCAACGCCGTGCTGCTGCGCGGCGTCAACGACGACCAGGCCGCCGAGCTGCTGGGCTGGGCGATCGAGCACGGCTACCACCTGCGCTTCATCGAGCAGATGCCGCTGGACGCCCAGCACGGGTGGACCCGCGAGCAGATGGTCACCGCCGACGAGATCCTGGCCTCCCTGGAGGCGGTCTTCGACCTGTCCCCGGCCGTCGAGCCGCGCGGCAGCGCCCCGGCCGAGCTGTTCCTCGTCAACGGTGGCGCGGCCACGGTCGGCGTGATCGCGTCGGTGACCCGGCCCTTCTGCGGGGACTGCGACCGGGTCCGGCTGACCGCCGACGGCCAGGTCCGCAACTGCCTGTTCGCCCGGGAGGAGTCAGATCTGCGGGCCGCGCTGCGGGCCGGGGCCAGCGACGAGGAGCTCGCGGACCGGTGGGTGATCGCGATGCGCGGCAAGCGTGCCGGTCACGGCATCGACGACCCGACGTTCCTCCAGCCCGACCGGCCGATGTCGGCGATCGGCGGCTGACCGGCGCTCCGGGCAGCGGGCTGGCGGGTCAGCCGGCGGGCTGGTGCGCGACGACGTCCTGGAGGAAGCCGCGGGCGCTGAGGAAGTCCGAGAGCGACGTGCGGTGGTCCGCACAGGCCAGCCAGATCTTGCGCCGCTCCGGAGTGTGCAGCCGGGGGTTGTTCCAGAGCAGCTGCCAGGTCGCCGGCGCCGCGCACCCCTTGGCCGAGCAGACGTCGGGCTCCATCAGCGGGGTTCCTCCGGGTCGGTTCCAGTGTTGGTGCCGCCACGCAGCTCGCGGGTGTAGCCGGTGTCGGGCAGGTCGTAGGCGTCGGTGCGGGTGTCGGCGGTGTTCGCCTCGACCACCGCGAGGTAGGGCAGGACCACGGCGGCCGCGATCAGGATCGGCCACAGCCAGGTGATGCCGGCGGCGCCGGAGATCGCGGCGCCGATGAAGCAGACGGTGCGGATCAGCATCGAGACCAGGTAGCGCCGCTGCCGGGCCGCGAGCTCCTCGCTGCGGTTGGCCGCCGCCGTCGTGATGCGGACGGGCTCGGGGCGCGTCCGGTCCTTGGCCATGGGGTCCATCGTACGCCGCGGTGGGTGGCCTAGCATCGGCCTCCCAGGCCCCGGCGAAAGGCTCCTCATGACCAACCGCACCTACCGTGTCAGCGAGATCGTCGGCACCTCGCCCGACGGCATCGACGCCGCGATCCGCAACGGCGTCGAGCGGGCCGGAAAGACCCTGCGCCACCTCGACTGGTTCGAGGTCACCCAGGTGCGCGGCCAGGTCAAGGACGGCCGGGTCGAGCACTTCCAGGTCGGCATGAAGGTCGGCTTCCGCCTCGAGGACGACTGACCCGGCGTCCGATGGGCCGGCCCCGACTTCGCGTACCCCCCGGTAATCACTAGCGTCGCTGCCCGTGAGCGACGCAACAGGTGAGACCACCCCACGTTCGGTCCTGGTGACCGGCGGCAACCGCGGCATCGGCCGCGCGATCGCCGAGGCCTTCCTCGCCCAGGGCGACAAGGTCGCGGTCACGACGCGCTCCGGCGGCGCCCCCATGGGCGCCCTCGACGTGCGCTGCGACGTCACCGACCCGGTCGCGGTCGAGGCGGCCTTCGCGCAGGTGGAGGCCGCCCACGGGCCGGTCGAGGTGCTGGTCGCGAACGCGGGCATCACCGCCGACACGCTGCTGCTGCGGATGTCCGAGGACGACTGGGACAGCGTGCTGGCCACGAACCTGACCGGCTCCTTCCGGCTCGCCAAGCGCGCGTCCAAGGGGATGCTGCGCCTGCGGCGGGGCCGGATCATCTTCATCTCCTCGGTGGTCGGCCTGCTCGGCTCCGCCGGGCAGGTCAACTACGCCGCCTCCAAGGCCGGCCTGGTGGGCATGGCGCGCTCGATCGCCCGTGAGCTCGGCTCGCGCTCGATCACGGCGAACGTGGTCGCCCCGGGGTTCGTGGAGACCGACATGACCGGCGTGCTCACCGACGAGCAGCGCGCGGCGATCAAGACGCAGGTGCCGCTGGGCCGGTACGCCGAGCCCGCGGAGGTGGCCGCCGCGGTCACCTGGTTGGCCGGCGACGGAGCGGCGTACGTGACCGGGGCCGTGATCCCGGTCGACGGTGGACTGGGAATGGGGCACTGAACGATGGGCATTCTGGACGGCAAGCGGATCCTGGTCGCCGGGGTCACGATGGACAGCTCGATCGGCTTCGCGACCGCGAAGGTCGCGCAGGAGCAGGGCGCGACCGTGCTGATCTCGAACTTCGGCCGGGCGCTCGGCATCACCCGCCGGATCGCCAAGCGGCTGCCGGTCGAGCCACCGGTGCTCGAGCTCGACGTCACCGACGAGGAGCACCTGGCGCGCCTGCCCGAGCTGGTCCGCGAGCACGTGGACGGGCTCGACGGGGTCGTGCACTCGATCGCGTTCGGCAACCCCGAGACGCTGCTCGGCGGGAAGTTCATGACCGGTCCGTGGCCGGACGTCGCCCAGGCGATGCAGGTCTCGGCGTACTCGCTGGCGTCGCTGGCGCGGGCCTGCAAGCCGCTGATGGGCTCCGGCGGGTCGATCGTGGGCCTCACCTTCGACGCGACAGTCGCCTGGCCGGCGTACGACTGGATGGGTGTCGCCAAGGCCGGGCTGGAGTCCTGCTCGCGCTACGTGGCCCGTGACCTCGGCCCCGACGGCATCCGCTGCAACCTGGTCTCGGCCGGCCCCCTGAAGACCCTGGCCGCGAAGGCGATCCCGGGCTTCGAGGAGCTGGAGTCGATGTGGTCGACCCGCGCCCCGCTGGGCTGGGACGAGAAGGACCAGACCCCCACGGCGCGCGCGGTCTGCGCGCTGCTCTCGGACTTCTTCCCGGCCACCACCGGTGAGATCATTCACGTCGACGGTGGGTTCCACGCGATGGGCGCGTGAGCTCTGGGAACATGCTGGGGTGAGTGTGCGGTCTCGGCTCCTGATCCTGATGCGGCACGCGACGGCGCAGCCGTCGGGTGCCAGCGACCTCGAGCGTCGGCTGACGCCGGCCGGCACTGCCGACGCGGTGGCGACCGGCTCCTGGCTGGCCGAGCGGACCCCGGCGCCGGAGCGTGCGCTGGTCTCCGCCGCGGTGCGGACCAGGCAGACGTGGGAGGCGCTCGCGGAGGGCGCCGGCTGGGACGCCGACCTCGCGACGTACGACGAAGGCCTCTACACCGCGGGCGCGGAGACCGTCCTGGACCTGCTCCGGGGTCTTCACCCGGCGACCGGGACCGTGCTGGTGCTCGGCCACAACCCCACGATCGCCGAGCTCGCGCAGCGGCTCGACGACGGCGACGGGGACGACGAGGCCGCCAACGCGATGGCGCTGGGCTATCCGCCCGCTGCCACCACGGTCTTCGCGGTCAGCGGGGAGTGGGCCGACCTCGGGGACACCGGCGGCCGGGTCGTCGCCCACCACGCACCGGCACGCTGAGCGGATCGTGGTCGCGACGAGGACAGTCGAGGTCCACAGCGTGGTGGCCGCTCCCGCGGCCGCGGTGTGGGAGCGGGTGGTCCATCCCGACGGCATCAACCACGAGATGCGGCCCTGGATGACGATGACCATGCCGCGCCGGGCGGCGGGACTGACCGTGGCCACCGTCCCGCTCGGCCAGCCGCTCGGTCGCGCCTGGCTCCGGCTGTTCGGTCTGGTCCCGTTCGACTTCGACCAGCTGACGGTGGCCGAGGTCGAGGCGGGCACCCGCTTCCTCGAACGATCCACCATGGTGAGCATGCGGCGCTGGGAGCACGAGCGGCGGTTGACGCCGGTCCCCGGCGGCACCCGGGTCCAGGACCGGGTCACGCTCCAGCCCCGGCTGCCAGTCCCTGGTCTCGCCGCGGTCCTGGCGCTGGTGGTCGGCGCCTTCTTCAGGCATCGGCACCGACGCCTGGGGCGGTACTTCGCCTCCCGGTGAGGCGCCACCGCATGCGGTCCTCCCCGGTCAGACCGGCGGCGCGGGAGTGATGATCCCCGCCTCGGCGTCCGCGGCCTCGATCTCCTCGCGGCTGATGCCGAGCAGGTACATGATCGCGTCGAGGTAGGGCACGTTCACCGAGGTGTCGGCCTGGTCGCGGACCACGGGCTTGGCGTTGTACGCCACCCCCAGGCCGGCGGCGGCCAGCATGTCGAGGTCGTTGGCGCCGTCGCCGATCGCGACCACCGAGGCCAGCGAGACGCCGACCTCCGCGGCGAACTCCCGCAGGGCGCGAGCCTTTCCGGCGCGGTCCACCACGTCGCCGACGATGCCGCCGGTGAGGCGACCGTCGACGATCTCCAGCTCGTTGGCCCGCGAGTAGTGGATGCCGAGGTCGGCGGCGAGGCGGTCGGTGATCTGGCTGAAGCCGCCGGAGACGATCGCGAACCGGTAGCCCAGGCGGCGCAGGGTGCGGACCATCGTGCGCGCCCCCGGGGCCAGCACGATCGCGTCGTACACCTCGTCGAGCGCGGTCGCCGGGACGCCGGCGAGCAGCCGCACCCGCTGGCGCAGCGACTCCTCGAAGTCCAGGTCCCCGCGCATGGCGGCCTCGGTGACCTCGGCGACCTCCGCCTCGCAGCCGGCGTGGGCGGCGAGCATCTCGATGACCTCGCCCTGCACGAGCGTGGAGTCGACGTCCATGACGATCAGCCGCATGCCGTGGCGCAGCAGGTTCGCCGGCTGCACGGCGACGTCGATGCCCTGGCTGGCGGCCTCGCTGGCCAGCAGCGTGCGCAGCGCCTCGGGCTCGGCGCCCGACACGTGCAGATCGATGGCGGTGACGGGATAGCGCGCCATCCGCTCGATCCGGTCGATGTTGGCGCCGCACTCCGCCATCCGACCGGCCAGCGCGGCCATCGCGCTCGCGGTCAGCGGGTTCCCGATCACCGTGACGTGCAGGCGACCCTGCGGACGGGGCCGGTTGTCCCCGGTGCCGTGCTCGACCTCCACGCTCATGCCGAGCCGGGCGGCGGTGTCCTCGACGGCCGCCTCCAGCGGGCGCAGGTCGCTCGGCGAGGTGACCAGCACGCCGAGCACCAGCCGGCCGCGGAGCACGATCTGCTCCACGTCGAGGACGTCCACGCCGCTGTGCGAGAGCGTGTCGAAGATCGCCGAGGTGACGCCGGGCCGGTCCTTCCCGGTGAGCGTGATCAGCAGGGTGTCGGGCCGCGGGGCCTGGTCGTGGTGGCTCATCTCGGGGCCGAGGCTATCGCTGCGCCGGGGACTGTCGGTGTGCTGGTCCAGGGTGGTGCCATGAATCCCACCGCGACCATCACCCGGTTCGCCGACGCGATCGCCGGGCGGGACTGGGAGGCGCTGGCGGCGCTGCTGGCGCCGGACTTCAGCGCCCGCCTCGTGCACACGGGGGAGCGGTTCGACCGCGACGGGTTCGTCGCGTTCAACCGCGGCTACCCGGGTCCCTGGACCTTCACCCGCGAGGAGATCGTGGCCGGTGACTCGACCGGCGTGCTCCGGGCCCGGGTCGACTCGGGCCGGGCGACCTACTACGTCGCGTCGTTCATGACCCTCGACGACACCGGCACGATCGCGGACCTGGTGGAGGTCTGGACCGACGCGGTCGGCACCGACGGCGAGCCGGGGCGCGACCACCACGGCGTCGACTACGTCGAGATCGGCGTGCCCGACCTGGTCGCGGCGAAGGCCTTCTACGGCGCGGCCCTCGGCTGGGAGTTCACCGACTACGGGCCCGGGTACGCCGGCATCCGTGCCCCGTCCGGTCGCGGCGAGATCGGCGGGCTCAACCCCGCCCGGCCGCCCGGTTCCGGCGGGCCGCTGGTGCTGCTGTGGTCCGGCGACCTCGACGCCACCGCCGAGGCGGTGCGGGCCGCCGGCGGGACCGTCACCGACGGGCCCTACGAGTTCCCGGGCGGTCGCCGGTTCCACTTCACCGACCCCGGCGGCACCGAGCTGGGCGTCTGGGGCTCCTGAAGCGCCGCGGCGGGCTCAGCCCGGAGGCCAGCCCTCCGGCGAGCAGGCCGCGACCAGCGCCCGTCGGCCCGCTCGCTCCAGGGGGAGCAGCGCCTGGCGCCGGGCCGCCATCTCGTACGCCGTCACCGCCGCCCCGTCGTCCTCGAGCGCGAGAGCGGCGATCTCGCTGGCCTGGAGCCCGCGGGCGGCGAGGTCCACGCAGCGCGGCGGGACGCCCGCGGGCGCGGTGAGCGACGGCCGGTGCCGCAGGTTCATCAGCCGGTCGGCGACCTCGGGCCGCCAGCGGGCCACCTCGAGCCCGGCGAGGGCCTCGGCCGTCTGGACCAGCGCGAGCCGCAGGCCCCGGTCGGCCTCGCCGACGTCCGGCAGCTGCCGGCGCCCGGCCCGGTGCGCCACCCAGCTCACCGCGGCCCCGACCCGGACCGGCACCAGCCCGATGTCAGTGCCGCCGACCACGACGGCCTCGCCCGCCTCGATCGCCGTCGCGTTGAACGTCCGCGGCCCGCCCAGGCCCACCGGGTCGCCCTCGGCCGGGAACGCCGCGCCGAACCAGGTGGCGCCCTCCACCCGCAGCCGGGCCAGGCCGCCGACCAGGGTCTCCGAGGTGCCGTCGCCACCCAGCCCGAGGTCCGCGAGACCCGCCACGGCATGGGTGGCGTCCTCGCCCAGCACGGCGTCGACGACCAGGTCGGCGACCACGTGCCCGCGTAGCCAGGCGGTGCCCCACCAGGCCAGTCGGGCGGAGACGGGCAGCTCGATCGACACGGCCCGAGACTGTACGCCGGGGGCGGCGAGGGGCTCGATAGGGTTGCCGCATGAGCACAGTCCTGGACCTCGTCGACGTGACCGTCCGACGGGGGCAGGCGGTCCTCCTCGACGAGGTGAACTGGCGCGTCGACGAGGACCAGCGGTGGGTGATCCTCGGCCCGAACGGTGCCGGCAAGACCACGCTGCTCCAGGTCGCCTCGGCCCAGATCCACCCGACCAGCGGCGTCGCCGGCATCCTGGACGAGGTCCTCGGCCTGGTCGACGTCTTCGAGCTGCGCCCGCGCATCGGGCTGACCAGCGCCGCCATCGCGGACCGGATCCCGCGTGGCGAGCTGGTCCGCGACGTCGTCGTCTCCGCCTCGTACGGCGTGGTGGGCCGCTGGCGCGAGGAGTACGACGGCCTCGACCACGACCGGGCCGCCGAGCTGCTGGTCGAGCTCGGCGCCGGCCACCTGGCGGAGCGCACCTTCGGCACCCTGAGCGAGGGGGAGCGCAAGCGGGTGCAGATCGCCCGCGCACTGATGGTCGACCCCGAGCTGCTCCTGCTCGACGAGCCGGCCGCGGGCCTGGACCTCGGCGGCCGCGAGGACCTCGTCGCCACCCTGGCCACCCTGGCGATGGACCCGGCCTCGCCGGCGACGGTGCTGGTCTCCCACCACGTCGAGGAGATCCCGCCCGGCTTCACCCATGCGCTGCTGCTGCGACAGGGCCGGGTCACGGCCGCGGGGCCGATCGAGGAGGTGCTGACCGAGCGGGTGCTGTCCGCGACCTTCGGGATGCCGCTGACGATCCGGCACGAGGACGGCCGCTGGACGGCCCGCCGCCAGCCGCGCCACCGCTAGGCCGTGGGACCGCTCGAGGCCGCCGCGATCGCCCTCGCGGGGATGGCGGCCGGGACGATCAACACAGTCGTGGGCTCCGGGACCCTGATCACGTTCCCGACCCTGCTGGCCTTCGGCGTCCCGCCGGTCACCGCGAACGCCTCCAACACGATCGGGCTGGTCCCGGGCTCGATCTCCGGTGCCGTCGGCTACCGGCGCGAGCTCGTCGGTCAGCGCGGCCGCGTGCTCCGGCTCGGCGCCGCGTCCCTGCTCGGCGGCATCGTCGGCGCGGTGCTGCTGCTGGTGCTCCCGCCGGACGCGTTCGAGACGATCGTCCCGGTCCTGATCGGGGTCGGGGTCGTCCTGGTGGCGGCCGGCCCGCGGATCTCCCGGTGGGTCGCGTCGCGGCCCCGTGACCCCGACGCGGTCCGCCGCGACGCGTGGTGGGTGACTCCCGCCAGCGGCCTGAGCGGTGTGTACGGCGGCTACTTCGGCGCCGCGCAGGGGGTGATCCTGATGGGCATCCTCGGCATCGGGGTCGAGGAGTCGATGCAGCGCCTCAACGCGGTCAAGAACGTGCTCGCCGGGCTCGTGAACGCGGTGGCCGGCCTGATCTTCGCCGTGGTGGCGGACATCGACTGGTGGGTGGTGCTGCTGATCGGGCTCGGCGCGATCGTCGGCGGCCAGATCGGCGCCACCGTCGGCCGGCGACTGCCCCCGACGGTGCTGCGCGTGGTGATCATCGTCGTCGGCCTGGTCGCGCTGGCGTCGTTCCTGCGCTGAGTGGGGCGGCCCCGACGGCGGCGCCGAGCCGGGCGGCGACCCGCGACACGGCCTCCCGCAGCTCCGGTCCGCCCTCCACCGTGAACGGGAACGGCACGGCCGCCAGCCACTCCTGCGCGTACATCGCCGGGTTGCCGGTGCTGCCGACCAGCACGCAGCCGGACCCGGTCGCGCTCAGGCGGCCCATCGGCGGCCGGACCCACGGCGCCACCTCGGCGAGCGGGGCGTCGAAGACCACCCGGGTGTCGAACTCCCAGCCGAGGCCGAGGTGCTCCTCCAGGGTCGCCACCGGATCGAGGTCCGCGGGCGGGTCGAACGCCTGCCGGGTCCGCTCGACCGCACGGATCCGGTCCAGGCGGTAGGTGCGGACGGCGTCGGCCCGGTGCGAGCGGCACAGCAGGTACCACCGGCCGTGGCGGACGACGACCGCCCACGGGTCCACCTCGGCCTCCCACTCGGCGCCCGACCCGCTGCGATAGGCCAGCAGCACCCGGCGGTGGTCGGCGGTCGCCGCCACGAGCTCGCTGGCCAGGGCGGGGTCCGGGCGGGCGGACTGCCGGTCCGGCGCCGCCGACGCGTGCTCGCGCAGCGCCGCCGCCTCGCGGCCGACCGCCTCCGGCAGCGCCCGGACCACCTTTCCCAGCGCTGCCCCGACGATGTCACCAGCCCCGTCACCCGTCCCGTCACCCGCCCCGGTCGCGGCGGGGTGCCCGTCCAGCACGGCCATCACCAGCGCCAGCGCCTCCGCCTGCGTGAACACGACCGGAGGCAGTCGGGTTCCCCGTCCGAGCCGGTAGCCGCCGTACCGGCCGCGGGCGGACTCCACCGGGACCCCCGCCTCGCGCAGGATCGCGACGTACCGGCGCGCGGCGCGCTCGGTGACCCCCAGCCGCTCGGCGAGCTCCTCGGCCGTGGTGACCGGGCGGGTCCGGAGGATCTCCAGGGCCCGCAGGGCCCGGGCGGTCGGGCTAGGGGCGTCGGCCATCCTCCGACCGTAGGCACTCGATTCGGGAACCGGAAGCGGATCGTCCGGATCGGGTCCTAGCGTTCCGATCGGGGCCGCCGGCCCCGTCCGGGCGCCGACCGGGCCCACCAGGAGAGGAACACCCATGGACATGCTGCTGATCGCGGGTCTCTGGCTCGACGGGTCCGCCTGGGACCCGGTCGTCCCGGCGCTGAGGGAGCTCGGCCACCAGCCGGTGCCGCTCACGCTGCCGGGGCAGGGCGACGGCCGAGCCGGGGCCACCCTCGACGACCAGGTCGCGGCGGTCTTGGCCGCGGTGGCCGCCGCCCCGGAACCGCCGCTGGTGGTCGGCCACTCGGCCGCAGGCACCCTGGCCTGGCTCGCGGCCGACGCCGGCCCGGACGCCGTGGCGGGCGTCGTGCTCATCGGTGGGTTCCCGTCCGCGGACGGCGAGCGGTACGCCGACTTCTTCCCGACCGAGGGCGGCGTGATGCCCTTTCCCGGCTGGGAGCCGTTCGAGGGCCCCGACACCGCCGACCTCGACGAGGAGGCCCGGCGTGCGATGGCGGCCGCCGCCATCCCGGTCCCCGAGGGCGTCACCCGCGGGGCCGTGCGGCTCTCCGACCCGCGCCGCCACGACGTCCCGGTCGTCCTGGTCTGCCCGGAGTTCACGCCGGCCCAGGCGCGGGAGTGGATCGACGGCGGCGACCTCCCCGAGCTGGCCGCGGCGCGGCGCCTGGAGCTGGTCGACCTCGACTCCGGCCACTGGCCGATGTTCACGCGGCCCGTCGAGCTGGCCCGGGTGCTGTCCGAGGCGGCGTCCCGATCGATGTAACGCGACGTTCGCATCACTAGGCGCCTGCTGCAGCAGGCGCCTAGTGATGCGAACGTCGCGTTACAAGGGCCGCGCGCGCCCGCTTCAGGCGGCGTACGCCGCAGTGCTGATCAGGCGGCGTACGCCGCGGTGCCGACTCAGGCGGCGTACGCCGCAGTGCTGATCAGGCGGCGTACGCCGCCAGCCAGCGGTCCAGCTCGGCGTACGCCCGGGCCCGCGGCTCGGGCAGCGACAGGACCACGTCGTGGCGCGCGCCGTCGACCGCGACGTAGGTGACGTGCGGTCCCACGGCGGTCGACCAGCGCCGGATCTGGCGCACGTCCAGGACGATGTCGTGGCCGTGCACCTCGGGCCCCATCTCCATGGGCAGCGCGGAGGCGCCCGAGGAGAGCACCAGGACCGGGCAGGGCACCGCCAGCCCGCGCTGCAGGGCGGCGTGCCCGGTGCGGACCGCCCGCAGCCAGCCGGCCTTGACCGCGAACGACTCGATCGGCTTCCAGGCGAGGTCGAAGGACCACTCCCCGTCGTGCTCCTGGTGCAGGCTGCGGGCGTAGAGCCCGGAGACGTTGCGCTTGATCTCGCGCAGCGGCTCGCGGCGGCCGATCTGCTTGACCACCGCGGTGGCCACCGTGCGGACCAGGAAGCCGCCGTGCATGTCCAGCCACGGCGAGTTCAGCACCATGCCGGCCAGCTCCGCGGGGCGCCGCTCGTCGGCCCACAACGGCGTGGTCAGCCCGCCGGTGGAGTGCGCGGAGACGACGACGCGGTCGTGGCCGTCGCGCTCGGTGATCCGGCGCCAGGCCTCGTCGATCTCCGCGAAGTACTCGTGCAGGTCGGTCACGTAGTTCGGCGTCTGGTGCGGTCGCAGGGAGCGGCCGTACTTGCGCAGGTCGAGCGCGTAGAAGTCGTAGCCGCGCTCGGTCCACCACTCGGCGTACTCGGTCTGGAAGAAGTAGTCGGCGAACCCGTGCACGTGCAGCACCGCGCGGGTGGTCGTGGCGCCGGCAGCGCGGCGCACCAGGGTGGCGACCACGGCGCCCTCGTCGTCGGGCGGCAGCTCGATGGTCTCGGCCACGTACGGCTCGCCCAGGACGTCGACGACCACCTCGGCCCCCACGGGCGTCTCCTGCGTCATGGCTGCATCCTCCCAGTTCGCTCCGCCCGGACGGCCAGGCCCATCTCGGGGTGGTTGGTGGTCACCAGCCAGGCGCGGCCCGGCTTCATCCAGTACCTCATGGACCCCGGGGTGTCGATCGTCCAGACCACCAGGGGCAGGCCCCGGCGGCGCGCGAACCGGGCGATCCCGAACCGGGCGAGCGTGTGGTTGGCGACCATCAGGTTCGCCAGCGAGGCACGGTAGCGGCGGCGGGGGAGCAACTCGGAGAGCCGGATCCGGGCCGCGGCGCGGATCGGCAGGCCGCGGACCCGGCGGCCGAGGGAGAGGCCGGTGAGCAGCGGCAGGCCGCGCGCGTCCGACCACTCCCGCACCGCCCGCACCGAGCGGTCGTGCTGGGTGGTGACGATGATGTTCTCGGCGCCGAGGACCTCGACCGCGCGGGCCACGGCGGCGACCTCGTGCTCGCCGCGCGGGGAGGCGAACTTCAGGTCGATGTGGGCCCGGGCCCGGCCTCGGAGCGCCTCGAGCACCTCCTCGTAGCGCAGGAAGTGCACGGCGCGCGCCTGGAACTGCTCGAAGGTGACCTCGCGCAGCCAGCGCCTCTCCCCGTCGACCGGGACCCAGTCGTCGTGGAAGAGCACCAGGGTGCCGTCGGCGCACCGGTGCACGTCGAACTCGACGTACTCGACCCCGAGCGTGAGCGCCCGGTCCAGCGCGGTGCGGGTGTTCTCCAGCGCGCGGTCCCCGCCGGCGCCGCACCGGTGCGCGCTCAGCTGGACCGCGGGCGGCCGGTGCCCTCTCACCGGCCCCCTCACCGGGCCGAGTACGCCGCCGCGGCGCGCACCAGGCCGGCGAGCAGGCCGACGTCGGCCGCCGTCTCGGGGTGCCACTGGACCCCGACGCAGAAGCGTGCGCCGGGACTGTCGGGTTGCTCCAGCTCCATGGCCTCCAGCGTGCCATCGTCGGCGACGGCCGCGGGCAGGTATCCCGGGTGGGAGCGCACGGACTGGTGGTGGTGGCAGCGCACCGCGAGCCGCCCGCCGACGAGGCCGGCCACCCGGGTGCCGGGGACCGTCGTCACGTCGATGCTGCCGAAGGCGTCGCCCCCGGGGCCGTGCCCGTCGTGGCCGACCCGGTCCGGGGTGTGCTGGTCCAGGGCGCCGCCCGCGTGCACGGCCATCACCTGCATGCCCCGGCACACCCCGAGGACCGGCAGGCCGCGGGCCTCGGCGGCGTCCAGGAGGGCCAGCTCCCAGGCGTCCCGGTCCGGGCGCCACGCCGACGTCCGGGGGTGGGCGGGCGCGCCGTAGCGGGCCGGGTCGACGTCCGCTCCACCGCTGAGCACCAGCCCGTCGATGCGGTCCGCGACCGCCTCCGCGGCGCCGACGACGTCGACCGGCGCCAGCAGCACGGGTACGCCGCCGGTGGCGGTCACCGCGGCGGCGTACTGCGTGGGTAGCAGGTCGGCGCGCTGGTGCCACACGCCCCAGGCGGCGTCCTCGCGGTAGGTGGTCAGGCCGATGACCGGAACTGGCATCCGCACCCTCCTCACACGGGGGTGACGTAGGCGCCGGAGATGCCGCCGTCGACGAGGAAGGTGGTGGCGGTCATGAACGAGGAGTCGTCCGAGGCCAGGAACAGCACAGCTCCGGCCATCTCCTCCGGCTCCCCGAACCGGCCCATCGGGACGTGCACGAGCCGCCGGGCGGCCCGCTCGGGGTCGCTGGCGAAGAGCTCGCGCAGCAGCGGGGTGTTGACCGGCCCCGGGCACAGCGCGTTGACCCTGACCCCCTGGCGGGCGAACTGGACGCCGAGCTCGCGGGTCATCGAGAGCACGCCGCCCTTGGACGCCGAGTAGGAGATCTGCGAGGTCGCCGCCCCCATCACCGCCACGAACGAGGCGGTGTTGATGATCGAGCCCCGGCCCTGCTCGAGCATGTACGGCAGCGCCGCCTGGCAGCATAGGTAGACGCTGGTCAGGTTGACCTCCTGGACCCGCCGCCAGGTGTCCAGGTCGGTGGTCAGGATCGAGTCGTCCTCCGGCGGGCTGATGCCGGCGTTGTTGAACGCGATGTCGACCGAGCCGTAGGCCTCCTTCGCGGTCCGGAAGAGCGCCTGGACCTGCTCGGCGTCGGCGACGTCGACATGGACGTAGGCGGCCGTGTCGGGGCCGCCGAGCTCCTCGGCGAGCCGGTGACCGCGCTCGTCGTCGACGTCCCCGACCACGACCCGGGCTCCCTCGGAGACGAACCGCCGGGCCGTGGCCAGCCCGATGCCAGAGCAGCCGCCGGTGATGACCGCGACCCGGTCCTGGATCCGTCCTGACATGGGGTGCTGCTCCGATCTCGCCGTGCCGGCGGGGTCAGTGGGCGGGGTCAGTGAGCAATGAAGACGTTCTTCTCCTCGGTGAACGCCATCGGGGCGTCGGGACCCAGCTCGCGGCCCAGGCCGGAGGACTTGTAGCCGCCGAACGGGGTCCAGTAGCGCACCGAGGCATGGCTGTTCACCGACAGGTTGCCGGCCTCGACCGCGCGGGCGACGCGCAGCCCGCGGCCGAGGTCGGTGGTGTAGATGGAGCCGGACAGGCCGTACTCGGTGTCGTTGGCCAGCTCCACCGCGTGCGCCTCGTCGTCGAAGGGCAGCACCGCGGCGACCGGGCCGAAGACCTCCTCGCGCCAGATCCGCTCGCCCGGGTCGGTGACCGTCACGACGGTGGGCGGCACCCAGAAGCCGTCCCCGCCCGGGGTGGTGCCGGCGAACGCGACGCTGGCGCCGTCGAGGTAGCTCTGCACCCGGGCCTGCTGGGTGGCGGAGATGAGCGGCCCCATCTCGGAGGACTCCTCGGCGGGGTCGAGCACCCGGAAGCCGGTGACCGCCGGCTCCAGCAGGCCCAGGAACTCCTCGTACGCCGCGCGCTCGACGAGGATCCGGGAGCGCGCGCAGCAGTCCTGGCCGGCGTTGTCGAAGACGGCGTACGGCGCCGCCGCGGCCGCCGCTGCCAGGTCGGCGTCCGCGAAGACGATGTTCGAGCTCTTCCCGCCCAGCTCCAGCGTCACCCGCTTGACCTGCTCGGCGCAGCCGGCCATCACCCGCTTGCCGACCGCGGTGGAGCCGGTGAAGCAGACCTTGCGGACCAGCGGGTGGGTGACGAACCGCTCGCCGACGACCGCGCCGCGCCCGGGCAGCACTGTCAGCACGCGCGGCGGCAGGCCAGCCTCGAGGGCGAGCTCGCCGAGCCGGATCGCGGTGAGCGGGGTGAGCTCCGCCGGCTTGAGCACCACGGTGTTGCCGGCGGCCAGCGCCGGGGCGAGGCCCCACGCCGCGATCGGCATCGGGAAGTTCCAGGGCACGATGATCCCGACCACGCCGAGCGGCTCGTGGAAGGTGACGTCGGTGCCGCCGGCGACCGGGATCTGGCGCCCGAAGAGCCGCTCCGGGGCGCCGGCGTAGTAGTTCAGGCAGTCGCGGACGTTGCCGGCCTCCCAGCGGGCGTTCGCCCGGGTGTGGCCGGCGTTGCGGACCTCGAGCTCGGCGAGCTCCTCGACGTGGGCGTCGACGACAGCCGCGAACCGGCGCAGCAGCGCGGCCCGGTCGCCGGGCGCCAGGGCGCGCCAGGCGCCGAAGGCGTCGTGGGCGGCCTCGACGGCGGCATCGGTCTCGGCCTCGGTGGCGAGGTGCACCTCGGCCACGGGTCGCCCGGTGGCGGGGTCGAGGACGGTGTGGGTCTGGCTCATGGTTCCTTCCCGAGAGCTGGTCGGCTACAGGCGCTCGAAGCCGCGCCGCAGCTCCCAGTCGGTGACGGCCGCGTCGAACGCCGCGAGCTCCACGTCGGCCATGTTCACGTAGTGGTCGACGACGTCCTCGCCCAGCGCGGCGCGCGCGATCTGCGAGGCCGCGAACGCCTCCCGGGCGGCCCGCAGCGTCCGCGGGACCTGGGGGAGCCCGGAGGTGTAGGCGTTGCCGGTCAGCTCCTCGGGGAGCGGCAGCTCCTGCTCGATGCCGTGCAGCCCGCCGGCGATCATCGCGGCGAGCGCGAGGTAGGGGTTCACGTCGGCGCCCGGGAGCCGGTTCTCCATCCGGGCGCCCGCGCCGTGCCCGACCAGGCGGACCGCGCAGGTGCGGTTGTCGGTGCCCCAGCCGATCGTGGTCGGGGCGAAGGAGTCGTCGGCGAAGCGCTTGTAGGAGTTCACGTTGGGCGCGTAGAGCAGTGTGAAGTCCGCCATCGTCGCCAGCACGCCCGCGACGAAGTGGTCGTAGAGCGCGCTGCGGCCGCCGGTGTCCTCGTCCCAGAACACCAGCCCGCCGTCGGTGCCGCGCAGGGACAGGTGCACGTGGCAGGAGCTGCCCTCGCGCTCGTCGTACTTGGCCAGGAACGTGATCGACTTCCCCTGCTGCGCCGCGATCTCCTTCGCGGCGGTCTTGTAGACCGCGTGGTTGTCGGCGGTGGTCAGCGCGTCGGCGTACAGGAAGCCGATCTCGTGCTGGCCCAGGTTGCACTCGCCCTTGGCGCCCTCCACGTCGAGGCCGGCGGCGTACATGTGGTTGCGGATCGCGCGCAGCAGCGGCTCGACCCGGGAGGTCCCGAGCACCGAGTAGTCGACGTTGTACTGGTTGGCCGGGGTCAGCCCGCGGTAGCCGGCGTCGTGGGCTGCCTCGTAGGTGGTGTCGAAGACGATGAACTCCAGCTCGGTGCCGGCCAGCGCGGCCCAGCCCTGCTCCGCGCAGCGGTCGAGCTGGCGGCGCAGGATGGTCCGGGGCGACTGCACGACCCGGGCCCGTCCGGCCGTGCCGTTCCCGCCGTCCTTCGCTGGCCAGACCAGGTCGCACTGCACCATCGCGGTGGCCGGCAGGTGGGTCAGCAGTCGGATGGTGCGCTCGTCCAGGACGAACTCCATGTCGCCGTACCCGGTCTCCCAGGAGGAGATGGCGTAGCCGTCCACGGTGTTCATGTCGACGTCGACGGCGAGCAGGTAGTTGCAGCCCTCGACGCCCTGGGGCACTGCCACGTCGGCGAAGTAGCGCCCGTGCAGCCGCTTGCCCTGCAGCCGGCCCTGCATGTCGGTGAAGGCGACGACGACCGTGTCGACCTCCCCGGCGTCGATGCGGGAGAGCAGGTCGCCCATGCTCAGGTGGCGCTCGTTGCGCAGCTCGCTCACGACTCGTCCGGCACGATCTCGTCGAGGGCCCGGGTGGTGTGCTCGTCCTTCATGCCGTGCAGGAAGTGGGTCCGGCCGCCGGCGAACCAGGCGCCGGTCGCCACGACCAGCACCGCGAGCACCGCCACCGGGGCGTAGTTGAAGGTGTCCACGGTGATCGGCCGGGCCGGGGGCAGCACGAAGAGCACACAGATCACGCAGACCCAGGCGATCGCGACCCAGCCGATCACCGGGCTCCACCGGCCCAGGTGCCAGGGACCGGGGGTGAAGTCGGTGTTCAGCCGGCGCAGCAGCACCGGCACGACGTAGGCGATGTAGAGGCCGATGACGGCGATCGAGGTGACCGCGAGGTACGCCGTGGCGTTGAACAGCGCGGGGCTCGCCAGCAGGATCGAGAGCACGACGCAGAACCAGATCGAGTTCGTGGGCGTGCCGGTGCGCTGGTTCACCTTGGCCCAGATCCGGGAGCCGGGCAGGGCGTTGTCGCGGGAGAACGCGAACGACATCCGGGAGTTCGCGGTCACCGACGCCATCCCGCAGAAGAACTGGGCGACGCAGACGATGAACAGCAGCAGCTTGGCGGTGAACGGGCTGTCCAGGGCGTCGAGGAAGACCTGGGCCGGCGGCAGCCCGGTGTCGGTGGCCGACAGGGCGCTCAGCCCCTCCTGCGACCCGTCCGGGATCGAGGCGGTGATCGAGTAGAGCAGCAGGAACCCGCCGACGACCGAGACGACCACGCTCATCACGATGCCGCGCGGGGCGGCGATCTGGGCCTGCTTGGTCTCCTCGGCCACGTGGGCCGAGGCGTCGTACCCGGTGTAGGTGTACTGGGCCATCAACAGGCCCATCAGCATCACGTACGGCGCGAAGCCCCAGCCCGTCTCGTTGTGGTACTCGGTCAGCGTCCAGGACACCGACTGGTGGCTGTCGGGGAGGATCCACAGGGCGCCGACGATCACCAGCGTGCCCACGACGTGCCACCACGCGGAGACCATCGAGAGCAGGCTGACCAGGTTGACGCCGAAGGTGTTGAGCAGCGCGTGCGCGACGATGATCGCGACGAAGAGCGCGAAGACCCGCTCGGGGGTGACCTCGACGCCCCAGACCAGGTTCGAGAACGCCATCCACGTCGTGGCGCAGCCGAAGTCGATCGCAGCGGTCACCGCGATCTCGCCGAGGAAGTTGAACCATCCGACGTACCACGCCCAGACCCGGCGGTTGCTCTTCGCCAGCTTGGCGGCCCAGAAGTAGAGCCCGCCGGCGGTGGGGTAGCGCGAGCACACCTCGGCCATGGCCAGCGCCACGCAGGTGACGAAGAGGCCGACGACGACCCAGCCCACCGTCAGCGCGGCCGGCCCGCCGCTGCGCAGCGCGATGTTGTAGCTGGTGATGCAGCCGGCCAGGATCGAGATGATCGAGAACGACACCGCGAAGTTGGAGAACCCGGACATGCCGCGGTGCAGCTCCTGGGTGTAGCCCATCTCGGCGAGGACCCGGGAGTCCTCGTCCATGATCTCGTCGAGCGACTTCTCGGAGGCGGATTCCTGGCTCATCGCGGGCCCTCTCCCCCCGGAGGCCGGCGCTCCGGTGTGACGCGGAGTGTGACGCAGGCGACGAAATCGCGTCAATGGTCGATTCCGGGTAGGCGCAGGCCTCGCCGGAACGGCCGACGGCCCCTGCCGGGGAGGCAGGGGCCGTCGGAACGGGAGGGGTGGACCTCAGTCGGCGTCCACACCCATGCCGGGGACCGCGGTCTGGTCGCGACCGGAGCGCACCGTCTCCTCGATCCGCTTGCCGACCTCGGCGTCGACGCTCCTCCAGTACTCGAACGCCCGGCCCAGGACACCGTCGTGCTGGACGCCGCTCAGGGCGCCGGAGACGGTCGAGACGAAGCTCGCGCGCTGCTCGTCGTTCCAGACCTCGCGCACCATCGTGCCGGGCTGGTTGAAGTCGCCGTCCTCGGCGTGCAGCGAGTACGCCGCGCGCACCAGCTCGGCGTCGACCGCCCAGGTCTCCTCGGGCGCTGCGGCGTCGTCGCTCCAGCCGCGACCGAACGAGTTCGGCGCGTAGACCGGCTTGGCGCCGCTGTGGTCGAACTGCATCTGGCCGTCGACCTGGTAGGTGTCGACCGGGACCTTCGGGCGGTTCACCGGCAGCTGCATGAAGTTCGTGCCGATCCGGTTGCGCTGCGCGTCGTTGTAGGCGAACGAGCGGCCCAGCAGCATCTTGTCGGGGGAGAGACCGACACCGGGGACCATGTTGCCCGGCGAGAACGCCGCCTGCTCGATCTGGGCGAAGTGGTTCTCGGGGTTGCGGTTGAGGATCAGCTCGCCGACCGTGATCAGCGGGTAGTCCGCGTGCGACCAGACCTTGGTCAGGTCGAAGGGGTTGAAGCGGTACGACGCGGCGTCCTCGTAGGGCATCACCTGGACGCTGAACGTCCAGCGCGGGGCGTCGCCCTTGGCGATCGAGTCGAACAGGTCGCGACGGTGGAAGTCGGCGTCCGCGCCGGCCATCGCCTCGGCCTCGGCGTCGGAGAAGAACTCCATGCCCTGCTGGGTGTGGAAGTGGTACTTGACCCAGAACTTCTCGCCGGCGGCGTTGACCCACATGTAGGTGTGCGAGCCGTAGCCGTTCATGTGCCGCCAGGTGCGGGGCAGGCCCCGCTCGCCCATCAGGTAGGTGACCTGGTGGGCCGACTCCGGGTTGAGGGTCCAGAAGTCCCACTGCATCGTGGCGTCGCGCAGCCCGGTGTCGGGCAGGCGGCGCTGGCTGCGGATGAAGTGCGGGAACTTCATCGGGTCGCGCAGGAAGAACACCGGGGTGTTGTTGCCGACGATGTCGAGGTTGCCCTCGGAGGTGTAGAACTTCAGCGCGAAGCCGCGCACGTCGCGCCAGGTGTCGGGGGAGCCGAGCTCGCCGGCGACCGTGGAGAAGCGCAGCAGCGACTCGGTGTGGGCGCCCTTCTGGAAGACGGCGGCCTTGGTGAACTGCGAGACGTCCTCGGTGATGGTCAGCTCGCCGAACGCACCGGAGCCCTTCGCGTGCGGCAGCCGCTCGGGCACGTTCTGCCGGTTGAAGTGGGCCATCTGCTCCAGGAAGTGCACGTCGTGCAGCAGCAGCGGGCCGTTGCTGCCGACGGTGAGCGAGTTGCGGTCGCTCGGCGCCGGGGCACCCCAGGCGGTGGTGGAGCCGCCGTGCGGACGGGTCTCGGTCATGCGTTGTCTCCAGTCAGGTTGGGCGAGTGGGGAGGGTTCTGGCAGGTCGAGCAGAGCCCCCAGTACGTCACCTCGGCCTCGTCGAGCAGGAACCCGGGCGCGTGCGCGTCCAGGTCCGGCGGGACCAGGCAGGGTGCCGCGCCGGTGGCGCAGTCGATGTCGGTGACGTGGCCGCACGAGCGGCACACGAGGTGGTGGTGGTTGTCGTGGGTCCGCAGCTCGTAGCGGGCCACGGATCCGGCGGGCTGGATCCGGCGTACGACGCCGGTGTCGGTCAGCGTGTGCAGCACGTCGTAGACCGCCTGGGTGGAGACCGGCAGGTGCTCACGCACCGCCGCCAGCACCGCGTCGGCACCGGCGTGCGGGTGGTGCTCGAGCGCGCCGAGCACCGCCAGCCGGGGCTGGGTCACCCGCAGACCCGCCCGGCGCAGGACCTCGCCGCGGGCGGCGAGGTCGCTGGACGGGGAGGGCTGCGCGGGCATGCTCCGAACAATAGGGGTTTTCTGGAACCAGTCAAAACAAGCGGCAGGCTGGCGTGTCGCGCCGGCCGGGGGCGCGTGCGGCGCCGGATCGCTACGCTCCCCTGCGTGACGGGACCCCGCGGGCGCCTCGTGCCACGCGTGGCACGCTTCGCCCACGAGCGCGTTCTCGGTTGGCGCACCGGCAGTCGGCAGAGCCAGGTGCTGGTCTCCGCGCTGCTCCTGCTCGGGGTCGTCTCCTCGTTCGCGGTCTCGCTGCGGGTCTATGACCTGATGCCGGTCACTGCGTACTTCCTGTGGCTGCTGCTGGCGATGATGGTGCTGCGGTTCCGACCGCTGGTCGTGGTGGTGCTGGTGACCCTCGCCTGCGGGCTCGCGGCCGTGCTCGCGCAGGGCGAGGTCGCGCTGGCCCGCGTCTCCGGGACTGTCGCCTTCGTCGCCGCGGGGGCGCTGATCCTCTACCAGTCCAGCCGCCAGCGCAGCGGCCTGCCGAGCGCGCTGGGGGAGGCGTTCCTGGCCGACCTGCGCGACCGGCTCCAGGCTCAGGGGGTGGTGCCGCCGCTGCCGGCCGGCTGGACCTGCCAGTCGGCCGAGGTCGCCGCCCACGGGGTCGGGTACGCCGGGGACTTCCTGGTCGCGGATCTCAGCGAGGACAAGCGCCACCTCGAGCTGATCCTGGTCGACGTCTGCGGCCACGGGGTCGCGGCCGGGGCGCAGGCGCTCCAGTTCGCCGGCGCCCTCGGTGGGCTGATCGGCGCGCTGCCGCCGAAGGCGCTGTTCGCCGCGGCCAACGACTTCCTGCTGCGTCAGCAGGCCGACGAGAGCTTCTCCACGGCCGTGCACGTGCTCATCGACCTCACTGACGGCAGCTACGGCATCGTCAGCGCCGGTCACCCGCCGGCGCTGCGCTGGGACGCCCGTGCGGGCGAGTGGTGCGTGGACACCGCGCGCGGCACCGCGCTCGGCCTGGTCCGGCGCCCCGAGCTGCACGCCACCGAGGGCCGCCTGGAGCCCGGGGACGCGCTGATGTTCTACACCGACGGCGTCGTCGAGACCCGGACCGCCGACCTCGACGCCGGCATCACCTGGCTCCAGCGCACCGCGCGGGAGGCGGTGTCCGGCGGGTTCGACGGCGCGGCGCAGCGGATCATCGAGCGCGTCGCGCGGGGCGACGACGACCGGGCTGTGCTGATCCTGCACCGGCTGCCCGCTGCGGAATACGGGAGGGTCGCGCCTGGTTCGGCAAGGTAGTCGATCTTTCAACCAATTCGGAGGCAGTCATGCAGAACGGCATGCAGCTCGGGATCTTCACAGTCGGTGACGTCACGACCGACCCCACGACCGGGCGGACACCGACCGAGCACGAGCGGATCCGGGCGACCGTCGAGATCGCGAAGAAGGCCGAGGAGATCGGCCTGGACGTCTTCGCGACCGGTGAGCACCACAACCCGCCGTTCATCGCCTCCGCGCCGACCACGACGCTGGCCTGGATCGGCGCCCAGACCGAGCGGATCATCCTCTCCACCGCGACCACGCTGATCACCACCACGGACCCGGTGCTGATCGCGGAGAACTACGCCAAACTCCAGCACCTCACCGGCGGGCGCGTCGACCTGGTGATGGGCCGCGGCAACACCGGCCCCGTGTATCCCTGGTTCGGCAAGGACATCCGCCAGGGCATCAACCTGGCGGTCGAGAACTACGCGCTGCTGCGCCGGCTGTGGACCGAGGACGTCGTGAACTGGGAGGGCCGGTTCCGTACCCCGCTGCAGGGCTTCACCTCCACGCCGCGCCCGCTGGACGGCGTACCGCCGTTCGTGTGGCACGGGTCGATCCGCAGCCCCGAGATCGCCGAGCAGGCGGCCTACTACGGCGACGGGTTCTTCCACAACCACATCTTCTGGCCCGCCGCGCACACCCGGCAGATGGTCGAGCTCTACCGCCGCCGCTTCGAGCACCACGGGCACGGTCCCGCGGACACCGCGATCGTCGGCCTGGGCGGGCAGTTCTTCATGCGCCGCAGCTCCCAGGACGCGGTCAACGAGTTCCGCCCCTACTTCGACAACGCGCCGGTCTACGGCCACGGCCCGTCCCTGGAGGACTTCACCGAGGCCACGCCGCTGACCGTCGGCTCGCCGCAGCAGGTGCTGGAGCGGACCCTGTCCTTCCGGGAGTACGTCGGGCACTACCAGCGCCAGCTGTTCCTCGTCGACCACGCCGGGCTCCCGCTGAAGACGGTCCTGGAGCAGCTGGACCTCCTCGGGGAGATCCTGCCCGCGCTGCGGGCGGGCTTCGCCGAGGGCCGTCCCGCGCACATCCCGGACGCACCCACGCACGCCTCGTTGGTGGCCGCGAACGGCGGACCGACGGACTCGACGGTGTACGCCGGGGCGGACGCCGCCACGGGGCACCGCGCCGAGGACGGCGCCGAGGACACCGAGGTGCTCCGGTGACCCGCCTGGTCGTGGTCTCCGCGGGGCTCTCGACCCCGTCGTCCACCCAGCTGCTCGCGGACCGGCTGGCGGCGGCGGTCGGCGAGGCGCTCGAGGAGGTCGAGGTCACCCGGGTGGAGCTGCGCGCCCTGGCGCACGAGCTCACCGACCAGCTGCTGACCGGGTTCCCGGGCGCGGCGCTGTCCGCCGCCCAGGACGCCGTACGCGCGGCGGACGGCGTGGTGGCCGTGACGCCGATCTACTCGGCGTCCTACTCGGGGCTGTTCAAGACCTTCTTCGACGTGCTCGAGCCCGGGGCCCTGGACGGCACGCCGGTGCTGATCGCGGCCACCGGCGGCACCGGCCGGCACTCGCTGGCCCTCGAGCACGCGCTGCGGCCGCTCTTCGCCCACCTGCGCGCCGTGGTGGTCCCCACCGGGGTCTACGCGGCGACCGACGACTTCGCCGGCACCGACCTGGACGCTCGGATCTCCCGCGCCGCCGGCGAGCTGGCCCTGCTGGCCGGGAAGGTCAGCCGCACCGACGCGGCCGCCCCGGCGGCCCGAGGGCGCCGGACCGCGGCCGAGGAGCTCGCGGACCCGACGCCCTTCGAGCAGTTGCTGCGCGAGGCGTCCGGCGGCTAGCGCTGGTAGGTGCCCTGCAGGATCGCCCGGCCCAGGGTCTTGAAGGCGAGGTTGAACGAGACCACGGCCGGCGAGGTGTCGGCGTCGACGCCGAGGGTCTCCTCCTGCACCGCGTGGACCACGAAGAAGTAGCGGTGCACGTGGTCGCCGGGCGGCGGCGCCGCGCCGGCGTACGCCTGGGTGCCACCGTCGTTGCGGCACATGAACGCGTTGCCCGGGAGGCTCGCGCCCTCGGCGCCGGCGCCGGCCGGCAGCGAGGTGACGTCGGCCGGCAGGTCGACCAGCACCCAGTGCCAGTAGCCGCTGGGGGTGGGCGCGTCGGGGTCGAAGCAGGTGACGGTGAAGCTCTTGGTGCCCTCCGGGGCACCCTCCCAGGAGAGTTGGGGGGAGCTGTCGCCGCCCTCCGCGAGCTGGGCCTCGCCCAACGGCTGGCCGTCGGCGACGTCGGTGCTGGTCACCGTGAACGACGGGACGGCGGGCAGCAGGTCGTAGGGGTTCGGGGCCACCGGGCGGTCAAGGCTCATGGACGCTCCTGTTCTGGACGGGACTGGGGTCGTGGTGCGGCGGGGCGGGCTTGTAACGCACGTCTCGGCACGGGGCCGAACCTAGTCCGGTCCCTGAACCCGCCCCACGGGCGGAGTACCCCGCAGGACCAGAATGGGCACGTGGACGACCAGCACGGCGACGTTGCGCCGTACCCCTCGGGCCTGATCCTCACCGGACGACGGGTGCTCGTCGTCGGCGGCGGGCACGTCGCGCAGCGCCGGGTGCCGGGCCTGATCGCGGCCCGCGCCGACGTGCACGTCGTGTCCCCGGAGGTGACTCCGGCGATCGAGGGGCTGGCCGGCGCCGGCGAGGTGACCTGGCACCGGCGGGTGTTCGCGGAGGCGGACCTCGACGGGGCCTGGTACGCGCTGGCCACCACCGACGACCCCGAGGTCAACGCAGCCGTCTGCGCGGCCGCGGAGCAGCGGCGGCTCTTCTGCGTGCGCGCCGACGACGCCCGCGGCGGCAGCGCCTGGACGCCAGCGACCGGACGGCACGCCGGCGTCACGGTCGCCGTCCTCGGCCAGCGCGAACCGCGGCGCTCGGCGCTGGTGCGCGACGAGATCCTCGAGGGACTGCGCGAGGGCACGATCGCCGCTCCGCACCAGCGCGACCGGACGCCGGGCGTGGTGCTGGTGGGCGGCGGTCCCGGCGACCCGGAGCTGATGTCGGTGGCCGGGCGCAAGGCGCTGATGGAGGCCGACGTCGTCGTGGCCGACCGGCTGGCGCCGCGTGAGCTGCTCGGCGAGCTGCCCGCCGACGTCGAGCTGATCGACGTGGCCAAGCTGCCGCGCGGTCGCTCGGCCCAGCAGGAGGAGATCAACCGGGTCCTCGTCGAGCGGGCGCTAGCCGGCAAGCGGGTGGTCCGGTTCAAGGGCGGTGACAACTTCGTCTTCGGCCGCGGGTTCGAGGAGGTCCTGGCCTGCCGCGCCGCCGGCGTGCCGGTGACGGTGATCCCCGGCCTGACCAGCCCGGTCGCCGTACCGGCGGTCGCCGGGATCCCGGTCACCCACCGCGGGGTCGCCCACGACTTCACGGTCGTCTCCGGTCACCTGCCCCCGGGGGACCCCGAGTCGCTGACCGACTGGACGGCGGTCGCGGGCCTGCGCGGCACGCTGGTGCTGATGATGGCCGTGCAGAACGCGCCAGCGATCGCCGCCGCCCTGCTGGCCGGCGGCCGGTCCGCCGACACCCCGGTCGGGATCGTCTGCGACGGCACGATGCCGGGGGAGCGGACCGTGCTCGGCACCCTCGGCACGCTCGCGGAGGTCCTGGAGACCGAGGCCGTCAAGCCGCCGGCGATCATCGTCGTGGGCGAGGTCGTCGCGGTGGCGCACCCCGAGCACTTCGGGGAGCGCACCGAGGTGGCCGCACCCTGATGGCGACAGTGGTCGAGATCACCGATCCCGCCGACCCCCGGCTGGGCGACTACCGGGACCTGCGCGATGTCGAGCTGCGCAAGCACCTGGAGGCCGAGCACGGACTGTTCCTCGCCGAGGGCGAGAAGGTCGTACGCCGCGCCGTCGAGGGCGGCTTCACCCCGCGCTCCTTCCTGATGGCGCCGCGCTGGCTGGACGGGCTGGCCGACGTGCTCGCGACCAGCGACGCCCCCTGCTACGTCCTCTCCGAGGCCCTGGCCGAGGAGGTGACCGGCTTCCACGTCCACCGCGGCGCCCTGGCGTCCCTGGAGCGGCGGCCGCTGCCGCCGCTCGCCGAGGTGCTGGACGGGGCGCGGTCGGTGCTGGTGCTGGAGGACATCGTGGACCACACGAACGTCGGCGCGATCTTCCGCAGCGGGGCGGCGCTGGGCTTTGACGCCGTACTGCTCGCCCCCCGGTGCGCGGACCCGCTCTACCGGCGAGCGATCAAGGTCGCGATGGGCGCGGTCTTCACGGTGCCCTGGACCCGGCTCCCGGACTGGTACGACGCGCTGCCGACGCTCTCCGCGGCCGGCTTCACGACCGTCGCGCTCACGCTCGCCGAGGACGCGACCGAGATCGAGGCCGCCGTCGCCGGCGTGGACAAGGTGGCGCTGGTGCTCGGCTCCGAGGGTCACGGGCTCTCCAGCCGCTGGGAGCAGTCGGCCGACCGGCGCGCGATCATCCCGATGCGCGAGGGCATCGACTCGCTGAACGTCGCAGCCGCTACCGCCGTCGCCTGCTACGTGACCGCCCGGCGCTGAGCCCGCCCCACTGGTTGAGTCGGGAGTTCTGCGCGTCGAGTCGTGACTTCTGGGGTCAGACCTCCCGATTCGACCGTCACAACCCCCGATTCGACCGGAGGCGTGGAACCTGGCGTCGCGGGCACTGGGGGCCATGCGGATCGCGATCACCGGAGCGACTGGCAACATCGGCACTGCGCTGGTGCGCCGGCTCGTGTCCGAGCACGACCTCGTCGGGCTCGTCCGACGCCCGCCGGACGGCAGTGCGGCCGGGGTGGAGTCGAACGTCGAGTGGCACCCGGTCGACCTGACCACCGAGCAGGCGGTGGGCCGGCTGCGCACGGCGTTCGAGGGCGTCGACGCGGTCGTGCACCTCGCCTGGGGCTTCCAGCCGACGCACGCCCAGAACTACCTTGCCGAGCTCGACCTCGGCGGGACCCGCCGGGTCCTGGAGGCGGTGCGGTCCACCGGGGTGCCGCACCTGGTGCACATGTCCTCGCTGGGGGCGTACTCGCCGAAGGAGGACGACACCCCGGTGACCGAGGACTGGCCCACCGACGGGGTGCGCAGCTCCACCTACAGCCGACACAAGGCCGACGCCGAGACGATGCTCGACGACTTCGAGGCCACCGGGACGACGACGACAGTGACCCGGGTCCGTCCGGGCATCGTCGGCCAGCGCTCGGCCGGCAGCGCCCTGCTGCGCTACGCCCTCCCCGCGCTGGTGCCCGCCCGGGTCCTCGGCCACGTGCCGGTGCTGCCCGTCGACCGGCACCTGGTGATCCCGATCGTCCACGCCGACGACGTCGCCGAGGCGATCGCGCGGATGCTGGAGCGGCGGGCCGGGGGCGCGTTCAACCTCGCCGCGGACCCGCCGATGACCGCCGCCCGGATCGCCGACGTGCTGGGCGCCCGGCTCGTCCACGTCCCGGCGAAGCTGCTGCGCGGCGTGGTGGCCGGCAGCTGGTACGCCCGGCTCCAGCCGATCGACGCCGGCTGGCTCGACATGGGGATGGCGGTGCCGCTGCTCGACACCACCCGGGCCCGGACAGTGCTCGACTGGGCCCCGACCCGGACCGCGGACGAGACCCTCGCCGAGGTCCTCGCCGGCATGCGCGACGCCGCCAGCGGGACCACGCCGATCCTGCGGCCGCGCAGCGTCCCCGGCGCGCTGGTCGACGCCGTACGACGAGGCGCGGTCTCCGTGCGCCAGCGCCCCTAGGCGTCGGCCATGGCCAGCCAGGTGCCGCCGGTCGCGCGGGGCACGAGCCCCCCGCTCGCGCTGGTCCGGGCAGCCCACCCGGGGCCGACCGTCGTCGTCGCGACGGTGGCCGCCCTGCTCGCGCTGGCCGCGCACCTGCCAGCTCCGCGGGCCGCCACCGTCACGGCCGCGGTCCTGGCCGGCCAGCTCACCATCGGCTGGGGCAACGACCTGCGCGACGCCGCCCGCGACCGGCACGTCGGCCGCAGCGACAAGCCGCTCGCCACCGGCGAGGTGTCCCCGGGGGTGGTCCTCGCGGCGCTGAGCGTCGCGGGAATCGCCGCGGTGGCGCTCTCGGTCCCGCTGGGCTGGCGCAGCGCGGCCGTGCACCTCGTCCTGCTCGTGGGCGCCGGCCACCTGTACAACCTGGTCCTCAAGGCCACCGTCTGGTCCTGGCTCCCGTACGCCGTGGCGTTCGGTGCGCTGCCGGCCGTGGTGCTGACCGCGGGGGAGCCGCCGGCCTGGGCGCCGGCGTGGATGGTCGGCGCGGGCGCGGCGCTCGGCGTCGGCGCCCACTTCCTCAACGCGATGCCGGACCTGGCCGACGACCTCGCGACCGGTGTCCGCGGGCTGCCCCACCGCGTCGGCGCGCGCGGCTGCCGGGCCCTCGCCGCACTGCTGCTGACCGCGGCGACCGTGCTGTCGGTGGCCGGTCCGCCGGGACCGGCGCCGGGGTGGGCGCTGCTCGCGCTGCTCCTCGTCGCGGTGCTGGCCGTCGGAACGCTCGCCGGGTCCGGCCGCACGCCGTTCCGGGCGGCGATGGCGATCGCGCTGATCGACGTGGTGCTGCTCGTGGCGGTCGCGCGATGAGCGGCCCGACGACCACCTGGGACCTGCTCGTGGTCGGGGCCGGTCCCGCGGGTACGGCGACCGCCCTCGGGGCCCTGGCCTGGGACCCCCGCCTGCGGGTCGGGCTCCTGGACCGGGCCGCGTTCCCCCGGGACAAGGCGTGCGGCGACGGGGTCGCCCCGCAGGTCCTCGACCTGCTCGCGGGCGTCGGGGTCCGCGGCCTCCTCGACGATCGGGTGCCGGTCCGCCGGCTGCGGTTGCAGCGCGGTGCGGCAGGGGTGGACCGCGACATGGCGCGACCCGGGTGGGTCGTGCCGCGCGCGGTGCTCGACGCCCGGCTGGTGGACGCCGCCCGGGCCCGCGGCGCGCAGCTGGTGCGGCACCGGGCCCGCCGGATCACGGCGGGCCGGGACGGCACGCTGGTCGACGGCCTGCACGCCGCCCGGGTGCTGGTCGGCGCCGACGGCGCCTCCTCGGTCGTGCGCCGCGCCTGCGGAGCCGCTCCCGGTCCCACCGCGCTGGCGCTGCGCGGCTACGCCCCGGTGCCGGCCGAGCGGCGCGGCGCCCAGGTGATCGTCTTCGGCACCACCCGGCAGCCCTCCTACGCCTGGTCCTTCGACTGCGGCGACGGCCGCGCCAACGTCGGGTACGGCGAGCTGCTCGGGCCCCACCAGCCGGCGCCCACGCGCGCCGAGCTGCTCGGCGGCGTGGAGGAGCTGCTGCCCGGCGCGGGCCGGGGAGCGACGGGCTGGCGCGGCCATCACCTCCCGCTGGCCGGCGGCCGGTGGCGCCCGCCGCGGGGCCCGGTGCTGCTGGCGGGCGACGCCGCGGGCCTGGTGAACCCGATGACCGGCGAGGGCATCTTCTACGCCGTGGCGACCGGGCTGGCCGCCGGTCGCGCGGCCGCGGAGGCGCTCGGCGCCGGGGACCCGGGAAGCGCCGGGCGCCGCTACGCCCGGCGTACCCGGCCGCTCCTGGCCGCGCACCTGCGCCACACCGCGCTCGCCGCCCGCCTGATCGACGCCGGGCCGGTCCTCGACGCCGGCCTCCGCGCGGCCGCGGGGGACCAGCGGGTCTTCGACGACCTGGTCGCGCTCGGCCTCGCCGACGGGCGGATCACGCCCCGCGTCGCCACGGCACTCCTGTCCGCCCTGCTTGCCAGCCCGCCCGCCGCCCACCAGCTCCAGGAGACATGAGCATGCACATCCTCAGCGTCCGCGGTGCCCTCCCCGAGCACCGCTACGACCAGGCAGTGATCACCGAGGCCTTCACCGAGACGATGGTCCGCGGCCAGGTCTCCCGCGCGGTGGTCGACCGGCTGCACCGCAACGCCTGCGTGCAGACGCGGCACACCGCCCTGCCGCTGGAGCGGTACGGCGAGCTCGCCGACTTCGGCGAGTCGAACGACGCGTTCATCGAGGCCGGTGTCCAGCTCGGGGCCCGGGCGGTCGTCGAGGCCCTCAAGGCCGTGGACCTCACCCCGCAGGACGTGGACCTGATCATCTCCGCGACCGTGACCGGCCTGGCCGTGCCCTCCCTCGATGCCCGGGTGGCCTCGGTGATCGGGCTGCGGCCCGACGTGGTCCGGGTGCCGCTGGTCGGCCTGGGCTGCGTCGCCGGCGCCGCCGGGGTCGCGCGGCTGCACGACTACCTGATCGGCCACCCCGACGCGGTGGCGGTGCTGATGTCGGTGGAGCTGTGCTCGCTGACCCTGCAGCGCGACGACGTGTCGGTGCCGAACCTGGTCGCCAGCGGTCTGTTCGGGGACGGCGCCGCCGCGGTGGTCGCGGTGGGGGCCGACCGGTACCGCGCACTGCCGGGAGACCGCTCCGGCCACCGCCCGCCCCAGCCGGAGGTGCTGGCCAGCCGCAGCCGCCTCTATCCGGACTCCGAGCGCACGATGGGCTGGGACGTCGGCTCCACCGGGCTGAAGATCGTGCTGGACAGCGCGGTGCCGGACATCGTGCGTGCCTACGTCGGTGAGGACGTGCGCGGGTTCCTCGAGGACCACGGCCTGCGGCGCGAGGACATCGAGTGGTACGTCGCGCACCCCGGCGGGCCGAAGGTGCTCGAGGCCCTCCAGGACACCCTCGGGGTCGAGCGCGCGGACCTGGAGGTCACCTGGGACTCGCTGCGCGACATCGGGAACCTGTCCTCGGCCTCGGTCCTGCACGTGCTGGCCGACACCCTCGAGCGCCGTCCACCCCGGCCCGGCTCCCACGGCCTGATGCTGGCGATGGGGCCGGGGTTCTGCGCCGAGCTGGTGCTGCTGCGGGCCCCGGAGGTCGCGGCATGAGCAGCGAGGTCCTGTTCACGATCCTGGTCGCCGCGGTCGGCCTGGAGCGGGTCGCCGAGCTCGTCGTCTCGAAGCGGAACGCCGCATGGAGCCTGGCCCGGGGAGGCGTGGAGACCGGGCAGGGGCACTACCCGGTCATGGTGGTCCTGCACACCGGCCTGCTGATCGGGGCGCTGGTGGAGGTGTGGGTCTGGCGCCCGGACGTCGCACCGGCGCTGGCGTGGACGATGCTGCTGCTGGTGCTGGCCTCCCAGGGGCTGCGCTGGTGGTGCATCGCCACGCTGGGGCGACGCTGGAACACCCGGGTCATCGTCGTGCCCGGACTCCCGCTGGTGACCGGAGGGCCCTACCGCCGGGTGCCGCACCCCAACTACGTCGCGGTGGTGGTGGAGGGGCTGGCCCTGCCGCTGGTGCACGCGGCCTGGCTGACCGCCCTGGTGTTCACGCTCTGCAACGCGGCGCTGCTGCGGGTCCGGATCCGGGTCGAGGACCGGGCCCTGCGGGCATGATCGACCTGCTGGTGGCCGGCGGCGGTCCGGCCGGCCTGGCCACCGCGCTGCTCGCCGCCCGGGCCGGGCTCGAGGTCGAGGTGTGGGAGCCCCGTCCCGGGGCTGTCGACAAGGCCTGCGGGGAGGGGCTGATGCCCGGCGCCCTGCGCGCGCTGCAGGACCTCGGGCTGGACCCGGCCGGGCAGGACCTGACCGGGATCCGGTACCTCGCGGGGTCGCGGCGGGCGCAGGCCGCGTTCCGCGCCGGACCCGGCCGCGGTGTGCGGCGTACCGTCCTGCACGCCGCGCTGCGCGAGGGCGCCGTGGCGGCAGGGGTCCGGGTCGTGCCCCGCGCGGCGGGGGTGGTGCGCCAGGACGATGCCGCGGTGCACCTCGACGGGGTGGCCGCGCGGTACCTGGTCGCCGCGGACGGGCTGCACTCGCCGGTGCGCCGCCAGCTCGGCCTCGACGCCGGAACCGGCCGGCTGCGCCGCTTCGGGCAGCGCCGGCACTTCGCGCTCGCGCCGTGGACCTCGTTCGTGGAGGTGCACTGGGCGCCGACGGCCGAGGCCTACGTGACGCCGGTCGCCGCGGACCGGGTCGGCGTCGCGGTGCTCAGCGGCCGGCGCGGGACCTACGAGGAGCAGCTGGCAGCGTTCCCGCAGCTGCGCGAGCGCCTGGCCGGCGGGGAGCCGGCCGGTCCGGTGCGCGGCGCCGGGCCGCTGCGTCGGCGGGTGCGGGCCCGGACCGCCGGGCGGGTGCTGCTGGTCGGCGACGCCGCCGGGTACGTCGACGCGCTGACCGGTGAGGGCGTCGCGCTGGCGCTCGCCCAGGCCTCGGCGGCGGTCACGGCCCTGCGCGACGGCGTCCCTCAGCGCTACGAGCAGGACTGGCGGCGGCTGACCCGCCGCTACCGCTGGTTGACCGCCGGGTTGGTGCAGGCCACCCGGGTGCCGGTCGTGCGCCGCGGGCTGGTGCCGACCGCTGAACGGGTGCCGGTCGCGTTCGCGAGTGCCGTGAACGCGCTCGCCGGTCCCGCTCAGGCCGGCCACTGCTCCGGGTAGTCCGGCGCCGCCTTGTCGTGGGCCTTCTGCAGCTTCTTGCGCGCCTTGTCCGGGAGCCGGTCGCCAAAGACCATCCCGCGGGTGTGGTCGGTCTCGTGCTGCAGGCACCGGGCGAGCAGCCCGTCGCCCGCGAACGTGACCGGCTGGCCGTCCAGGCCGGTGCCGGTGACCGTGGCGAAGTCCGGCCGGGCGCAGTCGACGAAGGCCCCCGGGAAGGACAGGCAGCCCTCTTCCTCGACGTCGAGCCGGCGATCGCGTCCCTCGGGGAGCGTGACCTCGGGGTTGCACACCACGCCCACGGTGCGCTCGCCGGAGGCGTCGGGGCAGTCGAAGACGAACACCGCGAGGTCGACGCCGATCTGGCAGGCCGCGAGCCCGACGCCGTCCGCGGCGTACATCGTCGCGACCATGTCGGCGACCAGCGCGCGCAGCTCCTCGTCGTACGCCGTGACCGGCTGCTGCGGGCGGTGCATGACCGGGGTGCCCCACCGGGTCATCGGGCGGACGGTGCCACCCTCGGGAAGCGGTCCGTACGGGGCGTGCTCGGGCGGTTCGGGGGCGTCGGACATGGTTCCGGATGCTATCGGCAGTCCTGGCAGCCCTGGCAGTGACGGGCAGTCGTGGCGCGACCCCGGGCGTGGCAGGGTGAGGTGCACCACAGTCGAGGAGGACCGATGGCGTACTACCGCTCCGCGGGCTCGGTGCCGCCCAAGCGGCACACCCAGCACCGCGACGAGGAGGGCAACCTCCGCTACGAGGAGCTGATGGGGGAGGAGGGTTTCACCTCGGACTCCTCACTGCTCTACCACCGGCACCTCCCCTCGGCGCTGGTCGACGTGCGGACCTGGGACCTGCCGGACCAGGCACTGGTCCCCAACCACCCGCTGCTGCCGCGCCACCTCGCCACCCACGCCCTGTTCGCCGACCCGCCCGAGCCGGCCGACGCGGTGACCGGGCGCCGGCTGCTGCTCGGCAACGCCGACGTGCGGCTCGGCTACGTCGTGGCCAGCGTGACGAGCCCGTACTACCGCAACGGGATCGGCGACGAGTGCCTCTACGTCGAGGACGGCCGGGGTCGGGTGGAGACCGTCTTCGGCGACCTCGACGCCGGGCCGGGGGACTATGTAGTGGTCCCGCGCGCGACGACGTACCGCGTGGTCCCCGAGGGGCCGATGCGGATCTACGCGATCGAGGCCAACTCCCACATCGGCCCGCCCCGGCGCTATCTGTCGCGCTACGGCCAGCTGCTCGAGCACGCGCCGTACTGCGAGCGCGACCTGCGCGGCCCGGAGGAGCCGCGGGTGCTGGAGGGCGGCGACGTCGAGGTCTACCTCAAGCACCGCGGGCCCGGCCCCGGCGGGATCGCCGGCACCGTGCACGTGCTGCCGCACCACCCCTTCGACGTGGTCGGCTGGGACGGCTGCCTGTACCCCTACGTCCTCAACGTCGCCGACTTCGAGCCGATCACCGGGCGGGTGCACCAGCCGCCGCCGGTGCACCAGGTCTTCGAGGGCCACAACTTCGTGGTCTGCAACTTCGTGCCGCGCAAGGTCGACTACCACCCGCTGGCGATCCCGGTTCCGTACTACCACTCCAACGTCGACTCCGACGAGGTGATGTTCTACTGCGGCGGCGACTACGAGGCGCGGCGCGGCTCCGGCATCGGCCAGGGCTCGATCAGCCTGCACCCGGGCGGGCACCCGCACGGCCCGCAGCCGGGCGCCTACGAGCGCTCGATCGGCCTGGAGGCCGTCGACGAGCTCGCGGTCATGGTCGACACCTTCCGCCCGCTGGACCTCGGCGAGGCCGGCCTGGCCTGCGACGACGGGCAGTACGCCTGGTCCTGGGCGGGTGGCCGGCGAGGGGAGTGACCGGGGACCGGTTCGGTGTTGCCGGGGTGGCGGGATCCCCGGGGATCTCGGCCTCTGCCATGACCGAGAGGCGCGTGAGGTGGCCGAGGAGTACGCCGTCCCGGCGGCGATGAGCGCGGTCCGGGCGCCCCGATCCGCTCGGAGGCGCGGCGAGTAGCGCCAGGTGTAACTCCGCGTTACATTTTCCGCATGTCCTTGATCCAGAGCCTCAGACCCGGTGGCAAGCACGGGCTGTCGTCCCAGGAGACGCGCGACCCCATCGGGTACGCCGTCGCCGCGCTCGGGCTGCTGGCCCGCAGTGACCTGCTGGACCGGCTCGGGGTGCGCAAGCAGACCGAGCGGGGGGTGTTCACCGCGACCCGGGGCGGCTTCCGGACCCTGACCGCCGCGAGCCGCACCTTCGCCCGGTCCGGGCAGCGCGGCAAGCCGGGGGTGCGGGTCCCGAGCGCCCGGACCAGCGGGCTGTTCGACCTGACACCGACCGAGGACGAGCAGATGCTCGTCGACGTGGTGACCGAGCTGGCCACCGACGTGCTGCGGCCCGCGGCCGCGGCGGCCGACGCCGCGTGCGCGGCGCCGGCCGAGGTGCTGGCCGCCACCGCCGAGGTGGGGCTGCCGACGCTCGGGATCCCGGAGGCCCTGGGCGGGATCAGCGAGGAGCGGTCAGCGATGGCCGGCACCCTGGTGGCCGAGGCGCTCGCACGGGGGGACATGGGGCTCTCCGTGGCTGCGCTGGCACCGGGGTCGGTCGCGACCGCGATCGGGCTGTGGGGCACCGACGAGCAGCAGCAGACCTACCTGCCGGCGTTCACGGGATCCGACGTGCCCGCCGCCGCGCTCGCCCTCAATGAGCCGCGGGTGCTCTTCGACGTCCTCGAGCCCGCCACCACCGCGGTCCGCGACGGCGCCGGGTTCGTGCTGGACGGCGTGAAGTCCGTCGTCGCTCGGGGCGCCGACGCCGAGCTGTTCGTGGTGGGCGCGGCGCTGGAGGGCCGCCCGGTCCTCTTCCTCGTCGAGTCCGGCACACCGGGGCTCGAGGTCGAGGGCGACCCGGCCATGGGGCTGCGCGCCGCGGGCCTGACCCGGCTCACGCTCACCGGCGTCCGGGTGCCGGTGGACGCCGTCCTCGGCGCCACCGACGGCACGACGTACGCCGAGTGCGTGCGGCTCTCCCGGCTGGCGTGGTGCGCCCTCGCGGTCGGCACCGGCCAGGCCGTGCTCGACTACGTCACGCCGTACGTCAAGGAGCGCGAGGCGTTCGGCGAGCCGGTCGCGCACCGCCAGTCGGTCGCGTTCATGGTCGCGAACATCGCGATCGAGCTACAGGCGATGCGGCTGCTCACCTGGAAGGCGGCCTCCCGTGCCGCCGCCGGCAAGGACTTCTCCCGCGAGGTCGCGCTGGCGCGCACGCTGTGCGCCGAGAAGGCCATGCAGATCGGGCTGGACGGCGTCCAGCTCCTCGGCGGCCACGGCTTCGTCAAGGAGCACCCGGTGGAGCGGTGGTACCGCGACCTGCGCGCGGTCGCCGTCATGGAAGGAACGGTGCTGGTCTGATGGCGATCAACCTCGAGGACCCCCGGAAGTTCCGCACCCTGGCGGGCCAGGCCCACCAGGTCGCGATGAACATGCTGCGGCCGATCTCGCGCAAGTACGACCGTGCGGAGCACGAGTACCCCACCGAGCTGGACATGCTGGCCGCGATGATCGACGGCCTCGCGGAGTCCGGCGCCAGCGAGGGCGCCGGCGCGGCCGGCGTACGCCGCGACGAGGACGCCGGCGGCACCGACGGGGGCGGGGTGCGCAACGGCACCAACCTGGCCTCGGTGATGTCGATCTCCGAGATGTGCTGGGGCGACGTCGGGCTGCTGCTCTCGATGCCGCGCCAGGGCCTGGGCAACTCCGCGATCGCCTCGGTGGCGAACGCCGAGCAGCAGGAGCGGTTCGCCGACGTCTGGGCCGCGATGGCGATCACCGAGCCCGGCACCGGGTCGGACTCGGCGAACATCCGGACGACCGCGGTGCTCGACGGGGACGAGTACGTCCTCAACGGCGAGAAGATCTTCGTGACCTCCGGAGAGCGGGCCGACCATGTAGTCGTCTGGGCGACCCTGGACCGGGAGCTGGGCCGGGCCGCGATCAAGTCCTTCGTCGTCGCCAAGGGCACGCCGGGGATGCGGGTGGAGCGGCTCGAGCACAAGCTCGGGATCCGGGCCTCGGACACCGCGACGATCATCCTCGAGGACTGCCGGGTTCCGCGGGAGAACCTCCTGGGCTCGCCGGACGTCGACGTCAGCCAGGGCTTCGCCGGCGCGATGGCGACGTTCGACAACACCCGTCCGCTGGTCGCGGCGATGGCGGTCGGCTGTGCCCGTGCGGCCCTGGACCTGACCCGCGACCTGCTCGCCGAGGCCGGCGTGAGCGTCGACTACGACCGGCCGGCGCCGACCCAGTCCGCGGCGGCGGCCCGGCTGCTCCAGATGGAGGCCGACTGGGAGGCGGCGCACCTGCTGATGCTCCAGGCGGCGTGGATGGCCGACAACCGGCGTCCGAACTCGCTGGAGGCGTCGATGGCCAAGGCCAAGGCGGGCCGGGTCGGCTCCGACATCACGCTCGGCTGCGTCGAGCTCGCCGGCTCGGTGGGCTACAGCGAGGGCGAGCTGTTGGAGAAGTGGGCTCGCGACTCCAAGATCCTCGACATCTTCGAGGGGACCCAGCAGATCCAGCAGCTGATCGTGGCCCGGCGGGTGCTGGGCCTGTCCAGCGCCGAGCTGAGGTAACGCCGGACCGACGAGCTCCGGGCGATCCGGGCTGGGGCAGCCAGCGCGGATCGCCCGGTCTCGGGTTCAGCCCTGGTCGGCCGAGCCGGTCGAGCCGGCCTGGTCGGTGCCGCCGGTCGAGCCGGAGCCGGCCTGCTGGTCGGCGCCGGTGTCGGGAGCCTTCCGGGGCGGGAGCTTGGCGCCGGGGGCCTGCGCGGTGCTCGCCGCGGTGGCCGGGCTCGGGGACTTCTTCGCGGTGCCGGTCTTCGTGGGGCCGGTCTTCGCCGGGCTGCCCTTCGTCGTGCCCTTGCGGGTCGGCGTCTTCGTCGCCGGCGCGGCCGCGACCGCCTTCTTGGCCACGTCGGCCGGGGTCACGTCGACCGACGAGGGATCGGCGGCGGCGTCGATCGAGGTGGCCGGAGCGCTCTTCTTGGCGGCGGTCTTGGCGGTCTTCGCGGGGGCCGCCTTCTTCGCCGGGGCGGCCTTCTTCGCCGCAGTCTTCTTGGCCGGGGCCGCCTTCGCCGGGGCCGCCTTGGTTGCCGGTGCTGCCTGACTGGTCGGTGCTGCCTTCTTCGCCGGCGTCGCCTTCTTGTCCGGGGTCGCCTTCTTGGCGGGCGTGACCTTCTTCGCTGGGCTCGGCGTCTTCCCGCGGGAGGTCAGCGGCCGGACCGGGTCGCCCTGCACCTTCTGCGGGCCGGCGACCGGCTCGGCCGGCGGGGTCGGCTCGGACGGCTGGACCTGCGGTGCGTCGGCCGGCGGCTTGAGGCGGTCGGCCACGAGCCCGGAGACCGTGGCGACCGTGCCGATGGCCTGTCCGAGTGCCTGTCCCACCACCTTCTGCCCGGTGCCGACCGGGTCCTTGGTCGCGTCCTTGATCGTGCCGAGGGCGGTGTCGACGAGCTTGGTGAGCGGGCTCTTGCGGGCCATGAATGGGCTCCCCTTCCGGGTGGTCGCGGTCGTGGGGTCCGTACCCCGAGTACGGTCGGCTCACGCCCCGAGCCCGGAACCGGTCAGGAGACCGGCTCGACCAGCCCGGCCCCGGCGGACGGGGTCGCCACCAGGTGTGAGGCGGGCCGGTAGCCGTTCAGCGCGAAGGCGGCGTCGATCGCCCGGGTCACCGCGGCGACCCGGTCGTCAGGGACGATGGCCACGCTCGAGCCGCCGAAGCCGCCGCCGGTCATCCGGGCCGCCAGCGCCCCGGCCTCGACGGCGACGCTCACGGCCGTGTCCAGCTCCGGGGTGGAGATCTCGAAGTCGTCGCGCATCGACACGTGCGAGGCGAGGAAGCAGCGCCCGACCGCCGGCCAGTCGCCGGCGTCCAGGGCGGCCAGGGTGGCCTCCACCCGTGCCACCTCGGTGACGACGTGCCGGGCCCGGGCGCGGACCACCTCGTCCTCGATCCGCTCGACGGCCTCCGGGTCGGCCTGCCGCAGCGACGGTACGCCGAGGAGGCGGGCCGCCTGCTCGCACTCCGCGCGCCGGCCGGCGTACCCGCCGTCGGTGAGCTCGTGGGTGACCCGGGTGTCGGTGACCAGCAGCGTGCGGCCGCCCAGCTCGAGCGGCACGGCGCGGTGGACGTCGGCGTCGAAGTCGATGAGCAGCGCGCAGCCCTCCTCGCCGTGCACGGCGATGGCCTGGTCCATGCCGCCGGTGGGCGCGCCGACGACCTCGGTCTCGGCCCGGACCCCGGCGTCCACCAGCGCCTCGCGCAGGCCGTCGTCGAGGTCCAGGCCGAGCAGCCCCGCGACGGCGACGGCGACCGAGCACTCCAGCGCGGCCGAGCTGGAGAGGCCGGCGCCGAGCGGCACTGTGCTGTCGATGTGCAGGTCGACGCCCGGGACCTCGTACCCGGCCTCCCGCAGTGCCCACAGCACGCCGGCGGCGTACCCCGCCCAGCCGGGCACCGAGCCGGGCGCGATGGCGTCCAGGCTGCCGTCCCAGGGCTCGGCCTGGGAGGCGCTCGCGATCCGGACCAGGCCGTCGGTGCGGGCGGCGGCCGCAGCGTAGGTCGCGTGCGGGAGCGCCACCGGCAGCACCAGCCCGCGGTTGTAGTCGGTGTGCTCGCCGATCAGGTTGACCCGCCCGGGCGCCCGGCCCACGACGGTGGGCGGCGCGGCGTACCGCTCGGCGAAGCCGGCGGCGGCGCGGCGGGCGAGCTCGGACGGGTCACCGGGTTCGAGGACAGCCATGGCCCCAGCCTAGGGACCGCCCTGACAGACTCTGACCATGAGCGACGGAACCAACGAGCCGGTGCCCCACCTCGATCAGGAGGTCATCGAGTTCGCGCACAAGATGTTCGACCTGGCCCGGGCGGGGGACGCCGAGCAGCTGCTCGCCTACGTCGACGCCGGGCTTCCGGTGAACCTCACCGACCCCCAGGGCAACACGCTGCTGATGCTGGCCGCCTACCACGGGCAGGCTGCGGTGGTCGCCGGCCTGGCCGAGCGCGGCGCCGACATCGAGCGCACCAACGACCGCGGGCAGACGCCGCTGGCCGGCGCCGTCTTCAAGGGCGACCAGGACGTCATCGACCTCCTGGTGCGGCTGGGTGCCGACCTCGACGCCGGTCACCCGACGGCGCGCGAGACCGCCGCCATGTTCGGGCGCACGATCCCCGGCGCCACCGGGCCCGTCATTCCGGGATCCGACGCCGAAGGGCCCGACAGGGAAGGTCCGGCCGAGTAGCGTCTGGGCTCGTGCGCTTCCTCCACGACGCGGTTCCGCCCTACGAGCTGACCTACGACGACGTCTTCATGCTCCCGCGCCACTCCGGCGTCGCCAGCCGGTACGACGTGGACCTGGCCACCCAGGACGGGAGCGGCGCGACGATCCCGGTCGTGGTCTCCAACATGACGGCGATCGCCGGCAAGCGGATGGCCGAGACCGTGGCCCGGCGCGGGGGCCTGGTCGTCATCCCCCAGGACATCCCGGTCCCGGTCGTGGCCGACGTCGTGTCCTGGGTCAAGCGACGGCACCTGGTCTTCGACACCGCGATCGAGCTCGCCCCCCACCAGACGGTCGCCGAGGCGCTCTCGCTGATCCCCAAGCGGTCCCACCGGGCCGCGGTCGTCGTCGAGGACCGGCGGCCGATCGGCGTGGTCACCGAGGCCGACTGCGCGGATGTGGACCGGTTCGCCCAGGTGCGCGATGTCATGGGTCCGGTGGAGGTCACCCTGGACGCCGGGATCGACCCGCGCTCCGCGTTCGACGCCCTCGACCGGGCCCGGGTCGCGGTGGCGGTCGGCGTCGACGGCGACGGTCGGCTGGTCGGCGTGCTGACCCGGGCGGCCGCGGTCCGCGCGACCCTCTACGAGCCCGCCGTCGACGCCCGCGCAGGACTGCGGGTGGCTGCGGCCGTCGGGGTCACCGGCGACGTGGCCGAGCGGGCGGCGCAGCTGCTCGCCACCGGCGTGGACTGCCTCGTGGTCGACACCGCCCACGGCGACCAGGACCGGATGGTCGAGGCGCTGCGCGCGGTGCGCGCCCTGGACCCGCAGGTCCCGGTCGCGGCCGGCAACGTCGTCTCGGCGGACGGCACCCGCACCCTGGTCGAGGCCGGGGCCGACATCGTCAAGGTCGGGGTGGGCCCGGGGGCGATGTGCACGACCCGGATGATGACCGGCGTCGGCCGCCCGCAGTTCTCCGCGGTCCTGGAGTGCGCCGCTGCCGCCCGCGACCTCGGTGCCCACGTGTGGGCCGACGGGGGAGTGCGCCACCCCCGCGACGTCGCGCTGGCCCTGGCCGCGGGCGCCTCCAGCGTGATGATCGGCTCCTGGTTCGCCGGGACCCACGAGTCGCCCGGCGACCTGCTCGACGACGTCGACGGCCGCGCGTACAAGGTCTCCTTCGGCATGGCCTCCGCCCGCGCGGTCGTGCACCGCACCTCCGGCGAGTCGGCGTACGACCGGGCCCGCAAGGCGCTCTACGAGGAGGGGATCTCCTCCTCGCGGATGTACCTGGACCCGACCCGGCCGGGCGTCGAGGACCTCATCGACGAGATCTGCGCCGGCGTCCGGTCGGCCTGCACCTACGCGGGCGCTCGCAACCTCGCCGAGCTGCACGCCCGCGCCGTGGTGGGCGTGCAGTCCGCGGCGGGCTTCAGCGAGGGACGACCTCTGGCGACGTCGTGGTAGCCGCCTGCGGGTCCCCGTCGGCCGGGTCCTCGGCGACGTGGGAGCCGGCTGGCGTCGGCTCGATCGAGAGCACGAAGTCGTCGCCGTGCTCGGTGACGCCGGCGATGACGGCCTGCTCGACCGCCTCACGGGCGTAGACCCGGCGCAGCACGACGGGGTCGGTGCGCAGATCCTTCACCAGCGCGACCGCGAGGCCGATCATGACCAGCACGAACGGCAGCGCTGCCACGATCGTGATCGACTGCAGACCGCTCAGCGCGTCGTTGCCGCCGACCAGCAGCATCACCGCCGCCACGGCGCCGGTCGCGACACCCCAGAAGATCACGGTGGCGCGCCGCGGAGCCGTGGTCCCGCGCTCGGACAGGGTGCCCATCACGATCGAGGCCGCGTCGGCTCCGGAGATGAAGAAGATCGCGATGAGGACCATGACGACGATGCTGGTGAAGGTCGCCACCGGGTAGGCCTCCAAGAGGCTGAAGAGCTGCCCCTCGGTGCTGCCCTCGCCAGCGATGTCGGCGGCGCCGGTCTGCTGCAGGCGCAGGGCCGAGCCGCCGAAGATGCAGAACCACACCAGGCTGACCATGCTCGGCACCAGCAGGACGCCGGAGACGAACTGGCGGATGGTGCGACCGCGCGAGATGCGGGCGATGAACATGCCGACGAACGGCGTCCAGGACAGCCACCAGGCCCAGTAGAAGATGGTCCAGGACTCCAGCCAGGCGCTGGTGTCGGCGCCCTGGGCCCCGGTGCGGCCGACCATGGTCGGCAGGTCGGCGAGGTAGGTGCCGATCGTGCTCGGGACCAGGTTGAGGATGAACACGGTGGGTCCGACCAGGAACACGAACACCGCCAGGCTGAGCGCCAGGACCATGTTGATGTTCGAGAGCCACTGGATGCCGCGGGCGATCCCCGAGACGGCCGAGGCGATGAACGCGATCGTCAGGACCGCGATCACGATGACCAGGGCGCCGTTGCCGATCTCGCCGATGCCGCCGACGATCTCGATGCCGCTGCCGATCTGGAGGGCACCGAGCCCCAGGGACGCGGCGGAGCCGAAGAGCGTCGCGAAGATCGCGAGCATGTCGATGACCTTGCCGGCCGGGCCGTGGGCGTGCCGTCCGAGGATCGGCTCGAACGCCGCGGAGATCAGCTGGACGCGGCCCTTGCGGTAGACGCCGTAGGCGACGGCGAGCCCGACCACTGCGTAGATGGCCCACGGGTGCAGCGTCCAGTGGAACAGCGTGGTCGACAGCGCCGTCTCCATCGCCTCGGCCTCACTGCCGCCCTCGGTGCCTGGGGGCGGGGTGATCAGGTGGCTGATCGGCTCGCTGACGCCGAAGAACATCAGGCCGATGCCCATCCCGGCGCTGAACATCATCGCGACCCAGGAGGCGGTCCGGAACTCGGGCTCCTCGTCGTCCCGGCCCAGGGTGATCCCCCCGAACCGGCTCAGGGCCAGCCACAGGACGAAGACGACGAAGCCGCTGGCGGTGAGCACGAACAGCCAGCCGGTGTTGGCGATGGTCCAGCTCAGGGACTCGTTGGCGACCTTCGACAACGACGCGGTGCTGACGAAGCCCCAGATCAGGAACGCCACCGCGAGCCCGGCGGTGACGCCGAACACGACGCGGTCGAGGCGGGGAGACTTGGCCCTGCTGGCCGTCGGGCTGGCCTCGCGGTCGAGCACGGGGTGAGGGACGCGGTCCTCGACCGGCTGGTTCGCCGCCTCACGCAGACGCTGGGTCGGGCTGGCCTTGGGGTCAGTTTGTCGGGATCTCACACTCCTTCTTACTACCTCGACCGGGGGCCGGACCCAAGCGGTACCGCCGCGACGTGAGGTCATTCACGCGAGCTGCGTGCGGTCCGCCCGCGGACGATGCCGATGAACGTCTGCACCCGCTCGTCCTCGTTGTCGACCAGCCACGCCAGGCCGATCGTCGTCGGCGGCAGGTCGCTGACCGGGCGCTGCACGACGTCCTTGCGGTGGTGCAGGCGGGCCACCGACATCGGGACGATCAGGATCCCGGTGCCGCCGGCGACGACCTCGACCGCGTCCCGCATCGACATCGGCGGCCAGTCCAGCTGGTCGGCCGACGGCGTCCACCCCGACGCGTGCGGGAGGACCAGCTGCTCGCCGTCCAGATCGTCCAGGGTCACCTCGTCGGCCACGCTGACCAGGTGGTCCTGGCCGGCCACGACGACCGGGACCTCGTCGTACAACGGGATGCAGTGCAGCCCGTCCCGGTCGACGGGCAGCCGCACCAGGCACATGTCCAGGCTGCCGTCGCGCAGCCCACGCTCCTGGTCGGCCTCCGTGACCGGGACGAGCTCCAGCGGGTCCTGGCTGCGCCGCCGCCAGATGCCGGCCCACTTGTCGGGGGTGGCGCCGGTGACGAAGCCGACGCGGAAAGGGGCGGATCGCTCAGGAGGCACGGGCGCAGCCTAGGGGAGCCCGGCTAGCCGAGCTTGCCGAGCAGCTCCCGGTTGAAGGCCGGGATGTCGTCGGGCTTGCGGCTGGTCACCAGGTTGCCGTCGACGACGACCTCGCGGTCCACCCAGCTGCCGCCGGCGTTGCGGACGTCGGTCTGCAGGCTCGGCCACGAGGTCAGCTCCCGGCCGCGCACGACGTCGGCCTCGATGAGCACCCAGATTGCGTGGCAGATCGCGGCGACCGGCTTGCCGGAGGCCGCGAAGTCGCGGACGAACGCGACGGCCGCCTCGTTCATCCGCAGGGCGTCCGGGTTCGGTACGCCGCCGGGCAGGACCAGCGCGGCGTAGTCCGCGACGTCGGCGTCGTCGACGACCACGTCGACCCCGAAGGTGTCGGCCGGGTCCAGGTGGTTGAAGGCCTGGACCTTGCCGGCCTCGGTGCTGATCAGGACCGGGGTGGCGCCCGCCTTCTCGGCGGCCTCCCACGGCCCGGTGAGCTCGACCTGCTCGATCCCCTCGGTCGCTACCAGGAACGCGATCTTCGTACCGGTCAGGTCCGTCACGATGGTCCTCCTTCTGTGAAGCGGTGGTGCTCTGTCGGGGAGCCGGTAGCCACGGGGTCCTGGGACAAACCGCCTACGCTCGCGCCCGTGACGGTTCCCACGCCCGGTCCCACGGCCGGCGTCTTCCGCGCGCCGATGCGCAGCCGCCGCGACGACGTCGACCCCGGGCTGGCCCTGGAGCGCGCCCTGGACCTGGGGCTCGTCGGCATCGGCGGGCGGCTGGCCCCGGCCCCCACGACCTGGGCCGACGCGCTGCGGCGCACCGCGGTGGAGCACGGCGAGCGCGTCGCGGCCCGGCTCGAGCGGTTCGCCGCGGTGCCGGACGGCGCGGTCGTGTGGACCCGGGACCGGGACGGGCGCTGCCGCAGCGGAACCATCACCGGCGGGTGGCGCTACGACCCAGCCCCCGCGGCGTACGACGCGGACCTGGTCCACGTCCGGCCGTGCCGGTGGGCCGCGGCGGTCGAGGAGCACCGGGCCCCCGCAGCCGTGGTCGCGACCTTCGCCCGCGGCGGGCGGAACTTCCAGCGGATCCGCGCGCTCGGCTGAGCGGCGTCCCCAATACCGAGGATCCGCACGCCGACGCGGCCCCGGCTCCGGCCGCCGTCCGTAGTCTCGCTCGCGCCGGTGCCACCGGCCCCGTGGGGTGGCGCCGGACCGGCCCGCCCCTCGCCCCCCATGCGAGGGGCGGGCCTGCTCGGGCAGGAACCGGGGCCAGCGGCGAGTCCGAACGGGCGGCGCCGTTCGCCCATCGGGGGTATTGCCAACGCGGGCCCGCGGTTGCAACGTTGGAAAACATGTGGAGCTCCCTCCGGCGCGCCGGCGCCCGTCCTGTCTGCACCCGGTCGCACCTGGGGCCCGCCGCGCTGGCGACGGCGGTCCTGGCAGCACTCCTCTCCGCGGCCCCCACCTCTGCGGCCCCCGCCCCGGCCGCCCCCGCAGCCCCCGCCCCCGCGGCCGCGGCGGCGCCAGCCGCGGAGCTGCCGGCGCCACCGGGCAGACGTGGGCGAGGGACCTACGAGAACCCGCTCGCCCCGGACCTGCCCGGGGCCGGCACCGTCGACAGCTGCGCCGATCCTGCCGTGCTGCGCGGCCAGCGCCCCGGCGAGCGCCAGTGGTGGTACCTCTACTGCACCACCGACCCGCTCAACGACGAGGACGTCGACGAGCAGGGCGAGCCGGTCTTCCACCCGATCCCGATGCTGCGCTCGCGCAACCTCGTCGACTGGCGCTACGTGGGGGACGCGCTGCCGAGCCCGCCGGACTGGGCCGCCGAGGGCGCCGGCATCTGGGCCCCGGACGTGGCCTACTCGCGGGCCACCCGTCGCTACTACCTGACCTTCGTCGTCACCGACACCGACGACGCGCTGCGCGGGCCCGACGCCTGCGCATCCACCGGCGACAGCGCCATCGGGGTGGCCGTGAGCGCCAGTCCCACCGGCCCGTGGCAGGTCTCCGACACGCCGGTCGTCCCGCCCCGGCCGGACCCGGCCGCCGAGTGCGGCTTCTTCTGGACCTTCGACCCCGACGTGCTCGGTGAGGGCGCCGACCCGGTCGGGCGCAGCAGCGTCCTCTACTACGGCAGCTACTACGGCGGCGTGCACGGGACCCCTGTGCGGTTCGAGCCCGACGGGATCTCGACGACGGGGGCGCCGACCCAGGTCGCCATCGGCAACCGGTACGAGGGTTCGCACGTCGTCCGGCGAGGCCGCTGGCACTACCTGTTCGGCTCGGCGACCAACTGCTGCAACGGCCCGCTGACGGCGTACGGCGTGTTCGCCGGCCGGTCCCGCAGCCCGCTGGGGCCGTTCGTGGACCGCGAGGGGCGCTCGCTGCTGGCCGGGCGGGTCGGTGGGACCCCCGTGCTCCTGCCCAACGGGAACCGGTGGGTCGGCACCGGTCACAACACCGTCTTCACCGACGCGGCCGGGCAGTGGTGGACGGTCTACCACGCCGTCGACGAGCGCGACCCGTACTTCCCGTTCGGGGTGCCGAGCCCGGCGGAGACCGACGAGCGGCAGTCCCTCCCGGCTCGCACCGACACGACCCGGCGCCGGACGGACCGGGCGACGCTGGCGGCGGAGGAGGCCCGGTTCACCAAGCGGCCGGCGCTGCTGGACCGCCTCACCTGGGACCGCGGGTGGCCCGAGGTGCGGGCGGGCCGCTGGGCCTCCGACGACCGGGAGCCCGCGCCGGTGGTGCGACCGCGGCAGGGCGCCGACCGGCCCCCGGCCCCGGTCCGCCCGCTCCGCCTCGGGCGCGAGCTTGGTGGCTACCGCGACGACTTCGGCGACGGGCTCGACTCCGCCTGGAGCTGGGTCCGGGAGCCGGACCCGACCACCTACCAGGTGAGCGGCGGGGCGCTGCGCTGGCAGACCCAGCCCGGGGACCTGGCCCGGGAGGTCAACACCGCCTCGGTGCTCACCCGCCCGGCGCCGCGCGGCGACTTCGCCGTGCAGACCCGGGTCCGCCTGGACCTGCCGCCCGAGGGCTGCTGCCAGAACTACGTCCAGGCGGGGCTGCTGGCCTACGCCGACGACGACCGGTTCCTCAAGCTGGCCCACGTCTCGATCTGGGAGACCCGCCAGACCGAGTGGGCGATCGAGGTGCCGCCCGGCCCACCCGGCTACCCGCGGTACGGCAACGGCGTGGTCGGACCGCCCGGCGAGACCACCACGCTGCGGATCGCCGTGCAGCGGCGTCCGGGCCGGGACCGGTTCACCGCGTTCACCCGCCAGGACGGCGGACGCTGGGTGCGCGGCGGGACCTGGCGCCACGAGCTCGGTGCGGCGGACCGGATCGGCCTGGTCTCGATGGGCGGGGCCGGCTACACCGCGGAGTTCCGCGGGGTACGGGCCTGGCGGCTGCGGGCCCGCTGACCGCGGGTCACGGGACGGTCGGGCTCGCGTGGCTGGACTCGCGCACGCGCAGCTCGAAGCCGGCGCGCACGTCGCGGGGCGGCAGCTCGGACCCGCCGGGCTCGAGCCGCTCGGCGAGCATCCGCACCGCACTGCGGGCGATGCCCTCCTTGTCCGGCGCGACGCTGGTCAGCCTCGGCACCGACCACCGGCCCTCGGCGACGTCGTCGATGCCGACGACAGCGACGTCGTGGGGCACCCGGATGCCGCGGTCGGCCAGCACCCGCAGGGCGCCGAGCGCCAGGGTGTCGTTGAAGCACAGCACGCCGTCGGGGCGCGTGCCCCGGTCCAGGAGCGCGGCCATGGCGCTCGCACCCTGTTCGCGGCCGAAGCTCGACACCTCGCCGAGGTGACGGTCGTCGACGGGCAGGCCCGCGTGCCGCAGCGCCTCCGCCCACCCGCGGCGCCGCAGGTGGGCGACGCCGGACCGGGCCCCGTCCTCGGGCTGGTGCCCCAGTGCGGCGATCCTGGTCCGGCCCTGGGCGATGAGGTGCTCGGTGGCGACGCGGGCCGCCGCGACGTTGTCGATGGCGACGTGGTCGGCCGACCCGGTGGTCAGCCGCTCGCCCAGCAGCACCAGGGGGATCGCTGCGGGTCCGCGCTCGTCGAGGTCGCGGGCGTCGAGGGCGAGCGGGCTGAGGATCAGGCCGTCGATCAGGTGGTGCGGAAAGCCGGAGGCCACCGCCTGCTCACGCTCGCGTTCGCCCTCGGTCTGGTCGACCAGGACCGTCCACCCGCGCTCCGCGGCGGCCTGGACCACGAAGCCGGCGAGCTCGGCGAAGTAGGGGTTGTCGAGCTCGGGGAGGGCCAGCGCGATCAGGCCGGTGCGTCCAACGCGCAGGTTCCGCGCCGACAGGTTGGGCCGGTAGCCGGTCTCGTCGAGGACCGCCTGGACCTTGGCACGGGTGGCGGGGGAGACGTGCTGGTAGCCGTTGACGACGTTGCTCACGGTCTTGACCGAGACCCCGGCCCGGGCGGCGACGTCCCGCAGGCGTACCCGCTCGGCCCTCGCCCCCATGCGACTCCTCCCTCAGGACGCGCCTCGCGGCGCCTCGGCCGGCAGCGCCGAGCGCTCCGTGGCGGCCGGTGGCTCGACGGGCCGAGGCTACTGGTCGCGCCACCTCAGATCCGGCACGGACACGGTTCTTTACAACGATGCAAATTCCGTTGTACAACGCTGGTGTGACTACCGCCACACTCACGATCGACCCGGGCTTCCGCGTGGGTCCCGTCGACCCCCGCCTGTTCGGGTCGTTCGTCGAGCACATGGGCCGCTGCGTCTACACCGGCATCCACGAGCTCGGTCACCCCGACGCCGACGAGCGGGGCTTCCGCGGGGACGTCCTGGAGCTGGTCCGGGAGCTGGGCCCGACGATCGTGCGCTACCCGGGCGGGAACTTCGTCTCGGGCTACCGCTGGGAGGACGGGATCGGGCCGGTCGAGGACCGGCCGCGCCGCCTGGACCTGGCCTGGCGGGCGCTGGAGTCCAACCGGGTCGGCGTCGACGAGTTCGTCGCGTGGTGCCGCAGCGCCGCGGTGGAGCCGATGCTGGCGGTGAACCTCGGGACCCGCGGGGTCCGGGAGGCCGTGGAGCTCCTCGAGTACTGCAACCACCCGGAGGGCACCTACTGGTCGGACCTGCGCCGCAGCCACGGCGCCAAGGAGCCCCACGACGTCCGCGTCTGGTGCCTGGGCAACGAGCTGGACGGCCCCTGGCAGATCGGGCAGAAGACAGCCACCGAGTACGGCCGGCTCGCGCTGGAGACCGCGCACGCGATGCGCCGGGTCGATCCGCGGGTGGAGCTGGTGGCCTGCGGCAGCTCCAACACCCGGATCCCCACCTTCGCCACCTGGGAGGCCGCGGTCCTGGCGGAGTGCTACGACGTCGTGGACCACGTGTCTCTGCACCACTACGCCGACCCGACCGGCCGCAGCCTGGCCGAGCGCCTGGCCGGCGGTGCCGAGCTGGACCGGGCCATCGAGGACATCGTCGCGACCGCCGACCACATCGGTGCCCGGCGCAAGTCCCGGCACCGGCTGGGGGTCGCCGTCGACGAGTGGAACGTCTGGTACCAGGCCGGGTTCGGCGGCGAGGCAGCGTTGGACTGGGCCGAGGAGCGGCGCCTGATCGAGGACACCTACGACGTCGCCGACGCGGTCGTGGTCGGCAGCCTGCTGGTGACCCTGCTGCGCCACGCCGACCGGGTCTCGATCGCCTGCCAGGCCCAGCTGGTCAACGTAATCGCGCCGATCCGCACCGAGCCGGGCGGGCCGGCCTGGCGCCAGACGATCTTCCACCCCTTCGCCCAGGCCGCCGCCCACGCGCGCGGGGAGGTGCTGCTCCTGGAGCCGCAGGTCCCCAGCTACGACGCCGGGGAGCACGGCGACGTACCGCTCCTGGACGCGACAGCGACCTACGACGAGGACAGCGGGGCGCTGACCCTGTTGGCCGTCAACCGCTCCACGACCGATGCGCTGGACCTGACCGCGCAGCTGCGCGGCTTCCCCGGCCACCGGCTGATCGAGGCCACCGCGCTCACGGCCGGCACCGCACCCGAGGCGGCCCGCACCACCAACACGGCCTCGGCGCCCGACGCCGTGGTCCCGGTCCGCAACGAGCGGGCCCGACTCGCGGACGGCCGGCTCGAGGTGAGCCTGCCGCCCGTGTCCTGGAACGTCGTCCGGCTCGGGCCGGACCCCCACCGCGCTCCGCCCGACGCCCGCTGATCCCCAGGAGGCCACCATGCACCGCTCGCCGCTCTTCGTCCCGACCCGGTCGGGCCTGACCCGTCGTGGGTTCCTCACCGTCACCGCCGGTGGCCTGTTGCTCGCCGGCTGCGGCGGTGGCGAGGGGGTCGGCGGGCAACGCGACCAGGAGGGCGTCGGGGGCTTCTCGGGCGAGGCCTACGACGGCCCGGCGCTGAGCCTCGCCTACTGGAACGGCTTCACCGGAGGCGACGGCCCGGCCATGCAGCAGCTGGTGGCCAGCTTCATGAGCGCCCACGACAACATCTCGCTGAAGAACAACACAGTGGAGTGGGCGGACTTCTACCAGCGCCTGCCCGCCGCCGCGAACGCCGGCAAGGGGCCCGACGTCGGCGCCATGCACCTGGACCAGCTGGCGACCAACGCGGCCCGCCAGGTGATCGCGCCGGTCGACGACCTCGCCGAGGCCCTCGGCCTGGCGGAGTCCGACTTCGCGCCCTCGGTGTGGGGGCCCGGCATCTACCAGGACGATCGCTACGGCGTCCCGCTGGACGTGCACACGATCGCGATGTACTACAACCAGGACCACTTCACGAAGGCCGGCATCACCGAGGCGCCCACCGACGCGGCGAGCCTCGACGAGGCGTGCCAGGCGCTGCAGCAGGCCGGCATCCAGAACCCGTTCTGGATGCCGAACCAGTGGCCGGCGCACCTGATGTTCCTCTCGCTGCTCTGGCAGTTCGGCGGGGAGCCGTACGCCGAGGACGGCTCGGAGGCGACCTACGACGACGAGGCCGGCGAGCAGGCCCTGGCCTGGATGCGCGACCAGGTCGACAAGGGCTACAGCCCCGACAACGTCGACATCGACACCCAGTACGTCGCGTTCAAGAACGGCCAGAACTCGATCACCTGGGACGGCATCTGGCAGATCAACGACCTGCAGGAGTCGGGGATCAACTACGGCATCGCCCAGATCCCGGTCATCGGCGACGAGGCGGCGGCCTGGGGGAACTCCCACAACTTCTTCATGAGCGAGCAGGCGGCCGGCGACGAGAACCGGGCGAACGCGGCCAAGACGTTCATCGGCTGGATGTCCGACCAGTCGGCGTCCTGGTCGCAGGCGGGGATGATCCCGGCCCGCAACTCGGTGCGCGAGCAGACGGAGTTCACCGACTCCGTCCAGTACGGCATCCGCGAGCAGATCGACACCCTGCACTTCCTGCCGCCGGTGCCCGGGCTCGGCGACGTCCAGATCCCGACCCTCGAGGTCGCGGTCAACGAGGCAGTGCTCGGCAAGACCTCGCCCGCCGACGCGCTGTCCACCCAGGCCGGCAACGCCAGCAAGATGATGCAGGAGAACCTCGAGAAGTTCGGGAGCTGAGATGACCGCCACGGTCACCAAGGCGGTCCCGGACCCGGCCCGGGACCGGGTCGGGAAGCCGCCGCCCGCCCGCCGGCGCGGGGACGGCCTGGTGGCGTGGGTCTTCCTGGCGCCCTACCTCGTGCTGTTCACCGTCTTCGTGCTGGCGCCGATCGTCCTGGGCCTGTGGATCAGCTTGCACAGCTGGGACTTCACGCTGCCCAACAAGCCATTCGTCGGCCTGGACAACTACACGGCGCTCTTCGACCCGGGCTCGGTGTCCTTCGACCCGTTCTGGAACTCGATGCAGGCCACCGGCATCTTCACGCTGTTCAGCGTCCCGCTGCTGATCGTGGTGCCGCTGGCGGTCGCCATGGTGATGAACCAGCGGTTCCGCGGCCGCAACGTGTTCCGGGCGATCTACTTCGCGCCGTACGTCCTGGGCGTGGCGGTGGTCGGCGTGATGTGGCGCTTCCTGCTGGACCGCAACATCGGCGCCGTCAACTCCTACCTCGGTGCGCTGGGCCTGCCCGACGACATCGCGTGGCTGAGCTCGGTGCCGCCGGCCTGGGTGGCCCTGGTGGGCGTCACGGTGTGGTGGACGCTGGGGTTCAACGCGGTGATCTACATCGCCGGGCTCCAGGACATCCCCCGCGAGCTCTACGAGGCGGCGACCATGGACGGCGCCGGGTGGTGGGCCCAGTTCCGCAACGTCACGCTGCCCTCGCTGCGACCGGTCACGATGTTCGTCACGCTGATCACGATCATCTCCTCGGCCAACATGTTCGGCCAGTCGTTCCTGATGACCAACGGCGCCCCGGCCCGGGAGACCCAGACCGCGATCTTCTACATCGCCGAGACCGGGCTGCAGAACTTCCAGATGGGCCAGGCGGCGGCGATGAGCTGGATCCTGACCCTGGCGCTGATGGTGCTCTCGGTCGTGGTGTTCGCGATCTTCCGGCTCCGCGGCAGCCTGGAGTCGTCGTGAGGTCCGCGGTGCGCGCCCTGCGCTACGGGCTGCTGGTCGTCCTGACCGCGCTGTTCGTGAGCCCGCTGCTCTTCATGCTGGTGACGTCGTTCAAGACCTCCCAGCAGGCAGTGGAGACCCCACCCACCTGGTGGCCGGACCCGTTCACGCTCCAGGCCTACGACCGCATCCTCCAGGCCGCGGACACCCCGGTCCTGCGGTGGTTCCTGAACTCGATGCTGGCCGCGGCGGCCAACGCGCTGCTCGTCGTTGCCACCTCCGCGCTGGCGGCGTACGCACTGGCGAGGCTGGAGTTCCGGGGCAAGCGGATCGTCTTCGCGCTGATCATCTCGACGCTGTTCGTGCCGCCGGTGATCCTGGTGATCCCCAACTACGAGATCGTCGGCCGGCTGTACTGGCTGGACACGCTGCTGGCGATCATCGTGCCGACCGCCGCCGGCGCCTTCGGGGTGTTCTTCCTGCGCCAGTTCTTCGCCCAGCTGCCACGCGAGCTGGAGGAGTCGGCCTACCTCGACGGGGCCAACCGGTGGCAGATCTTCTTCCGGATCGTGCTGCCGCTGTCCAAGCCGGCGCTCGCCACGCTCGCGCTGCTGTCGTTCCTGACCAACTGGAACGACTTCCTGTGGCCGGTCTACGTGCTGTTCAGCCCGGAGAACCAGACCCTGCAGGCCGGCCTGTCCACGCTGCAGTCGGCCAACAGCGTCCGCTACGACCTGCTGATGGCCGGCGCCGTGGTCGCCAGCGTGCCGGTGCTGCTGCTCTACCTGGTGGCGCAGCGGTTCGTCATCGAGGGTGTCTCCCGGTCCGGGCTGAAGGGATGATGACCCAGGTCCGGACCACGCGCCGGGTGCTGCTGGTGGGCGGCGCGGCGGTGGGGCTGGCCGCCTGCACCGACACCGGCACGACCGACTCGCCCCGGGCCGGCGGGTCCGGTGCCGGGACCTCCACAGCCGCCCAGGAGGCCGCCATCTTCGACCTCAGCTTCACCACGACCGAGCAGTTCCGGCCCTTCGAGCTGGTCGCTCCCGGGTTCGTGGCGACCGAGGCCGCGCGCCGCGACGCGGCTGCCCTGGAGCGCGCCGACGGGGGACCGGCGGCTCCGTGGGCGGCGGTCGAGCTGCGGGTCCGGGCGGGGGACGGCGGGAGCGCCGTCGCCGGGCTCGCCACGGCCGGCGGTGACCAGGTGCTGGTCAGGTGGTCGGCCGCCAGCGGCACGGTCTCGCTCCAGGTCCGCCTGGCAGGGCGCAGCCGGGTGCTGCGGCGCCGCCGGGTCGCGGCGGCCGCGACCGGGGAGCTGGGGCTGGCGTTCGCGCTGTGCGAGAACCAGGTGACCGCTCTCGTCGACACCGGGGACGGGTGGCAGCCGGTGCTGACCGAGCGCGACAAGGTCGCCGAGCTCGTCGACCTGCGCCGCGAGGACGTGCTCGGCGAGTACCGCTACGCCTGGGGCGGGCGGGACGCCGACCTGGACGTCCGCGCGGGACTCTTCGGCATGGCCGGGCTGCGGGACCCGCACCTGGTCCAGAACTCCGACGGCACGCCGTACCTGCGCGCGGGGCGGCTGCACCTGACCTGGACCTGCGCCGGGCTGGGGTTCTTCCAGCAGGCGCACTGGACGGTGTGGTCCCTGGACCCGGCGGACCCGACCGACCTGCGGCTGGAGGCGCAGCTGTTCAGCCGCCGCGACGGCCTGGTGCTCGGTGACCACGCCGGCCAGCTGGTGCGCGACGGCGAGCAGTGGCTGGTGGCGACCAGCTCGTGGGGCGACTTCGAGCCCGGGTCCATCCACGTGCGGCACACGACGACCGAGGCCGACCTGCTGCGCGGGGTGCACGTGCTCGACACCGAGCCGACGCCGCTGCCGACCGAGCACGGCAGCTGGGACCCTGGCCTGATCCGCGTGGACGACGCCTGGCACGTGGCGTTCGTCGAGAGTCCCTCCCAGGACCCGTTCGACTTCCATCCGGCCCTGGCCCGGACCACGTCTCGCGACTGGTCCGAGGGGCTGGAGCCGGTCGCCGCGGCCACCGACAGGCACCAGTGCGAGGGGCCGGTGCTGGCGACGGTGGGGGACCGGACCTGGCTGCTGGCCAGCGACGCAGATGAGCGGGCGTACCCCGTCTTCGACCTCGACGGCCGCCCCGCCGGGCGGCTCGACGCGCCGTACCCGACGAACATCCCGCACCCCCAGCTGGTGCCGGGCCCGGCCGGCGGCTGGTGGCTGGTGACCTTCGACGGCACCCAGTACGCCGAGGACGTCGTGGGGTACGGCGGCCACGGCGACGTGGTGGTCATGCACGCGGCAGGGACGAGCGTCCCCGCCGGCAACGGAGCAGGCGCCCCGGCGCCGGAGGAGGACTGAGATGGCGTCGGTGACCTACCGCAACGCGCAGCGGATCTACCCCGGGAGCACGGCTCCGGCCGTCGACCGGCTCGACCTGGAGATCGCCGACGGCGAGTGCATGGTGCTGGTCGGCCCCTCGGGCTGCGGCAAGTCGACCTCGCTGCGGATGCTGGCGGGCCTGGAGGAGGTGACCGAGGGGACGATCCTGATCGGGGACCGCGACGTCACCGACGTGCCCGCCAAGGACCGCGACATCGCGATGGTCTTCCAGAACTACGCGCTGTACCCGCACATGAGCGTGGCCGACAACATGGCGTTCTCGCTGAAGATGGCCAAGGTGCCGAAGGACGAGCGTCGCACCCGGGTGCTGGAGGCGGCCCGGCTGCTGGACCTGGAGCCGTACCTGGAGCGCAAGCCGAAGGCGCTCTCGGGCGGGCAGCGTCAGCGGGTCGCGATGGGCCGGGCGATCGTGCGCCAGCCGCAGGTCTTCTGCATGGACGAGCCGCTGTCGAACCTGGACGCGAAGCTGCGGGTCTCCACCCGCACCCAGATCGCGTCCCTGCAGCAGCGGCTGGGCATCACGACCGTCTACGTCACCCACGACCAGGTCGAGGCGATGACGATGGGGGACCGGGTCGCGGTGATGAAGGACGGCGTCCTGCAGCAGGTCGACGCCCCGCTGGGCCTCTACGACCGGCCGGTCAACCTGTTCGTCGCCGGGTTCATCGGCTCACCGGCCATGAACCTGATCCGGGCCACCGTCGGTCCCGACGGCGCCCGGATCGGGGAGTACGTCGTACCCATCACGCGGGACGCGGCCGCCCAGGCCGGCGGGAACATCACCGTCGGCGTCCGCCCGGAGGCCTGGCGGGTCGTCGGACCCGGCGTCGGTGGCCTGCCGGTCACCGTGACAGTGGTCGAGGAGCTGGGCGCGGACGCGTTCGTGTACGGCACCAGCGACGTGGAGGGCACCCCGAGCGCGCTGGTGCTGCGCATCGACGGCCGGCAGCCGCTGCGCAAGGGCGAGACCGTCCACGTGACCACCGACCCCGACCGGGTGCACATCTTCGACACCGAGACCGGCGCCCGCCTGGACGGGTGAGGGGAGCTGCGGGCCGCCTGACGGCCCGGCTCACCCCCGGCCCCGCCCGTTGCCCCGATCGCTGCCCCGATCGCTGCCCCGATCGCTGCAAATCACCGGTTCCTGCTTGGCCTGGGGGACCGGTGCTGGAAGGGTCGGAGGCGGAGGTACAGCGTGGACTTCGGGATCGTCGGACTTCAGACGGCGCCGACCCGCGCTCCCACGACCACGGCGGCGACCCTCGCCGCCCTCGACTCGCTAGCGGCCGCCCATGCCCCCGACAACCACCTGGTCGTGACGCCCGAGCTGGCCCTGACCGGCTACGGGCCCAGACCGCCGAGCGTCCTCCCCGACACCGCCGTGCTCGACAGCCTCTGCGCGACGGCGGCCCGCCACGACGTGGCGCTCGTGGTCGGCCATGCGCTCGTCGTCGACGGTGCGGTGCGCAACGCCGCGGTGGTGATCGACCGCCGCGGCCGGCTCCGGGCCGTCCACGTCAAGGCGCACCTGTTCGGGGACGAGCGCCGGTGGTTCGCTGCGGGTGACGGCCCGCCGGCCGTCGTCGACCTCGACGGGCTCCGGGTGGCCGTCGCGATCTGCTACGACGCGGAGTTCCCGGAGTATCTCCGGATGGTCGCCGACGACGTCGACCTCGTCGTCGTGCCCGCTGTGCTGTTCGGTCCCGCGGCGGCCGTCCGCCCGGTGCTCGAGCTGGTGGTCCCGGCACGGGCCTGGGAGTCGCGGTGCTACGTCCTCTACGTCAACGTGGCCGGCGACCCGGTCACGGAGGGCGCGGGGTCGAGCCTCCTCGCCGCACCCGACGGGACGGTCCAGGTCGCCTGCGGCCCGGCGCCCGGGGTGCTGCGGGGGACGGTGCGGACCGACGCGGTGGCGGCCGCGCGCGCCGAGCTGCCCTATCTGCGCGACCGGCGGCCCGCGCTCTACGCCGGCCACGCCGGCGGACCCCCTGACGGTGTCCCGGCCACGAGGGCCGGGACACGGATCAACGAGCGGCACCGGCACTCGGAGGAGACTCAGCCATGATCGACGCATTCGTCACGATCGGCATCGGACCGTGGGACATCGAGCTGGGACTGCTCGCCTGGGTGGTGGTCCCCCTGCTGGTCGTCGTCGTGGTCTACAACGTGCTGAAGAACTGAGCCCGCTCGGCGCCGGGCGAGAGCCGCGGACCGACCCAGGTCGGTGCGGTCGGCGGCGCGGGATGCCGCGAACTGTGCAACCGTCCCGCGGGTCGCCTCGACGGATCCCCGGACGTCGAGCCTGGGTGGGTGGCCACCCTCAGCACCCCTGACGGCAGCTGGACCTTCGCCGAGGTCGAGCGCCGGGCGCTGGCGCACGCCGAGCGGGCCGCGGCCCTCGGAGTGGGTCCGGGCAGCCGGGTCGCCCTCAAGGCGGCCAACTCGGCAGCCTGGCTCGCCTGGTTCCTGGGCCTGGCCCAGGCGGCGGCCTCGATCGTGCTCGTGGACGCCCGGACACCACACGCGCTCACCGCCCGCCGGCTGGCCGCCACCGGCGCCGACCTGCTCGTGACCGACGAGCCGGGCCCCTGGGCGGGTCGGATCCTGCGGGTGGACCCCCTCGGTGCGGGCGCGACTGGCGTGGCCTGCGACAGCCGGCCGCCCGACGCCCTGGACCTCCGCCGCTGGTGCTCGATGCCCGACGCCCTGGTGATGGCCTCGGGTGGCTCGACCGGCGACCCGAAGCCCGTCGCCAAGTCGGGGGCCGCGTTCCTGGCCAACCTCGACGCCAACATCGAGGCGATGGGGCACCGGCGCGACGATGTCTTCTGGCCGGCCCTGCCGCTGCCGCACCAGTACGGGCTGGGGATCGCGATGATCGCCTGGAGGCTGGACGCGGACCTGGTGGTGTGCCCCGCCGAACGGCTCGACGTCGGCCTCCGGCTCGCCGCGGCCGCGGGCGCGACGGTCCTCGACGCCACCCCGGCCACCTGGCGCACGCTGCTCGCGCTGGCCGACCGGCGTCCCGCCTTCGCGCAGGCCCTGGCGCGCGTGCGCCTTCCCTGCAGCGGCGCCGCCCCGCTCCCGCCCGCCCTGGCCGAGTGCGGCCGCCGGCGCTTCGGCGTACCGCTGCTCGACAGCTACGGCAGCACCGAGCTCGGCAACCTGACCTTCGCGGTGCCGGACCACCCGACCGGCTGCGGGCCGCCGGTCCGCGGGGTGCGGCTGCAGGTCCGGGCCGGCGACGGTCGGGTCCTGCCGGCGGGCGAGGTCGGGGAGATCCACGTCTGCTACGAGCACGTGATGTCCGGATACCTCGTCGGCGACGGCATCGACCCGCCCCCGGCCCCGGATGGCTGGTGCCCGACGGGCGACCTCGGCAGCATCGACGCCGACGGGGCGCTGCACCTGGTCGGCCGCGCCGAGGCGCTGCGTCGCGGCCGCACCCTGACCTATCCGGCCGCTGTCGAGCACCGGCTCCGGCAGGCCGGGGTGCCCGGGTCGGTCGTGGTGGTGGGCGACCACCGCCGCGGGCGGCTCGTGTGCTTCGCCGAGGCTCGCTCGCCGGAGCAGCGCGATCTCGTACGACGGCTCGTGGGGACCGTGTGCGTCGGCGACCACGAGATCGACGACCTGCGTCTCGTGGCGGCGATGCCCTGCAACCTCAACGGCAAGCCGGACCGGGCCGGGCTCCTGCGCCAGCTGGACCCCGACGAGGCGGGTCACGGGGACCCGAGCGTCGACCAGGACGCCTCGTGACGGCTCCCGACTTCCCGTTCGACCACGTCGGCTGGCTGGAGAGCCCGCACGGGATCGGCCGCGTCGGCGAGCAGCACCTCGGGCGCTCCGTCGCGGTCATCGGTGCCGGCATCGCCGGCACCGTCGCGGCGGACGCGCTGTGCGCCGTCGGCCTCCGGCCCGTGGTGTACGACGGGGTCGGCGTGGGTGGCCGGATGCGGTCGGTGCCGCTGCGCGCCGACGACCCCTATCCGGCCGAGCTGGGCGCGATGCGGTTCTCCCGGCGTGACGCGCTCGTCGGGCACTACCTGCGGGCGGTCGGGCTGCGGACCTACCCGTTCCCGAACCCGCTCTCCGCGGCGGCGCCGCGGGCCCTGGTCGACGTCGGCGGCGTACGCCGGGTCGTCACCCGCGGTGCACTGCCCGGCGACCTCGCGGCCGTCGACCGGGCCTGGCGCGCCACTGTCGAGGACGTCGCGGACATGCGCCTGGTGAGGGACGCCCTGGCCGAGCGCGACACCGGCACGGTGACCCGGATCTGGCCGAAGATCGTGCGTGCGCTGGACGAGGTGTCGCTGCGGTCGGTGCTGCTCGAGTCGCCGTACTTCGCCGACCGGGCGAGCCGGGAGCTGTTCGGCCACGTCGGCTTCGGCAGCGGCGGGTGGGACACGGACTTCGACAACAGCGTGCTCGAGGCGCTCCGGATCGTGGCGGCCGGACTCGACACCGACCACGTCGGCGTCGTCGGCGGATGCCAGCAGCTGCCCCGACGGCTGTGGCACCGGACCCGCGCCGCCACCGGGCAGGCGGAGCTGGGCGGCGAGGTCGCCTCGATCGTGCGCGACGGCGCGGGACTCCTCGTCACCGAGCGCTCGGGGCGCAGCACCCGGCACGCGGCGGTGGTGAGCACCGCGCCGGTGCGTCACCTCCTGCTGCGGCTGCGGGTCGCCGAGGAGCTCCTCACGCCGGACCTGGTCCGAGCCGCCGAGGGCATCCACTACATGGCGTCCTCGAAGGTCCTCGTCCCGGTCGACCGGGCGTACTGGCTGGACCCGGGCCCTCCCCGGCTGCTGACCACGCTGACCGACCGGCACCCGCGCGCGGTGTACCTGTTCGGGGAGACGGCCGACGGACCCGGCACGGTGTGCCTGTCCTACACGTGGAACGACGACGCGGACGTGTTCCGGGGCATCGATGCCGAGGACCGGGCCGAGGCCTGCCTGCGCTACCTCGACGGCGTCCTGCCCGGACACGGGGTCCGTGAGCACCGTCGCGGCCCCGCCGTCGCGGTCACCTGGGACGAGCAACGCGGCTGCGTCGACGCGTTCAGCCAGAACCTGCCGGGGCAGTACGCCCTGCAGCGCGGCCTCTACTGCGACTTCGTGCGCTCGCGGCCGCCCGGGTTCGGGTTCTACGTCGCGGGCGACGACGTCTCGTGGACCGGGGGCTTCGCCGGAGGCGCCATCAGCACCGCGCTCAACGCGGTGTGGGCGGTGACCCGGCACCTCCAGGGCTCCTGCCCGGTGGCGAACCCGGGGCCGGGGGACCGGTACGCCGAGCTGGCACCGGTCGAGCTGTGAGCGGGCTCAGGTGAGCGTTGCCACCGCGGCGACGTGCTGCCCGGCCGCGGTCCACCAGCCGGTCACCCGCCACGGCGTACCGCCCGCGGGGTCGCGGACGGCGGCCCCGAACGTGCCGTCCTCGCGCAGCGTGACCCGGATGTCGCGGTAGCCGAGCGGGCTTCGCAGCGTCGGGTGCACGGCCTTGTACGTCGCCTCCTTCACCGCGAACCCGGCCACCCCTCCGAACGCCCCGGCGACCGACTCGACGGTTCGCCGCTCCTCGTCGTCGAGCAGGATGACGACCTGCTCGCGACCCAGCGGCGAGCGGCGCGCGACGTCGACGCCCACGCCCCGCAGGTCGGTCGAGACCGCGGCCGCCGCGAGGTCCGGGACGTGGCTGATGCTCCCCACCAGGCCGGTCGGCCAGCGGGGCGCGCCCAGCTCGTCGGCACCGAGGCCGGCCACGGGCACACCGCAGGCTGCAAGGGCCTCGCGCGCCATCCGACGCCCGACCGCGAACTGCGCCCGGCGGGCGGGCGGCGCGCCCGCGACCAGGGGCGCCTCGGCGTCCGGAAGCGGGGCCAGGGCATCGACCGGCACGTCGACGGGCGCGGCCCGCAGAACGACACCGCCGAGGAGGACGTCAGCGGCCAGGAGCGCCAGCGAGCCGGCCGGCGGTCGGGCCGGGTCGCCCGAGCACGGTGACGGCTGCTGCATGAGGAGTCCTCGGCTGCGACTGTTGCGTGGATTGGCGGCACTCTCGTGCGATGCCGGCGCCCGGATCGCCGGTCGGAACACACTGCCATATGAAGTTCGAAGCGATCGTCAAGGATCTGGTCGAGGAGCTTCGCACCTCCTCGACCACCGCCACGTCGGGCAGCCAGTCGGCCGGCTCGTCCCCGAGCTCCTCGGGTGCCTCCACCGAGGCGCTGATCGCCGCCGGGACCGCGCTCGCCAAGGAGATCGTCACCCAGGTCGTCGAGTCGGTGGAGCGGATGCGCTCCGGCGCGCCGCGGACGCCCGGCGCCGCGGAAGCGGAGGAGAAGGCGTCGCCCGGACGTGGCAGCAGCGAGATCGAGGCGCTCGTGCGCCGCGTGATCGCCCAGGCGCGGGAGCTGGCCTCCCAGGACCGGGCCGACCTGGTGCGCCAGCTCGCCCGCCCGGACCTGCTGCTGACCGCTCGGGGGCGTGCCCCGAAGGACCGGGACGAGGTCCGCGGGCGCGTCGAGCTGTGAGCACCCAAGCGGCACCCGCGCCCCCTGCGGTCGTCCGGCACGAGGCCTTCGGGGTCGGGCCGGTCCCGCCGCGGACCTTCGTGCACGTCGGCGCGGACCCGGTGAGCGTCGAGTTCGTCGAGGGACTGACCGAGGTGCAGGTCGACGTCGCCCCGGGCGCCGTGTTCGAGGCGGGTGCGCCGTACGAACGCCTGCTGCGGCTGGTCCGTGGAGCCGCGATCGGCGGCGGCACGGAGTCGCCCGAGGGGCTGCGCGCCTACCTGCTCTCGACCACGGAGGTCACCTTCTCGTCCTTCGACAACCGGCTGGTCGTGCGCAGCCCGCAGCGTGGGGCCGTGCGATTCGGCACCGTCGCCCTCACGGTGCGGGCACCCGCCGGGGGCGAGCTCGTCGTCCGCGGTGACGTGGTGCGCTTGCAGGTCACCGGAACTGCCGGCGCGATCCGCGTCAAGGCGCGCCGCGGCGACGTCAGCGCCGCGTCGGCACACAGCGTCGACCTGCGCCTCGGCCAGGGCCGGGCGTCGCTCGGCACGGTCCACGGTGCCGTGGTCGCCGACCTGCACGGAGCGTCGCTCGACGTCGCCGACCTGGCCGGCGCCGCCGAGGTCGTCTCCTCGCGCGGCACCGTCGCCCTCACCCTGCGTTCGGGCGGTGCGGTCGAGCTGGCCCTCGCGACCGATGGCGCGGTCGACGTCTCGGACCTCCCGCCGGTCCTCCGGACGCCCAGCCCCGAGGACGGCACGCAGTCCCCAGACCGGCCCGCGGCGCGCCGGATCTGCGTGGTCTCCAGCACCGGTGACGTCCGGGTCTCCCGCAGGGGGACACCCGAGCCCGCGCCGGGGGAGCCAGATCTCCCGTGACCGCGACCGACGACCGAGACGGTGGGAGCACAGCACCGACGAAGCCCGCGAGGCCGTCCGGCGCGAACGGCTCGGGGCGGGCGCCCGGCGCGGCCCCCCGGAACGCCGGCCCGACCGGACCACGGGCCGACCGGTCGGACGCGGCGGCCGACGACCCCGGCCCAGGTCACGACCGGGCCGGGGTGCTCGGCGGTGTGGTCCGCTTCTCCCAGCACCACCGCCTGCTGGTGATCCTGACCTGGGTGGCGGCCCTCGCTGCCGCTGTGCTCCTCCTGCCCGGGCTCGGGTCGGTGACCGAGTCCGAGCAGGCGGCGTTCCTTCCCGACACGGCGGACTCGGTCGCGGCCTCGAAGGTCGAGGACGCGGCGTTCCCCGACGACACCACGAGCACTGCCGTGCTCGTGGTGTCACTCGAGGACGGCGGGCGGGTCGTCGACTCGCCCGAGGTGGTGAGCGGCCTGGTCTCGGCGCTGGAGGAGGCCGAGATCGAGCACGTGGAAGGGGTGGGCAGCGACGAGGCAGCGGTCTCCGATGACGGCACCGTGCAGTTCATCGACCTCGCCGTCGCCGAGGTCGACGCGGCGGAGGCCGATGCGACAGTGGACCGGGTGCGTGAGGTGGTGGCCGACGCCGCACCCGAGGGAGTGGTCGCGGAGCTCACCGGCAACGTGGCGCTCAACCACGACGGCCGGGAGGCGGCCGAGGAGGCGGAGCTGGTCATCTCGGTCGCGACGGTCGTGGTGATCCTCGCCCTGATGCTGCTCGCCTTCCGCGGGCTCCTGGCGGCGCTGGTGCCGGTCCTGGTCGTGCCGGTCGTCTACGAGCTGGCCGCACGGACCACCGCCGGCCTCGCCTCGGCCTGGAACTGGCCGGTCGACCAGAACCTGCCGCTGATCCTCACCGTCGTGCTCTTCGGAGTCGGCACCGACTACGTCCTGTTCATCCTCTTCCGGTTCCGGGAGGCCCTGCGGGAGGGCGTGGAGACCCGGGCGGCACTGGAACGCGCGACGGTGCGGACCGCGCCGGTGCTCGGCTCGGCCGCCCTCGCCGTCACGATCGCCTTCGCCGCGCTCGGTCTCGCGACGCTCGGCTTCTACCGGACGCTCGGCCCGGGGCTCATCGTCTCGGTCCTGATCATGTTCCTCGCGGCGATCACGCTGGTCCCTGCGGTGCTCTCCCTCCTGGGCCGCGCCGTCTTCTGGCCCTCGCGGCCCTGGCGGCGCCAGCCGCGCGGGCGGCTGCTGCGGGCCCTGGCGGCGGTGGTCGTCCAGCGGGCCGGCCTGGTCGCCGCCGCGGTGGTCGCGATCCTGCTCGGCGGAGGCGCCGCGGCCCTCGCCTTCCAGCCCGACTTCAGCACGACCTCCGCCCTCGACCCCTCGACCGAGTCCAGCCGCGCCCTCGAGACGTTGAGCACCTCGCTGCCCGCGGGGACCCTCAACCCCACCCGCATCGTGCTGACGTCCGACGGGGCCGACGGGGTCGACGAGGCCGACGTCGGTCGGTTCGCCGAGGCGCTCGCGGACCGCGACCTGCCCGGGGAGGCGGTGCCGGGCCCGGTCTCGGAGAACGGCGAGGCCGGCCAGGTGGTCTTCGCGTTCGAGGACGACCCGCTGCGCAACGCGTCGCTCGACGCGTTCGAGGACCAGCTGCGCCCGGCGACCGAGTCCGTGGCCGACGAGGTGGGCGTCGAGGTCGTCCTGGCCGGCGACACCGCGACGTCGGTCGACCTGCGGGATGCCAACAACCGCGACCTGCTCCTCGTCGGTCCTGTGGCCGCGGGCGCCATCATGGTCGGTCTGATGCTCGCGCTGCGCGGCGTGGTGGCGGGGGTCGTCCTCGTCGGCGCCATCGTGTTGGGGGTCCTCGCCGCGCTCGGGGCCAGCGTCGGGATCTTCCAGGACCTGCTCGGCGATCCCGGTGTCGCGTTCAACGTGCCGATCGTGCTCTACGTCTTCGTGCTGGCGATCGGCACCGACTACACGATCCTCGTGATGCTGCGCATCCGGGAGGAACGCGCGACGGGCCGGGACCGGGCCGACGCGGTCCGGGCGGCGATGGTCCACTCCGTACCTTCCGTCCTGGCTGCCGGGCTGATCCTGGCCGGCACGTTCGCCGCGCTGATCCTCTCCGGGGTGCCGTCGACGGTGCAGCTGGGAGCGGCCGTGGCCATCGGGATCGCCCTGGCGGCGGGTCCGGTCGCCTCGCTGCTGATGCCGGCCCTCGCCGTCCTCCTGGGCGACCGTCTCTGGTGGCCCTCCCGCGTCGGCAGGCCGAGGAACTAGGAGCCCCGACTGCTGTCGGTTCCTCCCGAGCGGCACGCCGAGCGGCAGGCGCCCACGCCGCGGTCCGCCTCGTGGGGCATGCGCGCGCCCCCGACACCCCGCGCCGCGCGGAGATCGGCGCCTCCCGGGTCGACGCCGACCCCGTGGGGGTGTTGCACCGATCGGGAGAGCCCCGGGGCAGTGCTGCCACACCTGGGGTCCGGTTGCGCGACGGGGCGACGACGGCCAGGGGCGCGATTAGCGTCCGAATCGTCCAGGTGATGTCTCACCAGGTGATGTCTCACAGCAGGGAGGGGGTGCGACACATGTTCAACGACGTGATGGTCGAGGAAGAGACGACCGAGGAGGTCTCCGCGATCGACTTCGGTTGCTGAGACGTGACGCAGGACGGCGCGAGCGTCGTCCTCCCGCGGTGTCCCGGTCGCAGGACCTGTGCCGGGACACCGCCTCGGCCCGGACGGCGTTCCGGGGCGCAGGACCTGCCCCCGGGGCGCCGTCTGGGCCCGGTCGGCCGTGGTGCCACCGGCCCCGGGCCCCGCGGAGCACGTGCAGAGGGAGATCAGATGGTCACGCAGATCGCACCGACGGTCCCGACGTCGGCTGCCCAGGAGGTGCGACCCTCACGGTTCACCTACGCCGTGCCGCACGACGACGGCGGCCTCGTCGTCTACAACTCGATGCGCGGCGCGATCACCTACGTGCCCGCGGCACACGCCGACGCGGCCCGTGGGCTGCTGGGCAACCGCTCCGCGGTGCACCGGGTCGACGACCTGCCCGCCGAGCTCCGGCCGATGCTCGACGGCCTCGTTGCCCGCGGCTTCCTCGTCCCCGGCTCCGAGGACGAGCTGGAGCAGGCCGCCACCCTGCGCGACGAGCGGGTGGCGCGCACCGACCGGCTCGAGCTCATCTTGATGCCGACGGAGTCGTGCAACTTCCGCTGCACCTACTGCTACGAGGACTTCGGCCTGGACCGGATGCTGACCGGCGTCCAGCGCGGCGTGACCGAGCTGGTCCGGCGTCGGCACGAGGAGACCGGGCTCTCCTCGCTCTCGGTCTCCTGGTTCGGTGGCGAGCCCCTCGTCGCCCTCGACGTCGTGGAGAACCTCAGCGAGTTCTTCCTCGACTACTGCGCCGAGAACGGCATCGCCTATGCCGCCGGCATGACGACCAACGGCTACCTGCTCACCCCTGAGACCGCGCGCCGGGTCACCGAGCTGGAGGTGCGCTCGTTCCAGGTGACCCTGGACGGGCCCCGCCACACCCACGACGACACGCGGTCGCTGATGGGTGGGCACGGCTCCTTCGACACGATCATGGACAACCTGCGCGGGCTGGCCGACGACCCCGAGCTCGACTTCGACGTCATGCTGCGCACCAACTTCACCCCCGAGAACGTCGGGAGCGTGCCGAGCCTCGTCCAGGAGATCGGCGAGATCGCCGCGCGCGACGACCGGTTCTCGGTCATCTTCCGCCCGGTGGGCCGCTGGGGCGGGCCGGACGACGACGCGATCTCGGCCTGCACGGGCAAGGACGCCGAGCTGCTGAAGCTCGACCTGAACCGGCACGCGTCCGACGCGGGCATGGGCGTGGGCGACACCCGGATGCTGCGTCCGGGCGGGACTGTCTGCTACGCCGCGAACCCCTGGTCGCTGGTGGTGCGGCCCAACGGCCTGCTCAACAAGTGCACGGTCGCCCTGCGGATGGCCGAGAACCTGGTCGGGCGGCTGGTGCCGGACGGCACCCTCGAGATCAACGACCAGCGGATGGCGCTGTGGACCGAGAACGACGAGACCCAGGACTCGGGCTGCCGGTCCTGCTCGTTCCGGCCGTCCTGCCAGGGAGCGCACTGCCCCCTGATCCGGGTCCAGGACGGCGTACGGCCGTGCCCGTCCGTCAAGACGTGGATCGGTGCCAACCTGCAGACGTTCGCGGACCTGCAGCGTCAGGGTGTCGCCGTGGTCGGAGGTGTGGCGTGACCGGCCCGATGACCGGCAGGGGGACCGGTGCGGGTCGTGCCGCGTCGCCCCGGGTCGCCACCGACATCGACGGCTGCGTGACGCTGTGGGCCGACCCCGGCGGCTGGTGGGTCGCCGAGCACGCCCGGGGCCGGGAGCGGGTGCGTGCCGCCGAGGGGCACCGGCTCCCCGAGGGCGTCGCGCCGGGCAGCACCGGCGGCACGTTCGTGACCTGGGCCGGTGGTGCGGGCGAGGGACTCGCACTCGACGGCGACGCGCTGCGCACCCGGGTACGGCGTCCGGTCCCGGCCGGCCTCCGGGCCGTCGCGACCGTCGCGGTCCGCACGGCCGGAGCCGTGCAGGAGGTCTGGTGCGGCGTGGACGACGTCGACGGAGTCCACCTCCTCGGGTGGGACGGCGAGCGTCCGGCGAGTGCCGAGATCCGGGTCCCCGGCGCCCGCGCGGTGTTCGCCAACCGGCGCCTGCGGCGCTTCGTCGTCCTGGGCGAGACCGTGAGCGTCGTCGCGCCGCACCCCTCCGACCCCGCGCCGTGGGTAGCCGGCGCCCTCCCCGGTGCGGCGACCGTCGCGGCCGTGACCTTCGACGAGGTCCTCGAGGTGGTCTGGCGGGCGGAGCCGGGCGTGCTGGTGGCGCAGGCGCTGCGAGCCGGCCGCCTGGTCGAGATGTACCGCATCCCGGTCGCCGCCGGGGTGACGGCGCTGGCCGTGAGCCGCGGCGGCGAGTGGCTGCTGCTGACCCGGGCCGGCGGGACCGACACCGTCCTCAACGTCGCTGCCCAGCGGGAGATGGCGCTGCCCGACGACATCGCCGCGGCCCCGGTGCGCGCCTTCGGGTACGACGCCCGGCTCTGCGCCCTCACCGACCAGGGCGTCATCGCCGTCGACCTGCCGGCCCGCGCGGAGCTGCGTGCCGTCACGGTCGGCAGCAGCACCGCCGCCTGGGACGGCCGGATGACCAAGACCAGCTCGGTGTCACTGCGGCGCGACCCGGCCCCGGCGTACGCACGGACCGACCGGGAGGTGAGGACGGATGCGTGACGGCACCCTGTTCGGGGAGGGACCCCGGCTGGTCCGGCAGGACGTGCGCGAGCTGGCCCGACGCTGCGCCCGCTCGATCGAGCAGCGGGGGCGCTGCCTGCCCGACGCGATGGACGACGTCGCCACCGCGTTCAACCGCGGCGCCCTGGTGATGACGCTGATCGGCGACGCGGAGCGGGCCGAGACGATGTGCCGCCAGCTGATCGGCATCCTCGACGGCCACGGGGGCCGTCGCCCGCGGACCCCCGCCTACGGCTACGCGCTGCAGCCACGCCTCAACCTGGGGCGCCTCCAGCTGCGTCGCCGCGCGCTCGAGGACGCCCTCGAGACCTACGAGACCGTGTACCGGATGTCGCTGCGGGCCCTGCCCGAGCCGGCGTCGGCGATCCGGCGGGCGTACGTCGTCGACACCACGCGGGCCCTGGTCCTGGCCGGCGACCTCGGCCGGTTGCGCGACCGGGTGGTCGGGTGGCGAGGCGACCCGGCGTTCGCGGGCATGTTCCAGGTGGTCGAGGCCGGCGTCCTCGCCGCTGCCCCGATGGACCAGCTGCGCGGTCCGTGGGGCTCCGGGGAGCCCACGTTCGAGCACGTGGTGCTGCGTCTGCACACGGCGCGCCGGCTCCTCGAACTCGGGGAATGCGACGCCGGGCTCCAGGCCGCGCTGGCGACGTACTTCGCGGCGCACACGGTGATCGCGGGCCTCGACGACGGCGAGCGCGGCAAGCTGCTCGCCTATCTGGCCCGGCTGCTGGAGCTGGGAGGCGATCCGCCGACGGCCGCGACGACCTGGGAGTCGGTGGCCGGCATCGCCGAGCACCTGGGCGACGAGGTGCTCCTGGCCGAGGCACTCGGCGGCACCACCCGCACCAGCCCGGACTGCCGGCGCCGCGAGGCGGCGGCGCGACGGCTGATCGAGCTGAGCGCCGAGTCCCTGTACGTAGCCGTCCGCGGCGAGCGGGGGCCGGTCCCGGCTCCCGAGATCCCTGAGCTGGCCCGGCTCGAGCACGCCGCAGCGCGAGTCGGCCGACAGTGCGATGTGGAGGAGGTAGCACGATGACGGTCCTCGAGGAGACCACGGCGCTCGACCTGCTGCTGGGTGGACGCGCCGAGCTCGACAGCTGCTGGGAGGAGGAGCCGTTCGTCGCCCGGGGACTGCCCCCGTTCGACGAGATCTGCTCCCTCGACGACGTCAACCGACTCGTGTACGACGAGGTGCACGACCGCAGCTTCTTCCGCCTCTTCGACGGCGGCCTCGAGCAGCCGGCCACGGTGGCCGCCCGCCGTCGCGAGCGGGGTCCGGGGGAGCACGCACCCCTGCTCGACCCCCAGGAGGTCCGCCGCCTCGTGGCGGCCGGCCACACGCTCGTTTTCGAGGAGCTGCGCACCCTGCTGCCCGCTGTCGACGCGTTCACCAGTGCCCTGGAGGGCGAGCTCGGTCACCACTGCTACTGCGCCGCGTTCCTGAGCCCCCCGGACGGCGTCGGTGCCGGCGCGCACTGGGACGTCGGCAGCGTCTTCCTCCGCCAGCTGCACGGCGAGAAGACCTGGACGCTCGGGCGCCCCGTCGAGCCCGCCATCCGGCGCCCGTGGAACCGCGCGCCCGTCACGTTCCAGGACCCGATCACCATCGAGCTCGGCGAGGGCGACTGCCTCTACATCCCCCGGGGCTGGATCCACGAGGGGCACACGCGGGCCAAGCACGCCCTGCACCTGTCCATCGCCGTCCAGGCGACCACGTGGGGTGACGTGCTGCGGGCGGCCGTCGACCGGTCGGAGCGCTCCTCGCCCGCGCTGCGGGAGGCGCTGCCGCCCGCCTGGCGGATGCCGGACGCGGACGACTCCGCGGCCGAGCTCGGCCGTCGCGTCGCCGCGCTCGACCTGCACGGGGCGGCCGGAGCCATCACGCCCCAGCGGCGCCGGCCCGACCCGGCGCCCGCCCCCGGCATCAGCGCGTGGGAGGCGGAGTCATGAGCGCGCCGGCCGCGGAGCGTCGCCAGCCGCCGCAGACTTCCGGCGCTGCCGGCCTCGATTCGCTCTGGCACGCCTGTGCGGCGGCGTCGGCGATGTTCGAGCGGCACGCCGTGGTGCCCGCGCCTCAGCTGCAGGAGCACCTCGACGACGCGACAGTGGTGGCGCTGCTGCGCCGGGCGCTGGAGGACCCGGCGGTGCGGCGGATGCTCAAGGTCACGGTCGACGGCGCGCAGAGCACCGCCGCCACGCAGACCGTCCTCACCTCACCGCCGCACGAGGGCGAGTCGACCCGGGCCTGGACCCGGCGCCTCTTCGGAACCGCCCGCGTCGGAGTCGGGCTCAACAGCGCCCAGCGCTGGAGCGAGCAGCTGAGCCGGGTGTTCGCCGAGATCATGACGCCGGTCTGGGAGCACTGCCCGCACGGGTGGGTGGAGCTGCGCCTCACCCTGTTCCTGGGCAACTACGGTTTCACCGACGGCGGCGCCCACCGCGACGTCGGCCATCCCGAGCGGGTGGTGCACCTCAACCTGGGGCCCGCACCCAAGGTCTTCCACACCTGGACGCCGGACGCCTTCGTCGCCGCCACGGGCGGGCTCGACGCCGTCCGGCTGCCGCCGTACCCGCTGGCGTCGGCTCGGACTGCCGTGTTCGGGCCCTACGAGCTCTACGTCCTCAACGTGAGCGACTTCCACGTGGCCGACAACGACGAGCACAGCGTGAGCGTCGCGGTGGAGATGATCCGGCGCACTCCCGCCGAGGTGCTCGCCGAGGTCGCCGGCCGACTCGCGCCCCCGTCGAGGCGGGCCGCCGCCGGGCCGTTCCTCGCCGCGGGGGACGAGGCCGGCGACGTACGACGGCTCCTGGCCGAGCCCGATCTGGCGTCGCGAATCGCGGCCTCGGTCGAGGACCTCGCCGCGCGCAGCAGGAGCAACGCGGGGTTCCAGGGCAGCCCCCGACGTCGAGCCGAGGGTGCGCCGGAGGGCGCGGTGCGACGCCACCCCACCTACCCGCTCGTGCGCGGCACCGGCGGTGCGCTCTACGCCCGCGGCGCGGCCCTGCGGCTGCCGGGGGAGGAGTCCGAGCTGCACGCCGTCGCCGACGTGCTGGCCTCCGCGCACTGGCACACCCCAGCCGAGATCGCCGCCGCCACGGGCGTCGCGCCGACGGTGGTCGACGGAGTGGTCGACGCACTGTGGCGGGTGGGCGCCCTCGAGGGCGCCCCGTCCGGACCGATCGGGGGTGCGGCATGACCGTGCGTGCCGATGCGCAGCAGCGCCGGGGGACCGACCACCCGCCGGCCGTCGTGGCCCAGAGCCGCAGCGGCACGTTCCGCGCCTTCGCCCGCCCGGTCGGGATTCTCGGGACCGGGGTGTTCGTGCCGCCGCGCCGGGTGACGAACGACGAGCTGGTGCGCACGCTCGATACCACCGACGAGTGGATCCGCCGCCGCACCGGCATCCGGGAGCGCCGATGGCTGGACCCGGCCCTCACCGCGACCGACATGATGGTCGCTGCCGGCGGCGACGCCCTGGCCGCCGCAGGCGTGGCGCCCGCAGACCTGGGAGCCGTCGTCGTGGCGACGTTCACGGGAGACCAGCCGCTGCCGTCGAACGCGGTCACGGTGGCCTCGCGGCTGGGGGCGACGGGCGCGTGCCCGCTGGACCTCAACCAGGCGGCCTGCGCGGGCGGGGTGCTCGGAATCTGGACGGCGGCCCACCTCGTCGCCGCCGCGCCGACGCGGCCGGTCCTGGTGATCGGCTCCGAGGTGCTCTCCCGGGTCACCGACCCCGAGGACCGGTCGACCCGGGTCTTCTTCGGCGACGCCGCCGGCGCGGTGGTCCTCGGGACGGTGCCCGAGGGCGCGGGCCTGGAGGCCTGGCACGTCGGCGCCGAGCTGAGCCACGACGTGGGGATCCGGGCCGGCGGGGCGTCCCGGCCCGTCGACCCCGGAGCGGTCGACCGGCGCGAGCACTACCTGCACATGGACGGGCGCACCGTGTGGGACATGGCCACCCGGAACCTGCCGGCGAGCGTGCGCGCGGCGTGCGCCGCCGGCGCGGTGGCGCTCGAGGACGTGGACCGGTTCGTCTTCCACCAGGCCAACCTCAACATCGTGCACGCGGCGATGGACGCCCTCGCCCGTCCCCGGGACCTCGCGGCGGTGAACGTGGACCGCCTCGGGAACACCGGGGCCGCGACAGTCTTCCTGGCCCTCCACGAGTCGGTCACCGAGAACGCCGTCCGCCCCGGCGACCGGGTGGTGATCAGCGCCATCGGCGCCGGCTTCATCTGGGGCTCCCTCGTGCTGCGCCACGTCGCGGCCCGCGGCCCAGCCAGCCCAGCCAGCGTCTCCCGATCCTCCGCACCCACGACGAAAGGCACCACCATGACGATGAGCGAGCACGAGGCAGCCGAGATGTTCGTCGGGCTCTACCAGCTCGACGTCGACCCCGCGACGATCGCCGGGACGGACCAGCTGTTCGGGCCCCGATCGGCCTTCGGTCGGGACTCGATGGACGTGCTGAAGCTGATCGCGGCCCTGCGCGAGCGCTACACCTTCGACATCGGGGACCTGAAGACGGAGAGCTTCCTGACGACCGCCTCGATCGTCGACTTCCTCGGCTCCCGGGCGCAGGCGAAGGCTGGGATCTGAGATGTGCCCGCGTCGCGAGCCGTTCATGGAGGGGGACCTGGTCGACCTGGTCTGGCCCTCGCGCGACGACTTCGAGGTGGTCGCCGGGATGCTCGCCGGCGGCCCGGCCGCTGCCCTGGCGACCGGCGGCGAGGTGGCGCCCGAGGCCGACGACCTGCGTGCCGACTGCCGCAGCGGTCGGACCACGATCGCCTGCGTCGTCACCAAGGACGGCCAGACGATCGGCTTCGTGCGCTGGGTGGCCCGCAAGTACGCCGGGAGCTACGAGATCGGGGGGCTCGTGGAGCAGCCGGCTCAGTGGGACCTCGGCATGGGCGCTGAGGGCACGGGGCTGGCCCTCGAGCACCTGTTCCACGCGTGCAACGCCCACCGCGTCCAGTTCCTCGTGGGTGCCTTCAACCTGCGGACGCTGCGGATGGTGCTGAGCCTCGGCCTGCCGGTGGAGGGGATCCTGCGGGACTACTTCTTCCTCGACGGCGAGTACCACGACGGCATCGTCACGTCGGTGCTGCGCGAGGAGTTCTACCGCTTCGACTCCCACGGGACCGTCCGGGACCGGATCAGCTCCGCCGACAAGCAGGAGGCCCGCGAGCTGCTCGTCATGGCGCGGGCCCGGCAGGCCGAGAGCGTGGGGCTGTGAGCGCCGACCCGGGCGGCGAGCTCGAGGGCCGCACCGCACTGGTCACCGGCGGGGCTCGAGGGATCGGCGCCGCCGTCGTCACCTGCCTCGCCCGGGCCGGTGCCCACGTCTCGTTCACCTACCGGACCTCGGTGGCCGACGCGGCGGCGCTCGCCGACAAGCTCGCCGCCGAGGACCTCTCCCACGACCTGGCCTCGGTGGACGTCACCGACGTCGGCGCCGTCGACGCGTGGGTCAACGATGTGGCCGGCCGTCGCGGCACCATCGACATCGTCGTCAACAACGCGGCCGCCGGCCGCGCGGCACCGATGCTGCACCTCACCGATCCGGCCGTCCTGCGGGAGTCCGTGGACGTGAACCTGGTGGGCACGCTCAACGTCGTGCGGGCCAGCTCGACCCACCTGCTCCTCGGCGGTCGCGGGGCGATCGTGTCGGTGGGCTCGATCGCCGGCCGGGTCGGGATCCTCGGCCTCACGTCGTACGGCGCGAGCAAGGCCGGCCTGGAGGGGATGACCCGGGCCCTCGCCGTCGAGTTCGGCCCCCGGGGCGTGCGGGTGAACGCCGTGGCTCCGGGGTACACCGGCCAGACCGCCATGGTCGACCAGGTCCCCCGCGAGACGCTGGACGGCCTGGTGGCCCGCACCCCCCTGGGCCGGACCGCGACCGTGGAGGAGATCGCCGAGGCGGTCCTGTTCCTCGTCTCCGAGCGGTCCGCGTTCGTCACCGGGCACACGCTCGTGGTCGACGGGGGGCTGACGTCATGAGTGGCGCCGGACGCCGGGCGGTCCTGTTCAACCCCCAGGTGCACGTCCGGCCGGGGGACTACGACGAGCTGCTGGCCACGACGCCGGCCGCCCGGCGCCGGGTCGAGGAGGCCGCGGAGATCGTCGGGCGCCCGCTGCTCGCCGACCTCGCCAGCGACGACCCCGACCGGGTCAACGCCGGTCCGTCGATCCGGCCCGCGTCGGTGGCGATGGCCATCGGGCTGGCCGAGAGCGGCGGGCAGCACCCCGAGGACGCCGCCTTCGCCGCCGGGATCAGCCTCGGTCAGCTCACCGCTGCCTGCTTCGCGGGGGCGATGAGCTTCCGGGACACGGTGCGGATGGCCTGCGCGATGCCGCAGCTCGAGGACCGGCACTTCCCGGACACCCCGCTGGGGACGGCCTTCGCCTACGGCGTGCCGGAGGACTTCGCCGGGTCGGCGGAGGCAGCCGCCCCGGCCGGCGCCGTGCTGACCTCCTGCGCGCTGACGGCCGACAACCAGGTGCTCTTCACCACCGACGCGGCCGGCTTCGACCGGCTCGTCGAGCTCGCGTTCGCGGCGGGCGGGCTCGCCGTCCGGGTGCCGTACTCGCCCCCCGCGCACTGCGCGCTCATGGGGGACGTCGAGCGGGCCTTCGGCGCCGAGTTCGTGCATGAGGACCCCCGGCGCGACCCGGTCGTCCCGCTGGTCTGCAACATCACCGGCCGCCCCTTGGAGACCGCCGACGCGGTCTGGGACGCGCTCGTGCGGCAGTACACCCATCGTGTCGACTGGGTCGGCGGCCTGCGGTGGATGGCCCGCGCGGGCGTGGGCTCCTTCGACGTCGTCGGGCCCGGACACTTCGTGCAGAAGTCCCTCAGCTTCACCAGCCTGCCCTCCGACGTGGCGGTCACCGCGGGTCGACGGTGAGGTGACCGTGATGGGGGAGCGCCGCGACGCCGAGCACCGCAGGCCCACGACCGCGGTCGTCCTCCCCGGCATGGCCCCGTCGACGTGGCACGCCGTGGGGGCCTACATGACGAGCTCGGCGGAGGTGGAGGAGGCCGCCCGCGTCGCCGACCGGGCGGTCGGCTACGACATCCGGGCGGCCTTCCGCGACCTGCCCACGAGCTCCTACGACGCGCCCGCCCAGCTCGCCTTCCTGCTCAACACGATCGCGCTCGGCCGCGTCGTGCTCGAGCAGCAGGAGGACCCCGATGACGTCGTCCTGGTGCCCAGCAGCTTCGGCGCCTGGGCCGCGTGCGTGCTGTCCGGCGTGGCCGACCTCGCGGACGTCGCCCGCACGGTGCAGCTGATGGCCACCCGGGAGCAGGAGCTGAGTGCCTCGACGCTGCACGGGCTGGCGACCGTGTTCTTCTGCCGGCTCGACGGCACCACCGTCGCCGAGCTCGTCGCCTGGATGAAGGGGCACGGCTGCCACGCCGAACCCGCCCTCGACCTCGACCACGACCTCGTCGGCTACACGGTCGACGACGTGGACCGGATGCGGGCGGGCGTCGAGGCGCGCGGCGGCATCTGGCTGCACGAGATGCGGCCCGCGGTGCACAGCGTGCGCTCCGCCGAGCTCGCCGACCTCGCCGATGACCTGATCGCGCGGTGGCACCTGCACCCGGCGCGTCTGGCAGTGCTCAGCGACCACGACGGGACGAGGACGATGGCTCCTCGGGTCGTGGCCGGCCACGCCGCGGCGCAGTACGTCCGAGCCGTCGACTGGCCCCGCACCGTCGCCGCGCTGGTGAGCACGGGCGTGGAGCGGGCAGTGGTCGCGGGCCCCGCGAGCCTGTTCAACAAGGCGTTGCGACGTCATCTCCCGACGGTCGCCGTCACGCCGGACGACGAGGGCCGCGTCGTGTCGCGGTCCCTGCGGAGAGGGGAGGCTCGATGAGCCCGCGCCAGACACCCGAGGAGGGCACCAGCCCCGACACCGGCACCCCCGCCGTCGCGGCGCCGACGCCGGGCTCCGTCGCCACCCCGGCCATCCCCGACGAGGTTCCGCCTGCGCCCGACGTGCCGTCGGTCGCGCCGATCCGCCGGTTGCTCGGCCGCACCTCGGGGGAGGGCGACCGACGGCGCCTGGTCATCGTGGCAGCTGTCGTGATGTCGCTGGTCCTCCCGGCGTTCGCGATCGTCCAGCCGCTGATCGTCGCCGACCTCCTCGACCGGCTCGAGGCACGCGAGCCGTACGGGAGGACGCTCACGATGCTGGGCGTCGTCGTCGCCGGGGAGCTCGCCCTCGCCGGGGTGTACTTCTGGACGCTGAAGCGGCTCGCGGAGGACGTCATCCTCGACACGCGGCGCGCGATCATCACCCGCGTCCTGCGGATGCCGGTCGACCGCCTGCACGCCTACCGCAGCGGCGATCTGATGACCCGGCTCGGCAGCGACACGACGATGATGCAGTCGGTCTTCACGGCCGGCATCTTCAGCATCATCAGCAGCGCGACCCTGCTCGTCGGGTCGATGGTCGTGCTCTGGTTCCTCGATCCGCTGCTGATGGCGATCCTGGTCGGAACGGTGCTGGCGGTCGGCGTGCTGCTGGTGTTCCTCCTCGCCGCGGTGCGTCGCGTCTCCCGAGCGGTGCAGTACGAGGTCGGCGGCATGGTCTCGGAGTTCGAGACCAGCCTGAAGGGGCTGCGGACGATCCGGATCTTCGGCGCGTCCCGGCGCGTGTCGAACCGGGTCGCGCGGCGGGCCCGCCGGGCACATCGGCAGGGGCGGCGCCTGGCGGGGGTCCAGGCGGTCGTCGAGCCGACCGTCAACACGGCCATGCAGGCCGCGGTCACGGTCGTGCTGCTCATGGGCGGTATCCGGGTCTCCAGTGGTGCCATCTCCGTCGGTGAGCTGGTCGCGTTCGTGCTGTACGCCCTCGGCGTCGTGGTGCCGATGAGCGACGCCGCGCGTGCGCTGACCGCCGTCCAGGTCGGCCTGGCCGCCGTCGACCGGACCGAGGAGATCACCACCGAGCCCATCGAGCTGGCCGATCTGGGGATCGAGGAAGGAGCGGCCCCGGACCCGCACAGTCCGGTGACCGACCTGACGACGGCGCCGGCCGTCGAGCTGCGCCACGTCGACTTCGCCTATCCCGACGGGGAGGCCGTGCTGCACGGCGTCGACCTCGTGGCCCCGACCGGCGACCGGGTCGCGATCGTCGGCCCCTCCGGCAGCGGCAAGTCGACACTGCTGTCACTGATCGGTGGCCTGTACCGCGCCGACGGTGGCCAGGTCATGGTCGGCGGCCGTGACATCCTCGACGGGCCGATCGAGGAGGTGCGGGACCGGCTCGCGATCGTCGAGCAGGACGCGCCGATGCTCGCCGGGACGATCCGGGAGAACCTGCTGCTCGCGGCCCCGGACGCTGACGACGCGACGCTGTGCCGCGTCCTGAACGACGTGGGCCTGGGTGCCTTCGCCTCGGTCGAGGGGCTCGACCGCGAGGTCGGCGAGGGCGGAGCGGAGCTGTCGGGCGGGCAGCGCCAGCGGCTGGCGTGGGCCCGCGCCCTCGCGCGCAACTGCGACATCCTGCTGCTCGACGAGCCGACCTCCGCGCTCGACGCCCAGACCGAGTGGCGTCTGCAGAACCTGCTGAACTCTCGGCGGTTCCGTGCGATGACGGTGCTCGTCGTGGCCCACCGGCTCTCGACAGTCGTCGGGAGCGACAGCATCGTCGTGCTGGACCAGGGACGTGTCGTGGCGACGGGCACGCACGACTCCCTCGTCGAGACCTGCCGGCTCTACCGGGAGTTCGCGGCCCGCCAGGGCCTGGCCGACTCACCGAAGGCCACCTCCGAGCGCTCGGAGGAGCCCGAGGCCGGGGGTGGGGACGGGGTGGGCACCCAACGCGACGTCACGGCAGGGACCTGACCGGCTGGCTCTCGTCCGCTGCTGCTTCACCGGGCTCGACGGACTCCTCGGACCCGCCGGGCCGCGGCACGGCGCAGGCCAGCAGCGAGACGCGGAAGGCTTCGGTCAGCACGCGTGCGGAGACCTCGGTCGCGCGCGGGTCGCCGTCGTGGCCGTCCATGGCCAGCGCGAGCAGTCCCGGGCCCCGCGCTGTCTGATCGAGGCTCTTCAGCACTCCGGGCATGGCCGTCACGAAGGCGTCGATCACCTCGGCGAGCACACAGACGCAGTCGGAGACCTCGAACCCGAGGTGCTTGAGCTCGAAGGCCGCCAGGACCGGTGACTCCTCGGCGATCTCGATGTTCCCGCTCTGCGTGATGACGACGACCCCGTGCTTGAGCAGGTTGGCGACGACCACCGGGTGCTCGGCGGCCGATCGCCGCAGCAGGCGGAGGGCCGCCTGGTTCTGCATCGTGACGCGCGAGGGGAGGAAGTGGGCAGCGATCGCAGCCAGGTTGTACCCCTCGCGCTGGAGCGTCTTGATCTTCTCCAGGCGGTCGAGGTGGCGGCGGCCGTAGACGACCCGACGACCCTGCCGTCTCGGCGGCGCGAGCAGCCCGCGCGTCTGGTAGGCACGGATGGTGCGCACCGAGAGATGGGTGGCCGCAGCCAGCTGGTGGATGGAGTACTGCGCGAACGGGTCCTCCGGCGCCGGCGGCGTCTCCGGGGCTGATCGTCTGCTGACGGCCGGGCGGTCCGGGCGGGTCCCGTTCGTCGGTTCGGCGGGCGGCCCCTCGGCCCCTGGCCCGTTCGCGCGTCGGTCGAGGGGCGCAGCGCCGGCCGCCCCCCAGGCGGAGCTGGGCGGAATGAAGTGGTCGGGCATGTTCCCTCCCGGGAATTCAGCACTACTTCCCCGACGACCCGCCCCGATTCGGAAGGCGGAGAAGCTCTTCGCGTCGAATGCTACGTCCTCTTCACATTTTCGGGTGTACCGCGGGCAGAATTTTTTGCGATTGAATTTTGGACTTCGTCGCGCCCCCGAGCACCTCGCTCCGGGGTGCCGGCGCCCCCCGGCTCGCGGCGGTCATCGTGCGGTGGATCGCGTGATGTAGGAGGGTTGCCGGGCGGCCGGCTACACCCGTTGAGGTGAGGATCGCGAATGCCGGCGGTGACTTCCAATTCAACGTGACATGGATTCGTGGAATTGCTTGTCTTTTCCGGAGGGGCCCATTTATCGTCCGCATTCGGCTGACCGCCGGTGAGGGAGGGCCAGTGACGGGTGGCGCACTGCTCGGAGCGCTCGGGGTGCTGGCGCTCGTCGACAGCACCAGCATCGGGACCCTGGTACTCCCGCTGCTCATGCTCCTGGTGCCGCGGGTCCACGTGGGCTCCTACGTCGTCTACCTCCTGACCATCGCCGCGGCGTACGCCGTGGTCGGGGTGCTGCTGGTCAGCGGGGCGTCCTGGGTGACCTCCTGGGGTGCCGAGCTGGGCTCGTGGCGGTGGGTCCGACAGATCGAGCTCGGCGTCGGCCTCACGCTGTTCGCCGTCGGAGTCTTCGGCGACCCCCGGCGGTGGTTCGGACGCGGCGGGTCGGGAGCGGGGGACGGGCGTGAACGCCTGGAACGGTGGCACGGTCGGCTGCAGGGCGCGGCCGACGAGCGGGCGGCGTCCGGGCGCTACCGGGTGGTGGTCGGCGTCGCCCTCCTGGCGGCCGGCATCGAGGTCGCCTCGATGGTGCCGTTCTTCGCGGCGGCGGCACTGATCACCGCCGCCGGGCTGACGCCCGTGGAGCAGGTGGTCGTGGTCGTCGGCTACTGCCTCGTCATGGTCGCGCCGGCCGGCGTGCTGCTCGGCCTGCGGCTGGCGTTCGCCGGGGTCCTCCAGCGCCCACTGGCCCGGCTCTCGACCTGGATGCTGGACCACAGCGGCGGCGCCGTCTACTGGGTGCTCACGATCGTGGGCATCATCCTGGCCGCCGACGCCGGGGACGCCCTGACCTGAGCCCCTGAGCGGGGCCGAAATGAAGAAAAGGCCCCGTGGAGCCGGGGCCTTTCCAGTGTCCGAGGGGGGACTTGAACCCCCACGCCCTAATACGGGCACTAGCACCTCAAGCTAGCGCGTCTGCCAATTCCGCCACCCGGACGAGTGCGGTGGAACAGTAGCAAGGCCGCGCCCGGATCGCCGCATCGGCCCCCCACCGACTGATGGCATGCTGGTCGCATGCCGGACCAGCCCCAGCCCCAGGACCCCCGCCCCACGCCGGCGTACGACCCGGCCGCCGAGGTCGTGGAGGTGTGCCGCGACCTGATCCGCTTCGACACCTCGAACTACGGCGACGCCGAGGGACCGGGGGAGCGCAAGGCGGCGGAGTACGTCGCCGGGCTGCTCGCCGAGGTCGGGATCGAGCCCCGCCTCTACGAGTCGGCGCCCGGGCGCACGTCGGTCGTCGCCCACTGGGGCGGCTCGGGCACCGGACCGCACGCCCGCCACGACGCCCTGCTGCTGCACGGGCACCTCGACGTGGTGCCGGCCGCCGCCGAGGACTGGCAGGTCGACCCGTTCTCCGGCGAGGTCCAGGACGGCTACGTGTGGGGGCGCGGGGCGGTCGACATGAAGGACTTCGACGCGATGCTCCTCTCGGTCGTCCGGGCCCGCCAGCGCGCGGGACAGGCTCCGGAGCGGCCGGTGGTTCTGTGCTTCACCGCCGACGAGGAGGCCGGTGGCCACCAGGGCGCCCAGGTCCTCGTCGAGGAGCACCCCGAGGAGTTCGAGGGCGTGACCGAGGCCGTCGGCGAGGTCGGCGGCTTCAGCACCACCGTGCGGGGGCGCCGGGTCTACCTCGTCGAGGCCGCCGAGAAGGGCATGGCGTGGATGCGGCTCACCGCCCGCGGCCGCGCCGGGCACGGCTCGATGATCAACGACGACAACGCCGTGACCCGCCTGGCCAGCGCGGTCGCCCGGATCGGTGCGCACCGCTGGCCGGTGCGGCTCACCCCCACGATGGAGGTCCTCCTCGCCACCGTCGGCGAGCTGGCCGGGGTGGAGGCCACCCCGGAGAACGCGCGCTCCCTGGTCGAGGAGTTCGGCGGCGCCACCCGGATGCTCGGCGCCGTGATCAGCAACAGCGCCAACCCGACGATGCTGTCCGGCGGCTACAAGGTCAACGTGATCCCGACCGAGGCCACCGCGCACATCGACGGGCGGTTCCTCCCCGGCTACGAGGAGGAGTTCTTCGACACGCTGCGCGAGCTCATGGGCGACGGGGTGGAGATGGAGTTCCTCAGCCACCAGCAGCCGTGGGAGACGCCGTACGACGGGGACCTGGTGGCGGCGATGACCCGCTCGATCCTGGCCGAGGACGACGAGGCATTGGTCGCGCCGTACACGATGAGCGGCGGCACCGACGCCAAGCACTTCCGCAAGCTCGGGATGCGCTCCTACGGCTTCGCGCCGCTGCGGCTGCCGAGCGACCTGGACTTCACAGCGCTCTTCCACGGGGTGGACGAGCGGGTCCCCGTCGACGCCCTGGAGTTCGGGGCCCGGGTCTTCGACCGGTTCCTCGGCGAGGTCTGAGGGCCGCGCGGGCCGGGTCGGGTTGCCGTTTGATGACCAACGGCAGCCAGACCGGCCGGATCTCTGCCGTTTGTCACCAAACGGCAGGGGTCAGGCGGTCCGGACGGCGCGGATGATCTTGCGCCGCAGGACGACCCGTCGCACCCCGTCGGAGCCGATCCGGACCCGGTCCAGCTCCCAGCCGCCGTGCTCGGCGCGCTCCACGAGCAGTCGGGTCACCACGTTGCGGCTGAAGTCACGGTCGAACGTGACCTTGTCGAACTCCCACTCCACCCCGGGACGCGGGGGGCGGCGATAGGCGCGGGACACGCTGTCTCCCTTCGGTGCTCAGTCGCTGACGTCGTCGAGTGCCGCCACGATCTCCGGCGGCAGCTCCAGCTGCTCGACCCCCAGCGCGGCGCGCAGCTGCGTGGCAGTCCGCGCGCCCACGATCGGAGCCGTGACGCCGGGCCGGTCGCGGACCCAGGTCAGGGCCACCTCGAGGGGGGACCAGCCGAGTCCGTCCGCGGCGCGCGCCACGGCCTCCACGATCCCACGGCCGTCCTCGTCGAGGTAGGAGTCCACCCGGGCCGTCCAGGCCGGGTCGGCCGCCCGGGAGTCCCCGGGCGTGCCGGTGCGGTACTTGCCGGTGAGCACGCCGCCCGCGAGCGGAGACCAGGGCAGCACGCCCAGCCCGAGGGCCTGCGCGGCCGGGACGACCTCGGTCTCGACCGCACGCTCGAGCAGGTTGTACTGCACCTGCGTGGACGCCAGGGGAGTGCGGCCCGGCACCGCGCGCTGCCAGGTGGCGGCCTGGGCGGTCTGCCAGCCGGCGTAGTTGGAGATTCCGACGTACGACGCGCGCCCGGAGCTGACGGCGAGGTCCAGGGCGCTCAGCGTCTCCTCCAGCGGCGTCCGGTCGGACCACACGTGGACCTGCCAGAGGTCGACGTGGTCGACGCCGAGCCGGCGCAGCGAGCGGTCCAGGGTCGGGATCAGGTGCCCCCGGGAGGTGTCCACGCGGCGGCCGTCGCCGCGGCGTACCAGGCCCGCCTTGGTGGCCAGCACGATCTCGTCGCGGGCCACCACGTCGCCGATCAGCGAGCCGATCAGCTCCTCGGAGGCGCCGTCGCCGTAGCTGGCCGCGGTGTCGACCAGCGTCCCGCCGGCCTCGGCGAACGCGATCAGCTGGTCGCGTGCCTCGTGCTCGTCGGTGGCGCGTCCCCACGTCATCGTGCCCAGGCCCAGGCGCGACACCTGGAGCCCCGTCCGCCCCAGGGCCCTCGTCTGCATGGCACGACGGTAGTGGGCGGCGTGTCGCGAGCCGCGAGCGGCTCGCCCAGCGGGCACGCATAGGATGCGGCCCCGTGTGGGAACTCCTTCAGGCAGTCATTCTCGGGACGATCCAGGGGCTGACCGAGTTCCTGCCGATCTCCAGCAGCGCCCACCTGCGGATCCTCCCCGAGATGTTCGGGTGGGGGGACCCCGGCGCGGCCTTCACCGCGGTGATCCAGATCGGCACCGAGCTGGCCGTGCTGATCTACTTCCGCCACGACATCTGGCGGATCGGCTCGACCTGGCTGCGCTCGCTGTTCCGGCCCGAGTACCGCGGCCACCTCGACGCCCGGATGGGCTGGTTCATCATCATCGGCTCGCTGCCGATCGTGCTGCTCGGGGTCGCGCTCAAGGACGTCATCGAGTCGGACTTCCGCAGCCTGTGGATCATCGGGACGACGCTGATCGTGCTCGGCATCGTGCTCGGCGTCGCCGACCGGATCAGCAGCAACAGCAAGCAGATCCGGCAGATCACGCTGCGCGACGCCGTCCTGATGGGGCTGGCCCAGGCCTGCGCCCTGATCCCGGGGGTCTCCCGCTCCGGGGCGACGATCTCGATGGGCCGGTTCCTCGGCTACGAGCGGGAGGCCGCGACCCGGTACGCGTTCCTGCTCGCGATCCCGGCAGTGGTCGGCGCGGGCCTCTTCGAGCTCAAGGAGATCCCCGGCGGCGACAACCCGTACGGCTGGACGCCCACGATCGTCGCGACCGTCGTCTCCTTCGTCGTCGGGTACGCCGCGATCGCGTGGCTGCTGCGCTACGTCTCCACCCGCTCCTACGCGCCGTTCGTGCTCTACCGCATCGGGCTCGGCACGCTCACGCTGGTCCTCGTCGGGACCGGCGTGCTCGCCGCCTGAGCCGGGTCACAGCCACTTGGAGCGCTTGAACAGCACCCACAGCGCCACCGAGGACGTGACCATCAGCGTCAGTGCGAACGGGTAGCCGAAGGTCCAGTGCAGCTCGGGCATGTGCTCGAAGTTCATGCCGTAGACGCCGGCGATCAGCGTCGGCACCACGACCAGCGCGGCGTACGCCGAGATCGTGCGCATGTCGTCGTTCTGCTGCACCGAGATCCGCGCGGTGTGGGCGTCGAAGGCCGAGGAGAGCAGGCCGTCGAGGTTGTCGATGGTCTCCGCGACCCGGCTCAGGTGGTCGGCGACGTCCCGGAAGAACGGCTGGCTCTCCGCGTGGATCCCCTCCACCCGGCCGGCCGCGAAGTTCTGGATCGGGAGCCGGAGCGGGAGCACCGCGCGGCGTACCTCGGCGATCTCGCGCTTGAGCGTGTAGATGCGCTCGGCGTCGCGGGTGCGCAGCGACGAGAAGACCGACTGCTCGACCTCGTCCACGTCCTCCTCCAGGGAGGCGGCCACCAGCTGGTACTCGTCGACGACCAGGTCGCAGACCGCGTAGACGACCGCCGAGGTCCCCTGGGAGAGCACGCCAGAGGCGCCCTCGAGGTAGGCGCGGGCGGACTGCAGGCCGTTGCCCTCCCCGTGGCGGACCGTGACGATGTAGCCCGGGCCGATGAACAGGTTGATCTCCCCGGTCTCGACGGCGTCCTCGAGGTCGACGTACCAGAGCGTCTTGAGGACCAGGAACAGCCCGTCGCCGTAGTGCTCGAGCTTCGGGCGCTGGTGGGCGTTGACCGCGTCCTCCACCGCCAGCGGATGGAGGTCGAACTGACGGGCCACGGCGCCCATCTCCTCGGGCGTGGGCTCGTGCAGCCCCACCCAGACGAAGGACCCCTCTCCGGTGGCGCGCTCCCGCGCCTCGGCCAGCTGCGTCACGTCGACCTGCCCGGGCACCCGGGCGCCCCCGCGATAGAGCGCGCTCTCCACGATCACGCGCCGACTGTACGCCGGATACGCTCCCCGCCATGGCAACGGTGATCCTCCTGCGACACGGGCGGACGACCGCCAACGCCTCCGGCACCCTGGCCGGGCGCACGCCCGGCGTGAAGCTCGACGCGATCGGCCGCGGCCAGGCGGCGCGGGCGGGGGAGCGGCTCGGCGGGGTACGGCTCGCGAGCGTGGTCAGCAGCCCCCTGGAGCGCTGCCGCCAGACGGCGCGACTGGTGCTCGCGGCCCAGTCGGAAGCCCCCGAGCTCCGCACCGAGCGCGGCATTACCGAGTGCGACTACGGCGAGTGGCAGGGCCGCTCGCTGGGGGAGCTGGCCAAGGAGAAGCTCTGGAAGGTGGTGCAGACCCAGCCCTCGGCGGCCGTGTTCCCCGGGGGCGAGTCGCTGCCGGCGATGCAGGCGCGCGCCGTGACCGCCGTACGCCGTCTGGACGCCGAGCTGGAGTCCGCCCACGGGCCGGGCGCCGTGTGGTGCGCGGTCAGCCACGGCGACATCATCAAGTCGGTGCTCGCCGACGCGCTGGGGATGCACCTGGACCTGTTCCAGCGCATCAACGTCGACCCCGCCTCGATCTCGATCATCCGCTACACCGAGTCCCGCCCCTACGTGCTGGCCACCAACACCCACGCCGGCGACCTGTCCTGGCTGTCGGCCCCGCCCGCGAAGGCCCGGCGCGGGTCGCGCTCCGCCGAGCCGTCCACCGCGGGGTCCGACGGCGTGGTCGGCGGCGGCGCGGGGCCGGCCGGGACATAGGCTGGACGGCATGCCCCTCGTGCACGGCTTCGACCCGCCGGAACGCTTCGTCACCGGGACCGTCGGTCCTCCCGGATCGCGCGCCTTCTTCCTCCAGGCCCGCAGCGGCGCCCGGCTGGTCAGCGTGGCTGTCGAGAAGCAGCAGGTGGCCGCCCTCGCGGAGCGGGTCGAGGAGCTCCTGGACCAGGTGATGGCGAGCGAGGAGCACGAGTCGGTGATCCCGGCGGTCGCGCCGCTGGCCCTCGACGACACCGCGCCCCTCGAGCAGCCGATCGACGAGGAGTTCCGCGCCGGCACCATGACCCTGTCGTGGGACCCGGCCGACGAGCGCGTCGTGATCGAGGTGTTCCCGTTCTCCGAGGCCGCCGTGGTCTCCCCGGACCAGCTCGACGAGGACATCGAGGACCTCGTCGAGCCCGAGCCCGAGGAGGTCATGCTGGTGCGCCTGCCGCCCGGCGCGGCCCGCGCCTTCGTCAAGCGCAGCGCGCAGGTCCTCGACGCCGGCCGGCCGAGCTGCCCGTTCTGCGGCAACCCGATCGACCCCGAGGGCCACCTGTGCGTGCGGGCCAACGGGTTCCGCCGCCGGGACCCGTGAGCGAGCGCGTGGAGGACGAGCCGTGCCCGGAGCCGGCGCAGCTCCAGGACGGCGAGATCGTCCTCCACGGCCGGATCATGCCGGCCTCCAACGCCACGTTCCTCGGCCAGATCGGCGACCGGCGGGTGGTCTACAAGCCGATCGCGGGGGAGCGGCCGCTGTGGGACTTTCCCGACGGGCACCTCGCCCACCGGGAGGTCGCGGCGTACGCCGTCTCCGAGGCGCTCGGCTGGAACGTCGTGCCCCGGACCTGGCTGCGCGCGGGCCCGCACGGGCCGGGCATGGTCCAGCTCTGGCAGGAGCCGGACCCCGAGCAGGAGGCGGTCACGCTGGTCCGTGAGGGCGAGGTGCCGCCGGGCTGGCGCCACGTCTTCGACGGCATCGACGGCCACGACCGGCCGGTGTCGCTGGTCCACGAGGACTCCGAGCCGCTGCGCCGGATGGCGATCTTCGACGTCGTGGTCAACAACGCCGACCGCAAGGGCGGGCACGTCCTCGCGATGAGCGACGGGCACCGCTTCGGCGTGGACCACGGCATCGCGCTGCACCACGAGCCGAAGCTGCGCACGGTCCTGTGGGGCTGGCTCGGGGAGCCGCTGAGCGACGCCGAGCTCGACGCCGTACGCCGTCTGGAGGCCGCGGTCCGCGGTGCGCTCGGCGACGTCCTCGCCCCGCTCCTCACCGACGTCGAGGTCGAGGCGCTGGCCCGGCGCTGCCGACGGCTGACCGACGCGGGCGTGCTGCCCGAGCCCCGCGGCGAGTGGCCGGCCATCCCGTGGCCGCCGTTCTGAACCTCCTCCTCTAGAGTTCGGGACATGCGTTCCTGGCCGTCCCCGGAGATCCCTGTCCTGCCCGTCCAGGGCCCACCGGTCGCTCTCCACGACACCGCCACCGGGACGCTGGTGACCACGCGCCCCGAGGGGGCGGCCCGGATGTACGTCTGCGGCATCACGCCCTACGACGCCACGCACCTGGGGCACGCCGCGACGTACCTCGGCTTCGACCTGCTCAACCGGGCCTGGCGCAACGCCGGCCACGAGGTCAGGTACGTGCAGAACGTGACCGACGTCGACGACCCGCTCCTGGAGCGCGCCACGAAGGTCAAGGTCGACTGGGTCGAGCTGGCCGAGCGCGAGACCGAGCTGTTCCGCCAGGACATGACCGCGCTGCGGGTGCTCGCCCCCGACCACTACATCGGCGCTGTGGAGTCGATCCCGCTCGTGGTCTCGCTGATCGAGCGGCTGCAGGAGGTCGGCGCGATCTACCGCGTCGAGGACGACCTCTACATGTCCGTGACCGCGGACCCGGCGTTCGGCGCCGAGTCGCGGCTGGACCGCGACACGATGCTGCGGCTCTTCCCCGAGCGCGGCGGCGACCCTGACCGGCCCGGCAAGAAGGACCCCCTCGACTGCGTCGTCTGGCGCGGCGAGCGCCCCGGCGAGCCGTCCTGGCCGAGCCCGTTCGGGCCGGGCCGCCCGGGATGGCACGTCGAGTGCACAGCGATCGCGCTGGAGTACCTCGGCGCGGCCTTCGACGTCCAGGGCGGCGGCAGCGACCTGATCTTCCCGCACCACGAGATGTGCGCCGGCCACGCCCAGGTCGCCGAGCCGGGCACGGCGTTCGCGAAGGTCTACGCCCACGCCGGCATGGTCGGCTACGACGGCGAGAAGATGTCGAAGTCGCGCGGCAACCTGGTGTTCGTCTCGGCGCTGCGCAACAGCGACGTCGACCCGATGGCGATCCGCCTCGCGCTGCTGCGCCACCACTACCGCGCCGACTGGGAGTGGACCGACGCCGAGCTGTGGGACGCCGTCGACACGATCGCCGACTGGCGTCGGGCCCTGGCGCTGGGCGCCGGCGCCCCGGCCGCGCCGGTGGTCACCGAGGTGCTCACCGCCCTCGCCAGCGACCTGGACGCCCCGCGCGCCATCGCCGCCGTCGACGCCTGGGTCCGCGCCACCCTCGGCACCGACGGGTTGGCCGAGAACAGCGACCCCGACGCCGCCGTCACCATGCTGGCGCTGCTGGACGCCGCGCTCGGTCTGTCGCTCTGAGGCGCTGGGCTCTGAGGCGCTGGGCCCGGCGTACCTGACCGGGCCGGGGGCCTGTCGTTTGATGACAAACGACGCTGCGGAGGCCGGTTCCTCTGCCGTTTGTCATCAAACGGCAGCCCGATCACCGCGAGCCGGCACCCTCAGCCGTCGTCTTGCCGCCGCTTGAGGTACCGCTCGAACTCCCGCGCGATGGCCTCGCCGGAGGCCTCCGGCAGGTCGGTGGTGTCGCGGGTCTCCTCCAGCGCCCGGACGTAGTCGGCGACGTCCTCGTCCTCCTCGGCGAGCTCGTCGACGCCGCGCTCCCAGGCGCGGGCGTCCTCGGGGAGGTCGCCGAGCGGGATGCTGACCTCGAGGAGGTCCTCGAGCTGGCCGATCAGCGCCAGCGTGGCCTTGGGGCACGGCGGCTGGGCGACGTAGTGCGGGACGGCGGCCCAGTACGACACCGACGGGATGTCCAGGAGCGTGCAGGCGTCCTGGAGCACGCCGAGCACACCGGTCGGGCCCTCGTACGTCGCCGGGTCGAGCTTGAGCCGGTCGACCAGCTCGGGCTCGGTGGCGGTGCCGGTGACGGGGATGGGCCGGGTGTGGGGGGTGTCGGCGAGCAGCGCGCCGAGCGTGATGACCAGCTCCCCGCCGAGGTCGTCGCAGGCGGCCAGGATCTCGGCGCAGAACTGCCGCCAGCGCATGTTCGGCTCGATGCCGCGCACCAGGATCACGTCCCGGTCCAGGTCCGGCGGAGAGGCGATCGCGATCCGGGTCGTCGGCCAGCTCAGCCGGCGGTGACCGTGCTCGTCGGTGCCGACGACCGGCCGGTTCACCTGGAAGTCGTAGAAGTCCTCGGGGTCGATCGCGCCGACCACCCGGGCGTTCCAGACGGTCATCAGGTGGTCGACGACCGCCGAGGCCGCGTCGGCGGCGTCGTTCCAGCCCTCGAAGGCGGCGATGACCACGGGCTCGACCAGGCCGGGGGCGTCCTCGATCTCGATCACCCGGTCAGCCTAGTTCGGGTGGTGCACCGCGGCCCCGGCAACCGTCGGTTCCGCGATTTCGCCGGCCCCCGGCGCCGGTGTCACGATGTGGAAGTCGTGTCCGTCACGCGGACGCGCTTCTACGCTGGACGGTGCCCGGGCCGCGGCGGCCCGAGAAGGAGCGAGTGTGAGCCCCACCAACGTCGAAGCGTCCTGGCGCCCGGATCCCACCGAGGCGCTGACCGCGACCCTGCGCGAGCGGATCATGGTCCTCGACGGCGCGATGGGCACCGCGATCCAGCGCGATCGCCCCGACGAGGCCGGCTACCGCGGCGAGCGGTTCCGCGACTGGCCCAGCGACGTGCAGGGCAACAACGACCTGCTCACGCTCACCCAGCCTGCGATCATCCGCGACATCCACGCCGAGTACCTCGAGTCCGGCGCGGACATCATCGAGACCAACACCTTCAACGCCAACGCCGTGTCCCTGGCCGACTACGGCATGGAGGAGCTCGCCTACGAGCTCAACCACGCCGCCGCGCGGCTGGCCCGCGAGGCCGCCGACGCCGCGTCGACGCCGCAGCGGCCCCGGTACGTCGCCGGCGCCCTGGGCCCGACCACCCGGACCGCCTCGATCTCCCCGGACGTCAACGACCCGGGGGCCCGCAACGTCTCCTACGACCAGCTCGCCGCGGCGTACCTCACCGCAGCCCGGGGGCTCGTCGACGGCGGCGCGGACCTGCTGGTGATCGAGACGATCTTCGACACCCTCAACGCCAAGGCCGCGATCTTCGCGGTCGAGACGCTCTTCGAGGAGACCGGGCGCCGCTGGCCGGTGATCATCTCCGGCACCATCACCGACGCCTCCGGCCGAACCCTGTCCGGGCAGACCACCGAGGCGTTCTGGAACTCGGTGCGCCACGCCCGCCCGCTCGCGGTGGGCCTGAACTGCGCGCTCGGCGCCCGGGAGATGCGCCCCTACATCGCCGAGCTCTCCCGGCTCGCGGACACGTTCGTGTCCTGCTATCCCAACGCCGGCCTGCCCAACGCGTTCGGGGAGTACGACGAGGCAGCCGAGGAGACCGCGGCCGTGGTGGCGGAGTTCGCCGACGCCGGGTTCGTCAACCTCGTCGGCGGCTGCTGCGGCACCACGCCCGAGCACATCGCGGCGATCGCCGCCGCCGTCGCGGACCGGCCCGGCCGCGAGCCGGTCACCGCCGAGCCCGCCCTGCGACTCTCGGGCCTGGAGCCGTTCACGGTCACCGAGGACAGCCTGTTCGTCAACGTCGGCGAGCGCACCAACATCACCGGCTCCGCGCGGTTCCGCAACCTGATCAAGGCCGGCGACTACGACGCAGCCCTCTCCGTGGCCGGCCAGCAGGTCGAGAACGGCGCGCAGGTCATCGACATCAACATGGACGAGGGGATGATCGACGGCGTCGCCGCCATGGACCGCTTCACGAAGCTGGTCGCGAGCGAGCCCGACATCAGCCGAGTCCCGGTGATGGTCGACTCCTCGAAGTGGGAGGTCATCGAGGCCGGCCTGAAGAACATCCAGGGCAAGGCCATCGTCAACTCGATCTCGATGAAGGAGGGCGAGGAGGCGTTCGTCGCCCACGCCCGCCTGTGCAAGCAGTACGGCGCGGCAGTGGTCGTGATGGCCTTCGACGAGGACGGCCAGGCCGACAACCTCGAGCGCCGCAAGGCGATCTGCGAGCGGGCCTACCGGATCCTGGTCGACCAGGTGGGCTTCCCGGCCGAGGACATCATCTTCGACCCGAACGTCTTCGCGATCGCCACCGGCATCGAGGAGCACGCGACGTACGGCCAGGACTTCATCGACGCGACCCGCTGGATCAAGCAGAACCTGCCCGGCGCGAAGATCTCCGGCGGCATCTCCAACGTGAGCTTCTCCTTCCGCGGCAACAACCCGGTCCGGGAGGCCATCCACGCGGTGTTCCTCTTCCACGCGATCGCCGCCGGGCTGGACATGGGCATCGTGAACGCCGGGGCGCTGGTGGTCTACGACCAAGTCGACCCGGAGCTGCGCGAGCGCATCGAGGACGTCGTGCTGAACCGGCGCCCGGACGCCGCGGAGCGGCTGCTGGAGATCGCCGAGACCCACAACCGCGCCGGTGAGCAGGTCGAGGCGGCCGCCGCCGAGTGGCGCTCGCTCCCGGTCGGCGAGCGGATCACGCACGCGCTGGTGAAGGGCATCGACGCGCACGTCGAGGCCGACACCGAGGAGCTGCGCGCCGAGATCGCCGCCCGCAGTGGACGGCCGATCGAGGTGATCGAGGGGCCGCTGATGGACGGCATGAACGTGGTCGGCGACCTGTTCGGCGCCGGCAAGATGTTCCTGCCCCAGGTCGTGAAGTCCGCACGGGTGATGAAGAAGGCAGTGGCCTACCTGATCCCGTTCATCGAGCAGGAGAAGCTCGACAACCCCCAGTACGCCACGGCCAAGGACACCAACGGCACGATCGTGATGGCGACGGTCAAGGGCGATGTCCACGACATCGGCAAGAACATCGTCGGCGTGGTGCTGCAGTGCAACAACTTCGAGGTCATCGATCTCGGCGTGATGGTGCCGGCGCAGAAGATCCTCGACACCGCCCAGGAGGTCGGCGCGGACGCCGTCGGACTGTCCGGGTTGATCACGCCGTCGCTGGACGAGATGGTCGGCGTCGCCGCGGAGATGCAGCGCCGCGGGTTCACGATCCCGCTGATGATCGGCGGCGCGACGACGTCGCGGGCGCACACCGCCGTCAAGGTGGACGGCAAGTACGACGCGCCGGTGGTCTGGGTCAAGGACGCCTCCCGCTCGGTCCCGACCCTGGCCGCGCTGCTCAGCGACGCCCAGCGGCCGAAGCTGCTCGCCGACCTCAAGGCCGACTACGACTCGCTGCGCGAGCGGCACGCCGCCAAGCACGACCGCCCGATGCTCACGCTCGAGGCGGCCCGCGCGAACCGCACACCGATCGACTGGACCGGCTACCAGCCGCCCGCGCCGCGGCAGCCCGGGATCCACGTCCTGGAGGGCTACGACCTCGCCGAGCTGCGCGAGTACATCGACTGGCAGCCGTTCTTCAACGCCTGGGAGATGAAGGGCCGGTTCCCCGACATCCTCAACAACCCGGCCGCGGGGGAGGCGGCGCGAGCCCTGTACGACGACGCCCAGGCGATGCTCGACCGGATCGTCGCGGAGGGCTGGCTGACCGCGAACGCCGTCTTCGGGTTCTTCCCCGCCAACGCCGTCGGCGACGACATCGTCCTCTACAGCGACGACTCCCGCGAGACCGAGCTCAGCACGCTGCACAACCTGCGCCAGCAGAGCCAGCACCGGCCCGGGATCCCGAACCGGTCGCTGGGCGACTACGTCGCGCCGGCCGAGACCGGCCTCGCCGACCACGTCGGCGCGTTCGCGGTCACGGCGGGCCTGGGCTCGCAGGACCGGATCGCGGCGTTCAAGGCCGCGCAGGACGACTACTCCGCGATCCTCCTGGAGTCCCTGGCCGACCGGCTCGCCGAGGCGTTCGCCGAGCGGCTGCACGAGCGGGTGCGTACCGAGTTCTGGGGCCACCAGCCGACCGAGTCGCTGTCCAACGAGGACCTGATCGCCGAGCGCTACACCGGCATCCGGCCCGCGCCGGGCTACCCGGCCTGCCCCGAGCACACCGAGAAGCGCACCCTGTGGTCGTTGCTGGACGTCGAGCAGCGCGCCGGCATCGAGCTGACCGAGTCGATGGCGATGTGGCCCGGTGCCGCGGTCTCCGGCTGGTACTTCTCCCACCCGGAGTCGCAGTACTTCGTGGTGGGCCGCCTCGGGCGCGACCAGGTCGCCGACTACGCCGAGCGCAAGGGCTGGACCCTCGCCGAGGCCGAGAAGTGGCTCTCCCCGAACCTGGGCTACGACCCCGACGACTGAGCCGGCCGCCGAGGCGTGCCGATTGGTGACAAACGGCAGTCGCCAGGCCGGAAATGCCGCCGAATGTGCACAATCGGCAGCCCCGGCGTCGGCCCTCCGGGACCTGGCCGGCAGACCAGGCAGACCAGGCTGGGGCGTGCGGGCCCTTGGAGATGCTCCGGCCCACACGTGGGCCGGAGCCAGCGGGGGAGGCGCGGCCGAGGACGGGGGGCAGCTGCTCTGCGGACCGACCGTCGAGCAGCACGGATCCGTCAGTCGCCCCAGCGCAGGTGGTAGGCCACCAGCGGCTGCATCGCCGCCAGCAGGTCGCGGCCGCGCGGGGTGAGCCGGTAGCGCACCGAGACCGGCGTCGTCGGGATGACCTCGCGCTCGACGATGTCGTGGGTCTCCAGCTCGCGCAGTCGGGCGGTGAGCAGGCGTGCGGAGAGTCCGTCGACGGCCGCCTCGATCTCCCCGAACCGCGACGCGCCGCGGCCGAGCGCGAGCATGATCGCGCCGGTCCAGCGCCGGCCGACGAACTCCAGGCCGGCCGTGGCCTCGCGGCAGGTGGCGTCGTCGATCAGGTGCTGGCGCTGGGGGAGCGGGCTGCGGGCGGTCACTTACTCAGAGTAACCCCCTTACCTAGGGTTGGCGCTACGCCGTCGTACGACGGATGCTGGTGGCATGCCCGACTACGGTCACCCCCTGCGCTTCGGATCCTTCGTCACCCCGGCGGCCACCAAGCCCCAACGGCCGGTGGAGCTCGCGCTCCTCAGCGAGGAGCTCGGCTACGACCTCGCGACGTTCCAGGACCACCCCTACCAGCCGTCCTTCCTCGACACCTGGACGCTGATGTCGTACGCCGCTGCCCGCACCGAGCGGATCCAGCTCGCCGGCAACGTGCTCAACCTGCCGCTGCGCCCGCCCGCCGTGCTGGCGAAGTCGGTGGCCAGCCTCGACCTGCTCTCCGGCGGCCGGGTCGCGCTGGGGCTGGGCGCCGGCGGGTTCTGGGACGCGATCGAGGCGTACGGCGGGACCCGCCTGACCCCCGGCGAGTCCGTGGACGCGCTCGCCGAGGCGATCACGATCATCCGCGGCGTCTGGGACACCGCCGATCGGTCGGTGCTCGCCGTCGACGGCGCCCACCACCGGGTCCGCGGCGCCAAGCGCGGCCCGGCCCCCGCGCACGACGTACCGATCTGGCTCGGGGCACTCAAGCCGCGGATGCAGCGCCTGATCGGCCGCGCTGCCGACGGCTGGCTGCCGTCGATGCCCTACCTCCAGCCCGGCGACCTCCAGCGCGGCATGCGGGTGATCGACGAGGCGGCCCGGGAGGCCGGCCGTGACCCCGCCGAGGTCGTGCGGCTGCTCAACATCAGCCCCGACACCGGCGCCGACGAGCTGGTGCGGCTCGCCCTCGAGGACGGCGTCAGCACCTTCATCGTGATGGGTGACGACGAGGGCGGACTGCGTCGCTTCGCCGCCCTGACCGGCGAGGTGCGCGAGCGGGTGGCCGAGGCCCGCGACAGCACCGGGGTGCGCGAGCGCGGCCGGGTCCGGCGCTCCTCCGCCCTGGCCAAGCGGCTCCCCGGCATCGGGTACGACGACCTGCCGCCCGAGCTGGCCGAGCGCGCGGTCGAGCCGGGCGACCCGGCGTACGCGCGCTACACGTCGAGCTACCTCCGCGGCGGCGCCCCCGGTCTCGTGCTCCGGCCGCGGACCGTCGCCGAGGTGCAGGCCGCGGTCGCCGTCGCCCGGGAGCACCGCGAGCTGCCGCTCGGCGTCCTCAGCGCCGGGCACGGCATCTCCGGTCGCTCGCTCAACCATGGCGGGCTCGTCATCGACGTCAGCGCGCTCGACACCGTCGAGGTGCTCGACCCCGACTCGGGCCGGGTCCGGCTCGGCCCCGGCGCCCGGTGGGCCGACGTGGCCCGCACGCTCGCGCCGTACGGGCTGGCGATCAGCAGCGGCGACTACGGCGGCGTGGGGGTCGGCGGGCTCGCGACCGCCGGCGGGATCGGCTGGTTCGCGCGCAGCCACGGCCTGACCATCGACCACCTGACAGCTGTCGAGCTGGTGCTGGCCGACGGCCGGGTCGTGCGCACCAGCGCCGACCGGGAGCCCGACCTGTTCTGGGGCGTGCGCGGCGCGGGTGCCAACTTCGGCGTCGCCACCTCCTTCGAGCTCACCGCCGCCCGGGTCGGCACGATCGCCTTCGCCCAGCTCGCCTTCGACGCCAGCGACACCGCCACCTTCCTGGAGCGGTGGGGCCGGGAGATCGAGGCCGCGGACCGCAGCGTCACCGGCCAGGTGATCCTCGGCGCGCGGCGGGGCGGGCGGCGGACCGCCCAGGCGATGCTGGTCGTCGACTCCGAGGACCCCGACACCGTCATCGAGCGCCTGCAGCCGATCGCCGAGATCGCGCCGCTGCTCCAGCAGCAGGCCGTGCTCACGACCTACGACCAGGTGCTGGGGCTGTTCAGCAGCGACGAGCCGCAGCAGGGCAGTGGCGAGCCGCACACCCACTCCGGCCTGACCGACCACCTCTCTCCCGAGCTCGCGGCCGAGGTAGCCGAGCTGCTCGACGCGGGCACGTCGTACTTCTTCTCGATCCGCGCCGTCGGCGGCGCGGTCGCCGACGTACCGAGCGGAGCCACTGCGTACGCCGGTCGCAGCGCGGCGTTCTCGCTCTCCGGCTTCGGCACCGGCCCGGCGTTCGACGAGGCCTGGGAGCGGCTGGTCCCGCACCTGTCCGGCAGCTATCTCAGCTTCGAGACCGGCACCGGGCCGCTGTGGCTCGAGCGCGCCTTCCCACCCGCCCACCTCGCCCGACTGCGCGACCTCAAGCGTCGCTACGACCCCACCGGCCTGTTCCGCGACAACTTCTTCATCGAGCCGGCGGCCGACGCGGTCGAGGGCCCGGCTGCCTGAGGCGTCTGGTCCCGGCCCGCGCGCGACGAAGCGGATCGCTGGGGACTCCACCCAGGCCGCGGTCGGCCGCGGCTCAGGGCAACTGCAGCTCCCTGAGCTGCCGGCGCGAGGTGATGTCCAACTTGCGGAAGATGTTGCGCAGGTGAGCCTCGATCGTGCGGGGGCTGAGGAAGAGATGCTCGGCTACCTCGCGGGAGGTCGCGCCGGTGGCCACCAGCCGGGCGATGTGCAGCTCCTGGGCGGTGAGGGCGTCCGTCGGCTGAGCGGTCGGCTTGCGGGGACGCTCGCCGGTGGCGCGCAGCTCCCGGGCGGCGCGCTCGGCGAACGCCTCGATCCCTATGTCCGACAGCTGCTGATGCGCGGTGCGCAGCTGTTCCCGGGCGTCCTGGCGACGGCCCTCCCGGCGTAGCCACTCGCCGTAGACGAGGTGTGCGCGGGCGGTCTCGCCGATCATCCGGGACTGGCTCAGCCGTTCGATCGCCTCACGATAGTGGTCCTCGGCGATGGGCCCCGCGCTCGTCAGCGCGCGGCATCGGGCCACGAGGCCGAGCGCCCAGGAGGTGTTGCAGGCCGTAGCGAGTGCGTCGAATCGCTCCAGGGCGCTCGCCGCGATGTCCGGGTGGCCGGCACGCATGCTCGCCTCGATGAGCTCCGGGGGGCCGATGTTGCTGAGCCCCAGCTCACCGGTCTCATCTGCCCGTCCCGCCGCCGCAAGCGCTTGAGCGTAGTTGCCCATGCCGTTGTGCAGCACGGACATCGCGTACTGGCCCACGGCGACCTCCGTGTCGCTGCTGTCGGGGTCGGCGACACACCGGAGCATCTCCTGGTTCAGGTGGACGGCGGTGGCCTGATCTCCGCGCCACGCGGCGAGCGCCACGAGTGTGTGCAGGAGAGGCACTCCGCCCGTGGCCTCCGTGATTGCCGCGGACTCGGCCGCCAGCTCCCCGGCGCGAGCGAGCTCCCCGCTCAGGATCAAGACGTTGGCCATCGAGCTCAGGGCAGCGGGCAGGGTGGCCAAGGCACCGGCCTCGCGAGCCAGGTTCACGTGACGGCTGGCCAGCACGTGGGCGAGCTCGTCGTCGAGGATGCCGACCGCGCAGCGACCGGCCAACCACAGCCAGCGGTCGCTCTGGCCACCGGGCGTCCGGGCGGTGTCCGACTCGTCGCGAAACGCCTGCAATGCGCGTCTGAGCGTCGGCGCCCCCGCCGCGTACCCAGCCGTGAATATCGTCACGAGACCGTCGAGCAGCTGGTCCGAGGGCCGTGGGGACGTCGCCGGTTCGGGAGCCTCCCGGGCAGCTGCCGCGACCCGGACCGTGTCGCGACCATCGGTGATGAGCGCAACGTCGATGGCGTCCAGGTAGGTGTCGCGGGACAGGGAGGCGTCCAGCGGCGCGAACGTCCGGGCGGCCTCCAGCATCAGGTCGGGCACCTCGTTCCCGCGCGTGAGGTGGAAGGCGATCGTGGCCCGGAGCAGCTGCAGCCGGGCGCGTGCCAGCTCGTCCAGCGGCTGAGCAGCCGCGACGGTCAGCAGCTCCAGGGCAGCCTCGAACGCTCCTGCCTCGTGCAAGGTCGTCGCCGCGTCCAGGGCCCGCCTCGCCCGCACGACCGGACTCGGCGTCAGCTCTGCCGCCCGCTGCAGGAACGCGGCCGAGGCTGCGATACCGCCGCGAGCGCGGGCCCGGTGGGCCGAGCCTTCGAGGTCGGCGGCCGCCTCCTCGTCGGTGCCCAGCACGGCCTGCCCTTGGTGCCAGGCACGCCGGTCGGGGTCGGCGTGGGCGTCGGTGGCCACCGCGAGCGCGGCGTGGGCCCGGCGGCGGTCCGGCGGTGTGGACCCCTGGTAGACCGCCGAGCGGACCAGCGGATGACGGAACCGCACGCGGGTGTCGATCTCCAGCAGACCGCTGGCCTCCGCAGGTGCTGCCGCCTCGGGGGCGATGCCGAGGTGGGAGGCCGCGCGCCACAGCACCGCCGCATCGCCGGTCGGCTCTGCTGCGGCGACCAGCATCAGCAGCTGGGTCTCGGCGGGGAGGCTCGCGGAGCGGCGTCGGAAGCTGTCCTCGACACGCCGAGGGACGCTCAGCGCGTCGGGCGGCTCGAACCCGCCGGCCAGGTGCACGGCTCGCGTGCTGCGGGGCAGCTCGAGCAGGGCCAGGGGGTTGCCGCGCGCCTCGGCGACGATCCGGTCCCGTACGGCGTCATCGAGCCGCGTGGGCACGGCGGCAGCCAGCAGCCCCTGCGCATCGGCCTCGCCGAGCCCTTCGAGGCGCAGCTCGGGCAACCCGGGGAACGGGGAGTTGTCGGCTTCGCCGGAGTCGCGCAGCGCGAACAGCAGCGCAACCCGCTCGGCCGACAACCGTCGCGCCACGAATGCCAGGACCTTGGCGGACGCTTCGTCCAGCCATTGCGCATCGTCGACGAGACACAACAGCGGCCGCTCCTCGGCGACCTCGGCCAGCAAGCTGAGGGTCGCCAACCCGACCAGGAAGCGATCGGGCGGGGGACCGGATCGCGACCCGAAGGCGACGCCCAGGGCGGCCTGCTGCGGATCGGGCAGCGCATCGAGGCGACTCAGAAGCGGACCGCACAGCTGGTGCAGGCCCGCGAACGCGAACAGCGTCTCAGCCGCCACCCCCACCGCGGACTCGACCCGGAAGCCCGACGAGGCCGCTGTGTCGAAGGCCTGCTCCACGAGGGCCGTCTTGCCGATGCCGGCTTCCCCCCGCACCACCAGAGCGCCGCTACGCCCGGCTCGTGCCTGCGTGAGCAGGTGGTCGATCGACTCGCGCTCCGCGCGGCGGCCTAGGAGGTGGCTCAGCGTTCGCTCTCCTCTGGGATGGCGGCGAGTTAGGTGGGTCTCACCGATGCGGAGCCCACCCTGCCAGATGTGGCCCGCCCTCGGGCCCGAACGACAGATGGGCGAGCGGGTCTTTCACCGACGCGAAGGCACCCCGCTCGGCCCGAGGCTGGTGGCACGGCACCAGCCCTGCGCCGACCGGACCGACCGGACCGGCGTCGTAGAGCACGAGAGGAACCACCATGTCCGCCCCTTCCGTCATCGAGGTCGAACGGCTGAGCATCACCTACGGCGCCTTCGCGGCCGTCCGTGACCTGTCCTTCCAGGTACGGCGCGGCGAGCTCTACGCGTTGCTGGGCACGAACGGCGCCGGCAAGACGTCCACGCTGGAGGTGGTCGAAGGTCACCGGCGGGCCACGTCCGGCACGGTGCGGATCTTCGGTGAGAGTCCCCAGGACCGTCGCGCCGTGGCGCCGCGGATGGGCGTCATGTTGCAGGAGAGCGGCTTCTCCCCGGACCTGACGGTGCAGGAGTCGGTGGGCCTGGTCGGCGCATTGAGCGGGAGGCAGGACGATGTCGACCGGGTGCTCGGCGTCTCCGGCCTCACTCGCAAGGCGAGCACCAGGGTCTCCCAGCTGTCCGGCGGCGAGAAGCGCCGCCTGGACTTCGCCACGGCCGTCTACGGCGGGCCAGAGCTGGTCATCCTCGACGAGCCGACCACCGGGCTGGACATCCAGTCCCGCGACGCGCTCTGGGCCGCGGTGGACCGGCTGCGCGACGAGGGTTCCACGATCGTGCTCACCACCCACTACCTGGAAGAGGCTCAGCAGCGGGCCGACCGCATCGGGCTCATGCACGAGGGGACGCTGCGGCAGGAGGGCACGGTCGCGGAGCTGACGCAGACCCTGCCGTCGGTGATCAGCTTCGCGCTGCCACCCGGCGCCCCCGAGCCGCCGATCGTCGGTGCGCTCAACGGCGCCTTCCACATCGAGACGTTCAGCCTGCAGCACGACCTCTACCGGTTGCTGGGTTGGGCGCACGACACCGGGGTGGAGCTGCTGGATCTGACTGCGGGTCCGACCCGCCTGGACGACGTCTTCCGGGCCCTCGACGCCGGATGAGACCCACAAGCCGAGCCACGCCCCGTACTCCAGGAAAGGGAGTCACCCCCATGTTCAAGATCGCTCGCAGTGAGCTGGTCCAGATGTTCCGGAACCGGCTGGTCCTGGTCACCGGCCTGATCATCCCGGTGGCCCTGGGCGGCTACTTCGTCTATCAGCACGAGACGTACTCCGACCTCGGCAGCCTCGGCTTCGTCGCTGCGGTCGTGATGTTCACCGTGATGGCCTTCGGCCTTTACACCACCGCGGTGACCACGTTGGCCGCACGCCGGCAGAACCTCTTCCTCAAGCGGTTGCGCTCCACCGCTGCGAGCGACCGCAGCATCCTCGCCGGGCTGGTACTCCCGGTCACCGTCGTAGCGCTCGTCCAAGTGGTGACGATCCTGGCCGTTCTCGGTGTGGTGGTCGACGGCCCAGCACAGATCCCACTGCTGGCGGTGGCGGTCCTGGCCACCGCGGCCATGATGGGGGCTCTGGCGTTGGCCACCGCGGGCATCACGAATTCACCCGAGCACGCCCAGGTGACCACGCTGCCGGTGAGCCTGGCGGTGGTCGCCGTGGCCGGCTGGGTGGGAATCACGGGCACCGAGGACCTCGCCTACCTCAAGCGGCTCCTCCCCGGCGGCTCGGCCACCGAGCTGGTCGTCAACGCGTGGGACGGCGGCGTCCCCCTGACCGACGCGCTGCCGCTCCTGGTCCCCACCGTGGCCTGGGTCGTCGTCGCCGTCGCTCTGGCCAGCCGGCTCTTCCGCTGGGAGCCGCGCCGATGAGCCCCTCCCTGGTGCTCGGCGGCCGCTACCGGGTCGCCGAGCTCCTGGGCCGCGGCGGGACGGCCGACGTCCATCGGGGGCTGGACCTCCGCTCGGGCCACTGGGTCGCCCTCAAGATCCTGCACCGGCACCTCGCGCAGGATCCGCTGGTGGTCGCCAGGTTCCGGCGCGAGGCGAGGGTCGCGGCGGGCCTGGGTCATCCCTCGATCGCTGCCTTCCTCGACACCGGCTACGACGAGGTCCCCGACGATTCGGGGAACGCCGTACGCGTCCCGTTCATCGTCATGGAGCATGTCGCCGGCTGGTCGCTGCGGGACCTCCTGAGAATGGGCGGACTCTCCCCCGGGAAGGCGATCCAGTACCAGGTCGGGGTCCTCGCGGCGCTCGAGTTCACCCACCGAGCAGGCGTCGTCCATCGCGACATCAAGCCGGCGAACGTGATGATCGCCGCCGAGGGCGCCGTCAAGCTCGTCGACTTCGGGATCGCCCGTGGCAGTGGTGATCCGGCCGCGACGATGACCCACGCCCGGGCGTTCCTGGGAACTCCCGTCTATCTCTCCCCGGAGCAGGCGCGCGGTGAGATCGCGGACGCCCGGAGCGACCTCTACTCGGCGGGCTGCCTGCTCTTCGAGCTGCTGACCGGGCGGCCGCCGTTCCTCGGCGACGACCCGGTGTCGATCGCCTATCAGCACGTCCACGAGGAGCCCCCGCGGGCCAGCGCCCACCACCGCGACCTCACGCCTGCGGTCGACGCCGTACTCGCCCGGGCACTCGCCAAAGCCCGGGAGGACCGGTTCCAGAGCGCGCGAGCGTTCACCGACGCTCTCCGGTCCGCGGCACGCAGCCTGGTCCACCACGACGCCGGCGCCCGCGCGGGCGCCCTCGACCACCACGTGCCCATGGCACTCGCCACGGGCACCCACGTCGGCCGGGCCGCCCTGTGCGGCTGACCGGCCCAACGCATCCACGAGGAAGGAACGAGATCATGGGACTCATCACCGTCGGGAACGAGAACAGCACCCCGATCGAGCTGTACTACCAGGACCAGGGCGCGGGCCAGCCCGTCGTCCTCATCCACGGCTATCCGCTGAGCGGTGACAGCTGGGAGCGCCAGACACGGGAGCTCCTCGACCTCGGCTACCGAGTCGTCACCTACGACCGTCGCGGCTTCGGCCGGTCCTCGAAGGTCGCCACCGGCTACGACTACGACACCTTCGCCGCCGACCTGAGCACGGTGCTCGAGACCCTCGACCTGCGCGACGTCATCCTGGTCGGCTTCTCGATGGGCACCGGGGAGCTCGCCCGCTACGTCACCAAGCACGGCGTAGAGCGCATCGCCAAGCTTGCGTTCCTCGCCTCCCTCGAGCCGTTCCTCGTGCAACGTGCGGACAATCCCGACGGCGTGCCGCAGCAGGTCTTCGACGACATCGAGGCCGCGGCCAGGACCGACCGCTACGCCTGGTTCACCCAGTTCTACCGGGACTTCTACAACCTCGACGAGACACTCGGATCGCGGATCAGCGAGGACGTCGTCCGGGCGAACTGGAACACCGCCTCCATCAGCGCCCCGGTCGCGGCGTATGCAGTCGTCCCGAGCTGGATCGAGGACTTCCGCGACGACGTCGAGGCGGTCCGCGCCGCCGACCTGCCGACGCTGATCCTCCATGGCACCGCCGACAACATCCTGCCGATCGACGCCACGGGGCGGCGCTTCCGGGACCTCGTTCCGCACGCCGAGTACGTCGAGCTCGAGGGCGCCCCGCACGGCCTGCTGTGGACCCACGCCGACGAGGTCAACGTCGCCCTCCGCACCTTCCTCGGCGAGGAGAAGACCGGTGCGGTCACCGATTCCTGACTATCTGTCCGACGCACTCGTGGATGTCGCCTCGGACACGTCCGGTGCGCCGGCGGGGTACATTCCCGAGCTCGCCACAGCGGATCCCGAGCGTCTCGCCGCGGTCTTCGCCACCGTCGACGGCGAGGTCTACGGCGCGGGCCATCTCGATGTCCGATTCACCATCCAATCGATCTCGAAGCCGTTCATCTATGCGCTGGCCCTCGCCGACCGTGGCTTCGGTGCGGTTCTGGACAAAGTCGGTGTCGAGCCATCCGGAGAGGCATTCAACGAGATCTCCCTCGAAGGTGGCTCCGGGCGCCCCCTCAATCCCATGATCAACGCCGGCGCGATCACCGCTCACTCACTGACCGGGCCCGAAGGGCTGGGCCCGGCGGAGCGCGTGGAGCGCGTGATCAGCGGACTGTCGGCGTTCGCCGGCCGCCGGCTGGAGGCCGATGAGTCGGTGTGGGCATCGGAGATGGAGCACGCGCACCGCAACCTCGCCATCGGGCACATGCTCCGCAGCCACGACATCCTCACCGAGGACCCGACGACCGTCGTCGACGGCTACACCCGCCAGTGCTCCCTGCTCGTCTCCACCCGCGATCTCGGCGTGATGGCCGCGACGCTGGCCAACGGCGGAGTCAACCCTCGCTCGGGCGAGCGAGTGGTGTCCGCGCCGGTGGTGCGTCAGGTCCTGAGCGTCATGTCCACCTGCGGGATGTATGACGCCGCCGGCGACTGGGCCACCCAGGTCGGCATTCCCGCGAAGAGCGGCGTGGCCGGCGGGCTCATCGGTGCCCTTCCCGGTCAGATCGGCATCGCGACGTTCTCGCCCCGACTGGACCCCCACGGGAACAGTGTCCGCGGGGTGTCGCTGTTCGAACGGTTCTCCTCCGACATGGGTCTGCATCTGATGGAGGTGCCACCCGCTGCGCGCGCGGTCGTGCGGTCCAATCACGTCGTGGGCGCCGGGCCGGATGCGGTCCGGGTCCTCCAGCTGCAGGGCGGGATCCGGTTCGCCGGGGCAGAGAGAGTCGTCCGAGAGGCCGTGGAGACAGTGCGCGCTGAGGCCAGGGTCGCCGTGGACCTCACCATGGTCTCGTCGATCGACGACGTGGCCCGGCGCATGCTGCTGGAAGTCGCGCGACGGCTCACGCTCGAGGGTCATCGTGTCTACCTCGTCGACCCGGATTCGATCCTTCCCGATCCCGACCCCGGAGACGGCGTCCGGGTCATCGTCGTCGGTGACCTCGACGAGACGACATCACCGTGACCAGGGAGCCGACCTGATCGACACGGACCCTGCGGCTGGGTGGACCGTCGGGTCTGTCGGGACGTGCGGGAGGCCACCCGAGGGGACGAAGAGCCCCGATGCGGGCGAGCGCCGTTATGCCAGTGGCTGCTGCGCCCCTGATAATCGGGACGGACATTCGCATGGAGCCTGGGGGAGAGCGTTCTGAACACCGTCGAATCGAGTGAACTGACAGGTCAGCGCCCCGATGGGGGAGTGCGGCCGCCGGCGGCCGTCCTGTGGGACATGGACGGCACCCTCGTCGACACCGAGCCCTACTGGATCGAGGTCGAGTACGAGCTCGCCGAACGGTACGGCGGCACCTGGAGCCAGGCCGACGCCCTGAAGCTGGTCGGCAACGAGCTGCTCGAGTCCGGGCGCTACATCCGCGAGCACATGGGGATCGACCGCACCCCCGAGGAGGTCGTGGAGGAGCTCCTCGACGGCGTGGTCGCGAAGGTCGCCGAGCGGGTGCCGTGGCGGCCGGGGGCCGTCGAGCTGCTGACCGAGCTGGGCCGCACGCGGGTGCCCTGCGCGCTGGTCACGATGTCCTACGAGCGCCTGGTCGCGCCCATCCTCGCGCAGCTGCCGGCCGAGACCTTCGGCGTCGTCGTCACCGGCGACCAGGTCGAGTTCGGCAAGCCGCATCCCGAGCCGTACCTCACCGCCGCGGCGGCCCTCGGCGTGGACCCGACGCAGTGCGTCGCGATCGAGGACTCCAACACCGGCGCACGGTCGGCCGAGGAGGCCGGGTGCACCGTGCTGGTCGTCGAGAACCACGTGCCGGTCCCGGCCGCGCCCCGGCGGGTGTTCCGCAGCACGCTGGTCGGCCTGGACCCGACCGACCTGGCCGGCATTCAGTCCGAGGCGGGCTGAGCGGCCGGCTCCAGGACCGGCTCGCCGGGCTCGGGCAGCGGCGGCGGCGTGCCGCCGTACGCCGGGCAGATCGCCTGGTGGGCGCACCACCCGCACAGCTTGCCGGGGCTCGGACGCCAGTCGCCGGTCTCCTCGGCCGCCTGGATCGCGCGCCACACCGCCTCGATCTTGCGCTCGGTGGCCCGCAGGTCCTGCTCGTCGGGGACGTAGCGCACGATCTCGCCGTTGCCGAGGTAGACCAGCTGCAGCATCGCGGGCACCACACCACGGGTCCGCCAGATCACCAGCGCGTAGAACTTCATCTGGAACAGTGCCTTGGCCTCGAACCCCGGGGCGGGGGAGCGGCCGGTCTTGTAGTCCACGACCCGGATGGCTCCGTCGGGGGCCACGTCGAGCCGGTCCACGAACCCGCGCAGCAGCAGCCGGGAGTCCAGCACGCTCTCGACGTACAGCTCCCGCTCCGCCGGCTCCAGGCGTCGGGGGTCCTCCAGGGTGAAGTACCGCTCCAGCACGGTGCGGCACGAGGCCAGCCAGGGCGCGATCTCGGGGCCCTCCGCGCCGAACATCTCCTCGAGGCCCGGCTCGGCGGCGCGGATCTCCTCCCAGGTGGGCTCCAGCATGTCCCGGGCCCGCTCGGGGGTCCGCTCGGCGGCGGGCAGGTCGAACAGGTCCTCGAGCACCTTGTGGACCACCGTGCCCCGCACCGCGTCCGGGGAGGGCGGCTCCGGGAGCCGGTCCACCGTGCGGAAGCGGTAGAGCAGCGGGCAGGTCAGGAAGTCGCCGGCGCGGCTGGGTGAGAGCGCGCCCAGCACGTCCACGCCGTCCACCGGGGTGGAGACCCGCTCGGCGGGGGATTCCTGCTGCACGCTCACGGGGCCGACCCTAGGCGACGCCACGGACAGTGCACCGAACCCGACCCGGCCCGGGCGGCCCGGAGCTGCGCTGAGAGCGCACCCGGCGTGGCGTGGTCGGCTAGCCTCGTCAGGTGTCCGAACCAGCGCAGCGCCCCCCGGGCACCCTCAAGATCGGCACGCTCGCCGGTAGCGACGTGCTGGTCTCCTCGTCCTGGTTCGTGATCGCCGGACTGATCGCTGTCGTGATGGCGCCCACCGTCGAGCAGGTCGAGCCCGGCCTCGGCGGCTGGCGGTACGTCGCCGGGTTCATGTTCGCGGTGGTGCTCTACGGGTCGGTGCTGCTGCACGAGGTCTCCCATGCGGTGATGGCCCGTCGCTACGGGTTCCGCGTCACCTCGATCACGCTGCACTTCCTCGGCGGGATGACCACTGTCGACGGCGAGGCCCGCACCCCGCGCCAGGAGTTCTGGATCGCCGTCGTCGGGCCGCTGACGTCGCTCGCCGTCGGCATCGGGGCTGCGGCCCTGTGGTTCGTGGTGCCGGACGGCCTGCTCGAGCTGGCGGTCTACACGCTCGCCGGCGCCAACCTGCTGGTCGGCGTGCTCAACCTCGTGCCGGCGCTGCCGCTGGACGGCGGTCGGGTGCTGAAGTCCGCGGTCTGGCAGGCGACCGGGAGCCCGCACCAGGGCACGGTGGTGGCGGGCTGGGGCGGCCGGGCCGCCGCCGTACTCGTCCTCGGCTGGCCGCTCGCGATCGAGGAGGTGACCGGACGGGCTCCCGACGTCATCGACTGGCTCCTGGCCGTCGTCGTCGCCGCGTTCCTGTGGGCCGGAGGGAGCAGCGCGATCGCGTCGGCGCGGCTGCGCAAGAGGCTGCCCGCCCTCGTCGCGCGCGAGCTGACCCGACGGGCCGTCAGCGTTCCGGCCGACCTGCCGCTGGCCGAGGCGGTACGCCGCGCCCAGGAGGCCCAGGCCGGCGGCATCGTGACCACGAACGCCGCGGGCGAGCCGGTGGGCCTCGTCCACGAGGCAGCGCTCCTGGCGACCCCGGAGGAGCGTCGCCCCTGGGTGCCCACCGCCGCCGTGGCCCGGACCTTGCAGCCGGGACTGTTCCTGCCCGTCGGGCTGGCCGGTGAGGACCTGGTGACGGCGATCGGGGGTGCCCCCGCTCCGGAGTACCTCGTGCTGGCCGAGGACGGCTCGGTGTACGGCGTCCTGGTGACCGCCGACGTCGATCGGGCGTTCCGGCAGGCCGCCCACTAAGGTCGTTGCCCGTGCCCGACGCAGATCACGACGCCCCCGACTCCGCCGCCGATGCCGTGCTCGACACCGCGCCAGACACCGTCCCGGAGACGGCGCCGGACGTGGACCCCGACGCCTGGTCCGGCGTGCACCGCGGCCCGCTGCGGGCCGGCGAGTGGGTGCGGCTGACCGACCAGAAGGGCCGGCGGCACAACTTCGAGCTGGTGCCGGGCAAGCGGTTCTTCTCCAACCGCGGCCACTTCGACCACGACGAGCTGATCGGGCGCGAGGAGGGCTTCACCGTCACCTCCTCGGCCGGTGGCGAGTACCTGGTCTTCCGTCCGCTGCTCTCGGAGTTCGTGGTCTCGATGCCGCGCGGCGCCGCCGTCGTCTACCCGAAGGACGCCGCCCAGATCGTCGCGATGGCCGACATCTTCCCCGGCGCGCACGTCGTCGAGGCCGGCGTCGGATCCGGTGCCCTGACCTGCTCGCTGCTGCGTGCCGTCGGCCCGCACGGCCGGGTCACGTCGTACGAGCGGCGCGAGGAGTTCGCCGACGTCGCCCGGCGCAACGTCACCCAGTTCTTCGGCGGCGACCACCCCGCCTGGGACCTCCGCCTGGGCGACCTCGCCGAGGCGCTGCCGGCCAGCGGCGAGCGGTGCGACCGGATCATCCTGGACATGCTCGCTCCGTGGGAGTGCCTCGACGCCGCCGCCGACGCCCTGCGCCCCGGCGGGATCGTGTGCGCGTACGTCGCGACCACCACCCAGCTGTCCCGGTTCGTCGAGACCGTTCGGGTGCACGGTGGCTTCACCGACCCTCAGCCGTGGGAGTCCATGGTCCGCGACTGGCACGTCGAGGGCCTGGCCGTCCGCCCGGGGCACAAGATGATCGGCCACACCGCCTTCCTGGTCACCGCCCGCCGGATGGCGCCCGGCGCCCGCCCGCCGCTCAAGCGCCGCCGGCCCGCCCCCGGTGCCTACGGCCCCGACTACACCGGCCCCCGGGTGCCCGGCACGGAGCCCGACGAGGGCGCCGAGCAGAGCTGAGCGGGGCCTCGGGCGCCTGCGGTTTGTGACCAAACGGCGGGTTTTCGGGCCCGATCCGTGCCGTTTGTCACCAAACGGCACGCTGGCGACTCCCGCCCGACACCCCCGAATCGGGCCTTCCGTTGTCCCGCGGCGCGGGTAGGGTCGCTGGCACAGGAGGTGGCGCTGATGTCTGACAACGAGTTCGGCATGGACCAGCCCAGCACGGGGGGCCCCGGCCCCGACGAGCTCGCCCGGCAGGTGCGCTTCCTGGAGGCCGAGGTGGCCGACCTTCGTCGGCGGCTCGTTGACGGCCCGGGCGGCTCCCGAGCGGTCGAGTTCAAGCTCGCGGACGCGGAGCGCTCGCTGGCCACGCTCAGTTCCCAGAACGAGCGGCTGGCTCAGACCCTGCGCGACGCCCGCGAGCAGATCCTCAAGCTCAAGGAGGAGGTCGACCGGCTGGCCCAGCCGCCGTCCGGGTTCGGCACCTTCCTCGCGCGCAACGACGACGACTCCGTCGACGTGTTCACCGGTGGCCGCAAGCTCCGGGTCAACGTGAGCCCCAACGTCGAGCTCGCCGACCTGCGGCGCGGCCAGGAGGTGATGCTCAACGAGGCCCTCAACGTCGTCGCGGCGTTCGACTACGAGCAGGTCGGCGAGGTCGTCATGTTCAAGGAGCTGCTCGCCGACGGGGACCGGGTCCTGGTGATCGCGAACGCCGACGAGGAGCGGGTCGTACGCCTGGCCGAGCCGCTGCGCGACGAGACCATCCGCGCCGGCGACAGCCTGCTGCTCGACGCACGCGCGGGCTACGTCTACGAGAAGGTCCCGAAGTCGGAGGTCGAGGAGCTCGTCCTCGAGGAGGTCCCCGACATCGCCTACGAGTCGATCGGCGGGCTCGGCGCCCAGATCGTGCAGATCCAGGACGCCGTCGAGCTGCCGTACCTGCACCCCGAGCTGTTCAAGGAGCACCAGCTCAAGCCGCCCAAGGGGGTGCTGCTCTACGGCCCGCCCGGGTGCGGCAAGACGCTGATCGCCAAGGCCGTCGCGAACTCGCTGGCCAAGAAGGTCGCCACACGGACGGGGGCGGAGGGGAAGTCGTACTTCCTCAACATCAAGGGCCCCGAGCTGCTGAACAAGTACGTCGGCGAGACCGAGCGGCACATCCGGCTGGTGTTCCAGCGGGCCCGGGAGAAGGCCAGCAGCGGTACGCCGGTGATCGTGTTCTTCGACGAGATGGACTCGCTGTTCCGCACCCGCGGCTCCGGCGTCTCCTCGGACGTCGAGAACACCATCGTCCCGCAGCTGCTCAGCGAGATCGACGGCGTCGAGCTCCTCGAGAACGTGCTGGTGATCGGCGCCTCGAACCGGGAGGACATGATCGATCCCGCGATCCTGCGCCCTGGCCGCCTGGACGTGAAGATCAAGATCGAGCGCCCCGACGCGGAGTCGGCGCGCGACATCTTCAGCAAGTACCTCACCCCCGACCTGCCCCTGCACGCCGACGACCTCGCCGAGTTCGGCGGGGACCGCCAGGCCTGCGTGGGCGCGATGATCCGCGCCACGGTGGAGCGGATGTACTCGGAGACCGAGGAGAACCGCTTCCTCGAGGTCACCTACGCCAACGGCGACAAGGAGATCCTGTACTTCAAGGACTTCAACTCCGGCGCGATGCTGCAGAACATCGTGGACCGAGCCAAGAAGATGGCGATCAAGGACTTCCTCGACCACGACCAGCACGGGCTGCGGATCTCGCACCTGCTGCAGGCGTGCGTCGACGAGTTCAAGGAGAACGAGGACCTCCCGAACACCACCAACCCCGACGACTGGGCGCGGATCTCGGGCAAGAAGGGCGAGCGGATCGTCTTCATCCGCACCCTGGTCACCGGCAAGCAGGGCACCGAGCCGGGGCGGTCGATCGACACGGTGGCCAACACCGGGCAGTACCTCTGAGGCTGCGGCCCCCGAGGTCTGTCGTTTGGTGACAAACCGCAGACGCCGGGGTGGTTTGGCTGTCGTTTGTCACCAAACGACAACAGCCGAGCACTCAGCTACCCCAGGACCGCCCGCCCCAGACTCAGATAGCTCCACGGCCGCCCGGCAGCCGGACCAGGCAGATACGACTGGTCCAGCTCGGCGAGGGTCAGACCGGCCGCGGTGAGGAGTGCCGGGGGATCCCGGGTGAGATGGCAGCCGCCGACGACCGTGCGCTGGGTGGGCTCGAGCCGGCGCTGCCAGGCCGCGACCCGCGGCTGGGGAGCGAGGCCGTGCTCGAGGAAGCAGCACGTCCCGCCGGGCCGCAGGACGCGGCGTACCTCGGCCGCCGCGGCGGCCGCGTCGGGGATCGTGCACAGCGTGAACGTGACCAGCACCGCGTCGTACGACGCGGCCCCGGCTGCGAGCCGCTGCCCGTCGGTGCCGGTGCGGCGGATCGGCACGGCGCTCGCGCCGCGGCGTACGGCCGAGCGGGACCATCCGACGTCGGAGGGCTCGACCGCGTCGACGGCCTCGACGGCCGGGGGGAGGCAACCCACGTTCAGGCCACTGCCGAACCCGATCTCGAGCACTCGGCCCCGCAGCCCGGCGCAGGTCCGGCGGCGCAGCTCGGTCACCGGGTCCTGGGCCAGCGTCGCGTCGACCAGGCGAGGCACCACGTGTCGCTCCCACCAACCCATGCGCCGAGGCTACGCGCGGCCTCGCCGTCCCGGCGGTGCTCGACCGACACCGTAGGCTCGAAACATGAGCGTGCGCCGGGTGATGGGGACCGAGGTCGAGTACGGCATCTCGGTCCAGGGGGACCCCCAGGCCAACCCGATCGTGGCCTCCTCCCAGGTGGTCAACGCCTACGCCTCCGCGACCGTGCGCGCCCGCCGGGCCCGGTGGGACTTCGAGGAGGAGTCGCCGCTGCGCGACGCGCGCGGGTTCGACATGTCGCGGCAGGTGGCCGACGCCGGGCAGCTGACCGACGAGGACCTCGGGCTCGCGAACGTGATCCTCACCAACGGCGCGCGGCTCTACGTCGACCACGCCCACCCGGAGTACTCCAGCCCGGAGACCACCAACCCGCTGGACGTCGTGCGGTGGGACAAGGCGGGGGAGCTGGTGATGCTCGACGCGCAGCGCCGGGCCGCCCAGCTGCCCGGCGGCAGCGCGATCGCCCTGTACAAGAACAACACCGACAACAAGGGCGCCTCCTACGGCGCCCACGAGAACTACCTGATGCGCCGCTCCACGCCGTTCGGCCAGATCGTCCGGCACCTCACGCCGTTCTTCGTCAGCCGCCAGGTCGTCGCCGGCTCCGGCCGGGTCGGCATCGGCCAGGACGGCCGGAAGGCGGGCTTCCAGATCAGCCAGCGCGCCGACTACTTCGAGGTGGAGGTCGGCCTCGAGACCACCCTGAAGCGGCCGATCATCAACACCCGCGACGAGCCGCACGCGGACGCCGAGAAGTACCGCCGCCTGCACGTGATCATCGGTGACGCCAACCTCGCCGAGATCTCGACGTACCTCAAGGTCGGCACCACCGCGCTGGTGCTGGCGATGATCGAGGACCGGTTCATCACCGTGGACCTCGGCCTGGAGGCACCGGTCGCCGCACTGCGGGCGATCTCCCACGACCCCACCCTCAAGCGGACCGTCGCGCTGCGCGACGGTCGCCGGCTCACCGCGGTCCAGCTCCAGCTGGAGTACCTGGACCTGGCGAAGAAGTACGTCGAGGACCGGTACGGCGCCGACGCCGACGCCCAGACCGTCGACGTGCTGGCCAGGTGGGAGTCGGTGCTCGACCGCCTCGAGCGCGACCCGATGTCGCTCTCCCGGGAGCTGGACTGGGTCGCCAAGCTGAACCTGCTCGAGCAGTACCGCCAGCGCGACGGCCTGGACTGGGACGCGGCCAAGCTGCAGCTGATCGACGTGCAGTACTCCGACATCCGCCCCGAGAAGGGCCTCTACCAGCGGCTGGTCGCCGGCGGCCGGATCGAGCGGCTGCTCGATGAGGGGTCGGTGGTGGCGGCCATGCACGACCCGCCGGAGGACACCCGGGCCTACTTCCGCGGTCGGTGCCTGGAGAAGTACGCCGAGCACGTCGCTGCGGCGTCCTGGGACTCCGTCATCTTCGACCTCCCGGGCCGGGAATCGCTGCAGCGGGTGCCCACGGCCGACCCGCTGCGTGGCAGTCGGGCGCACGTGGGTGCGCTGCTGGACCGGTGCGCGACCGCAGAGGAGCTCTTCGCCGCACTCACGCGCTGAGCCTGCTCCCGGTTCGCACACCGAGTGGATAGGGTCGATGCATGGCACAGGAGCAGAAGCAGCCGCGGAAGTCCTCTGAGGCCGACGAGGCCACCGAGACGGCGCCGGAGAGCGACGTCGCGGAGCGCAAGGAGGCCATCGACAGCGATGTCGACGGCCTGCTCGACGAGATCGACGACGTGCTGGAGTCCAACGCCGAGGACTTCGTGAAGTCCTTCATCCAGAAGGGCGGGGAGTGACCGCGTGAGCGACCCCCGCCTGCCCGCGGCGTACCTGCAGCCCGGCGTCTCCTCGTTCACCGACTTCCTCGCCGTCCAGGCTCCCGACCTGCTTCCGGGCCGCCGCTCGCTGCCCGCCGGGCAGGGCGACGGCCTGGCCCCGCACGGCACCACGATCGTGGCCGCGACGTTCCCCGGGGGCGTCGTGCTGGCCGGGGACCGGCGGGCGACGATGGGCAACATCATCGCCCAGCGCGACATCCAGAAGGTCTTCGCGACCGATGAGTTCACAGCGGTCGGCATCGCCGGCACCGCGGGGCTCGCGGTCGAGCTGGTCCGGCTCTTCCAGGTCGAGCTCGAGCACTACGAGAAGATCGAGGGAACGGTGCTGTCCCTGGACGGCAAGGCCAACCGGCTCTCGGCGCTGATCCGCGGCAACCTCGGCATGGCGATGCAGGGGCTGGCGGTCGTGCCGCTGCTGGCCGGCTACGACCTGGCCACGGCGCGCGGACGGATCTTCAGCTACGACGTGACCGGCGGACGCTACGAGGAGACCGGGTTCCACTCGGTCGGCTCGGGGTCGCTGTTCGCCCGGGGCTCGCTGAAGAAGCTCTACCGCGAGGACCTCACCGAGGCCGACGCGGTGATGGTGGTCGTCCAGGCGCTCTACGACGCCGCCGAGGACGACTCCGCGACCGGCGGGCCGGACGTGGCGCGTCGGATCTTCCCGGTGATCCAGGTGGTCACCGCCGAGGGCGGCCGCCGGCTCCCCGACGACGAGGTGGCCGCGGTGGCCGACCGGATGATCGCCGCCCGGATGAGCCTGCCCAACGGACCGGTCGCCGAGCTGCCCGGAGGTGACCAGCGATGAGCATGCCGTTCTACGTCTCGCCCGAGCAGCTGATGAAGGACCGCGCTGACTTCGCGCGCAAGGGCATCGCCCGCGGCCGCTCGGTGGTCGCCGTGCAGTACGCCGACGGCATCCTGTTCGCGTCCGAGAACCCGTCCCAGGCGCTGCACAAGGTCTCCGAGATCTACGACCGGATCGCGTTCGCCGCGGTCGGCCGCTACAACGAGTTCGAGAACCTCCGCATCGCCGGGGTCCGGCTCGCCGACATGCGCGGCTACGCCTATGACCGCCGCGACGTCAGTGGCCGCGCGCTGGCCAACGCCTATGCGCAGACGCTGGGCACCATCTTCTCCAGCGGCGGCGAGAAGCCCTACGAGGTGGAGCTCTTCGTCGCCGAGATCGCCGACGACGCCGCCGAGGACCAGCTCTACCGGCTCACCTACGACGGTCAGGTGGCCGACGAGCACGGGTACGCCGTGATGGGCGGCGCCGCGGAGTCCGTCGCGGGATACCTGCGCGAGCGCTACACGGCCGGGGCCCCCCTCGCCGAGGCCCTGCGCCTCGCCGTCGCCGCCCTGGGCCACAACGAGACCGAGGACCGGGTGATCCCGGTCGAGGACCTCGAGGTGGCGGTCCTCGACCGCACCCGTAGCCAGCCCCGCAAGTTCCTCCGGCTCGGTCCGGCGCGGCTCGCCCCGCTCCTCGCCGAGCGGGCCACCGGCCCCGGCTCGGGCTCGGGCGATGCCGAGGCCGGTGCCGGTCACGCCGCCGACCCCGTTGAGGCCCAGGATCCCGAGCCTCCCGTCGCCCCGCCGTTGAGCTGAGGTCTGGAGCGGTTGCTCACCGTTTGGTGACAATCGGCAGGCTCGCGGCCGGTTCGGCTGTCGTTTGTCACCAAACGGCATGTACCACTGCTGTCGACGGCTTCCTCCACAGCTGCGTTACGCACGGTTTCGCACCCCCGGGAGACGACGCAGGATCTCGGCATGCCGACCATCCGCCACGACGAGCCGATCCGAGGTCAGGTGCGCCTGGTCGGCTACCGCAGGGTGAGCCACGGGCTGTACCTGGCGGACCGCGGCTTGGCCGAGGAGGACGAGTTCCTCCGGGACTTGCGGGCCTGGCAGACGGTCCTGCCTGACGGAGCCGTCTTCAGCCACGTCACGGCTGCGCGGCTGCGTGGGTGGGCCACCCCGGCGCTGCCGGAGCAGGTGCCGGTCTTCGCCGCGGTCGAGGGCGACCGGTGCGTGCCGCGCCGGTTGGGCCTGGTGTGCTCCCGGCTGATCCGCGCGTCGGCGCCCGAGCAGCGTCGAGGGCTCCCCGTCGACTCCACTTGCGAGATCCTGCTGCGGGCGGCGCGCGACCTGGGGACGCTCGACCTGGTGATCATGATCGACAGCGCTCTGGCCTGCGGTGATCTGGATCCCCGCGCCATGTCGGAGATCCTCGCCAGTGGACGGCCCGGGGTTCGGATGCTCCGCGGCGCGTGGGAGCTCTCGTCCGCTCGCTGCGAATCAGCGGGGGAGTCGATGCTGCGGGTCTTCCACGAGGTCATGGGGATTGCCGTACAACCTCAGGTCACGCTGCACGACACCCACGGGCGGGTCATCGGACGCGCCGACCTGCTCGTCACCGGGACCCACGTCGTGCACGAGTACGACGGTGCCGGCCATCGTGATCAGGCCCAGCACCGCGCGGACCTCCGCCGTGAGCGAGCCTGGGTCGGTACGCCGTACCAGCGCCGCGGCTTCGTGCTCGACGACCTGCTGAACCATCCCGGCGTGGTTATGCACGAGCTGGACCGCTGGCTCGGCCGCCCCCACGACCTGCGCCGGCTGCAGCGGTGGCGCCGGCTCGTCGACAACTCGCTGTACCGGGAGCCGGGCCGCCAGCGGGTCCTGAACCGGTGGCGCCGGGCCATGGGGTTCGACGATTGGGGGAGAACTGCATCGCCAGCGGCCGGATCGCCGCGGTTTGTCACCAAACCGCAACCCCGACCACCCCGCGCCGACGAACGCCGGGGATTCCTCCCGCACGGGCCGTAGTGTTTGTTCATGGACCGTCGGATCTTCGGGATCGAGAACGAGTACGGCGTCACGTGCACGTTCAAGGGCCAGCGCCGCCTCAGCCCCGACGAGGTGGCGCGCTACCTGTTCCGCAAGGTGGTCAGCTGGGGACGCAGCAGCAACGTGTTCCTGCGCAACGGCGCCCGGCTCTACCTCGACGTGGGCAGCCATCCCGAGTACGCCACGCCCGAGTGCGACGACATCGTCGAGCTGGTCACCCACGACAAGGCGGGGGAGCGGGTCCTGGAGGGGCTGCTCCAGGACGCCGAGCAGCGGCTCCACGACGAGGGCATCGCCGGGGAGATCTACCTGTTCAAGAACAACACCGACTCGGCCGGCAACTCCTACGGCTGCCACGAGAACTACCTGGTCGGGCGGGCGGGGGAGTTCAGCCGGCTCGCCGACATCCTGATCCCGTTCCTGGTGACCCGCCAGATGGTGGTGGGGGCCGGGAAGATCACCCAGACCCCGCGGGGCGCGGCGTTCAGCGTGAGCCAGCGCGCCGAGCACATCTGGGAGGGCGTGAGCAGCGCGACCACGCGCAGCCGGCCGATCATCAACACCCGCGACGAGCCGCACGCGGACGCCGAGAAGTACCGCCGACTGCACGTGATCGTCGGCGACTCGAACATGAGCGAGACGACCACGCTGCTCAAGGTCGCCAGCTGCGACCTGGTGCTGCGGATGATCGAGGAGGGCGTGGTGATGCGCGACCTCACGATGGAGAACCCGATCCGGGCGATCCGGGAGATCAGCCACGACGTCAGCGGTCGCCGCCGGATCCGGCTGGCCAACGGCCGCGAGGCCAGCGCCCTGGAGATCCAGGCGGAGTACCTCGGCAAGGCCCGCGACTTCGTGGACCGGCGCGGCATCAGCACCCCGGTCATCGAGCAGGCGCTGGACCTGTGGGAGCGGGGCCTGAAGGCGATCGAGTCCGACGACCTGGGCCTGGTCGACCGCGAGATCGACTGGGTGATCAAGTGGAAGCTGATCGAGGCCTACCGCGCCAAGCACGGGCTGTCGCTGGGCCACCCGCGCGTCGCCCAGCTCGACCTCGCCTACCATGACATCCACCGCGGCCGGGGCCTCTACTACCTGCTGGAGAAGCGCGGCCTGGTGGCACGGGCGACCAGCGACCTGCGGATCTTCGAGGCCAAGTCGGTGCCACCCCAGACCACCCGGGCCCGGCTGCGCGGCGAGTTCATCCGCCGGGCCCAGGAGCGGCGCCGGGACTTCACGGTCGACTGGGTGCACCTCAAGCTCAACGACCAGGCCCAGCGCACGGTCTTGTGCAAGGACCCGTTCCGGGCCCACGACGAGCGGGTGCAGCGCCTGGTCGACGGCATGTGAGTCCTCCAAGAGTCCGGTGAGAGTCCCGAGAGTCCCGAGAGTCACTGAGGGACCTCTCAGGTCCGGCGGTTAGGGTTCTCGACGAATCGTTGTCGCCAAGACCTGCAAAGGCTGGATCCGTGCTTCGTCGTTCCCGTCGGCCCGTGGCCGTCCTGCTCCCTGCGCTCCTCCTCGGTCTGACTGCCTGCGGCGGCGATGACGGCGAGGACGACGAGGGCGTCTCGCGCCTGGACGCGGTGAGCATCAGCGGCGACCCCGGCACGGCTCCCGAGGTGTCCTGGAAGGACCGGATGAGCGCCGGCAAGGTCGAGGTCGAGGTGCTCGTCGAGGGTGACGGCCCGGAGGTCAAGACCGGCGAGGACGTCCAGGCCAACATCTGGGTCGGCAACGGCTACAGCCAGCAGGAGACCTGGAGCACGTACGCCGAGGGCGGCGCCCAGTCGCTGACCGTGGACGAGGAGCAGCTCGCGCCGGTCTTCGTGGAGGCGCTCGAGGGTCACCCCCGCGGCTCCCGGGTCGCCGTCACCGCCTCGGCCGAGGAGGCCTTCGGCGAGACCGGCAACCCGGGCCTCGGCATCGGCAACAAGGACGCCGTCCTGCTCGTGGTCGACATCGCCGACCAGGCCCTCGCCGCGCCGCAGGGCGCCAAGCAGAAGGCCCCGGCCTGGGCGCCGAAGATCACCACGAACCGCAAGGGCCTGGTCTCCGGCCTCGACTTCGCGGGGACCCCCGAGCCCAGCGACAAGCTACGCACGGCGTACCTCGTCAAGGGCGAGGGCGCCAAGGTCGCCAAGGGTCAGTCGGTCACCGTCGACTACCTCGGCCAGGTGTACGGCGCGAAGAAGCCCTTCGACCAGAGCTACGGCAAGAAGCCGATGACGACCCAGATCGGCGTCGGCGCCGTGGTCCCGGGCTGGGACCAGGGCCTGGTCGGCGTTCCGGTCGGCAGCCGGGTGCTGCTGGCGATCCCGCCGAAGCTCGGGTACGGCGAGAAGGGCCAGAAGGACGCCGGCATCAAGGGCACCGACACGCTGTACTTCGTCGTCGACGTGCTCGGCGCGATCTGATCCGTCCGCGACAATGGTCGCGGCCACCGGCGCCGACGAAGGAGCAAGATGAGCGTGCGCAAGAGTGAGCGGCTGCTCAACCTGCTCATCATGCTGCTGGTGCAGCGCACCTACGTCAGCAAGGCCCGGATCCGCTCGATCCTCTATCCCGGCGCCAACGACGAGGCGTTCGAGAAGATGTTCGAGCGCGACAAGGAGGAGCTGCGCAGCCTCGGCGTCCCGATCGAGGTCGGCAGCATCGACCCGCTGTTCGAGGACGAGCCCGGCTACCGGATCCCCGCCGACGAGTTCGCGCTGCCGGCGATCGACCTGCTCCCCGACGAGGCAGCGGTCGTCGGCCTCGCGACCCGGGTCTGGCAGCACGCCCGGCTGGCCGAGGCGACCACCGAGGCGGTCCGCAAGCTGACCGCGCTCGGCGTGGACGTCGACGTCTCCGCGCTCGACATCGTCGAGCCCCGGCTCTCCGCCGACGAGCCGTCCTTCGACGTCTTCTGGGAGGCCACCCAGGAGCGCACCCCCGTCGCCTTCGACTACGCCCGCCCCGGCCAGGACCAGGTCGCGACCCGGCACCTCCAGCCCTGGGGCGTGGTCCGGTACGCCGGGCGCTGGTACGTCGTGGGCCACGACACCGACCGCGGCGAGGAGCGGGTCTTCCGGCTCTCCCGGGTGCAGGGGCAGGCCCGCAAGACCGGCCGCCCCGGCTCCTACGAGGTCCCGGCCGGCACCGACATCCGCGAGGTCGCGCGGCGTCTCGCCCCGGCGCCGGTGACCGAGGAGGTCGTCCTCCTGGTCCGGGCCGGCGCCGGCCACCTGCTGCGGCGCGGGGCGACGGCAGTGCAGCCGGGCGTCCCCGGCCCCGACGACCGGACCGCCTGGGACCGGCTCACGCTGACCCGCGGCGCGCTCGGTCTCGCCGACGAGATCCTCGGGCACGGACCGGACGTGTACGTCGAGTCGCCGCCGGCGCTGCGCGAGGCCGTGGTCGCGCGGCTGGCAGCGGCCGTGGGGGAGTCCGCATGAGCGCGCGCCAGACGGCCTCGGCTGGGGCCAAGGAGCAGGTGGCCCGCCTGCTGACCCTGGTGCCGTACCTGCACGCCCGCGGCGGCGTCCGCCTCGAGGACGCCGGCCGCGACCTCGGCGTCGCCCCGCAGCAGCTGCTCAAGGACCTCAAGGTGCTGCTCATGTGCGGGCTGCCGGGCGGCTACCCCGACGACCTCATCGACGTCGACCTCGATGCGCTCGAGGACCCCGAGGGCGACGGCGTCATCAGGGTCTCGAACGCGGACTACCTCGCGCGGCCGCTGCGCCTCACACCCACCGAGGCGACCGCGGTGATCGTGGCGCTACGAGCCCTGCGCAACGGCGCCGGCGCGGACACCCGCGAGGTCGTCGACCGGGCGCTGGCCAAGCTCGAGGCCGCCGCCGCCGAGGGCGCCCCGCAGATCGACCCCGGCCAGGACGCCGTCGACGCCGACCTCGCCCTGCTCGCCACCCGGCTCCAGGACGCGGCGGACCGGCACCGGCAGGTCCGGCTGAGCTACTACGTGCCCTCGCGCGACGAGGAGTCCGACCGCGTGGTCGACCCGCGCGGCGTCGTCACCGCCCACGGGTTCGACTACCTCGACGCCTGGTGCCACGTCGCGGAGGCGCCCCGGCTCTTCCGGCTGGACCGGATCTCGGTCGCCGAGGTGCTCGACACGCCGATCGTCTCGGCCCCCGAGCCGCCCCGGGACCTCGCGGACGGGCTGTTCGCCCGGTCCTCCGACACCACCCGGGTCACGCTGCGGCTGGCCCCGGAGGCGCGCTGGGTCACCGAGTACTACCCGGTCGAGGAGGTCCGAGCGCAGAGCGACGGGAGCCTCGAGGTGGACCTGCTCGTCGCCGACGAGCAGTGGCTGACCCGGCTGCTGCTGCGGCTCGCTCCGCACGCCACCGTCGTCGACCCGCCGCAGTACGCCGAGTCCTACCGGGCGGCGGCGCGGGACGCCCTGCGCCTCTACCGCCACAGCGACGTAGGATGAGCCACGACATATCCCTGCCAGTGAGGACACCATGATCACCCCACTTGTCGCCGGACTGGGCCCGACCGAGCTGCTCATCATCCTGGCCGTCCTGGTGCTCCTCTTCGGCGCCACGAAACTTCCCGAGCTCGCCCGCGGCAGCGGCCGCGCGCTGCGCATCTTCAAGGCCGAGACCAAGGGCCTGATGGACGACGACAAGGACGAGACGGACCCCGACCGGTCGGCTCCCCGGGCGCGCCCCGTCGAGCCCCGTGAGCTGAGCGCCCGCCAGGCCGAGCTCGACGCCGAGGCCGAGCGCCAGCGGCGCGGCGACACGACTGCCTGACCAGGTTGGTCTCCCTGAAGGGGGTCCGGGATCTCTTCACCGGACGTCCGCACCACCCGGTCGGGCCCGATGGCCGCATGGCCCTCTCCGACCACCTGCGGGAGCTGCGGGCCCGGCTGGTCAAGGCGGCCCTCGTACTCGTGGTCGCCTTCGTCGTCGCCCTGTTCTTCTACGACTTCCTGCTCGACCTGATCCTGCGCCCGTACAACGACGCCAAGCAGGCGCTGCCGGAGTCGGTCGACACCAAGGCCTACATCGCCAGCGCCGGCGGTCCGCTGCTGCTGCAGCTGAAGCTGTGCGGGGTCGCGGCGATCGTCGCGTCCAGCCCGTTCTGGCTCTACCAGATCTGGGCCTTCCTGGTCCCCGGCCTGCACGCCCACGAGAAGCGCTGGACCCGGGTCTTCATCGCGGTCGCCGGGCCGCTGTTCTTCCTCGGGGTCGCGACGGCGTACTACGTCCTCCCCAAGGGCCTCGAGGTGCTGATCGGGTTCACCCCGGACGGGCTGGAGAACCTCGTCGAGTTCGGCGAGTACTTCAGCTTCTTCGTCCGGATGCTGCTGATCTTCGGCATCGCCTTCGAGATCCCGCTGTTCGTGATCCTGCTGAACCTCGCCGGGGTGGTCTCGGGCAAGGCGCTGGGGCGCTACCGCCCCTGGATCATCATCGGCACCTTCGTCTTCGCCGCCGTGGCGACGCCGTCCACGGACCCGTTCTCGATGCTGATGCTCGCGATCCCGATGCTGTTCCTCTTCGTGGTCGCCGAGGTCGTGGCCCGCTCGGTCGACCGCGCCCGCGGTCGGGGGCGCGGCACCGAGCAGTGGTCCGACGACGAGCTCTCGCCGATCTGATGGCCGAGCTGATGACCGAACCGACTCCCACGACGAGCACCGATCTGACCGAGCTCGATCCGTTCGACCTGCCGGAGTGGCTGGGGGTCGCCGAGGTGACCTGGACCGCGGAGTCCGGGGTCCGCACCGGTCACCACGTCCGCGGCGAGCTGGCGGCCGACGGCTTCGCGCCGCTGCCCTGCGACCTCCTCGCCGTCGACGAGGCCTGCCCGGTGCCGGTGGCCGACGACGGCGTCCGGGTCAGCGCCCACCACGCCTGGCAGCGCGGCGAGGTGCACGTGGTCGACAGTGCGGGCCGGCTCACGCTGGCGGTGCCCGGCACCCGGTTCAGCGCCGACCTGGCCCTGGACGCCCTGGGTCGACTGGCCCGGGCGGTGGGCGCCTCGCCGGATCGGTACGCCGCGCGGCTGCGGATCGGCACCGATCGGGGCCGGAGGCCCTAGTCTCCGGGGGTGGCCAGCACCTGTGACCCCCGCAAGCTGCGGGACATCGCCCTGATCACCAACCCCACTGCCGGGAAGGGCCGGGGCCAACGGGCCCGGGGCCTCGCGCTCACCCGGCTGCGGGACGCCGGGATCCGGGTCCGCGACCTCGTCGGGCGCGACGCGGACGAGTCCCTCGACCAGGCGCACGCCGCTGCGGCCGACGGGGTGGACGCGGTCGTCGTCGCCGGCGGCGACGGCATGGTGCACCTCGCGCTGCAGGCGCTGGCCGGGACCGGCGTACCGCTGGGCATCGTCCCGGCCGGCACCGGCAACGACACCGCCCGGCTGCTGGACCTGCCCCGCAAGGACCCGCTGGCGGCCCTGGAGCGGATCCTGGCCGGCCGGACCCGGAGCATCGACCTGGCGCGCAGCGGGGCGACGTACTACGCCACGGTGCTGTGCGCCGGCTTCGACGCCGCCTGCGCCGAGCGCGCGAACCGGATGACCTGGCCGAAGGGCCAGATGCGCTACAACCTGGCCACCGTGGCCGAGCTGCGCACCTTCCGGCCGCTGCCCTACGTGCTCGACCTCGACGGCAAGTCGCTGCGCACCGACGCGATGCTGGTCGCCGTCGGCAACGGCCCCTCGTTCGGCGGCGGGCTGCGGATCGCCGAGGGCGCCCAGATCGACGACGGGCTGCTCGACGTGGTCGTGATCAAGCCGATCAGCAAGCTGGAGCTGGTGCGCACCTATCCCAAGCTGTTCAAGGGCACCCACACCGAGCACCCCCAGTACGAGCGGCACCGGGTCCGCACCGTGACCATCGCCGCCCCCGGCGTCGTGACCTACGCCGACGGGGAGCGGTTCGGCCCGCTGCCGCTCACCGTCGAGTGCGCACCGGGGGCGCTGACGGTGCTCGGTTAGGGGCTCGCGTAGGCCGCTCGCGTAGGTTGGAGCCCATGAGCACCGACGAGCTGTCCCCGTCGGAGCGGTACGCCGAGTTCCGGCAGCACCGCGCCCACCCCGTCCTCCGCGACTTCCGGGCCATGCACGACTTCGGCCTCGACGACTTCCAGGTGCGGGCCTGCCAGGAGATCGAGGAGGGCCGCGGCGTGCTCGTCGCCGCCCCGACCGGCTCCGGCAAGACGATCGTGGGCGAGTTCGCGATCCACCTCGCCCTCCAGACCGGGCGCAAGGCGTTCTACACCACCCCGATCAAGGCGCTGTCGAACCAGAAGTACCACGACCTCGTCGAGCGCTACGGCCCCGAGAACGTCGGACTGCTGACCGGCGACAACACCGTCAACGGCGAGGCGCCCGTGGTCGTGATGACCACCGAGGTGCTGCGCAACATGCTCTACGCCGGCTCGCGCACGCTGCTCGGCCTCGGGTTCGTGATCATGGACGAGGTCCACTACCTCGCCGACCGCTCCCGCGGCGCGGTGTGGGAGGAGGTGATCATCCACCTGCCGGAGTCGGTCACGCTGGTCTCGCTCTCGGCCACGGTCTCCAACGCCGAGGAGTTCGGGGAGTGGCTGGCCACCGTGCGCGGCGAGACCGCCACGATCCTCGAGGAGCGCCGCCCGGTGCCGCTCTACCAGCACGTGATGGTCGGCCGCCGGATGCTCGACCTGTTCGCCAGCTCCGACGTCGACGCCGCCGCCGGCTTCGTCAAGGAGGGCGCCCCGGTCAACGAGGAGCTGATGAAGGTCGCCCGCGACGACTGGGCGGCCACCCGGGTCCGCGATCGGCGTACGCCGCGCGGCCGCTCGCAGCCGGGCCGGGGCGGGCCCAAGCAGATCGGCAACGGCCGCCGGGTCTGGGTCCCGAGCCGGGCCGACGTCGTGGACCGCCTCGAGCGCGACGGGATGCTGCCCGCGATCGTGTTCATCTTCAGCCGGGTCGGCTGCGACGCTGCGGTCACCCAGTGCCTCAACGCCGGCACCCGGCTGACCACGACCGCCGAGCGCGACGAGATCTTCGCCTACGTCGAGGCCAGCTGCCGGCACCTGCCGGCCGACGACCTGCACGTGCTCGGCTACCACGACTTCCTCGACGGCCTGACCCGCGGTGTCGCCGCCCACCACGCCGGCATGCTGCCGGCGTTCAAGCAGTGCGTCGAGGAGCTCTTCGCGCGCGGCCTGTGCAAGGTCGTCTTCGCCACCGAGACCCTCGCGCTGGGCATCAACATGCCGGCCCGCACCGTGGTCATCGAGAAGCTCGACAAGTGGAACGGCGAGACGCACGCCTCGATCACGCCGGGGGAGTACACCCAGCTGACCGGGCGGGCCGGGCGTCGCGGGCTCGACACCGAGGGCCACGGCGTGGTGCTGTGGCAGCAGGGCATGAACCCCCGCGAGCTGGCCGGTCTGGCCTCCACCCGCACCTATCCGCTGCGCTCGTCGTTCCGGCCGTCGTACAACATGGCTGTCAACCTCGTGCACCAGTTCGGGCGCGACACCTCCCGCGAGCTGCTGGAGCAGTCCTTCGCCCAGTTCCAGGCCGACAAGGCAGTCGTCGGGCTGGCCCGGCAGCTGCGCAAGGCCCAGGACGCCCTGGACGGCTACCGCGAGGCCGCGAGCTGCCACCTCGGTGACTTCATGGAGTACGCCGCGCTGCGCCGCCGGATCTCCGACGTCGAGAAGGGCGCCAGCCGGGCCCGGAAGGCCGACCGTCGCGACGAGGCGATCGAGTCCCTGCGGGCACTGCGTCCCGGCGACGTGATCTCGGTGCCGACCGGCAAGTTCGCGGGCTTCGCGGTCGTGATCGACCCCGGCTGGGCCGAGGACAACCCGCGGCCGTACGTCGTCACCGCCGACCGGCAGGCGCGGCGGCTGGGGATGATCGACTTCCCGTCGCCGGTCGAGGCCCTGACCCGGGTCAAGGTGCCGAAGAACTTCAACGGACGCAACCCGCAGATGCGCCGCGACCTGGCCTCGGCGCTGCGCACCAAGACCCACGACCTGAGCATGCCGACGACCGGGCGCGGCGGCCCGCAGCGCTCCGCCCTGGCCCGCTCCGCGGCCGACGAGGAGGTCGCCGAGCTGCGCGCGCAGCTCCAGGCGCACCCGTGCCACGTCTGCCCGGACCGCGAGGACCACGACCGGTGGGCCCAGCGGTGGTTCAAGCTGAGCCGCGACGCCGAGACGCTCAAGCGCCGGGTCGAGAACCGCACCAACACCGTCGCCCGTCAGTTCGACCGGGTCTGCGAGGTGCTCACCGCGCTGGACTACCTCGAGGGCGAGAAGGTCAGCCCGCGCGGACGGCACCTGATGCGGCTGTACTCCGAGATGGACCTGGTCGCCGCCGAGTGCATCCGGCGCGGGCTGTGGGAGGACCTCGACGCCTCCGGCCTCGCCGCCGCCCTGTCCGTGCTGGTCTTCGAGGCCCGGCGCCCCGACGACGCGTCGTCGCCGCGGCTGCCCGGCGGCGCCGTGCGGGACGTGATCGGCGAGACCGTGCGCCTGTGGGGCGAGCTGGACCGGCTCGAGAAGGAGCACCGGCTGGACTTCCTGCGCCAGCCCGACCCGGGCTTCGCGTGGATCGCCTACCGGTGGGCGGAGGGCGACGACCTCGACGACGTGCTCGGCGAGACCGACCTGGCCGCGGGCGACTTCGTGCGCTGGATGAAGCAGCTGCTCGACCTCGCCGGGCAGGTCGCCGACGCGGCCGGCGACTCACCCCTGCGCGGCACGGCCCGGGAGCTGGTGCGCCGGGTCCGCCGCGGTGTGGTCGCCTACAGCGGGCTCGCCGAGGACTGAGCGACGGCGTCGTGGACGGGGGTCTCCCCGTTCACGAGCTCCCACTGCCGGCCGATGCTGGACTCGACGTCCAGCACCGCAGCCAGCACGGCCGCGACGTCCGCGCGGGTCACCGCGCCGGGCTCGACCCTGTCGCCCAGGGTGACCTTGCCGGTCGCGGGGTCGTCGGTGAGCTGCCCGGGCCGGACGATGGTCCAGTCGAGGTCGCTCTCGCGCAGCGCGGCGTCGGCGTCCCGCTTGGCCTCGACGTACGCCCGCCACACCTCGGCGGTGTCCTCGGGCAGCGGCTCGTCCACCCCGATCGCCGAGACCTGGACGAAGCGCCGGATGCCCGCCTTGCGGGCCCCCGCGATCGACTTCAGCGACCCCTCGAGGTCCACGGTGCGCTTGCGCTCGATGTTGCCGTCCGGACCCCCGCCCGCGGCGAAGACCACGGCCTGGCAGCCCTCGAACGCCGCCGCGAACGCGTCGGCGTCCTGTCGCTCGATGTCGAGCAGGCGCACCTCCGCACCCTTGCCCTCGAGCTCGGCGCGGTACTCCTCCTTGCGCACGAGCGCCACCGGCGTGTGCTCGGCGCGGCGCAGGATGTGGATGAGGTGACGGGCCACCTGGCCGTGGCCCCCGACGATGGCGATGCGATCCATGCCACTCACGCTACGGGGGCGGCGGTGAGGTGGTGTGGGCGGCCGCTGGCGCCGAATGTGCACAATCGGCAGGGAAACGGCTGGTCTGTCTGTCGTTTGTCACCAAACGACAGCGGTCGCGGCCGCCCCGGAGCCGAGCTCAGCCGGCGAGCGCGTTGACCAGCCGCTCGGCCGGTCCGCTCAGGTTCCACTGCTGGGCGAGGGCGAGCACCCGGTCGGGGTCGGCGGGGGTCCGGGGCAGCGCGTAGCCGGTCCGGGGCAGGTCGAGGTCGCGGGCCACCGCGACCACCTGGGGGGCGACGGCCAGGTAGTCGGCCGCTGCCTTGATCTTGCCGCGCGGGCCGGGACCCATGTCGGAGGCCGGGTCCTGGGCGGCGGCGATGATGCCGGCCATGTCGCCGAACCGGCCGAGCAGGGTCGCGGCGGTCTTGTCGCCGACGCCCTTCACACCGGGAAGGCCGTCGGAGGCGTCGCCGCGCAGCGTGGCGTAGTCGGCGTACTGGCGCGCGTCGACGCCGTACTTGTCCCGGACCCAGTCGTTGGTCACCCGCTCGTGGCGGCTGATCCCGCGAGCGATGTAGAGGACCCGGACGTCGGCCGCGTCGTCGACGACCTGGAAGAGGTCCCGGTCCCCGGTGACCACGTCGACCGGCTGCCCGGCGCCGGTGGCCAGGGTGCCGATGACGTCGTCGGCCTCGTAGCCGTCGGCGCCGACCACCGGGATGCCGAAGGCCGCCAGCACCTCGAGGATCAGCGGCACCTGGACCTGGAGCGGGTCGGGCACCTGCTCGATGTCCGGGGCGGAGGCGACCTCCTCGACGACCCGGTGGGTCTTGTACGTCGGGAGCAGGTCGACGCGCCACTGCGGGCGCCAGTCGTTGTCCCAGCAGCACACCAGGTCGCTGGGCCGGTACTCGTCGACCAGGCGGCTGATGAAGTCCATCAGCCCGCGCACCGCGTTGACCGGCGTCTTGCCGTCGGGGGCGAGGATCTCCGGCACCCCGAAGAAGGCCCGGAAGTACATCGAGGCGGTGTCCAGGAGCATCAAGCGGTCGGGCGTCTGCGGCGTGGTCACGCCGCGATCCTGCCACGTCGCTGTGACAGGCTGAGGTCGTGACAGGGTCCGACGTGGAAGCCACCGACCGCAAGATCGTCCAGCTGCTGGCGGCCGACGGACGGATGTCCTTCACCGAGCTCGGCCGGGCCACCGGCCTGTCCACCTCGGCGGTGCACCAGCGGGTCAAGCGGCTCGAGCAGCGCGGGCTGCTGCTGGGGTACGGCGCCACCGTCAACCACGACCAGATCGGGCTGCCGCTGACCGCGTTCATCTCGATCCGTCCGATCGATCCCTCCCAGCCCGACGACTGCCCCGAGCGGCTGCGCGACGTGCCCGAGATCGAGTCCTGCTGGTCGGTCGCGGGCGAGGAGTCCTACCTCCTCAAGGTGCGCACCGCTACCCCGCACGACCTCGAGAACCTGCTGGCCCGGATCCGGGCCGCCGCGAACGTCTCGACCCGGACCACCATCGTGCTCTCGACGTACTACGAGAGCCGGCCCGTCACCGGCGGCTGACCGCCGGTCGGAGCGCTGCCGATTGATGACAAACGACAGGCGAAACGGCCGTTCTGTCGCCGAATGTGCACAATCGGCAGACCTGACCAGCCCTCAACGACCCCCGTACCGCCCCCACCACGCCCGACCGGCGTCGGGGAGGGTGTGGATCGGGTCGTAGTACTCGTAGCGCCGGGTGAGCGCCTCGGGGTCGTCGGCCTCCAGCGAGGTCCGGTAGTTCTTGGTCCAGTACGAGATGCCGCGCTCGGTGTCGTAGTCGGCGAGCTGGTGGACCCAGCGCTTGCCGACGAACGGCACGTCGCACACGATCCGCGGGGTGGCGAAGCCCGGCAGGTAGCCCATCAGCTGGTGCTGGAGCCGCTGCGCCTCGGCGACCGGGACCCGCCAGTGCTCGGCGTTGGGGATCATGTCGCACAGGTAGAAGTAGTAGGGCATCACCCGGGCGCCGTCGAGCAGCCGGAAGCTCAGGTCCAGCAGGTCGTGGCTGGTCGCGTTGACCCCGGCCAGCAGCACCCCCTGGTTGCGGACGTCGCGCAGCCCGGCGTCGAGCATCGCGCCGGCCGCCCGCGCGACCAGCGGCGTCACCGAGCTGGCGTGGTTGGCGTGGGTGTGCATGGCCAGCGCGACGCCGCGCGCGTTGGCGAGGGCGGCGACGCGGGTCATGCCCTCGACGACCTCGGGCTGGAGCCAGTGCTGGGGCAGCCCGATCAGGGCCTTGGTGGCCAGCCGCACGTCGCGGATGTTCTCGATCTCCAGCAGCCGGGTCAGGAACTCCTCCAGCCGGGCCCACGGCATGTTGGCCACGTCGCCGCCGGAGACCACGACGTCGCGCACCGACGGCGTACGCCGCAGGTAGTCCAGCATCTCCGCGTGCCGGTCCACGGGCTTGCCGACGAACCGGAGCTTGTCGACGCTGGGCGTGGAGTTGCCGACCAGGTCCATCCGGGTGCAGTGCCCGCAGTACTGCGGACAGGTGGGCAGCAGCTCGGCGAGCACCTTGGTGGGGTAGCGGTGGGTGAGCCCCTCGGCGACCCACATGTCCTGCTCGTGCAGGGAGTCGCGGGAGGCGTGTGGGTGCGAGGGCCAGTCGGTACGACGGTCGCTGAGCACCGGCACCATGTAGCGCCGCACCGGGTCGGCGTAGAAGGCCTCCGTCCACGACCCCGGTCCTCCGGGCGGGACGTCGGCCACCATCGTGTTGAGCATCTGCGGGGGAAGCAGCATCGACATCGTGGCCCGCTGGGCCTGGTCGCGCTCCAGGTCGTCGAAGAACGACTCGTCCACCAGGTCTCCGAGGACCGTCCGCAGCTGAGCGGCGTTCTTCACGCAGTGCGCCCGCTGCCACTGCGCCGACTCCCACTCCGTGGCGGTGACCCCGCGCCAGCCCGGGACGCGGGTCCAGTCCGGCTCCACCAGCTCGGTGCGCCGGTAGGCGTAGGGCTGGTCGGCGTCCCGGACGGGGGGCGCGTGACTGGTGGGCACGGTCATGAGGGCTCCGCTCGGACGACGTCGGGGACAGCGGTCGGCGCCAGCGGGTCGGTTGTGTGACCTGCGCGACATCTGCCACGATAGAAGCAGATCGTCCGGCCGGTCCACCCGTATGCCGGACGTTTTCCTGTCACCGACGCTGATGCGGAAGAGGTGGACGGCTCGTGACCCCAACCGACCGGACCGGGGACCCCGCCGGGCTGCACCGCGTCCTGGACCGGCCGCTGGTGCTGCCGCAGGCCGCCCGCCGCCTCGACACCCGCGAGACGCTGTGGCCCGACGAGGTCCGGGTGCGGGTGGAGCGGCTCAACCTCGACGCGGCGTCGTACCGCCAGCTCGCCGCCCGGCACACCCGCAACGGCGTGGTCGACGGCGCCGCGGTCCGCGCCGAGGTGCTGGCGATCATCGCGGAGCGCGGCAAGATGCAGAACCCCGTCACCGGCTCGGGCGGGATGCTGGTCGGCACCGTCGAGGAGGTCGGTCCCGCCTCGCCCCACGGGCTCGCGGTCGGCGACCGGGTCGCCACCCTGGTCTCGCTCACCCTCACCCCGCTGGTCGTCGAGGACGGCCTGTCCGCGTGGGACGGCCAGGATGAGCAGGTCCCGTGCACCGGGTACGCCGTGCTGTTCGGTCGCTCGATCGCCGCCCGGCTGCCCGACGACCTGCCCACCGACCTCGCGCTCGCGGTGATGGACGTCTGCGGCGCACCGGCGCTGACCGCCCGGGTGGCGCGCGCCCATCCGGGCGGTTGCGTCGTCGTCGTCGGCGGAGCCGGCAAGTCGGGCTCGCTCAGCCTGGCCGCCGCCCGCGACGCCGGGGCCGGCCGCACCATCGGCGTGGTCCCGACCGAGGTCGAGGCAGCCGCGCTGCGCGACGCCGGGCTCGCGGACGTCGTGGTCGTCGCCGACGCCCGCGACCCGGTGGCGCTGCGCGACGCCGTCCTGGCCGCCGGGGGACCGGCGCAGGTCACGATCGTCTGCGTCGACGTCCCGGGGTGCGAGGGCGGCGCCGTGCTGGCCACCGCCGACGGCGGCACGGTCGTGTTCTTCTCGATGGCCACGTCGTTCTCGGCCGCCGCGCTCGGCGCCGAGGGGCTGGCCGCCGACGTCACGATGCTGGTCGGCAACGGCTACCTCCCCGGGCACGCGGCGTACGCCGTCCAGCTGCTGCGCGACCACCCCGGGGTGCGTCGCCTCTTCGACCAGCGGCTCGGCCGCGAGGTCGCGAGCGGTGTGGGCGGGGTGGGCGGGTGAGCAAGCTCCAGCTCGACGAGCACACCGTCGCCAGCGCCCGGGCGCTGGCCGCGCGGGCCGGCGAGCCGATCGTCCGGCTCGCCCGCGAGCACACCACGGTCTCGGTCGAGCGCGCCACGCTCCGGCTGGCCGGGCTCCGGGGCGCCGATCCCGACGGGACGCCCTGGGTCAACCGGCTCGCCGACGTGGTGCGCGCCGACACCGGGCTCGAGCACGGCCTGGCCCTGCCGGTCTGGGACGCGCTGGTGCGGGGGGAGGCCGAGGACCTGCTCACGCTGGCCCAGAAGGCCTCCGCCGGATCGGTGGCGTTCCGGGTGCCCGAGGGCAGCGCCGCCGCCGCGGCCCGGTCCGCGAGCCGCACCCAGGTCGGACGGGGACTGACCCTCGTGGACCAGCGCCGGGCCGACCGGGAGCGGCAGGTGGCCCGCCACGGCGACCCGCCGCGGCGGCCCTGGATCTACCTGATCGTCGCCACCGGCGACGTCTACGAGGACATCCCGCAGGCCCAGCAGGCCGCCCGCGAGGGCGCGGACGTGATCGCGGTGATCCGCTCCACCGGCCAGAGCCTGCTCGACTACGTGCCCGAGGGCGCCACCCGGGAGGGCTTCGCCGGCACCTACGCGACCCAGGAGAACTTCCGGCTGATGCGGGCGGCGCTCGACGAGTCCAGCCGGGAGCTGGGCCGCTACGTCCGGCTCACCAACTACGCCAGCGGCCTGTGCATGCCGGAGATCGCCGTGCTCGCCGGCCTGGAACGGCTCGACATGATGCTCAACGACTCGATGTACGGGATCCTCTTCCGCGACATCAACCCGGTGCGGACCTTCGTCGACCAACGCTTCAGCCGGCAGGTGCACGCCCGGGCCGGCATCATCATCAACACCGGCGAGGACAACTACCTGACCACCGCCGACGCCGTGGAGGCCGCCCACACCGTCACCACCAGCCAGCTGCTCAATGAGTACTTCGCCCGCGAGGCCGGCCTCGAGACCTGGCAGCTCGGCCTGGGGCACGCCTTCGAGATCGACCCGGCGGTGCCGGAGTCGTTCCGGCTGGAGCTCGCCCACGCGCTGCTGGCGCGCGAGCTCTTCCCGGGCGCCCCGCTGAAGTGGATGCCGCCGACCCGGCACATGACCGGCGACGTGTTCCGGGGCCAGCTGCTCGACGGGTTCTTCAACCTGGCCGGCGCGCTGACCGGGCAGGGGATCCTCCTGGTCGGGATGATGACCGAGGCCGTCGTCACCCCGTGGCTCTCCGACCGCGACCTCGCCCTCCAGAACGTCCGCTACGTCCTCGACGCCGCCGGCGGGCTGCACGAGGACTTCCACCCGGCCCCGGACGGCTTCATCGGCAGCCGCGCCCGCCAGGTCCTCGGGGAGTCCATCGACCTGCTGGAGCGCATCCTCGCCCACGAGCACGGGCTGCTGGACGCGATCGCCGACGGCACCTTCGGCCTGATGCGGCGCCCCGCCGACGGCGGCCGCGGCCTGGACGGCGTGGCCCGCAAGGCGGAGGCGTACTACAACCCGGCTGCCGAGCTGCTGCAGGAGGAACGATGAGCGAGCCCACCCTGGTCCGCCCGTACGGCGACACCACCGGCGACGGGATGGTGCAGCTGAGCTTCACGCTGCCGCTCGCGCACACGAAGGTCGCCGAGGGCGCCGCGGCGCAGCTGGCCGCCAAGATGGGCCTGGACCCCGCCCTGGTCGTGCACGCGCGGCCGATGGGCCCGGGGTTCACGTTCTTCGTGGTCTACGGCCGGGTGCAGCACCTGGTCGACACCAGCACCGTCGAGGTCGTCGAGCGCGACTACCCGCTGCTGACCCCCGCCGAGGCCAACGCCGCCGTCAGGCGGGCGCTGCGGCGCCGCCTGTGCGTCGTGGGGGCCTGCATCGGCACCGACGCCCACACGGTCGGCATCGACGCGATCCTCAACATCAAGGGCTTCGCGGGGGAGAAGGGCCTGGAGTACTACCGGGAGCTGAAGGTGCTCAACCTCGGCGCCCAGGTCTCGGTGCCCACCCTCGTGGAGCGGGCCCGCGCCGAGGGCGCCGACGCCGTCCTGGTCTCCCAGGTGGTCACCCAGCGCGACGCCCACCTGCACAACACCCGCGAGCTCGCCGCGGCGTTCCGGGAGGCGTACGCCGAGGAGGAGCGGCCGCTGCTGGTCGTGGGCGGCCCCCGGTTCGACGAGCTGATGGCCGCAGACCTGGGGGTGGACCGAGTCTTCGGCCGGGGCACGACGCCCGGCGAGGTCGCCTCGTTCCTCGTCCACCGGCTCGCCGGCGGGGTGGCGGCGTGAGCGCCCGGCCGGCACCCGAGGTCGGCACCCGGGTCGTGCACCGCCGCTACGTGCCGTACTCCCACGCCCACTACGCCGGGAACCTCGTCGACGGCGCCTACAGCCTCGCCCTCTTCGGCGACGCCGCCACGGAGATGTGCATCCGCACCGACGGTGACGAGGGCCTGTTCGCCTCCTACTCCGAGGTCCAGTTCCGGGCACCGGTGCGGGCCGGGGACGTGGTCGAGGTGAGCTGCGAGCTGGTCCGGGTCGGCCGCCGCTCGCGGGTGCTGGACCTGCGCGTCCTGGTGGTCGCCCGCGGCGCCCCGACCGCCGAGCGGCCGGGCGCCGCCGAGGTCCTGGCCGAGCCGCTGGTGGCGACGACGGCCACCGGGACTGTCGTCGTCCCCGCGTCGTGATAGCCGACCGGGTGCCGCTCCTGCAGCGTGTTGCGCCAACACGCCGAAGTGGTCTGGAATCCCCGGAAATTCTCCTCGCCCCGCGGGGTGGCCCTGACCTGCGGTTACACGCGTCCTCCCAGGTCAGGGCCGTGTTGACAGGGTGCACCGGTGCGGACGAACCTGAACCGTCCGCTCGTGCAGATCGTGGCCGGTGGACCGACGTCCGAGTGGCCGTGTCGGAGGGTGGGGTGCCAAACACCTGTCCGACACGGTTCGCGGAGGTCGGTCCGCTCCACGGGAGCGGGCACGGGAGGAACCCGGACCCCCTAGACAACAGCGCCTCGACCGGCAGCCAGTCGGCCGCGGGCTGGACCGAAGGGTTCCGGGGTCCTCCCGGCCCTCTGCAGGCCCGCCGGTAGCGTGGACCTCGTGCTGAACCGGTCCCTGCTGGCCCTCGTCGCCGGAGTGGCTCTCGCCCTGGCGTTCGAGCCGGTCGCGCTGCCGGTGCTGATCCCGGTCGCGGTGGCCGGCTTCGCGCTGAGCACCCGCGGCCTGCGCGCCCGCAGCGGCTGGGTGCCCGGGCTGGTGTTCGGGGTCGCGTTCTACTACACCCACATCTGGTGGATGCGTGCCGTCGGCACCGACGCGTGGATCGCGCTGGCCGGCGTGGAGGCGCTGTTCTACGCCGTGCTCGGCTCGGTGGCCGCCGTGCTGCACCGACGCCGCTGGTGGCCGCTGTGGCTGGCTGCGGCCTGGGTCGCGATGGAGGTGGTGCGCAGCGGCTGGCCCTTCAGCGGGATGCCGTGGGGTCGGCTCGCCTTCGGCGTCGTCGACACGCCCGTCGCGGCCGCGCTGCCGTACGTCGGAGCGGTGGGCGTGAGCCTGCTGCTCGCGGCTGCCGGCATGCTGCTCGCCGCGCTCGTCGTGGCGGCCCGCGAGCGTCGGCTGCCGGACCTGCGCCGCTGGGGCGTGGCCCTGGCCGGCCTGGTCGTGCTGGGCGCCGTGGCCAACGTGGCGCCGTACGAACCGGATGCCGAGGGCAGCGCCACCGTCGCGGTGGTCCAGGGCAACGTGCCGGGACCGGGCAACAACATCCTCTTCGACCCCGACGGGGTGACCGAGAACCACGTCGACGCCACGGTCGACCTCGCCGCGGACGTGGCGGCCGGCCGGGCCCCGCGGCCCGACTTCGTGCTCTGGCCGGAGAACTCCACCGCCACCGACCCGTTCCGCGACCCGGTCGTCAACGCCGGCATCCTGCGCGCGGTGGCGGCCATCGACGTCCCGGTCGTGGTGGGCGCGATCGTCGACGCCGGACCCGACAACGTGCTCAACCAGGGCATCGTGTGGGACCCCGACACCGGGGCGGGGGAGCGCTACACCAAGTGGCACCCGGTGCCGTTCGGGGAGTACATCCCCTTCCGGGACCTGTTCACCCGGCAGTTCGGCCGGCTCGCCGAGGTGCCCCGCGACATGCTCAGCGGCACCCGCACCGAGCCGCTGAACGTCGCCGGCGTCCCGGTGGCGGACACGATCTGCTTCGACGTCGCCTACGACGACGGCATCCACGCGCAGGTCGCCGAGGGCGCCGAGCTGCTGGTGGTGCAGACCAGCAACGCCACGTTCATCGAGACCGACCAGATCGACCAGCAGTTCGCGATCAGCCGGGTCCGCGCCCTGGAGACCGGGAAGTGGACGCTGGTCGCGGCCACCAACGGCGTCGCCGGCGTGATCGCCCCCGACGGGTCCGTCGTGGCCGAGGCCGCCCCGCGCACCCAGGAGGTGCTGCTCGAGGAGGTCCCGCTCATCGCCGGCCAGACGCCGGGGGTCCGGGTGGCGGTCTGGATCGGGCGACTGTCCATCGCGGCGACGCTGGCCGGGCTGCTGCTCGGTGCGATCGCGTATCGTCGGCGTCGGGAGCCCACGCCCACCGCTGCCGGCGACCCCCGACCCACCGTCACCGCCGACAGCGACTGAGGAGTCCCACCGTGACCCGTTCGGACCTCGGCCGCGTGCTGATGGTCGTGCCCACGTACGACGAGGCCGACAACCTCGCCTGGATCATCGGCCGGCTCCGCGCCGCCGAGCCGGACGTGCACGTCCTCGTCGTCGACGACGCCTCCCCGGACGGCACCGGCGCGATCGCGGACCGGCTCGCCGCCGAGGACGACCACGTCCACGTCCTGCACCGAGAGGGCAAGGCCGGCCTGGGCGCGGCGTACGTGCACGGCTTCACCCACGCCCTGGCCGCCGGGTACGACGTGATCGGCGAGATGGACGCCGACGGATCCCACCAGCCCGAGGAGCTGCACCGGCTGCTCGACGCCCTGGACGGGGCGGACCTCGTGATCGGATCGCGCTACGTCCCGGGCGGATCGGTCGTGAACTGGCCGTGGCGGCGCGAGGCGCTCTCCCGCGGCGGCAACCTCTACGTGCGTCTGCTGCTCGGCGTCCCGGTGCGCGACGCCACCGCCGGCTTCCGGGTCTTCCGCCGGACCGCGCTGGAGAAGATCGACCTGGCCACGGTGCGCTCGACCGGCTACGTGTTCCAGACCGACCTGGTCGCCCGCACCCTGCGGGCCGGCCTGACCGTGCGCGAGGTGCCGATCGAGTTCATCGAGCGGGTCCGCGGCGACTCCAAGATGAGCGGCTCGGTGGCCGCCGAGTCGCTGCGCCGGATCACCGCCTGGGGGCTGCGCGAGCGCGCCCAGCAGGTACGCCGCGCGCTGCCCGGCGGGCGGAATGGCGGACGGGGTGGGTCCCGATGAGCCCCGTGCGACCGCGCCGGATCAGCACCCGGCTGGTGCTCTTCGTGCTGTTCGTGGTGCTGCCGCTGGCCGAGGTCTATGTGCTGGTGCAGGTCGGCCAGGTCATCGGCGCCTGGTGGACGATCGGCCTGCTCCTGCTGGCCGGCTTCCTCGGCACCTGGCTGATCCGCCGCGAGGGCGGCCGCGCCTGGGCGGCGCTGCGCACGGCGCTCGCCGAGGGCCGGATGCCGGCCCGTGAGCTCGCCGACGGTGCCCTCGTCCTGATCGGCGGCACCATGCTGCTCAGTCCCGGGTTCGTCACCGACGCCTTCGCGGTGCTCCTGCTGCTGCCGATCACCCGCCCGGTCTTCCGGCGTCTGCTGGCGCGGACCGTCGCCGCCCGGCTGGTGGTCGTGACGCACGAACGCCCCGGACCTGGATCGGCGGGATCCGTGGTCCGGGGCGAGGTCGTGGACGACGACTGAGCTCGCCGAGCGTCAGGCGCTGGCCTTGCGCTTCTTGGCGTTGACCCGGTGCAGGTGGGCCGGGCCGATCTCGCCGCCGCGCAACAGCTCCAGGCGCTCCTTGAGGATGTCCTCGAGCTCCTTCTCCGAGCGCCGCTCCAGCAGCATGTCCCAGTGGGTGCGGGCCGGCTTCTCGGCCTTCTCCTCGGGCTGGATGCCGGCGGTGCTCAGCGCCTCGGCGCCGCAGCGCGGGCACTCCCAGACGGCGGGCACATCGGCCTCGACCGACATCGTGATCTCGAACTCGTGGTTCTGCGGGCACCGGTAGCCCACCTGCTGACGAGCCGCGAACTCGATGCCGCGCTCGTCCTCGAAGCTCTGGCCTCCGAGTCGGGCTCCGCGCAATGTGCGCTCCGCCATGAGGCACCTCCAGGTTCTTGTCCCCGCTACGAGATCGCGGGGGAGTGGACAAGGGGCGCAGGTGGCGCCTCTCGAAGTGTTCAACGGTAGCGATCGGCCCGAGATTCCGACAATCGTGCCCGGAAGGTGTGGAACCGGACACCCGCCGGTAACCAGTGCCGGCTGCGGCACACGCCCCGGTGCTGCCGGGCCGCCCGTGCTCAGGGGGCGGAGGTGACCAGCGCGGAGTCGCTGCGGGTGCGGGAGCGGACCGGCAGGAGCAGCACCAGCCCGACCAGCAGGATCAGCACGATCCCGAGGATGCCCCAGTGCTCGGCGTCGTCGCCGGTGGCGCCGGTCAGCACGCCGCCGAGCCAGATCGAGACCGAGAACGCCGCAGGCGCCAGGAAGCTGACCGCCCGGCCGGTGGTGGCGTAGAGGCCGAAGACCTGCCCCTCCTCGCCCTCCGGGATCAGCCGGGCCAGGAAGGTCCGCGAGGCCGACTGGGCCGGCCCGACGAAGACGCACAGGGCCAGGCCGAAGATCCAGAACGTCAGCGTCCCCGCGTCGTGCAGGACGAAGACCGCCAGGCCCGCGAGGACCATGCAGCTCAGCGCCATCACGATCACCCGCTTCGGCCCGATCAGGTCGTCCAGGCGGCCGAAGGCGATGGTGGCGATCCCGGCGACGACGTTCGCGGCGATGCCGAAGACGATCACGCCGCTGTCGGAGAACCCGAACACCTTGGCCGCGATGACCGCGCCGAAGGTGAACACGCCCGCGAGCCCGTCGCGGAAGACCGCCGAGGCGCCGAGGAAGTAAACGGTGTTGCGGTCGGTGCGCCACAGGTGGGCGATGGTGCCGAACAGCAGCCGGTAGGACTCCAGCACCCCGGTGCGCGGGCCGCGCTCGCGGCGGTCGCGCCGCTCGTCGCGCAGCGTGAGGAACAGCGGCAGCGAGAACACCAGGGTCCACACCGCACAGATCAGCATCGTGACCCGGACGTCGAGACCGTCCTCGCCGGTCACCCCGAAGAGACCCTGCTCGGGGCTGATCAGGCCGAAGTAGACGATCAGCAGCAGCACGATGCCGCCGAGGTAGCCCAGGCCCCAGCCGAACCCAGAGACCCGGCCGACGTTCCGGGGCGTCGAGATCTCCGGCAGCATCGCGTTGTAGTTGACGCTGGCGAACTCGAAGAACACGTTGCCGGCGGCGAGCAGGAGCAGCCCGAGCCACAGGTACTCCGGGGCCGGGCGGACGAAGAACATCCCGAGCGTGGCGGCGACCACCAGGAGGGTGTTGCAGGCCAGCCAGAAGGTCCGGCGCCCGGAGCGGTCCGCCCGCTGCCCGGAGATCGGCGCGAACAGCGCCACCAGGACGCCGGCGCCGGCAAGCGCCCAGCCGAGCTTCGAGGACGCGCCCGGCCCGAAGTCGTCGGAGGTGATGTAGACGGTGAAGACGAACGTCGTGATCACCGCGTTGAAGGCGGCCGAGCCCCAGTCCCACAGTCCCCAGGCGTAGACCGGCCAGCCGAAGCGGTCGGTCCGGTTGCCCGGCACGGGCTCAGCGATGGTCATGGTTGCTCTCCCTCCACTGGCCGCGCTCGGTGAGCACGGCCCGGAGCAGGTCGGTCCGGTCGGTGAAGATCCCGTCGACCCCGAGGTCGAGCAGCTCGTGCATCTGGTCCGGGTCGTCCACCGTCCACACGTGGACGTGCTTGCCGGCGGCGTGCGCGCGGCGTACGAACCCGGGGGTGACCACCACGAGCGGGCCGCGGCGGTGGGGCACCTGGAGCGCCGCGACCCGGTGGCGGGTGAGCAGGTCCGCCAGCCGGCCGCTCGGCAGCAGCCGGAACGCGACCACCTCCAGCGGGTGCGCCGACGTCGGCACCCGACCGCCGACGAGCCGGCGGAAGCGCGAGAGCCGGCGGGGGGAGAACGACCCCACCAGCACCCGGTCCCACGCCTCGCGCGCCTCGATGAACGAGGCCAGGACCGGGACCGCGCCGTCGGACTTGATGTCGATGTTGAACCGCGCGTGCGGGAACGTCTCGAAGAGCCGCTCCAGGGTCGGCACCGACTCCCGGCCGCCGACCACCGCGCGCTTCACCTCCGCGTAGCTGAGGGCGGCCAGCTCACCGCGTTGGTCGGTGACGCGGTCCAGCGCCGCGTCGTGGAAGGCCAGCAGCACGCCGTCGCGGGTCACGTGCACGTCGGTCTCGAGGTAGTCGTAGCCCAGCGCCACGGCGTGCTCGAACGCCGCCACCGTGTTCTCCAGGCCCTCGATGTCCGGGTGGTAGGCGCCGCCGCGGTGGGCGAACGCCAGCACCTGCGGACCGTCCGCCACCGTGTCGAGGTAGGGATGTCCGGTCCGCGGGGCGTTCACGCGAGGAAGTATCCACCCGAGGCCGCCTCCACGCCCGCACCGGCCCGGCGCGTCTGTCGCGGGTGCCTCGCGGCCGTCGGGCCTGTCGTTTGGTGACAGACGACAGGCCGGAGGGCTGTTCGTCTGCCGTTTGTCACCAAACGACACAGGGTCAGATGTCGCGGAACGGCTCGATCTGGGCGCCGAGCAGGTTGAGCCGCTCGGCGAGGTCCTCGTAGCCGCGGTGGATCACGTAGGTGCCGCGCAGCACCGAGGTGCCCTTGGAGGCCAGCATGGCGAGCAGGATGACCACGGCCGGCCGCAGGGCCGGAGGGCAGACCAGCTCGGTGCCGGTGAACGACGTCGGGCCCTCGATCATCACCCGGTGCGGGTCGAGCAGCTTGACCTGGCCACCGAGCTTGTTGAGGTCGGTCAGGTAGATCGCCCGGTTCTCATAGACCCAGTCGTGCAGCAGGGTCTGGCCCTCCGCGACCGCGGCGATCACCGCGAAGAACGGCAGGTTGTCGATGTTGAGGCCCGGGAACGGCATCGGGTGGATCTTGTCCAGCGGGGCGTGCAGCTCCGAGGGCTGGGTGGTCAGGTCCACGAGCCGGGTGTGCCCGTTGGCGGCGACGTACTCCTCGGAGAGCAGGTAGCGGAAGCCCATCTCCTCCAGCAGCGCCAGCTCGATCTCGAGGAACTCGATCGGCACCCGGCGGATGGTGATCTCGGACTTCGTCACGATCGCGGCGGCCAGCAGCGACATCGCCTCGATCGGGTCCTCGCTGGGGGAGTAGTCGACGTCGACGTCGATCGTCTCGCAGCCGGTCACGGTCAGCGTCGTGGAGCCGATGCCCTCGATGCCCACGCCGAGCAGCTGCAGGTAGAAGCACAGGTCCTGGACCATGTAGTTCGACGAGGCGTTGCGGATCACGGTGGTGCCGGGGTGCAGGGCGGCGGCCATCAGCGCGTTCTCGGTCACGGTGTCGCCACGCTCGGTCAGCACGATCGGGCGGCCCGGCTCGATGGCCCGGTTGACCTGGGCGTGGTACATGCCGTCGGTGGCCTTGACCTCCAGGCCGAAGGGCCGCAGCGCGGCCATGTGCGGCTCGACGGTGCGGGTGCCGAGGTTGCAGCCGCCGGCGTACGGCAGCTCGAACGCGTCGGCACGGTGCAGCAGCGGACCGAGGAACATGATCACCGAGCGGGTACGCCGGGCCGCGGTCTCGTCGATCGCGCCGAGCTCCAGCTTCCGCGGCGGCACGATCTCCAGGTCGTTCTCGTCGTTGAGCCACCGGGTGGTCACCCCGAGGCTGCCGAGGACCTCCAGGAGTCGGTTGACCTCCTCGATCCGCGCGACCTTGCGCAGGACCGTGCGGCCCTGGTTGAGCAGCGAGGCGCACAGCAGCGCGACGCCGGCGTTCTTCGAGGTCTTCACGTCGATGCTGCCCGACAGCGTCGTCGGGCCGGTCACCCGGAGGTGGGTCGGGCCGGCGCCGACGGCCACGATCTCGGAGTCCAGCGCGGCACCGATCCGGGCCAGCATCTCCAGGGAGAGGTTCTGGTGGCCCTTCTCGATCCGGTTGATCGCGCTCTGGCTGGTGGCCAGCAGCTCGGCCAGCTGGGTCTGGGTCAGGCCCCGGTGCTTGCGCGCGTCACGGATCAGGTTGCCGATCCGGCCCTTGTAGTCAGCACTCATGCGACCACGGTAACTCACATATGAGATAGAGCAACACCGGCGACTCCGGCCCCGGTCGGGGCCGTTGGCGGTCGGTGCGAGGATGCCGCCATGCGCGCTACGACGATCCACGGTACCCGCGACATCCGGGTGAGCGAAGTCCCCGACCCGACCATCGAGGAGCCCACCGACGCGATCGTGAAGGTGGTCGCCGGCTGCGTCTGCGGCTCCGACCTGTGGCCCTACCGCGGCGAGAACCCGATCACGGAAGGGGCCACGATCGGGCACGAGTGCGTCGGCGTCGTGGAGGAGGTCGGCAGCGCGGTGACCTCGGTCCGCCCCGGCGACTTCGTGATCGTGCCGTTCTGCCACTGCGACAACACCTGCCCGCACTGCCTGGCCGGCGCCCAGTCGGCGTGCGCCAACCTCGGCATGACCGTCAGCGGCCAGGCGGAGTACGCCCGGGTCACCCAGGCCGACGGCAGCCTGGTGCGCACCGACGCCCGGCCCGACCCCGCCCTGCTGCCGTCGCTGCTGACGCTCTCCGACGTGATGCCGACCGGCTGGCACGCCGCGATGTCGGCCGGCGTACGGCCCGGGTCCACCGTGGTGGTGGTCGGCGACGGCGCGGTCGGCCTGTGCGGCGTGCTCGCCGCCGCGACCATGGGCGCCGAGCGGGTGATCGCGATGTCACGCCACGAGCCCCGCCAGGCGCTGGCCCGGGCCTTCGGCGCGACCGACATCGTCGCCGAGCGGGGCAAGGAGGGCGGCGCGGCCGTCAAGGAGCTCACCGCCGGGGTGGGCGCGGACGCCGTGCTCGAGTGCGTCGGCACCGACGCGGCCGTGCGTACGGCGTTCGGCGTGGCCCGCCCGGGCTCGACGGTCGGCTTCGTCGGCGTACCGCACGGGGTCGAGCTGCCGGTGCGCACGATGTTCGCCAAGAACGTCGGTCTCGCCGGCGGCATGGCGCCGGTGCGCCGCTACCTGCCCGAGCTGCTCGACCTCGTGCTGTCCGGGGCGATCGACCCGGGCCGGGTCTTCGACCTGACAGTGCCGCTGTCGGAGGTGGCCGAGGGGTACCGGGCCATGGACGAGCGCCGCGCGGTGAAGGTGATGGTCACGCCGTGACCCCCGGTCTCGGGGTGGGGCGGGTAGCGTCACCCCGGGACCTGGGAGAGGGGCACGTCATCAGCGAGCGACTGCGGCTCGGACCACTGCTGCGGCACGTGGACGACACCACCGCGACCATCTGGGTCGAGACCGAGGGCCCGGCCTTCGTCGAGGTCGAGGTGGGCCAGGAGTGCGGCCGCGCCAACACCTTCGCCGTCCACGGTCACCACTACGCACTGGTCGAGGTGACCGGGCTGCTGCCCGGCACCGCCACGCCGTACGAGGTCCGCGTCGACGGCCAGCCGGTCTGGCCCAGCCCCGAGCCCGAGCTCGCGCACTTCCCGCCGTCGGTGATCGCGACGCTGAGCCCCGGCCGGCCGCTGCGGATGGCCTTCGGCTCCTGCCGGGTCAGCGTCTCCCACGACGAGGCCGGACACGCCGCCCACGGCATCGACGCGCTGCGCGCGTATGCGCTGCACCTGGCCGGCGCGGGCGCGGGTGCCCCGGACGAGGGCACCGGCTCGGGCGCCGACGGGGCCGACGACGACCCGGACGGCCGGCCCGACCTCGTGCTCTTCCTCGGCGACCAGGTGTACGCCGACGAGACCACCGACGAGATGCGCGCCTTCATCGAGGAGCGCCGCGACCCGAGCGAGTCCCCGGGCTACGAGCTGAAGGACTACGAGGAGTACGCCCACCTCTACCGCCTGGCGTGGAGCGAGCCCGCGAACCGGTGGCTGCTCTCCACCGTGCCCAGCGCGATGATCTTCGACGACCACGACATCCGCGACGACTGGAACACCAGCCTCGACTGGCGCCAGCGGATCGAGGCCACCGACTGGTGGCATGGCCGCGTCGTCGGCGGGCTCGCGTCGTACTGGGTGCACCAGCACCTGGGCAACCTCAGCCCCGCCGAGCGCGCCGAGGACGCCCTGTGGCTGCGGATCCGCGACCACTCCGGCCCCGAGCACCTGGACCTGACCGACGAGGTCGACGCGCTGGCCGACCGCGCCGACCGACAGCCGGACTCCTACCGCTGGAGCTTCTCCCGCGACTTCGACACCCAGGCCCGGCTCGTGGTCGTCGACTCCCGCGCGGCCCGGGTGCTCCAGCCGGACCGGCGCAGCATCCTCGACGACAACGAGATGGCCTGGCTGGAGGAGCGGATGCAGGGCGGCTTCGACCACCTGCTCATCGGCACCTCGCTGCCCTACCTGCTCTCCCCGGCCCTGCACCACCTGGAGGCGCTCGACGAGGCCGCCGCCGAGGGGGCGTTCGGCCGGGTCGTGGCCTGGGTGGCGGAGAAGGCCCGTCAGGGGCTCGACCTCGAGCACTGGGCAGCGTTCCAGGACGGGTTCGTGAAGGTCGGCCGGATGACCCTGGACGTCGCGTCAGGCGCGCGGGGAAGCGCCCCGAGCACGATCACGTTCCTCTCCGGCGACGTCCACCACAGCTACGTCGCGCAGGCGTGGCCGGACCCGGCCGAGGAGCGGGTGGTGGCCAGCACGATCGTCCAGGCGGTCTGCTCGCCGATCCGCAACCCGCTGCCGATGGCGGTCCAGCGGGTGACCGCCCTGGCGGCTCGGGGCCAGGCCCGACCGACCGGACGGCTCGTGGGCGGCAAGGTGCCCCGCTCGCCGCTGCGCTGGGAGCTGGTGCGCGGCCCGTGGTACGACAACAACCTCGCCGTGCTCGAGGTCCTCAGCGATCGGCTGCGGATGCGCTGGTGGCGCGGCGAGGTGACCGGGGACGTGACCCGGCCCGAGCTGCGCGTGGTCGCCGACTGCACCGTCGGCTGAGCGGCGACCCCGCGGGAGCTCAGCGGCGCTCGAGATCCTTCACCGAGCTCGCCTGCAGGGCGACGCCGACCAGGATCACGGCACCCGAGATGATCTCGACGAGCTCGACGGCGGTGGGGTCCTCGCCCAGCAGGCCCCAGAGCAGGGTGGCCACGCCGGCCAGGCCGGTGAGCACCACGAACGGGAGCTTGGGCAGGTCCACCCGCAGCGCCAGCAGCGCCATGATCGCGACGGTGCCGAACATCGTGGCCCGGTAGGTGGCCCACATGCCCGGGGCGTCGAGCGGGTAGGCCCACCAGCTGCCGAGCAGCAGGATCACCGCGCCGGTGAGCGCGATGCACCAGCCCAGGGGAGCGGCGACGGGAGCGCGACCGATCGGGGCCTCGGTGTGCTGGGCGTCGTCGGTGTGGCGGACGGGCGTGGTCACAGGGTGCTCCTCGAGTCTGGTGGGTACGCCGGGATTCTATGACCGGAGCCACCCGGGTCCGACCGGCAGGTCCGTCGGCCCCACCGGGAGCCGGCCGGACCCGCGGGCGGGCCGCCGTACCGGGTCAGAGCGGCTGGTCGGCGTCCTCGACCTGGACGAAGGTCTTCGATGCCAGGACCGGTGCGATCAGCTGCTGGACCACCGCCACGTGCTCGGGGTGGCTGCCGTAGGCCTCCCAGGCGGCCCGGGTGTCGAAGTCCATGCAGAACAGCAGGTCGGAGTTGCCCTCGCGCAGGCCCGCGTCGAGCACCACCCGGGCACCGAGCAGGCCGTCGATGCGCCCGGGCAGCGCGCGCAGCCCGTCGGCGATCGCCGTCTTGTCGGCGGCGGTGGCGGAGTCGGTCAGGGTCAGGACGCCGATGTGCTGGAACATGTGAGGACTCCTCGGGTGGGTGGGTTTTCAGTGCAGCTCGAGCAGCGAGCCGTGCCCGGCGATCCGGTCCTCGATGCCGTTGGCACGCAGCGCGTGCCAGATCGTGGCCAGGTTGATCGCGATGACCGGCTTGCCGAGCTCCTTCTCCAGCTCTGCGGCGACCGCCATCGCCTCGAGGTTGGTGCCGCACTGGATCAGCGCGTCGACGTCGGGACCGTCGACGGACAGGAAGGCCTCCCGGATGGTCTCGGGGGTCTCATCGGCGATCGAGGTGGCCGAGGCGGAGCACAGGCCGGTGATCGCGGCGACCTCGAAGCCGAGCTCGGTGAAGTACGCGACGACCTGCTCGTCGCCGACCGGCTGGTACGGCGTGACGACGCCGATGCGCCGGGCGCCGAACGCCTTCAGCGCCTCGCCGGCGGCAGTGGCGCCGGTGCTGACCTCGAGGCCGGTGAGGTCGCGGACGTTCTGCTCGAAGGCTGCGTTGCCCTGCACCCCGCCCCAGAACGTCTCGGCGGACATGCCCATGACGATGTAGTCCGGCCGGCAGGTCATGGCGACCTCGAGCGCGTCGGGCAGGGCCTCGTTGAGGCACTCGCGGAACTTGCCGAACGCCTCGGCGGAGTCCAGGGCGGGCGCCTTGATCATGATCCGGCCGGTGTGCCAGGACAGGTCCTGCGGGCGGATGTGGTGGTACTCGCGCTCCACCGAGGTGTTCGTCGACGGCACCATCAACGCGAGCTTGGGACCCTTCGCTGCACTCATGACGCTGAAGATATCGGATATACGATCATTGTGTCCCAGGACCGCTCCGCGACCCGCGCGTCGGTGCCTGCCGGGGTCGGCGTACGCGAGCCCGCGCGGGTGGCGGCCGACCTGGTCGCCGAGCGGCTCGACGCCCAGGAGCGCGACGGACGTTCCGGCTCCCTGCTGGGGCTGGACGAGGTGGCCGTCGTCGCTGCCGGACGCCGCCCTAGGCTGGCGGCGTGAACTCAGCCGCGAGCCCGACGAGCACCAGCGCCAGGACCGGGATCCACAGCACCGAGGTCGGCGACAGCGGGCAGCGGATCGTCTTCCTGCACGGCCTGTTCGGGCAGGGCCGGAACTTCACCCAGATCGCGAAGGCGCTCCAGCCCGAGGCCCGCTCCCTGCTGGTCGACCTGCCGAACCACGGCCGCTCGGGCTGGACCGAGGAGCTCTCCTACCCGGCCCTGGCCGACGCCGTCGCCGAGCACCTGCGCGCCGGGTACGCCGCGGCGGGCCCGGTCCACGTCGTCGGCCACTCGATGGGCGGCAAGGTCGCCATGCTGCTCGCGCTGCGGCACCCCGACCTCGTCGACCGGCTCGTGGTCGTCGACATCGCGCCGGGGGAGAGCACCGGAGCCGGCGAGTTCGAGCACCTGCTGGACAGCCTGGCCGGACTCGACCTCGGAGCCCTCACCCGGCGCTCCGATGCCGACGAGCGCCTCGCTGAGGCGATCCCCGACCCGCGGGTCCGGGGCTTCCTGCTGCAGAACCTGCGCACCGGCGGGGGCGGCTTCCACTGGCAGGCCAACCTGGACCTGCTGCGCCGGGAGCTGCCGACGATCGGCGGGTTCCCCGACGCGGAGGGCAGCTTCGAGGGTCCGGTGCTCTGGGTCGCCGGCGAGCAGTCCGGCTACATCGAGCCGGAGGATCGCGCAGTGATGGACCGCCTGTTCCCGCGCACCCGGCTGGTCACGATCAAGGGAGCCGGCCACTGGGTGCACTCCGAGCAGCCGGACGCGTTCGTCTCCGCGTTGCGGGTGTTCCTGCTGGGATGACGCACCGGTCCCGGTGACCTCCGCTCAGCCCAGCACGACCAGCAGCACCCCGACGCCCAGCACGGTGTCGAGCACGCCGCACCACTCCGCGAACGACCGGCGCACGACCAGGTGCCGGCGCCAGTGCAGGGCGTCCCAGGCCGCGTGGCCGAGCAGTCCCAGCCCGACGACGCCGCCGGCCAGGGTCGGGCTCGCCCAGGCGCCCACGACGCCGCAGGCCAGGAAGACCAGGGTGAGGGCCGGGTACCAGGCACCGGGGCGGGGGCCCTTGCGACCGGCCCCGAGCACCATGGCGACCGCCAGGAGCCCAGCGCCGACGGCGAGGACCGGGGTCGGGTCGACGTCGAGGAGCTGCAGGCCCACGACGGCCGCGACCTCCAGGCCGACCACTGCCCAGATCGCGCCGGGCCGGGCCAGCGCCGCCGTGGCGAGGTAGCCCAGGGCGGCGATCAGCAGGACGACCGCGACCTCCGAGCCCTCCTCCAGGTCGGCGAGCATCACCGCCCCGAGGGCGATGCCGAGCAGCGTGGGCCACCGGCGGGTGATCCACCTGCCGCGGACTCCGGGCGGCGCGGTGGCACGGCCCTCGGGGGCTGCGTGATGGCCCTCCGAACGGAGGGTTCCGGTGGGCGAGGTGCGGACCTGGCTGCTCGTGGTCGTCGTCATGCCTGGACGCTAGGAGGCCGTGGAGCCGCCGAGGCGGCCGTGGCCGGGCCAGGTCCGAAAACCGGGCATCCCTGGCTGCACAGGCCGCCTAGACTGCGGTGGCATGGTCGAGCGCCTCATGGTCGTCGTCGGGTACGACGACGCCGAGCTGCTCGACATCGCCTGTCTCACCACGTCGTTCAGCACCGCGAACCTGCTCGGCGCGCCCGCGGTGCCGTACCGGATCCGGGTCGTCTCGCCGGGCGGCGGTCCCATCGGCTGCGGGCCGGGGCTCCTCCTCGCCGCCGAGGACGCCCTCGAGCGGGTGCCCGCGGTGCTCGACACCGTGATCGTCTCCGGCGGCTTCGGCCACGAGCGGGCCGCGGCGAGCAACCTGGTCCGCGACCACGTCCGCCGGCTCGCCGCCGGCGCGCGCCGGACCGCGTCGGTGTGCACCGGCGCCAGCGTGCTGGCGGCCGCCGGCCTGCTCGACGGTCGGCGCGCGACCACTCACTGGCAGTACGCCCGCCGGCTGGCCCGTCGCCACCCCGCGGTGCTGGTGGACCCCGACCCGATCTTCGTCCGGGACGGCGCGGTCACGACCGCCGCCGGCGTGACGAGCGCTCTCGACCTGGCCCTGGCCTTCATCGAGGAGGACCACGGCGCCGACCTCGCGCGCGAGGTGTCGCGCAACCTGGTGACCTATCTCCAGCGGCCCGGCAACCAGTCGCAGATGAGCATCCACACCACGGCGCCCGCCGCGAGCAGCGCGGTCGTCCGGCGCGTCGTCAGCTACCTGACGGCGGACCCGGGCGCCCCCGCCGACACGGCCACCCTGGCCGCGGTCGCGGGCGTCAGCGTGCGGCACCTGACCCGGGTCTTCGCGGCTGAGCTCGGCACCACGCCCGGGCGCCACGCGCGCGGCGTACGGCTGGAGGTCGCGGCGCGCCTGTTGGAGGCGACCTCGGAGCCGCTCAGCACCGTGGCTCGGCGGTGCGGGTTCCGGTCCGCCGAGGCGCTGCGCCAGGCGTTCGTCCGCCAGTACGGCACCACGCCCTCGGCGCACCGGCGTCACTCCACCCGCGCCTGAGAGCGCCACCGGGTGGAGCGCGGCCTCGTTGCGACTCCCGAGGGCCGGGCGGTCTAGGCTCGCCGGCCATGACCACCGCGCCGTCCTCGCCGCCGACCGCCGAGCCGCCGCTGATCCGGGTCAGCGCCGTCGTCCTGCGCGACGCGCGCGGCCGGGTGCTCACGGTGCGCAAGCGGGGGACCGCCCGGTTCATGCTGCCCGGCGGCAAGCACGAGCCGGGGGAGAGCCCGGAACAGACGGCGGTCCGGGAGTGCTCGGAGGAGGTCGGGGTCCACCTGGACCCGGTCCAGCTGCGCCGCCTCGGCCGGTTCCGGGCGGCGGCGGCGAACGAGGCCGGTCACGAGGTGGAGGCAGTCGTCTTCGAGCACCCGTCGGTCGCGGACCCGGTCGTCGCGGCGGAGATCGACGAGCTGCGGTGGCTGGACCCGTCCGCGACGCCGCTGCCCGACGACCTCGCGCCGCTGCTCGCCCAGCGGGTGCTCCCGGCGCTCTGAGCGACCGGGCGGCGGGCTCAGGGCGCCGCGGGAACCCGTCCGGAGTCGAGGTACGCCGTGACGAGCGCCGCCGCATCCGCGGCGGCGGTGTCCAGGAACCCGTGCGTCCAGCGCGGGACCTCGAGCACCTCGCCGGAGGCCAGGTGCGGCACGGCGAGCCGGGTGTGCTCGGTCAGGTCGTCGTCGGGGTTCAGCACCAGCAGCGGGGTGCGCAGCTCCTGGAGCACCGGGACGACGTCGTACCCGAACGCCGCGTGGTGGCCCCACCAGTGCCGCTCGCCGCCGGAGAGCCGGGCGAGGAAGATCCGGGCGGCGTGCTCGACGGTGTTGACCCGGCCGACCCGGAAGAACTCCACGAACCAGCGCCACTTCTCCAGCAGCCGCTCACCGTCCACTGTGAAGATCGGGTCCGTGCTGTAGAGGGCCCGGAAGCGGACCAGCTCGGCCTCGGAGAAGACCGGCATCGACACCGCGACGATGCGGCGCACCAGGTCGGGGCGGCGCCGGGCCACCTCGACCGCGGTCAGCGAGCCGGTGTGGTAGCCCATCAGGTCGACCGGGCCCGGGAGCTGCAGCGCCTCCACCAGCGCGATCACGACGTCGGCGTAGTCCCCGATCCCGGGGTAGGCCGGCAGCGGGTCCGAGGCGCCGAAGCCGGGCGTGTCGGGCGCGAGGACCGTTCGGGTGCGTCCGATCTGGGCCATCACGGTCTCGTAGACCAGGCCGGACGCGGGGCTCATGTGCAGGCAGACCAGCGGCGGCGCCGAGTCGGTCGGGTCGGTCGGGCCGGTCGGGCCGGCCGGTTGGACCCGGCGTAGGTGCACCTGGCCGTGGGGGAGGTCGGTGTAGGCGCGGCGTACGACCGGAGGCGGCTCGGGGCGGTGCACGGCGGCAGGCTATCGGTCCGCGCGGCCGGGTCGGGGGGCGCCGTTCGCATGGATTCGGGGGGTGCCCCAGACCGGTCAGGAATCGAGAAGCAGACCGGGCGGAACCGGCCTAGCGTGGACGCCCATGAAACTCACCATCCACCAGGCATTCCTCCCGCACCACGACGCGGAGGCCTCGCTCGCCTTCTACCGCGACCTGCTCGGCTTCGAGGTCCGCAACGACGTCGAGTACGGCGGCCAGCACTGGCTCACCCTGGGTCCCGCCGGCCAGCCGGACGTCTCGATCGTGCTGCAGCCACCGTTCGCCGACCCGGGCATCAGCCCGGAGGAGCGCGAGACGATCTCGGCGATGATGGCCAAGGGCACCTACGCCGGCATCAACCTCGCCACCCCCGACCTCGCCGGGACCTTCGACCGGCTGCAGGCGGGGGACACCGAGGTGGTCCAGGAGCCGACCGACCAGCCCTGGGGCGTGCGCGACTGCGCCGTCCGGGACCCCGCCGGCTCGATGATCCGTATCTTCGAGGTCACCTAGCCCCACCACGCACCGCCCAGGAGACCGAGCAGATGACGACGAAGGACGGCGCCGCCGCGTGAACCACATGGCCGACAGTCACGACCTGATCCGGGTGCTCGGCGCCCGGGTGAACAACCTCAAGGACGTCAGCGTCGAGCTCCCCAAGCGCCGGCTCACGGTCTTCACCGGCGTCTCGGGCTCGGGCAAGAGCTCCCTGGTGTTCGGCACGATCGCGGCGGAGTCCCAGCGGCTGATCAACGAGACCTACTCGGCGTTCGTGCAAGGCTTCATGCCCACGCTGGCCCGCCCCGAGGTGGACCTGCTGGACGGGCTGACGACCGCGATCCTCGTGGACCAGGAGCGGATGGGGGCCAACCCACGCTCCACGGTCGGCACCGTCACCGACGCCAACGCGATGCTGAGGATCCTGTTCAGCCGGCTCGGCACCCCGCACCTCGGCTCACCGCAGGCGTTCTCGTTCAACGTCGCCTCGATCAGCGGCGCCGGCGCGGTCACGCTGGAGAAGGGCGGGCGCACGACCAAGGAGAAGCGCTCGTTCTCGATCACCGGCGGCATGTGCCCGCGCTGCGAGGGCCGGGGCGCTGTCAACGACATCGACCTCTCGGCGCTCTACGACGACACGTTGTCGCTCAACGAGGGGGCGCTGCGGATCCCCGGCTACTCGATGGACGGCTGGTACGGCCGGATCTACCGCGGCTGCGGGTGGTTCGACCCCGACAAGCCGATCGGGAAGTACACCGAGCAGGAGCTCGACGCGCTCCTGCACAAGGAGGCCACGAAGATCAAGATCGACGGCATCAACCTGACCTATCTCGGGCTGATCCCGCAGATCCAGAAGTCGTTCCTGGCCAAGGACGTCGACGCCATGCAGCCGCACATCCGGGCGTTCGTGGAGCGGGCGGTGACATTCACGACCTGCCCCGACTGCGAGGGGACCCGCCTCACCGCGGCGGCGCGCTCGTCCACGATCCACGGCACCTCGATCGCCGACGCCTGCGCGATGCAGATCAGCGACCTCGCCGACTGGGTCGGCGGCCTGGACGAGCCGTCGGTGGCGCCGCTGCTGGGGGCCCTGGGGGCGACCCTCGACTCGTTCGTCGAGATCGGGCTCGGCTACCTCTCCCTGGACCGGCCTTCGGGCACCCTGTCCGGCGGCGAGGCGCAGCGCACCAAGATGATCCGCCACCTCGGCTCCTCGCTCACCGACGTCACCTACGTCTTCGACGAGCCGACGATCGGCCTGCATCCCCACGACATCGCCCGGATGAACCGGCTGCTGCTCCAGCTGCGCGACAAGGGCAACACGGTCCTCGTCGTCGAGCACAAGCCCGAGACCATCGCGATCGCCGACCACGTGGTCGACCTCGGCCCGCTGGCCGGGTCCGCCGGCGGCGAGGTCGTCTTCGAGGGCACAGTGGCCGGCCTGCGCGCCAGCGACACCCTCACCGGCCGCCACCTCGACGACCGGGCGGCGCTGAAGGACACGGTCCGAGCCCCAGCCGGGGCCCTGGAGGTGCGGGGCGCCGACACCCACAACCTCCAGTCCGTGGACGTCGACATCCCGCTCGGGGTGCTCTGCGTCGTCACCGGGGTGGCCGGGTCCGGCAAGAGCTCGCTGATCCACGGCTCGGTCGCCGGCCGGGACGGCGTCGTGGTCGTCGACCAGGGCGCCATCAAGGGCTCGCGGCGCAGCAACCCCGCGACGTACACGGGACTGCTCGACCCGATCCGCAAGGCGTTCGCCAAGGCGAACGGCGTCAAGCCGGCGCTGTTCAGCGCGAACTCCGAGGGTGCCTGCCCCAACTGCAAGGGTGCGGGCGTCGTCTACACCGACCTGGGGATGATGGCCGGGGTCGCGGCGCCGTGCGAGGTCTGCGAGGGCCGGCGCTTCCTGGCCGAGGTGCTCGACTACACGCTGGGCGGCAAGGACATCAGCGAGGTGCTGGCGATGCCGGTCACCGAGGCGGAGGGGTTCTTCGGCGCGGGGGAGGCGCGGATCCCGGCGGCGCACCGGATCCTGGCGACGCTGGTCGACGTCGGGCTGGGCTACCTCACCCTGGGGCAGCCGCTGACGACGCTGTCCGGCGGTGAGCGGCAGCGGCTGAAGCTGGCGACGCACCTGGGGGAGAAGGGCGGCGTCTACGTCCTCGACGAGCCGACGACCGGCCTGCACCTGGCCGACGTCGAGAACCTGCTGGGCCTGCTGGACCGGATCGTCGACGCGGGGAAGTCGGTGATCGTCATCGAGCACCACCAGGCGGTGATGGCCCATGCCGACTGGATCGTCGACCTCGGGCCGGGCGCCGGGCACGACGGCGGGCGGATCGTCTTCGAGGGCACCCCAGCCGACCTGGTCGCGGACCGCTCCACGCTCACCGGCGAGCACCTGGCGGCGTACGTCGGCGGGTGAGCGATCAGCACTCCCGGCGCAGCTGCAGGTGGGCCTCGGGGAAGCGGTGGTCCTCGTCCGGGCGGCTCACGGCGCGCCACTCCTCGCGGAAGCCGGCCGCCGCGAACGCCGCTGCGAGGGCAGTCGGATGCCAGCGCCAGGCGCGCGCGACCTGGTGCGACCACTCCACCCACGGCTCCGGGACCGCGGCGCTCGGGCTGTCGTCGAGGCACTGGAAGGCCACCAGGACGAGACCGCCGTCCGGGAGCAGGTCGGCCCAGCGCTCGAGCACGGCCGGGACCTGCGCGGGCGGGACGTGGATCAGGCTGAAACGGGCGATGATCGCGGCGACCCCCTCCAGACCGGAGGCACCGAGCCGCGCGTCATCGCGGACCCAGCGCACCGGTGTCGCCGCGTGGGTCGCGGTCGCGATCTCGAGCATCCGCGCCGAGGGCTCGACCGCGACCACCGCCAGGCCCTGCTCCGCGAGATCGGCTGCGACCCCGCCGGTCCCGCAGCCGATGTCGACGACCGGGCCCGGCAGCCCGGTCTCCCGGACGGCGGCGGCGAAGGCCCGGACCGCGTGCCGCTCCAGCGGCCTCAGGTACGGGTCGGGGAACCTGGCGGCGTACGCCTCGGCGAGCACGTCGTACCCGGGCTGCTCGGTCACGGGCGGAGTCTCGCAGGATGGTGGCGCTTCGCCGGTAGTTTCGGCGCGTGGCTGATCTCTTCGGGCAGGGCGACTTCGCCGTACGCATGGACTGGGGACCGACCGGCGCGCGAGCCACCCGCTCCGACCTCGCCGTGGTCGTCGACGTGCTGAGCTTCTCGACCTCGGTCTGCGTCGCGGTCGAGCGCGGGATGCGGATCTACCCCTATCCGTGGCGCGGCCCGCAGGCGCAGGCGTACGCCGAGGAACGCGGCGCGGTGCTCGCGGTGGGACGCCTGGAGGCGGTCCGCGACGGTCAGGTCCGCGCCCCGTCGCTCTCGCCGGCCGGTCTCCTCGAGTGCCCGCCGGTGGATCGTCTGGTGCTGCCCTCGCCGAACGGCTCCACCATCGCCGCAGCCCTGGACGAGGTCGGCGCTCGCGTCGCGGTCGGGTGCCTCCGCAACGCCCGCGCCGTCGCGGCCTGGCTGGCTCCGCAGCTCGAGGCCGGCCGCTCGGTGGCCGTGATCGCCGCGGGCGAGCGCTGGAGCGCCGACGACTCGCTGCGGCCGGCCGTCGAGGACCAGCTGGGGGCCGGCGCGGTCCTGTCCGGGCTCGTCGCCCTCGGGCACGGACACCGGATGAGCCCCGAGGCCCGGCTCGCCGCCGACCTGTTCGAGGCGGCCCGCGGGCGACTCCGCGATGTCCTGGCCAACTGCGTCGGCGGGCTGGAGCTGGCGGACAAGGGGTTCGGCGCCGATGTCGACGTCGCCGCCGCGCTCGAGTCCTCCGGCACCGTGCCGGTCCTGGTGGACGGGGCGTTCGGTCCTGGGGGTGCGCCGGGGGCTGCCGTTTGATGACAAACGACAGGTCAACCGCCCGATTTCCTGCCCTTTGGCATCAATCGGCAGCCTGGCGCACCTTCGCTGGTACGGCGGTCAGGTCGCCGCGCCACGGGGCGCCGTGCCCGGGGAGCACCCAGCTGGCATCGACGCCGGCGAGCCGGGCGAGGGATTCCAGTGCCTGCGACGGGTCGTCGGTGAACGGCGCGGGCTGGACGCCGGTGCGGCCGGTCAGGACGTGGCGGGTGGTGAGGGCGTCGCCGACGAAGACGGCGTCCGCGACCGGGACGTGCACGGCGATGCTGCCGGGGGAGTGCCCCGGCATCGCGATGACCCGGGGCGAGCCCGGCAGCGCCAGCACCTCGCCGTCCGCAACCGCGGTGACCTCGGTCAGGTACTCCGTGCGCCAGCCGCGCTTGCGCAGCGCGTAGGCGGCGAACGTGACCATCGGGCCGACGCGCTTGGGCCCCATCGGCGTCTTCGGCTTCTCGCCACCGCGGGCGCGATCGGCGTCGGCTGCATGGACGAAGACGGGCACACCGTGGTCTCGGCGCAACCGCTCGGCGAACCCGATGTGGTCGGTGTCGCCGTGAGTCAGCACGACCCCGCGTACGTCGTCCAGCGAGCGGCCCATGACGCCGAGCTCGTCGAGCAGGTCGCGCCAGTGCCCGGCGAGCCCGGCGTCGATGACGCTCACGCCCTCGTCGGTGTCGACCAGGTAGGCCGCCACGATGTCGTTGCCGATGCGGTGCAGGTGTGGGCCGAGCTTCATGGCGGTGCTCCGGGGATAGTGGTGGGGTAGACATGGCTAACGTAATTAGCCATGATGGCTACTGTCAATAGCCAATCGGAAGGGGTGCCGCCTGATGCCGACACCGGACCGCACGTCGCTCGCCGCGATCGTGACCGCCGGACGTGAGCTCCTGGAGGCCGGTGGACCGTCTCGCCTCACGATGCAGGCAGTCGCCGCGCAGGTGGGGGTGCGGCCGCCCTCGCTGTACAAGCGGGTCCGGGACCGCGACGCGCTGGTCGGCCTCGTCGCGGCAGCCACCGTCGACGAGCTGGCGCAGCGCCTCGAGGACGCCGACGGCACGCTGGCCGCTCTGGCGCGCACCTACCGCGAGTTCGGGCACGAGCGGCCGGAGGGCTTCCGCCTGATCCTGTCCGGGGATGCCCAGACCGACGCGGACGCCCGCGCCCGGGTGAGCGCCCCGATCCTGCGCGTCGCCTCGGAACTCGTCGGCGACGAGGAGGCGCTCGAGGCGGCGCGTCTGATCACCGCGTGGGCCACCGGCTTCGTCACCATGGAGCTCGCCGGCGCCTTCCGCCTGGGTGGCGACCTCGAGGACGCCTTCGAGTTCGGGCTCGTGCGGTTGTCCGCTGCTCTGTCGCTGCCGGGGTGAGTCGGGGGAGGCACGGCCTGGGGTCGCCGTTTGATGACAAACGACAGCCCCGGAGCCTGATTCGCTGCCGTTTGTCACCAATCGGCAGCTGTCGACGGCGGCCGCGAGCGGCCGTCGACCGATGAGTTCGGCGACCGGAGGAGGTCAGCGCCACCAGCACTGCTGGGAGAACGGTTCGGACCCGGGGGAGACGCGTGGGCAAGCTCATCTACTCGATGATCACCTCACTCGACGGCTACGCCGAGGCGGCGGAGGGCGACCTCGGCTTCGGTGCCGCCGACGACGAGGAGGTGCACACATTCATCGACGAGCACTTCCGAGACGTCGGCACCTATCTCTACGGCCGACGGATGTACGAGACCATGGTGTTCTGGGAGACCGCCCACACCGATCCGGACGTACCGCCGCACATCCTGCAGTACGCCCGCGGCTGGCAGGCCGCGGAGAAGATCGTGTACTCCGCGACGCTCAAGTCGGTGTCCAGCGCGAAGACCAGAATCGAGCGGACCTTCGACCCCGACGCGGTGCGCGAACTCAAGGCCGAGGCCGAGCACGACCTCACTGTCGACGGCCCGAATCTCGCGGCCCAGGCGATCGCGGCCGGCCTGGTCGACGAGTACCACCTGTTCACCACCACGACCGTGGTCGGCGGCGGCAAGCGGTTCTTCCCCGACGGCGTCCGCCTCGAGCTCGACCTGGTCGAGGAACGTGCCTTTCACAGCGGGCTGATCTACGCCCGGTACCGGACTCATTGAGCCGACGCCGGTTTGATGGCGCGCCGGGGGCTGCCAGGAACTACCGATTGATGACAAACGACAGCGAATCCGGGTCCGAGGCTGTCGCTTGTCATCAAACGGCGCCCACCTCTGCGAACTGCTCGCTCCACGGCGCCAGGGGAGCGGCGCCTAGACCGCCGGCGTCCAACGCGCGCCGCCCGACGGCAGATCGACCACGAGAACGCCCAGCGCGCGATCCGGTCCGTCGTCGCTGGCCGACCGGAGCCGCGACGAGATCCCGATCTCGCGGAGGCTGACGGAGATCTGGCGCGTCTCGGCGGGACACACGAACGGGCCGAACGCCCCGGCGGTCGTCGCCGTACCCGAACGGTCCTCGCGTTCCCCGCCAGGGGAGAAGCACGCCCGGACGGTTCGGCGAGTGTGTATCCAGGTCGAGCAGACCGATGATCACCAGGCGATCAGGCTCGCGGCAGAGCTCGCCGGGATCCGATGACACACGGCCTGACCGGTCAGGCCCTCGCAGTCCTCCGGGGTCACGTCAGCATCAGCCGCGAGCGAGTGCCGTCGGCATCCTCGACGATGATCTCGCCGCCGTTACGCACCGTGCGCTCCAGGTCGGCCAGGACTCGGATCGCGCGCACCAGCGTGGTCACCTTGTTGTAGCCGGTCAGGTCGGCGATCTCCTTGAGCAGCTCGGCGTCCGCCGCCGGAAGATCGGCCGTGACCCTGCGAGTCTCCCGGGCGGGCTAAGGCGAGGCGGTGGCCTGACCCGGCGGCGTCGTTGGCATGCGCTCACCGTATCCAGATGGCATGTGCGAACCGGCGGAAAGCTCCACTCACGTAATGCCGATAACTGACATTATGTCAACTATCGTGAAGAACCGCCCCGCCCGGCCCGAGTTCCGAAGACACTCAAACGCGCGGCGGCATGCCGAAGGCCTCAACTGCGGCCATGTCCTCGAGGAAGCCGGGCTGGGAGAGCCAGAACAAGGTCTCGGTCAGGGAATCCAGGTCGTCGACGGCCCGAATCACGAACGACGGGCGCCCGTCGCGGGTCACGGTGATCCGCTCGTGCTGCTTCTCCGCACGGTCGGCGTACTCCGAGAGGCGGGTCTCGAAGTCGGCCAGCGAGGTGGTGATCACGCCGCCAAGGCTAGACCCGGATGTCGGTCAACACCGAGGTCTCCTGCCGGTCGCGGCGCGCCACGACGCCGGGTCCTACCGGTCGCCGTTCGCTCACGACTGCGCGAGACGGTCAAGCGCCTCGGCATTCTCGGACAGGATCTCCGCGACGATCGCCGCCCGCCAGCGCTCATGGTCGCGGGCTGCGGCGAGCACGGCCTCGCGGGCGAACGCCTGCATCGACTTCCCGGCACGCCGGGCGGCCTCGCGCACCTCGGCGGTCTCGGCCTCATCCAGACTCAACGTGATGGCCATCGCGGAATGGTAGCGGTGATACCGCTTCTCCCCTGCTAGGTCTGAGTCGCCGGCAAGTCCTCCCTAGCCGATCGACCCGCACTCCCGCAGCGTGCAGGACCAACCGTCGGAGGTGCTGATCGTCAGCTCCGGCGGGAACTCGATGGCACCGGACGGGTGGTCCTCGTCCGGCACGATCGTGACCGAGCCGTCGTCGTTCTGCGACCACTCGGGCAGCGAGTCGACGTAGCCGGCCGGCAACGGCTGGGTGAGGTAGAACGCAGTGTAACCGTCGAGTCGCAGCACGCCGTCGACCTCGCCCGATTCGCCGTCCGGACTCGACCAGGTGATCTCGTCGGGGCTGCCGTCGACGTATCCCAACACGACATAATGGTCGCCGTCGCCGGGCTCGCGGTTGACCGGTCCCGCGTTCGACCAGAACCTGGGCGCGTCCGGGTCACCGGAGCGGGTGTCGAGCACCCAGGCGGTGCGGTACGTCGTCCCGCCGGCGCGGTAGCCGGCCATGAGGGTCTCGTCCCCCTTGCTGCGGGCGATGTAGACGATCTCCTCGGCGCCGCCCCGCAGGCCGCCGAGCGGCAGCACGCCGACCAGCGTCCCGGCCTCCGCCTCGACCTCGGAGCTTCCCGGATCCACGCACGACACGACGCCGCAGTCCGGGGCCGGTGCCGAGGCGGCAGGCACCTCGCGTCCGCGGTCAGCGCCGGGCGCCTCCCCCGAGCCACCGGTCAGGACCAGCAGCGGCGCGGCGACCGCCGCCACGACTCCGAGTGCGGCACCTCCCCCGATGGCCCTGCGGCGGGTCCTGACCCGCCGGCCCGCGCTGATCAGCGCCGGCAGGTCCGGCGTACCGGCATGGGCCGGCTCGTTGTCGACCATCCTGCGCAGCTCGAGCGTGTCCCTGTCGGTCATCGCACTTCTCCTTCGGTAGGGGTGGCGTGGCCGCTCGCGGCCGCACGGACCCGGGCCAGCGCTCGTGAGGCGGTGCTCTTCACCGTCCCCGTCGAGACCCCGAGCCGGTCAGCGACCTCGGCCTCGGGGGTGTCGAGGTAGTAGCGCCACACGATGATGGTTCGTTCACGAGGAGACAGCGGCGCGAGCAGCTCGGTGAGCTCGCTGCGCTCGTCGACCGTGGAGTCGGCCGGAACCGACCGGTCCGGGTCGCGCTCGACCGGCACCGGCCGCCGGCGCCGCTGGCTGTCCAGGTAGGCGTTGACCACCGCGCGCCGCACGTAGGCATAGGCATCGTCCTTGCGGACGGTGCGCCAGCGCGCGTACGTCGAGGCCAGCGCGGTCTGCACCAGGTCGTCGGCCTCGTCGGTGTCGTGAGAGAGCAGGTACGCCGCGCGCCGCAGCCGCGGCCACGCAGCGAGGACGAACTGCTCGAACTCCAGGTCTGTCTCCACGTCACGCCCTTCGGTGATCCGTCGTCTCACCTATCCCTACGCAGCGACGGGCCTCGTGGTTGAGTCTGCGGCGAAAGTCGTCACCTGTCGCCCGCGTTGTCGGGCCTACGCTCGGCACATGTCGCGCTTCGACCGGGCTACCTGGGGCAGCTGGTCCCCCGAGCCGGCCGCGTAGCGATGGGCACCTGGAGCGACGGCGCCGGGGTGGTCGAGCTCCCCGACGGCCGCCGCGTGCGCGGCGCCGGCGTACGACGTCCGCGCGGCGGCGACGCACCCGAGTTCGCCGTCTACCTGCTCGGGCGGGACCCGCGGATCGCCGACTGGCCCAACCTGTGGGTGCGCTGGCCCGACTTCCGGCTCCCCACGTCGACCGAGGACGCGGTGGCCGCGCTGCGGGCCGCCCACACGCGGGCCGCGACCGAGCGGGTCGAGATCGCCTGCGGCAGCGGCGTCGGGCGCACCGGGACCGCACTCGCGCTGCTGGCCGTTCTGAGCGGCGTCGACCCGTCGGGCGCGGTCGCCTGGGTGCGGGCGACCTACTCCCCCAGGGCCATCGAGACGCGCCGCCAACGACGGTGGGTCGAGGACGTCGCGGCCGCACTCCCCCGCTGACCTCGACCCGACCCGACCCGCCCGGCCCCGGTCCGTCTTGTTGCGGGCATGTGGCGGTCAGGGGTTTGGGGTCGGTGCGTCGGCGGGAAGGTCTCGGATGCGTCTGTTATCTCTGCGCCTGAGAAGCCCGAAGGCACGATGTCGCCGGCATCGTCACTGTGCGTGCCGGTCCTCGGGCCCCGACTCGGAGCCGGGCGGCTCCGAGTCCTCGCGCAACCGCCCGGCGCGCACCAGCGCGTCGTGCAGGACCTTCTCGATCTGGGCGTTGACCGAGCGCAGCTCGTCGTCGGCCCACCGGCGCACGGCGTCCGCGACGGGTCGGCTCAGCCGGAGCGGGATCTGCTTCCGCTCCGGTCCGGGCACTCCGCGGGCCACGTCGAGTCCTCGACCGACGCGATCAGGAGTACAGCGAGCCGACGTTGAGGACCGGCGTCGCCGACCCACCGCCGACCAGCACGGTCATCAGGTTGGAGGTCATCGCGGCGCGGCGCTCGGGGTCCAGCTCGATGTTGGAGCTCTGCTCCAGTGCCGCGAGCGCCTCGGTCACCAGGCCGACCGCTCCGGTCACCATCACCTGCCGGGCGTCGAGGACCGCCTGCGCCTGCTGGCGCTGGAGCATCGCGCCGGCGATCTCCGCGGCGTACGACAGGTTCGACAGCCGCACCTCGAGCACCTCGAGACCCGCGATGTGGATGCGCTCGTTGAGCTCCACGACGAGCTCGTCGGCGACCTCGGCGCCGTTCTCGCGCAGCGTGATGACCTGCGGCGAGCGCTCGACCTCCTCCTCGGTCTGGTCGGTCGCGGCCGCCTGCGCCTGGGCGTCGTAGGGGTGCGTCGCGACCACGTGGCGCAGGGCGGCCTCGGCCTGGGTGGTGATGAAGGCGTTGTAGTGGTCCACGGCGAAGGCCGCCTTCGCCGTGTCCGCGACCTGCCACACGACGATCGCGGAGACCTCGACCGGCGAGCCGGTCTTCTCGTTCACCTTGAGGGTGTGGGTCTCGAAGTTCTGCACCCGGACCGGGACCTGCCGGCGGCCAGTCAGCGGGACGGTCCAGGACAGGCCGGTCCGCCGGACGGTGCCGATGTAGGCACCGAAGAACGTCACCACCCGGGTCTCGCCGGGCTGGATCACGCTGAACCCGGTCAGCGCCACGAGGCAGCCCAGGCCGAGCAGGCTGCCCAGCCCGACGAGCAGCACCGCGGCCCCCGTGTCGCCGGAATCCCCCGCGCCGATCCCCAGCAGCAGCAGGAAACCGGCCACCAGGAACCCGAGCAGGATGAGGGCCAGGATCGGCCAGCCGCCGACGGCGAAGCCGCGCTTCTCGTCGATCTCCACGCGGACCGACGGCGCCGCCTGGGCCAACTGGCTTGACGGGGTCGGCGGGGCGAGGGGCGTCGTACTCGTCATGGCGGAACTCCTTCGGAACAGGCCGGACGGCCGCAAACTGATATCACGAACATATCACGGGGATCTCATCCCCGGGGTGCGGATCGGACCGCGACCAGCACGCCGATCTTGTCGATGCGGTGCTCGGGGTTGTCGAACTCGTCGCTCCAGTAGTTGCCGACCGCGTGGTCCTCCGGGGTGGCGCAGGTCGACAGCGTGATCATCGCTCGCGTCGGGACGGCGCCGGGTCGCCCCGGGACGGCGGCGCGCTGCTCGCGCAGCGACCGGGCCGAGCGGAACGACGTACGCCGGGTGGTGCGGACCTCGTAGGTGTAGCGGGCCCCGGCGGAGAGGACGTGCACCCGGTCGCCGCGCCGCAGCCGGGGCAGGAACTCGAAGGCCCGGGTGGAGGAGAGCCGGTGCGCGGTGACCTGGTAGTTCCCCACTCCCCCGGGCCCGGTGCCGCCGCGCGGCCCGTGCGGGCTGGCCGCCTGTCCCGCGTTCTGCAGGCGCGTCCCGACGGCGTCGTCGGTCATCCCGCGGTACGGGACGACCACCAGCCCGCTGATGCCCAGCCGCGGGACCACGAGCCGGGCCGGGGCCGGACGCCCGTCGCTGGGCGCCGGCCCTGGGGGCGGCGCGCTGGATGGTGCAGCGGTCGGGGCGCCGGTGGTCGGGGCGCCGGCGGTCGGGGCCCCGGCGGCGGTGGGGGGTGGGGCGGAAGCGGGCTCGGACGGTGCCCGGGTGGACCGGGACGGATCGGCCTCGGAGCAGGCGGTCAGCGCCACCAGCAGGCCGGCGACGAGCAGCGTTGCGGCGTGGCTAGAGCGCCTGGAGCCGGGGCAGCACATCGGTGCACACGGTCGTGGTCCAGGCGACCGGGTCGTCGCCCTCCGGGGAGGCGGTGACCAGGGAGATGCCGAGTCCGGCGTACGCCGCCATGTCGCGCAGGAACTCCTCGCGCTGGGTGAGCGGGTCGAGCGTCGCGATCACGGTCTTCTCGATCTCGTCGTAGTCGCGGCCCACGTCGTCGCAGTGCCGGCGCAGCACGTCGAGCTTGTGCGCGACCAGCTCGGGGCTCTCGCCGAAGAGGTTGCAGGCGTCGGCGTGCTCGGCGACCAGCCGCAGGGTCTTGCGCTCCCCGCTGCCGCCGATCAGCACCGGGACCCGCCCGCGCGGGGGCGCCGGCACGCAGACGGTCTCGGCCAGCTGGAAGTGCTTGCCCGCGAACGGGCCGTCGTCCGCACTCCACATCTGCCGACAGATCAGCAGGGTCTCCTCGAGCCGCTCGAACCGCTCGGACATCGACGGGAACGGCACCCCCAGCCCGAGATGCTCGCGCTCGTACCAGGCCGCCCCGATGCCGAGCAGCCCACGGCCGCCGCTGAGCACGTCCATCGTGGTCACGGTCTTCGCCAGCAGCCCCGGCCGGCGGTACGTCGCGCCGGTGACCAGCAGGCTGAGCCGGACCCGCTCGGTGACCGCGGCGAGGTAGCCGAGCGTGGTGTACCCCTCCAGCATCGGCTCCGCCGGACCGCCGAGGTTCTCCATCTGGAACCAGTGGTCCATCACCGTGAACAGGGACGCCCCGCCCTGGTCGGCCACCCGCGCCGTCTCGGCGAGCCGCTCGACGAGCCGAGCCTGCCAGTCGGGGTGGGTGAAGTTGGCGTAGTGGATGCCGATCTCCATGTCGCCGAGCGTAGCCGCGCGGCCAGGTGGGTACTCCGGGCCGCATGAGCGAAGAGAAGTTGGAAGCCATCCAGGCCGTCGTCGACCGGGTCAGCTCCTGGCAGGACGGGGCCCCCGAGAGCACTGTCGCCACCGAGCTGCGCAAGGGCTTCGTCGAGGTGGGGATCGACGTGACCGACGACGAGGTCAACAAGCTGGCCGACGCCATCCAGGACGCGCACGGCGAGGTCTCCGCCTCGGAAGTCCTGGGCTGAGGTGAGCGGCCCCGACCCGCGCCACCAGCGCCCGGCCGGGGTCGACGACGCGACGATCCGGGCCCTCGGCAAGCTGTCCGAGGGCCTGGAGTGCGTCGAGTACGCCCGCGGCCACCTCTACGGCTTCCACCGGCTCAGCGGCACCGCCGACCTGACCCTCGGGGAGTCCGTCGAGCTGCTGCGCGAGGCCGGCCACCACGACCTCGCCGACCGGGTCGAGACCGAGCTGGTCGGCCGCAACGTGATCGAGGGCCGCTGGACCTTCCAGCTCGTCGAGGACTACGACGACACCTACTACGCCGCCGTCCGCGAGGTCGAGCAGGCCGCCCGGGACCAGCTGGTCGAGGGCAGGCGACACCTCCACGAGGCGGAGATGAAGGAGGCGCGGCGTACGCCGGGGCAGCCCCACCACGCAGCCACGCCCGACGAGGGCTCCTGACTCGACCTGAGTCCTCGAAGTCGAGGGTGACCTGCAGACCGTGCATCCCTAGGTCAGCGGCTCGCCCAGGTCCGCGCGTGGGAGCAGGGCGAGGAACCGTTCCGCGTCGCCGGTGCGCGGCAGGTTGTTGAACATGACGTACGGACGCGGCCGCCCGTCGACCAGGTCCCGCAGCCGGCGCAGCTCTTCGTCGGTGTGGACGTGCCGCGAGCCCGTCGTGCCGTGCAGCCGGTAGTAGGTCTGCTCCGGCGTCACCGTCTCGGTCTGCATCGGGTCGACCACGTGCACGAGGTCCAGCTCGGCGCAGAGCTCGGCGAGCAGCTGCGCGGGCCACTCACCACGGGGCTCCCACAGCAGTCGCCCGGCCGGCCGCTCCACCTGGGAGATGAAGCTGCGCAGGCGTGCGACGTTGTCGACTGTCGGGCGGAAGCTCCGCGGGCACTGCAGCAGCACGGCGGTGGCCTGCAGGACCCGGGCGCACTCCAGGGTCCGGCGCCAGGCAGCCAGGACCGGCGGCGTCGTACGGAACGCCCCGACCTGTCCCCGGGCACTGTCCGGGAGCGGTTGCTTCATGCGGCGGTAGGTGGGGCTGTTGGACTCGTGGGTCACGACCTGCCAGGCCTTGATCGTGAACTCGAAGCCGGGCGGCACCTGCGCCCGCCAGCGCGCCAGCAGTACGTCGGAGGGCGGCTCGTAGAACGTGTGCTGCACCTCGAGGACCGGGAACCGCCGCACGTACGACGACTGCGAGACCGTCCACCCACACAGCCCCACGCGAACGTCCACGTGCTCATCGTCCCAGGTGCGGCGGAGCGCGTGTCCGCCTGCCCGCCGCTGCTGAGGAAGGCGGATGCCGAACGGCGATATCCGATTCGCTCGGCGGCGGTGACTCAGCGCCAGTGCGCGGGCGGGACCATTCCCACCGGCAGCCTGGTGGTGGCGCTCCCCCGGGCTGCGGCGACCTGCGGCGCCAGCAGGAAGAGCGCGCCGGAGAGATCGGCGCCGTCGAGCCGTGCGTCGCGCAGGTCGGCCCCGAGCAGGTCGGCGCCGGTGAGGTCACAGCCGTCCAGGCGAGCCGCCAGCGCCAGGGCGCCGCGCAGGTCGGCGTACCGCAGGTCGCGTCCGCGCAGGTCCGCGCCGACCAGGTCCGCGCCCGCGAGCGCCGCCCCGTCCCGCCCGGCCCGGTGCCGTGCCGACGCCCCGCGGAGCACGTCACCGACCTCACCGCGCAGCGACCCGACGTCCGCAGCCAGCACCTCCTCCGGCGAGCCCGCGACCAGGTCCAGCAGCCGCTCCCGGACGCCGTCGGGCGCAGCCCCCGCGCCCACCACCGCCGCCTGGGTGAGCAGGGCGAGCATCTCGTGGAGCTGGCGCATCACGTCGAGCACGGCGTACATCTGGGTCGCCGTGCCCGGTGCGTCGCGCCAGGACACCCCGCGGTAGGTGACCTGGGCGACCTGCTGGCCCGCGCCGAGGCAGTCGAAGACAGTGCATCCCGCCATCCCGTCGGCCCGCAGCGAGGCGTGGATGCCGCAGGTGTCGGCCACGGTCAGGTGCCGGCACTCCTCCCCCGCGGCCTTGTCGAAGGCGAACGCCGCCGAGCGGCCGAACGGCAGCGCGACGCAGCACAGTCCGAAGCACCGGGCGCAGTCCGCGCTCAGCTGCGGCAGCTCGCGGCGGGACGGGACGGCACGATCGGGCACATCACCATCATCCCTGGGGCGGGCAGCGCTAGCGTCGGCGCATGGCTTCCCCGACTCCCGGCCCCACTCCCACTCGCACCCTCAACGACGGCTCGACGCTGCCCGCAGTGGGTCTCGGCACCTACGGCCTCACCGGCGAGGAGGGCGTCGCCGCGATCACCAGCGCGCTCGAGGCCGGCTACCGGCTGCTCGACACGGCTGTCAACTACGAGAACGAGTCCGAGGTCGGCGAGGCGATCCGCCGATCCGGGCTGCCGCGCGAGCAGGTGCAGGTGACCAGCAAGCTGCCCGGGCGCGACCACGCGTACGACGACGCCGTCGCCAGCGTCCACGGGTCCCTGGAGCGTCTCGGCCTGGAGTACCTCGACCTGCACCTGATCCACTGGCCCAACCCCAGCAAGGACCGGTACGCCGAGGCGTGGCGCGCCCTGGTCGACCTGCAGAAGCAGGGGCTGGTCCGCTCGGTCGGCGTCTCGAACTTCACCGAGGCGCACCTGACCCGGATCATCGAGGAGTCCGGGGTGACGCCGGCTGTCAACCAGATCGAGCTGCACCCGTACTTCCCCCAGGAGCAGATGCGGGCGGTCAACGCCCGCCTCGGGATCCTCACCGAGGCCTGGAGCCCGCTCGGCAAGCGCCAGGCTCCGTTCACCGAGCCGCCCGTCGCCGACGCCGCGGCCGCGCACGGGGTCAGCCCCGGTCAGGTGATCCTGCGCTGGCAGCTCCAGCTGGGCACGCTGCCGATCCCGAAGTCCGCCACCCCCGCGCGCCAGCGCGAGAACCTCGACGTCTTCGGCTTCGAGCTGACCGACGCCGAGATGGCGGCGATCACCGCGCTCGGCCGCCCCGACGGACGGCTCTTCGGCGGCGATCCGGACGTCCACGAGGAGGCCTGAGGCCATGCCCCTCGGGCCCCTCGGCGCCGACCCGGTCACGCCGTACCTGCAGGTCGACGTGGACCGCCTCCAGCGCAACCTGGACCGGACGGCGGCCCGGTTCGCGGAGGCCGGCGTGGCGCTGCGCCCGCACGCGAAGACCCACAAGTGCCCCGAGGTGGCCCGCCGGCAGCTCGCCGCCGGGGCGGTGGGGCTCACGGTCGCGACGATCGGCGAGGCCGAAGCGATGGTGGCGGCCGGCTGCAACGACGTGTTCGTGGCCTATCCGCTGTGGCTCGACGAGCGCGGCTCGCGCCGGCTGGCCGACCTGGCCACCCAGGTCACCGTCGCGATCGGCGTGGACTCCGCGGAGGGCGCCGCCAACGCCGGGCGGCTGCTCGACGGCAGCCCGGTCGAGGTGCTGGTCGAGGTCGACAGCGGGCAGCACCGCAGCGGGGCGGCACCGGCCGACGCGGGCGCCGTCGCCGTGGCGGCCCGGCGCGCGGGTCTGGAGGTGCGCGGGGTCTTCACGTTCCCCGGCCACGGGTACGGCGCCGAGCGCTCCACCGCCGCCCGCGACGAGGCAGCCGCGCTGTGGACCGCCGGTGAGGCGATGGCGGCAGCGGGCGTCGAGCCCCGGGTGCTCAGCGGCGGCTCGACCCCGACCCTCGCCGACGCCGACCTCGACGTGCTGACCGAGGCCCGGCCGGGCGTCTACGCCTTCCACGACGCCCAGCAGTGGGAGCTGGGGGTCGTCGGCCCGGAGGACCTGGCGCTGGTGTGCGTGTCGACCGTGATCAGCCACGCCGGCGGGCGCGTGGTCCTGGACGCGGGGAGCAAGGCGCTCGGAGCCGACCGGGCGGCGTACGCCACCGGCTTCGGCCGGCTGCCCGACCACCCCGACGCGCGGGTGGTCCAGCTCTCCGAGCACCACGCGGTGGTCGACCTCGCCGGGGCGCCGCTGCCACCGCTCGGCAGCACCCTCGCGGTGGCTCCCAACCACGTCTGCGCCGCGATCAACCTCCACGACGAGCTCTGGGTGGACAGTCCCCGCAGCGGCCGCAGCGCCTGGCCGGTGACGGCGCGCGGGCGGAACTCCTGAGCCCGGGCTCGCTCAGCGCCCTCCCAGGTCGCTGACCTAGCATGCGGCGCATGCCTGCACCCAAGACCAAGCGCACCCTCGCCGCCCTGGCCGCCCTGGCCGCGGTCTCCACCCTGGCCGCCTGCGGCGACGACGACGGTGACTCGTCCGGCTCCGACGCCTCGAGCTCGCCCAGCGCCTCGGAGTCCACCAGCGCCAGCGCGACCGCCTCCTCGGAGGCCGCCGGCTCCTGCGAGTACGTCGAGGAGGGTGGCGCCGCCAAGGAGGTCGACCTGCCGCCGAGCGTGCCCACCGTCTCCGGGAAGGTCCCGGTCACGATCGAGACCACCGCCGGCACCATCGGCGCCACCCTCGACGCAGCCGCCACGCCGTGCACCGTCAACTCGTTTGTGTCCCTCGCCGAGCAGGGCTTCTACGACGAGACGCCGTGCCCGCGGATCGTCACCGAGGGCATCAAGGTCCTCCAGTGCGGCGACCCGACCGGCACCGGCAGCGGCGGCCCGGGCTACCGCTTCGCCGACGAGCTCACCGGCAGCGAGACCTACGCGGCCGGCTCGCTGGCGATGGCCAACGCGGGCCCGGACACCAACGGCTCCCAGTTCTTCGTCGTCTACGGCGAGAGCGATCTCGCCCCGAACTACACACTCTTCGGCCAGGTCGACCCGGCCGGGCTGAAGCTGATCGAGAAGGTCGCGGCCGACGGCCACGACAACTCCCACCCCGCCGGTGGCGGCACGCCGAACACCCCGGTCGACATCACCAAGGTCACCGTCGGCTGAGCCGGCCCCAGCGCCGCGACGGCTCCGGTCCCCGCAGCGGGACCGGGGCCGTCTCCGTCCGTGCCTCTGTCTGCACCTCCGTCCGCACCTCCGTCCGCGCGGCAGGCCGCCCCGCAGACTGCTCCGCCTCCAGGACCACCGGCTCGGCGGTGTAGGGCTCGAGGCCGTCGGCGATCCGGGCCCGCAGCGCCTCGCACGCCGCGCGCGGGTCGGCGAAGTCCAGCCCCGCCAGCTGGTTCGGCGAGAACCGCCACCACCGCAGGTCCAGGAGCTCGGCCACCAGGTCGTCGTCGAAGCGCTGGCGCAGCACCCGGGCCGGCACCCCGCCCACGATCGTGTACGGCGCGACGTCGCGGGTGACGACCGCGCCCGCCGCCACCACCGCACCGTCGCCGATCCGGACCCCGCGCAGCACGATCGCACCGGCGCCGACCCACACGTCGTTGCCGATGACGACGCCCGGCTTCACGAAGTCGATCGCCTCGGGCATCGCCGACGCCTGCGCCGCGTCCGGGTGCCAGCCGAACCGCGACCCGTCGTACTGGAACGGCGAGGTGCTCAGCCAGTCCACGGGATGGTCGGGCTCCCCGATCCGGACCTCGCGGGCGATCGAGCAGTAGCGGCCGATCTCCTCGCAGGTGTCGATCATGCCGCCGACCAGATAGGTGAACGCCCCGATCCGGGTGTGGGTGGCCGAGACGGTGCGGCCCATGACCCGCACCGGCGGCTCGACCTCCACCCGGGAGAACCGGATGTGCTTGAGGTTGGACCGCCCTGCGACCGGCTCTGGGCTGTCCGGCTCTGGGCTCACCCCTGCACCGCGTCGTCGCCAGCGTCATCGCCAGAATCGTCGACAGCGCCGGCGGTGTAGCGCACCGGCTCGCCGAGCTGCACGGTCCGGCCGACGGTGCAGAGCCGGTCCTGGATCTGCTGCACGGTGCGCGGGACGACCTCGCGGGCCCGGTCGCCCTCCTCGCCGTCGGGGAACCGGGCGTCCAGGGTGACCTGCAGGTCGACCAGGTGGTTGCCGAGGTCGTCGCGGACCTTGTGGCCCTCGGTGCGGGCCCGCAGCGAAACCAGCGGCGCGCGCTTGCCGGTGACGTGCTCCAGGTCCACGGCCCCGCAGGCCGCCAGGGCCACCAGGAGCAGCTCGACCGGCGTGAAGTCGGCGTCGTCGCCGGAGCCCACGGCGAGCTCCCCGCCGCGGGCGTTGGTCGCCCGGTAGTGGAACGGGGCGTCGGCAGCGAGCTCGACGCTGCGGTAGGTCGCGTCGGCAGGGGTCCGGGAGGAGTCGGTCATGTCCGAGATTGTGCCGGGCGGACGGGGCATCGACACGCCGCGTCCCACCTCGACTTGAATGCGGCCTCTGGGTCGGCAACCGTGGGGCGGGTCCTGCACGCACCATCGGAAGGCGAGTCATGCTCACCCTCACCGAGAACGCCAGCACGATCGTCCGCGACATCTCCACCCAGCCGGGTCTCCCCGAGACCGCCGGGCTGCGGATCAGCTCCGAGAGCCAGACCGAGCCCTCGTTCGCCGTCAGCGCCGCCGAGGCCCCCGCGCCCGGCGACCAGGTCGTGGAGCAGTCCGGCGCCACCGTCTACCTCGACGAGACCGCCGCGATGATGCTCGACGACAAGGTCCTCGACGCGGCCGTCGACCCCTCGGGCAAGGTCGAGTTCGCGCTCGGCAACCAGCCCTAGGGGCACTCCCCACCACGGGAACACCGCGGGCCCGGACCGTCTCGGTCCGGGCCCGCGGTGCGTCCGGACCGCCTGACCAGCGCCCTGCCAGACTCGGCCCCATGCCGACCACGACCCGAGAGATCCACCTGGCCTCCCGCCCGCAGGGCTGGCCGGTGCCCGAGAACTTCCGCACGGTCACCACCGAGCTGCCCGACCCCGGGCCCGGCGAGGTCCTGGTCCGCAACGCGGTGATGTCGGTCGACCCGTACATGCGCGGCCGGATGAACGACGTGAAGTCCTACGTGCCGCCGTACCGGCTCGACGCCCCGCTCGACGGCGGCGCCGTCGGCGAGGTCGTCGCCTCCGGTGACGAGTCGCTCCAGCCGGGCGACACGGTCCTGCACCAGCTCGGCTGGCGCGAGCACGCGCTCGCCCCCGCCGCCGCGTTCCGCAAGGTCGACGTCTCCCAGGTGCCGGCCTCCGCCTACCTCGGCGTCCTCGGGATGACCGGCCTCACGGCGTACGTCGGGCTCGTGCACGTCGCGGGCCTGCAGGAGGGCGACGCGGTCCTGATCTCGGGAGCCGCCGGCGCGGTGGGCTCGGTGGCCGGCCAGCTCGCCCGGCTGCTCGGCGCCGGCAAGGTGGTGGGGTCAGCCGGCTCGAAGGAGAAGCTGGCCTGGCTCACCGACGACCTGGGCTTCGACGCGGCCGTGGACTACCACGACGGGCCGGTGCGCAAGCAGCTCGCGCCCTACGGCCCCTTCGACGTGTACTTCGACAACGTCGGCGGCGACCACCTCGAGGCCGCGATCGAGCACCTCGCCGACCACGGCCGGGTCGCCGCCTGCGGCTCGATCGCCTCCTACAACGACGAGGCCCCGACGCCCGGGCCGCGCAACATGTTCCAGGTCGTCAGCAAGCGGCTGCGGATCCAGGGCTTCATCGTCACCGACCACCAGGACCTGGCCGGCGAGTTCTACCGCCGCGCGGGCGCCTGGGTGGCCTCCGGCGACCTGAAGCACCGCGAGACGGTCGTCGACGGCCTCGACCATGCAGTCGACGCGTTCCTCGGCCTGCACCGGGGCGAGAACATCGGCAAGATGCTCGTCCGGCTCTGACCGCGCCCACCGGCGCCCGGGCCGCGGGCGCCGGTGCGGCCGCTCAGCGCCGGATCCGCACCGGCACCCGCAGCTGGCCGGTCACGACCTGAGGCTGGGGCGCGCCGGTCCGGGTGCGCACGAACGGCTTCGGCCCGCGCGGGGCGCCACCGGGGCCCGGACGGTAGTCCTCCTCGTCGGAGTAGTCCTCGCCGCCGCCGCGCAGCTGGTCGGCGGTGCCGAGCTGGACCCGGACCACGTCGTTGCGCACGGTCTGCGCGAGCGAGCGCTGCATGGCCTTGATGCTCTCCAGGTCGGTCGAGCCGCCCAACTGGGTGCCGCCGGTGACCGCGACCTTCACCCGGCGCCCGTAGCGCGGGGACGGGGCCTTGAAGTCGGCGGGCACGTAGCGGGTGACGCCGCCGCCCTGGAGCACGACCCGCAGCCGGACGGTGCGGCCCTTGCGGGTCCGGACCGGGGCGGCCCGGGTGACGCGGACCCAGGCGCCGGCGCGGCGCTGCTCGAGGCGGGCGACCTGCAGCGGGCTGCGCTGGGTCGAGATGGTGCTCGTGGAGCTGATCGAGCCGATCGTGACCCCGTCGAGCTGGTCGAGCGCCCAGACCAGGTCGCTGATGCCGTAGGCCGCCTCGTCGACGCCGTCGATGCCGGCGTACCGGTTGGTCAGGCCGAGCCGGAACGGGCGACCGGCCGCGTCGGTGCCCGCCACCTGCCAGGTCAGCAGCGAGGACCCGACGACGTCGCCGTCCAGCACCGTGTCGTGGTTGCCGAGCAGCTGGAGGTACGCCGTCTCGGCGGCCGCCTCGGCCACGTAGACGTCGGTGCGGCCGGTGCGGGTACGGGCGCCGTGCACCACGGTGGAGGTGACCGGCAGCCCGGCCGGCGCGGCGCCGAACGTGCCCGCGATGCCGGTGCGGCGGTCGTCGGTGATGACCCCGACCGGCGCCCCGATGTTCGCGACCTTGAACGGCGAGCCGGCGGTGTCGGCCTGGACGTAGACGGCCTCGGCCGGCTGCAGCGCCATCGCGGTGGCGCCCAGCAGGAAGGCGGGGTGGCCGAAGCCGACGACCCGGCCCTCGCAGACGGAGGTGGCGGTGCCGACCCCGCCGAGGGTGACGTCGCCGTAGGCCGCCGAGGTGGCCAGGTTGCCGCCGGCGACGATCGACGCGGCCGACGCGGCCTGCGTGGCGCGGCCCGCGAGCCGGGTCGTGCCGCTGGCCCAGGGCCGCTTGGCCGCCTGCAGGCGGGCCAGCCGGTGGGCCGAGACCCCGGCGACGGAGAGCGCGGGGTCGAGCCGGGAGAGCTGCACGGGGCCCGGCGTGGCGGCGAGGGCCGGAGCCCCGCTGCGGGCAAGCCGGCGCGCCACCGGCTTCGGGACGGTCACGGTCGCCGGGGCGGGTACGGCCAGGTGCTCGTCCATCGCCTCGAACGGGGTCACGCCGGCGATCTGGGACGGCCCCCACGACATGCCGTAGGCGATGGCCCCCACCAGGCGACCGTCGGCGGCGTACACCGGGGAGCCGGACATGCCCTGCCAGATGCCGGTGGGCTGGTTCGCGGGACCGAGGCCCACGTCGGGCAGGTCGACGTCGACCATCACCATGTCCACGTCGGGGGCCACGCCGTCCTCGACGATGCCGATCGCCCGGGCGGTGAAGGACACCGGTGTCGTGTCGCGCACCACGGTGAGGCCGGTCAGGTCGACGGGGCCCGGACCGGCCAGGTCGGCTGCCAGGTCGGCCACCGGGTAGGCCCGCGCGCAGTCGCCGGCGGGGGCCGCGGCGGCCGGCGCGCCGGTGGCCGCGCCGGCGGCGACCAGCCCGGAGACAACCAGCGCGGTGGCGGCGCCGAGCGCGGCGAGGGGACGACGGTGGGAGACGCGGAGGCGCGTTGCGGACATGCGGTGGATCCCTTCCCGGAGGGGACGAGCGACGTCCCGGATGCAGGTCACGCGGGAGTGGACCGGCGCAGCCGATCCTAGGGCGGCGCGATTCCCGTCGCAGCCGATTTCGGCCGCGGCCGGACCCGGCGAGACCGGCGTGCCTAGGCTGACCGGGTGACCGCGCCCGCCACCGGCCCCGCCCGCAGCCTCCAGCGCACCGAGGCCCAGGCCCGGGCCGCCCAGCTCAGCGTCGACGGGTACGACGTACGCCTGGACCTGGCCGCCGACGAGGCGACGTTCCGCAGCGTGACCACGCTGCGCTTCCACAGCCGCGGCGGGCCGACCTTCGTCGACCTCAAGCCGCAGCGGGTTCACGAGCTGCGCCTCAACGGCCGGCGCGTGGAGCCCGACCTGCTCGACCGGGGTCGGCTCCCGATCGACACGATCGAGGGCCCCAACGAGCTGGTCGTCGACGCGGTGATGGCGTTCCGGACCGACGGCGAGGGCCTGCACCGCAGCGTCGACCCCGCCGACGGGCGGCACTACGTCTACGGGATGTCCTTCATGGACGCCGCGCCCAGCATCTTCGCCTGCTTCGACCAGCCCGACCTCAAGGCGCCCTACACCTTCCACGTCACCGCGCCGGCCGACTGGGAGGTCTTCGGCAACGCTCCGGCGACCCAGGTGGAGCCCGGGGTCTGGGAGCTCGGCCCGACGCTGCCGCTCTCGACGTACTTCGTCACGATCGTGGCCGGCCCCTACGCAGTCCTGCACGACTCCCACGACGGCATCGACCTGCGGCTCTCGGCCCGGGCCAGCCTGGCCGGCGCGCTCGAGGCCGACGCCCCGGACCTGCTCGCGGTCACCCGCGCGTCCTTCGACGAGCTGCACCGGCTCTTCGGGATCCGCTATCCGTTCGGGGACTACCACCAGGCCTTCGTCCCGGAGTTCAACGCCGGGGCGATGGAGAACCCGGGCTGCGTCACGTTCCGCGACCAGCTGCTCTCCACGACCCGGCTCAACCGGGCCACCCGGATCGTGCGGGCCACCACCGTCGCCCACGAGCTGGCGCACCAGTGGTTCGGCAACCTGGTCACGCCGGTGTGGTGGGACGACCTGTGGCTCAACGAGTCCTTCGCGGAGTACCTCGGCACCCGGGTGACCGCCGAGGTCACCGAGTACGCCGACGCGCTGGTCGACAACTCCTACCTGCGTCGCAGCTGGGGGCTGACCGCCGACCTCGGCCCGAACACCCACCCGGTCGCAGGCAACGGCGCCGTCGACGCGACCGCGGCGCTGCAGGACTTCGACGGGATCTCCTACGCCAAGGGCGCCAGCATCCTGCGCCAGCTCGACGCCGCCCTGGGCGACGAGGTCTTCCTCGGCGGCGTGGTGGACCTGATGGAGCGCCACCGGTTCGGCAACGCGACGATGGGCGACCTGCTCGGCAGCTGGGAGCGGGCGGGGGCCGGGGACCTGTCCGGCTTCACCCGCGAGTGGCTGCGCACCGCCGGGCCGGACCGGATCGAGCTGGACCGGGACGCCGGCGTGGTCCGCCGTACTCCCCCGGCCGGCGCCCCGGCCGACCGCACCCACGCGCTGACGGTCGCGGTGGCCCGCGAGGGCGGCTGGTCCCGCGAGCGGCTGGTGCTGACCGGGCCGCAGACCCCCTTCGACGCCGGCACCCACGCCGTCGTCCTCGATCCCGCCGAGGACACCTGGGCGGAGGTGCTCCCGGACCCGGTCACGCTGGCCGCGCTGCCCGGCCTGCTGCCGCACGAGAGCGACGCCCGGCTGCGCGCCGCGACCTGGAACCAGGTCCGCAGCGCCTTCCACGCCGGCCGGCTGGACCCGGCGCTCGCCGTCGACCTGGTGGTCGCCGCGCTGCCGGTCGAGGACCTGGAGGACGCCCCGATCCGGGCGCTGCCGCGACGCACCATGCCCTGGGTCTTCCAGGTGCTGCTGCCGCTCGCCCCTGCCGGCTCGCTGGACCGGGTCCATGAGGCGGCCCTGCGCCGGCTGGCCGCCGAGCCGCCGGGTTCGGAGCTGCAGCACGCCGCGCTGCGGGCCGCGATCGGGTCCGCGAGCGACCCCGGCGAGCTGCGCGGCTGGCTGGAGCGGCTGCCCGAGGGGGTCGCCCGCGACTCCGACCTGCGCTGGCGGGTGCTGAACCGGCTGGCCGTGCTCGGCGCCACCGACGCGGGCGAGCTCGACCAGGCGCTGGCCGCCGAGCCGACCGGGCAGACCCGGGTCGAGCACACCCGGGCCCGGTCGGGCCTGCCGACGCCCGAGGCCAAGGCCTTCGCCTGGGACCGGCTCACCGGCGCCGTCGCCGCCAGTAACTACGAGGTGGAGGCCGCGGGGCTGGGGATGTGGCAGCCCGGCCACGAGGAGCTGACCGAGGAGTACGCCGGGCGCTACTTCGCCGCGCTCCCGACCCTGCCCAGCATCCACAGCGGCTGGGTCCTCGGCGTCGCGACCGAGTCGTTCTTCCCCGCCACCTCGCTGCACCGGGAGACCCTGGACCGCGCCGCCGCCCTGCAGGGGCAGGCGGACCTGGACCCGACAGTGCGCCGCCGGCTGGCCGACGCCGCGGACCTGCTCGCCCGACGCCTCGCGGTGCGCGCGACGTACGGGGCATCGTGAGCGCGGCGTCCGGGCGCCCCCGCCGCCCCGGGCCGACGGTCCGGTCCCGGGTCGAGGAGCTCACCGCCGACGGGACCCGGCGCCACGAGGACCGGCTCGCGACCGAGGAGCCCCTGGAGATCCGGCTCGCCTGGCCGGGCACCGCGGCGCACCGGGTCTGGGTCACGATGCGCACCCCGGGGCACGACTTCGAGCTCGCGGCGGGCTGGCTCGTGCACGAGGGCGTGGCCACCCCCGACGCGATCGCCACCGTCGCCTACTGCACCGACGCCGACCTGGCCCCGGAGCAGGAGTTCAACGTCGTCACGGTGACGCTGGCCGCCACGCCTCTGCACGACCCGGGCCACCGCCACGGCGGCCTCTCCGCGGGCTCATCGGCCTGCGGGGTGTGCGGGAAGGACAGCATCGGCGAGGTGCTCGACGTACGCGCCCGGGCGCCGTGGGCCGGCCCGCTGCCCGAGCCGGAGGTCGTGCGCAGTCTCCCCGGCCTGCTGCGGCAGCGCCAGGTCGTCTTCGAGCGCACCGGCGGCGTGCACGCGGCCGGTCTGTTCACCGCCGCCGGCGAGGCTCTGGTGGTCCGCGAGGACGTCGGTCGCCACAACGCAGTGGACAAGGTCGGCGGCGCCCGCGCGCTGGCCGGGGACCCGCTGGCCGAGGCGTGCCTGGTGGTCAGCGGCCGGGCCGGCTTCGAGCTGGTGCAGAAGGCAGTGGCCGCCGGGATCGGCTCGCTGGTCTCGGTGGGCGCCCCGACCAGCCTGTCCGCCCGGCTGGCCCGCGAGGCCGGGCTGGTGCTCTACGGCTTCACGTCGGTCGACCGGTGCGTGCGCTACGTGTGACCGGTTCGCCCGCGTCGGGCGGGTGCTTCCCGGCGTGGGTCCGTCCGAGTGTCGGCGCCGCGTCCTAGCGTTCGGGACATGCGCATCCTGCACACCTCCGACTGGCACCTGGGCCGGTCGTTCCACCGCGAGGGGATGCTCAGCCACCAGGCGGCGTACGTCGACCACCTGCTCGAGGTCGTCGACTCCGAGCGCGTCGACCTCGTCGTGGTCGCCGGCGACATCTACGACCGGGCCCTCCCGCACGTCGATGCGGTCCGGCTGGCCGACGAGACCCTGGCCCGGCTGGCGGCCTCCCGGGCCACCGTCGTGCTCACCAGCGGCAACCACGACTCCGCCCAGCGGCTGGGCTTCAGCTCCCGGCTGATCGACGCCGCCGGCGTCCACATCCGCACCGATGCCGCCACCGTCGGCACCCCGGTCCTGCTGGCCGACGAGCACGGCCCGGTCGCCGTCCACGGCATCCCCTACCTCGACCCCGACGCGGTCCGGGAGCCGTGGGGGCTGCCGGTGCGCTCCCACGAGGCCGCCCTGGGGGCCGCGATGGAGCGGGTCCGCGCCGACCTCGCCGGCCGCCCCGGCACCCGCTCGGTGGTCCTGGCCCACGCGTTCGTGGCCGGGGCGGAGCCCAGCGACTCCGAGCGCGACATCAGCGTCGGCGGGGTGTCCCTCGTCCCGACCTCGGTCTTCGCCGGGGTCGACTACACCGCGCTGGGCCACCTCCACGGTCGGCACACCCTCGCCGAGACCGTGCGCTACAGCGGCTCGCCGCTGGCCTACTCCTTCTCCGAGGCCAACCACCACAAGGGCTCCTGGCTCGTCGACCTCGGCCGCGACGGAGTCGACGCCTGCGAGTTCGTCGACGCTCCGGTGCCCCGTCCCCTGGCTCGCTTGCGCGGGGACCTCGAGACCCTGCTGAGCGACCCGGCGCTGGCCCGGCACGAGCAGTCCTGGGTGCAGGCCACGCTCACCGACGCCGGCCGGCCCGTGCAGGCGATGGAGCGGCTGCGCCAGCGGTTCCCGCACACGCTCGTGCTCGCCTTCGAGTCCACCCTCGCGGGACTCGGTGCCCGACCCGCCAGCGCCGCCGACGGGCGCAGCGACCACGACATCGTCGCCGAGTTCGTCGCCGACCTGCGCGGCACCCCGGCGGACGCCGACGAGGCGGGGCTGCTGCGGCGGGCGGTCGACAGCTGCTGCGAGGACACCGACCTGGACGTCACGGTGCCCGTCTGATGCGTCTGCACTCCCTCGACGTCACGGCCTTCGGCCCGTTCGCCGACACCGTCAGCGTCGACTTCGACCAGCTCTCCGACGCCGGCCTCTTCCTGCTCTCCGGCCCGACCGGCGCCGGCAAGACCAGCGTCCTGGACGCCGTCTGCTTCGCCCTGTACGGCGACGTGCCCGGCGACCGCTCCGGCGCGCGACGGCTGCGCTCGGACCACGCAGCCCCGGGCGTCGCACCCCGCGTCGTGCTCGAGGCGACGCTCGCGGGCCGCCGGTTCCGGCTCACCCGCTCCCCCGCCTGGGAGCGGCCCAAGAAGCGCGGCTCCGGGACCACCACCGAGCAGGCCTCGGTGGTGCTGGCCGAGCGGATCGGTGGCGAGTGGCAGACGCTCTCGACCCGCCTGGACGAGACCGGACACCAGGTCGCGGCGCTGGTGGGCATGAACCTCACCCAGTTCACGCAGGTCGCGATGCTGCCCCAGGGCCGGTTCCAGTCGTTCCTGCGGGCCCGATCCGAGCAGCGCCACCAGCTGCTGCAGCAGCTCTTCCGCACCGGCCGCTTCGAGTCGGTGGAGCGCTGGCTGCGCGAGCACCGCACCAGCCTGCGCCGTTCCTCCGAGACCGCCCACCAGGCCGTCGCCGACCTGGTCAGCCGGGTCAGCGAGGCCACCGAGGTCCCGCTCCCGGAGACCTGGGACGTCCATGACCTGACGGTGCCGGCGACCGACGGCGCCCTGCTGTCCTGGGCCACCGGGCTGCGCGAGGACGCCGTCGCCGGCCGGGCCCGGACCCAGCGCGAGGCGGCCGCGGCCGCCGAGGCCGAGACCGGCGCCCGCCGGGCCGTGGAGCAGGCGCGCGCCCTGATCGAGCGCCGCGCCCGCCTGGACGCCGCCGCGGCCGAGGTCGCCGCCCTGGACGCGGCAGCGGCCGAGCACACCGAGCAGGTCGAGGCGCTCGCCTGCGCGCGTCGGGCGGCTCCGGTCGTGCCGTTGTGGCGGCTCCAGCAGCGGTCGGCGGCCCGATGCTCCGCCGCAGCGGCCGCGGCCGACCGCGCGGTCGCCGCCGCCGGCGCGGAGCTGGGCCTGCTGGTCCTGGCCACGGCCGACGACGTCGACCCCGCCGAGCTGGCCGCCGGCGAGCGGGAGGCCGTGGCCGACGCCGCGCGGGTGCGCGCCGCCGTGCCCGAGCAGACCCGGCTGGGCGAGCTGACCGCGCGCCTGGACTCCGTCGCGGACCGGCGGCGCTCGCTGGTCGAGGCGCGCGCCGAGCTGACCGCCCGGGCCGCCGCCCTGCCCGCGCGTCTCCAGGGGCTGCGCGTCGAGCTGGAGGCGGCGACCACGGCCCGCGCCGCGCTGCCGGCCCTGGACGCCGAGGTCGCCGCGCTCGACGGACGCCTGGAGGCCCAGCGGGACGCCGCCGCCCTGGAGCGCGACCTCGATGCGGCCCGCGCCGGCCTGGTGGCCGCCACCGCGGACGTCGCCGCGCTCCGCGAGCACTGGCTCGACGTGCGCGAGGCCCGCCTGGAGGGGATGGCGGCCGAGATCGCCGGGGCGCTCGCCGTCGGCTCGTGCTGCCCGGTCTGCGGGTCGGCCGACCATCCGCAGAAGGCCGTCCCCGGCCCCGACGCCCCCGACGCCGACGCCGAGCGCCGGGCCCAGCGGCGCCTCGACGACGCCAAGGCCACCGAGCTCGCCCACGCCGAGCACGTCCGGGAGCTGGAGACCCGCCTGGCACTGTCTCGGGACCGCTCCGGACCGCTGACCGCGCAGGAGACCGCCGCGCTGCGTGACGAGGCGGCGGTCCGGCTGGCGACCGCCCGCGAGACCGCCGCCCGGGCCACCTCGCTCCAGGAGGCCGCCGCCGCCGCCGAGTCCGAGCAGGCGCGGCTCGGGGACCGGCTCTCCGCCCTCGACGCCCAGGACGCCGCGCTCGCCGCCGAGCACGACGCCTGCGGCCGCGACGCCGACCGGGTCCGCGCCGGCGTCGATGCGCTGCTGGCCGGCACCGGCCACCGCGACCTCGACGCGCTCGCCGCCGCCCACGAGGAGCGCGCCGGGCTGCTGCGCGCCGCGCTCCAGGCCGTCACCGAGCTCGGCACCGCCCGGCAGGCCGCGGCCGATGCCGCCCGCGGACTGGCCGAGGGCGTGGCCGAGGCGGGCTTCGACACCGTCGAGGACGCCCTGGCCGTCGTGCTGGACGACAGCGGCTGCCGCGAGCTCGCCGACCGGGTCTCGGCCCACGACCGGCGCCGAGCCGCCGCGGAGGCGGTGCTCGCCGAGCCCGGTGCCCCCGAGGTGGCGGCCGCGAGCCTGCCCGACGTACCCGTCCTGACCGCGCAGCACGAGGCCGCCCTCGACGCGCTCGGCGCGGCCCGCAGCCGGGCCGGGGTCTGGGGTGCCCGCGAGCAGCGGCTCACCGCCCTGGTCGAACAGCTCGCCGCCGCCCTCGAGGAGTGGGGACCGCTGCGCGCCGACCTGGAGCTGGCCACCCGGGTCTGCTCGTTCGCCGAGGGCAAGTCCCCCGACAACCGGCTCCAGATGCGCCTGTCCGCCTACGTCCTGGCCTACCGGCTGGCGCAGGTCGTCGCCGCCGCCAACGAGCGGCTCTCCCGGATGAGCGACCAGCGCTACTCCCTGGAGCACACCGGCCGGCGCGGCGCCGGCGAGACCCGCGGCGGGCTGAGCCTGCTGGTGCGCGACGACTGGTCCGGGGAGTCCCGTGACCCGGCGACGCTCTCGGGCGGCGAGACGTTCGTGGTCTCGCTCGCCCTGGCCCTCGGGCTGGCCGACGTGATCACCCAGGAGGCCGGTGGCGCCGACCTGGACACGCTCTTCGTCGACGAGGGCTTCGGCTCGCTCGACGCCGACACCCTCGACGACGTCATGGACACCCTGGACTCGCTGCGCGACGGCGGCCGGGTCGTGGGCGTGGTCAGCCACGTGGCGGAGATGCGCGACCGGATCCCCACCCGGCTCGTGGTCACCAAGGGCCGCACCGGGTCCACGCTGGCGGTCAGCCGCTGAGCGGTCGGCTCACTGCTCGGAGGGACCGGCGATGTTCACCATCCAGGTGACCCCGAACCGGTCCTGGAGCATCCCGAAGCTGTCCCCCCACGGTGCCGACTGCAGCTCCTGCTCGATGGTCGCGCCCTGGGCCAGGCCGGTCCAGTAGCCGCGCAGCTCGGCCTCGTCCTCGCCGCTGAGGGAGATCACGATGCTGCTGCCCGTGTCGTGCTCGACGCTGGCCGGTACGTCGGATGCCATCAGCGTCAGTCCGCCCGGGGTCAGCAGCTGCGCATGCATCGTCTTGTCGGCCTCGGCCGGGTCCTGGCTCATGCCGAACTCGCCGTACGTCGAGCGGGTCAGCTCGCCACCGAGGACGGACTGGTAGAACTCCATCGCCTCGCGGGCGCTGTCGCGGAAGGTCAGGTAGGGGTTCAGGCGCACGGTCATGGCGATCCTCCGTCCTCGGGGTGGTTGTCGCCAACTTCGACCCCGTCGCGACGGCAAAGTCATCGGATAGGTTTCCGCCATGAGCGGCAGCGCCTCCCGGGAGATCGACCCCGCCTTCACCAACCTGCCCTACCGCAGCCTCGGCGAGGCGGCGCTGGGCCGGGCCGCGGAGCTCGGCGTCGACCATGCCGACTTCCGCTTCGAGCGGGTCCGCTACCAGGACCTCGCGGTGCGCGACGGCGTGCTGCAGAACGCCAGCGACCGCGAGGACCTCGGGTTCGCGGTCCGGGTCGTGCACCGCGGCTCGTGGGGCTTCGCCTCCGGCGTGGTGCTCACCCCGGAGGAGGCGGTGCGGGTCGCGGAGACCGCGGTCTCCGTCGCGCAGGTCGCGGCCCAGATGACCAGCGACCCGATCGAGCTCGCCCCGGAGCCGGTGCACCACGCCACCTGGATCTCGGCGTACGACGTCGACCCGTTCGCGGTCCCGGTCGCCGAGAAGGCGGCGGTGCTCGTGGACTGGACCGACCGGCTGCGCGGAGGCGCGGCCGTCGACCACGCCGCGGCGTTCCTCGAGCAGGTGCTGGAGAACAAGTACTACGCCGATCTGACCGGCACCCGGACCACCCAGCAGCGGGTCCGCCTGCACCCGGGCTTCCAGGCCATGGGGACCGCCGGCGACACGTTCGACTCGATGGCCAGCATCGCCCCGCCGGTCGGCCGCGGCTGGGAGTACGTCGCCGGCGGCAGCGATCCCGACGGGTCCTGGGACTGGGACGGGGAGGTCGCGCAGGTCCCGGAGCTGCTGGCCGAGAAGCTCGCGGCGCCCAGCGTGGAGGCCGGCAGCTACGACCTGGTCGTCCACCCCTCCAACCTGTGGCTGACCATCCACGAGTCGATCGGGCACGCCACCGAGCTGGACCGGGCGCTCGGTTACGAGGCCAACTACGCCGGCACCTCGTTCGCCACCTACGACCAGCTCGGCACCCTGCGCTACGGCACGCCGGTCATGCACGTCACCGGCGACCGGACCCATCCCCACGGACTGGCCACGATCGGGTACGACGACGAGGGCGTGCAGACCCAGTCCTGGGACATCGTGCGCGACGGCATCCTGGTCGGCTACCAGCTGGACCGGGCGATGGCGCGGATGAAGCCCGAGCTGAACCCGCTCGACGGCGAGGGCCGCTCCAACGGCTGTGCGTACGCCGACTCCCCCGGCCACGTGCCGATCCAGCGGATGGCCAACGTCTCCCTGCAGCCGGCGCCCGACGGACCGAGCACCGAGGAGCTGATCGGCCGGGTCGAGCGGGGCATCTACGTCGTCGGCGACAAGTCCTGGTCGATCGACATGCAGCGGTTCAACTTCCAGTTCACCGGCCAGCGGTTCTACCGGATCCAGGACGGCGAGCTGGCCGGGCAGGTCCGCGACGTCGCGTACCAGGCGACCACCACCGACTTCTGGGGCTCGATGGAGGCGGTCGGTGGACCGCAGACCTGGCAGCTCGGCGGCGCGTTCAACTGCGGCAAGGCCCAGCCGGGCCAGGTGGCCTCGGTCAGCCACGGCTGCCCGAGCGCGCTGTTCCGCGACGTCCGCATCCTCAACACCGTCTCGGAGGCCGGCCACTGATGAGCACCTCGCACTCCTCCCGGGCCGGGCGCGGCCCCACCCCGCAGGCCTTCGTCGAGCACGCCATCGCGGCCAGCGGCGCCGACGCGTGCCTGGTCGTGGTCCGCGACCGGTCCAGCGCCAACCTGCGCTGGGCGAACAACACGCTGACGACGAACGGCGTGATGCATGCGGTCTCGGTCACGGTGATCTCGCTGGTCCGGATCGCCGGCGGGATCGCCTCCGGCTCGGCCTCCGGCGCCGCCTCCAGCACGGCGCAGGTGACGGCGCTCGTGGCGGCCGCCGACGCCGCGGCCCGGGCGAGCAGCCCCGCGGAGGACGCCGCCGGCCTGGCCGGTGACGTCGTCTCCGCGGACTGGGACGACCCTCCGGTGCCGACCGACGTGCACGTCTACGACGCGTTCGCCCCGGCCCTCGGCGAGGCCTTCGGGCGCGCCCGGTCCGCCGACCGGGTGCTCTACGGGTTCGTCAACCACGAGGTGACCACCACCTACCTCGGCTCCTCCACCGGGCTGCGGCTGCGCTACGTCCAGCCCACCGGCCACTACGGGTGCACCGGCAAGACCGCCGACCTGGCGCAGAGCGCGTGGGTGGGCGGCGCCACCCGGGACTTCGCGGACGTCGACCCGCTGGCCCTGGACGCGGAGCTGGCGCAGCGCCTCGGCTGGGGCGCCCGCCGGGTGGAGCTGCCGGCCGGTCGCTACGACACGATCCTGCCGCCGACCGCTGTCGCGGACCTGATGATCGACGCCTACTGGTCCGCCGGGGCGCGGGTGGCCTGGGAGGGCGAGTCGGTCTACAGCCGCCGGCCCAGCGGCACCCGGATCGGCGAGCGGGTGGCCCGCCCGGGCACCCACCTGTGGTCCGACCCGGCGTACCCGGGCCTGGCCTGCACGCCGTTCGTGGTGGCGACGGCGTCGAGCAACACCAGCTCGGTCTTCGACAACGGGCTGCCGCTGCACCGCACCGACTGGATCCGCGACGGCGAGCTGAACGCGCTGGTGCAGACCCGGCACAGCGCGGCGATGACCGGTCAGCCGGTGACGCCGGCCATCGACAACCTGGTCCTCGGCGTCGACGGCGTGGAAGGGACGACGCTCGACGACCTGGTCGCCGGCACCGAGCGTGGGCTGCTGCTGACCTGCCTGTGGTACATCCGCGAGGTCGACCCACAGTCGCTGCTGCTGACCGGGCTGACCCGCGACGGCGTCTACCTGGTGGAGAACGGCGAGATCACCGGCGCCGTCAACAACTTCCGCTTCAACGAGAGCCCCGTGGACCTGCTGAGCCGCTGGACCCACGCCTCCGCCACGGTCCCGAGCTTCAGCCGGGAGTGGGGCGAGGACTACTTCTCACGCACCGCCACCCCGGCGCTGCGGGTGCCGGACTTCAACATGTCGAGCGTGTCCCAGGCGCTGTGAGCTAGCCGCCCGGGTCCGGGTCCTCGGCCAGGATCGCCGCCAGCGCCCGGCGGTGCCGGGAGTACGCCGTCCGCCCCGCGCGGGTGATCCGGTACGACGTGGTCGCACCCCGCCCACGGCCGGTCTTGGAGACCGCCACGTAGCCGGCCTTCTCCAGCGTCGCCATCTGCTTGGACAGGTCGGAGTCGCTCACCCCGAGGTGCTCGCGCAGGAACGGGAACGTCGCCGACGTCGCCGCCGACAGCACCGCCATCGCCGCCAGCCGCTTCGGCGCGTGGATGACCGGGTCGAGATCCTCGATCACGCCAGCCGCTCCCGGGTGCGGCGCGCGGCCGCGGCGTACGCCCGGTCGTAGAGCAGCAGGCCGACCGCGACCACGACGAAGGCAGTGGCCACCGCCGCCAGGTGGCCGAGCAGCCACCAGGCCAGCGCGACCAGGCCCACGACGACGAGCACGCCGAGCAGGTAGAACGCGTAGCCGCGCCGGAGCTCCCGGGGGATCCGCCGGAAGCTGGGCATCGCGCCGGCGCGCCGGCTGTACCACCCCAGCAGGGCGCCCACCAGCGCCGACAGCGCCAGCATGCCGAGGACCAGCCAGACCTGGTGGGTGCGCCACCAGCCGAGCAGCGCGACGTACGCCGCGGCCCAGGCACCGCCGACCGGGTAGTACCAGGCCGGCGTGGGCGGGTAGTCGATGTACGGCGCCGCCTCGGCGCGCTCGGCGGCCCGCTGGGCGGCGGCCAGGTCGATCCGTTCACTTTCCATAGCGGAAACCATAGCGATTGGTTTCCACACCGGCGAGCGATCCGCTCGGATTTATATGTCAGACGTATTTCTTCCCGGCGCGATGAGTGCGACGATCGACGCGGCACCCCGGGACCGCCGGATGCCCCGTCCCCGCAAGGAGCTCCCATGTCCCAGGTCCGCGTCGCCGCCGTGCACGCCGCTCCCGAGTACCTCGACGTCGCCGCCACCGTGGAGAAGGCCTGCGGCCTGATCGCCGAGGCCGGCGCCCAGGGCGCCCGCCTGGTGGTCTTCCCCGAGGTGTTCCTGCCCGGCTTCCCGTACTGGATCAACTGCTACCCGCCGCTGCTGCAGACCGCGCTGCACGCGCGCTACCTGGCGGCCTCGGTCACGGTCCCCGGACCCGAGATCCGCCGGATCCAGGAGGCGGCGCGCGCCGCAGGCACCGCCGTCGTCCTCGGCGTGAACGAGCGCGAGGGCAGCAGCCTGTACAACACCCAGGTCTTCGTCTCCGAGACCGGCGACCTGCTCGGGCGACACCGCAAGCTGCAGCCGACCTTCGCCGAGCGCACCATCTGGGCCGCCGGCGACGCCTCCACGCTCTCGGTCTTCGACACCGCCATCGGTCGGGTCGGTGGCCTGGTGTGCTGGGAGCACACGATGAACCTCGCGCGGCACGCGCTGGTCGGCGCCGGCGAGCAGATCCACGCCGGCTCCTGGCCCAGCCTGTCCACGACCGTGGGCTTCGCCGACGTCTACGACGACCAGGTCGAGGCGATGTCGCGCAACCACGCGATCACCGGCCAGTGCTTCGTGGTGGTCTCCCAGAACCCCGTGAACCAGCAGGTCCTCGACGTGCTCGAGGAGGCCGCCGGGCCCCAGGACCTGGTCACGCTCGGCGGTGGCTGGTCGGCGATCATCCACCCGATGACGCCGTACCTGGCCGGCCCGCACACCGGCCCCGAGGAGACGATCCTGGTCGCGGACATCGACCTCGCCGACGTCGACGGCACCAAGGTGTTCGTGGACAGCGTCGGGCACTTCTCCCGCAGCGAGGTGCTCAGCCTGCACGTCGACAACCGCCCGAAGAAGGCAGTGACGTTCGCGGTCGGCGACGGCGTACGCCGCGAGCCGCTGGAGCCCTTCGCCGACTCCGAGGGCTGAGGCCCCGGTCCTGGGCGGCGTCTGCGTCGCCCCGGGCCGGCTCACTCCGCGAAGGCCTCCAGCGGCGGGCAGGCGCAGACCAGGTTGCGGTCGCCGTAGGCCTGGTCGATGCGGGCCACCGGCGGCCAGTACTTGTCCGGGTCGGGGCCGGTCGGGAAGACGCCGAGCTCGCGGGGGTAGGCCCGGTCCCAGTCGCCGAGCAGCGCCCGCGAGGTGTGCGGGGCGTGCCGCAGCGGCGACTCCGCGGGGCTCCACTCCCCCGCGCCGACCCGGTCGATCTCGCCCTTGATCGCGATCATCGCCTCGCAGAAGCGGTCGATCTCGCCGAGGTCCTCGGACTCGGTGGGCTCGACCATCAGCGTGCCGGCCACCGGGAACGACATCGTCGGGGCGTGGAAGCCGTAGTCGACCAGCCGCTTCGCGACGTCCTCGACGCTGACGCCGGTGGCCTTGGTCAGCCCGCGCACGTCGAGGATGCACTCGTGGGCGACCAGGCCGCCGTGCCCGCGGTAGAGCACCGGGTAGTGCTCGCCCAGCCGCGCGGCGACGTAGTTGGCCGACAGCACGGCCACCGCCGTGGCGTGGGTCAGCCCCGCGGCGCCCATCAGCCGGATGTAGGCCCACGAGATAGGCAGGATCCCCGCCGAGCCGTACGGCGCGGCGCTGACCGGGCCGATCCCGGTGCGCTTGTCCGCCTCGGGGTGCATCCCGTGCGAGGGCAGGTACGGCGCCAGGTGGGCGCGCACCGCCACCGGCCCGACGCCGGGGCCACCGCCGCCGTGCGGGATGCAGAAGGTCTTGTGCAGGTTCAGGTGCGAGACGTCGCCGCCGAACTCGCCGGGCTTGGCGTGGCCGAGCAGCGCGTTGAGGTTGGCGCCGTCGACGTACACCTGGCCGCCGTGGGCGTGGACGACCTCGCACAGCTCGGTGATCGTGTCCTCGTAGGCGCCGTGGGTCGAGGGGTAGGTCACCATGATCGCGGCCAGGTCCTCGGCGTGCTTCGCGCACTGGGCGCGCAGGTCGTCCATGTCGACCCCGCCGTCCGCGGCCGCCTTCACCACGACGACGCGCATCCCGGCCATCACCGCGGAGGCGGCGTTGGTGCCGTGCGCGGAGGACGGGATCAGGCACACGTCGCGGCCGGTGTCGCCGTGGGCGCGGTGGTAGCCGCGGATCGCGAGCAGCCCGGCGAGCTCGCCCTGGGAGCCGGCGTTCGGCTGGATCGAGACCCGGTCGTAGCCGGTGACCTCGGCCAGCCAGCCCTCGAGGTCCGCGACCAGGCGCCGGTAGCCGGCGGCGTCCTCGGCCGGCGCGAACGGGTGCAGGTCGGCGAAGCCGGGCAGCGAGATCGGCTCCATCTCGGTGGTCGCGTTGAGCTTCATCGTGCACGAGCCGAGCGGGATCATGCCGCGGTCGAGCGCGTAGTCCCGGGCGGAGAGCCGGCGCAGGTAGCGCAGCATCTGGGTCTCGCTGCGATGCGCCGAGAAGACCTCGTGGGTGAGGTACGCCGTGTGGCGGCGCAGGTCCTGCGGCAGCGCGTCGGGCGTCGCCCGGTCCAGCGCGTCGAGGTCGACCCCGTCGAGCGGGACGTCGAAGGCAGCGAGCAGCCGCTCCAGCGTGGAGCGGGTGGTGGTCTCCGAGGTGGAGATGCCGACCGTGTCGTCGTCGATCAGCCACAGCTGCAGGTCGCGCTCCCGCGCTGCGGTGACGACGGCGGCGGCCCGGCCCGGGACCCGGAGGGTGAGGGTGTCGAAGAACTCGCCGTGCGCGATCTCGATCCCGGCCTCGCGCAGCGCGGCGGCCAGCACCGCGGCGTACCGGTGGGCGCGCGTCGCGATCGCCCGCAGCCCCTCGGGGCCGTGGTAGACCGCGTACATCGAGGCCGCGACCGCCAGCAGCACCTGGGCGGTGCAGATGTTCGAGGTGGCCTTGTCGCGGCGGATGTGCTGCTCGCGGGTCTGCAGCGCCAGCCGGTACGCCGGACGCCCATCGGCGTCCACCGAGACGCCCACCAGGCGCCCGGGCAGGTGCCGCTCCAGCCCGGCGGCGACCGCCATGAAGCCGGCGTGCGGACCGCCGTAGAACAGCGGCACGCCGAAGCGCTGGGAGGAGCCGACCACGACGTCGGCGCCGAGCTCGCCGGGCGCCTCGAGCACTGTCAGCGCGAGCAGGTCGGCGGCCACGACGGCGAGGCCGCCGCGCTCGTGGACCTGCTCGATGAGCGGGCGCGGGTCCAGGACCCGGCCGGAGGCGCCGGGGTACTGCACCAGCACCCCACAGGCCTCACCCTCGGGCAGCCCGGCGGAGAGGTCCGCTACGACCACCTCGATGCCCATCCCCTCGGCGCGGGTGCGGACCACCTCGATGGTCTGCGGGAGCGCGTCGGCGTCGACGACGAAGGGGCCGGACGCCTTGCGGTTGGCACGGCGTACCAGCGTCATCGCCTCGGCGGCGGCGGTGCCCTCGTCGAGCAGCGAGGCGTTGGCGGTCGGCAGCCCGGTGAGGTCGCCGACCATGGTCTGGAAGTTCAGCAGCGCCTCGAGCCGGCCCTGGGAGATCTCCGGCTGGTAGGGCGTGTAGGCGGTGTACCAGCTGGGGTCCTCGAGCACGTTGCGGCGGATCACCGGCGGCGTGAACGTGGGGTGGTAGCCGAGGCCGATCATGGCCTCGGCGGGGCGGTTCTCGGCGGCCAGCGCCCGCAGCTCGCGCGCGACAGCCTCCTCGCCGGCTGCGGGGGGCAGCTCCAGCGCGGCGTCGGCGCGGATGCCGCCCGGCACCGCGGCGGCCATCAGCTCCTCAAGGGAGTCGAACCCGAGGCGTTCGAGCATGACCCGGACCGCCTCCGGGCCGGGCCCGACATGGCGGTCGACGAACGGCAGCGCGCCGTCGAGCTCGGCGAGGGTGGGGACATCGGACACGGGGGCTCCTGGGAATCGGGGTCGATCCGGACGCCTCCCCCTCTGTCACGCCGCCCGCGGCGGCGCCGCGCTTCAGAGTCGCCTGGTCCGCACGGTCCTGGCGCCTGAGAGGTTCCGGGGAGGAATTGCCCCTTCGGCGCTCCGCAGCCGGCCGGTGTGGCCGTCCCGGAGACTCTCCCGTGCGGGTTGTCAGCGGTGCCGAATCTACCAGCCGAAATGCCGGACGGCCCGTCTCCGGTGAGGAGACGGACCGTCGTCAGGGCCTGGGGCCGGTCAGCCGATCTTGCGGGCGGCGCGGCGGGCGGCGAGCTCGTCGCCGGCCGACGGAGCGGCCGCGTCGCTGGTGCGCTCGCTGGGCAGCTCGGCGAGGGTGCCCTCGATCTCGCGCCAGACGCCGCCGATCGCGATGCCGAAGACGCCCTGGCCGCCCTGCAGGAGGTCGATGACCTCGTCGTTGCTGGTGCACTCGTAGACCGAGACGCCGTCGCTCATCAAGGTGACGCGGGTCAGGTCGTCGGTCCCCCGCTCGCGCAGGTGCTGGACCGCCGTACGGATCTGCTGCAGCGAGATGCCGGCGTCGAGCAGCCGCTTGATCACCTTCAGCAGCAGGATGTCGCGGAAGGAGTACAGGCGCTGCGAGCCGGAGCCGCTGGCGCTGCGCACGGTGGGCTCGACCAGGCCGGTGCGGGCCCAGTAGTCCAGCTGGCGGTAGGTGATGCCGGCCGCGTTGCACGCCGTCGGGCCGCGGTAGCCAGCGTCGCTGGGCAGCGGCGAGACGTCGTCGGTGAAGAGCAGCCCTTGCTCGTCGGCAACCTCGGCGGCCAACGCCGCCTCGGCGTTGCGCTCCTGCTCTTGCTCGTTCAACGGTCCTCCGTGGGTCTACTCCGTTGGGCGTAACTTCCGGGGAAGGGCCGCGTCGTGCGAGCAACGACAGCGGTGGAGTTACAACAGAGACAGTTCAAGGTAGGCCCCCGCGGGGGGCGGGTCAACGACAGCCGGGGCGCGTGTCGCAACCCTCACCTTCTACTTGAGGGTGAGACTTGCCGATCGCGTCACTGAGACTCGAAGTCCTCGGGGGTGACCTGGTCGAGGAACTCGCGGAACTTCTCGACCTCGTCCTCCTGCTCCGCCGGTACGGCGAGGCCGGCCTCGTCGAGGACCTCCTCGGCGCAGACGATCCGGGTGCCGGTCCGCAGCGCGAGCGCTATCGAGTCCGAGGGCCGGGCGCTGACCTCCGCGCCCGAGCCGAGCACGAGGGTCGCGTAGAACACCCCGTCGCGCACGTCGGTGATGCGGACCTCGGTGAGGTCGTTCCCGGTGGCCTCCAGCACGTCCTTGAGCAGGTCGTGGGTCAGCGGCCGCGGCGGCACGACGCCCTGCTGGGCGAACGCGATGGCTGTGGCCTCGACCGCCCCGATCCAGATGGGCAGGTAGCGCTCCCCCGACACCTCCCGGAGCAGCACGATCGGCTGGTTCGACGGCATCTCGACCCGGACACCCATGACATCGACTTCGCGCACGTGCTCACCCTACTCCGCGACGCACGCCGGGCCGGGTGGCCTGTCCGCCCTCAGGACGAGCGCAGGCCGGCCTTCACCAGGGTGGCGTGCAGGCGCACGGAGAGCGCGGCGATCTCGCTGACGGCCTCGTCGGCCCGGGCGTGGGCGGCGGCGTCGCGGCCGCGCTTGTGCGGGGCGACGACCTGCTCGACCAGCCCGACCTCGCGGTCGGCGGCGGTCTTGAAGGCGCGCAGGTGTCGAGGCTCGAAGCCGTAGTCGGCCAGCTCCCGGGCGGTAGTGGCGATCACCAGGCTGTCGGTGTCGAAGTGACCGGTGCCGGCGCGCGCGGTGACCAGGCCGTACTGCTCGAGCTGCTGGAGCAGCTCCTCGGAGATCTCGGCGATCTTGAGCAGCTCCTTGCGGGAGAGCCGCAGGTTGTCGTGCCGGGTGAACGACGCCGGGCTCGGCAGCCCGTCGGCGGCGAGCGCCACCTGCGGGACCGTCGGGACGACCGCGTCGATCGGCGGCGGCTCCAGGCCGCGGTCGATCGCGTCGAGGTGCTCGCCGATGACCTTCAGCGGCAGGTAGTGGTCGCGCTGCATCCGCAGCACGTAGCGCAGCCGCTCGACGTCCTCAGCGGAGAACTTGCGGTAGCCCGACGCCGTGCGCTCGGGCTTGATCAGCCCCTTGTCCTCGAGGAACCGGATCTTCGGGATCGTGACCCCGGGAAAGTCCGGCCGCAGGACGTCGAGCACCTGGCCGATGTTCATCCGTGCCCGTGGGGCGTTCGCGGCGCCCCCGGGGGCAGTCGCGGCCATCGCGTCAGACGCCCTCGTGACCGGAGAAGAAGACCAGGCGGTACTTGCCGATCTGCACCTCGTCACCGTCACTGAGCTGGACCCGGTCGATCCGGTCGCGGTTGACGTAGGTGCCGTTCAGGCTGCCGACGTCGCTGACGGTGAAGGTGTCGCCGCCGCGGTTGAACTCCGCGTGCCGGCGCGAGACCGTGACGTCGTCGAGGAAGATCTCGCTCTCGGGGTGCCGGCCGGCGGTCACCACGTCGGCGTCGAGCAGGAACCGGCTGCCGGAGCCGGGGCCACGCTGGACCACGAGCAGGGCGTGCCCGGTGGGCAGCGCGTCGACCGCGGCGGCGTCGGCCGGGTTCAGCTGGCGCTCGGAGTTCTCGCTCTTCTCCCCCATCCCGATCTGGATGGTCGCCGTGGACTCCCCCACGGGCTCGGGGGCAGGCGCGGCCGGGACGGTCGCGGCGTCCGACGCCAGGCGCGTTCCGCACTGGGCACAGAAGCGGGCGTCGTCGGGGTTCTGCCTGCCACATGCTGTGCAGAACGGCATCGGTGATCCTCCGGAGTCGGCGTACCCCAAACCCTCAAGTCAGGGCTGAGGTTGACGGTTGTCCGAACCTATCAGCCGCCCCGGCCCGCGCAAGCCGGCCGGTGGCGCTCGGACAGGCTCAGGACTCGAGCGATGCGATGTACGCCGGGGCGTCCATCAGGTCGCCGAGCTGGTCGCGGTCCGCGGGCACGACCTCGAAGAGCCACCCGCCGCCGTAGGGGTCGTTGTTCACCAGCTCGGGGGTGGCGTCCAGGGTGTCGTTGCGGGCGACCACCTCGCCGGAGACCGGCGCGTAGATGTCGCTGACCGACTTCGTCGACTCGAGCTCGCCGCAGGTCGTGCCGGCGTCGACGATCTCGCCCAGCTGGGGCAGCGAGACGTAGACGATGTCGCCCAGCGCGTCCTGGGCGTAGTCGGTGATGCCGATGCGCACGGCGCCCTCGTGCTCGCCCGGGGTCCGGACCCACTCGTGCTCGCCGGTGTACTGGAGGTCGTCGGGGTACAAGGGTTCTCCTCGGGTCGGGTGCACGCGGATGCTGCGGGCAGGCTACTGCTCGGGAACGGGCTGGGCGTACTCCGGCTCCTCGGGCTCACGCACCGCCTCGATGTCGATCGAGGAGCGTTCGTCGATCCGCATCCGGCCACCCTCACGCTCGATGTTCGAGCGCGGCCCGAGCAGGAAGGTCAGCGCGTTGGTCAGCGTGTGCGGCTCCCCGATCACGTCGACGACGTACGGCGGGGAGAGCAGCTCGCCGTCGACGACGATCCCGCCGGGGGCGTCCTCGAAGGCGCTCTGCGCGATCAGCCGCACCTGACCGTTGACCTGGATGGCCTCGGCGCCGGCCGTGCGCAGCTCCTGGACCATGTCGACGAGGTTCGCGGCGCTGACCGGGCCCTCGGGCTCGGTGATCGTGATCCGCAGCCCCGGGCCGGTGACCGGCACCAGGCCGGCCAGGATCGAGAGCGTCTCCGCCTCCTGCTGGGCCTCCTCGAGCGCCGTGCGCCGCCGACCGCTGTCGGTCAGCAGCTCCTGGCGGGTCTCCTCCAGCCGGGCGATCTCGTCCTCGGCGCGCTGCGTGGTGCCCGCCAGCCCGGTCAGGACGTCGATGAGGTCCTGCTCGCGGTAGCCGGCGAACGAGTCGTCGACCTCGTTGTGCCGGACCTCCACGACCGCGGCGAACGCCAGCAGCGCCAGCAGGATCGCGACCACGACCTGTCCGCGCGAGGGCCGCACCAGCGCCCGGCGCAGGCGCTGGCGTCCGGTCGGGGCACGGGTGGGCTCGTCGGGCTCAGGCATGGAACAGGTGCCGCCGGATCGCGGCCACGTTGGAGAAGATCCGGATGCCGAGCACCACGATCACGCCCGTGGACAGCTGGCCACCGACCCCGAGCTTGTCGCCCAGCCACACGATCGCCGCGGCGATCACGACGTTGCTCAGGAACGAGACGACGAACACCTTGTCGTCGAAGATGCCGTCGAGGTAGGCGCGCAGGCCGCCGAAGACGGCGTCGAGCGCGGCCACGACGGCGATCGGGAGGTAGGGCTCCAGGGCCAGCGGGATGTCCGGCTCGAAGATCAGGCCCAACACGATGCCGGCGAGCAACCCAAGTGCGGCGATCACGGGGCGGTCTCCTCCAAGGTCTGCTCGTTGGCCCGGTCACGGCGGCCGGGGACGTCCTCGACCGACACGAGCCGCTCCAGTCTGGCCGCCGGCAGCTCGAGGGATTCCTCGTCTTCCATGCTGAGCCTGAAACCATACTGGGAGCGCAGGCCGGAGAACCGCGCGAACGACGCGGTCTCGACGAAGTTGGCCTGCAGCCGGCCGGGGTTGCCGATGGCGAGCAGCGTGTACGGCGCGCGCACCGAGTCGGTCTCCACGTTGATCTGGCTCCCGGAGTTGTTGATCGAGGTCTGCACTGTCAGCCGGCGTCCGTTCAGCGTGATCGCCTCGGCGCCGGCCTGCCACAGCCCGTTGACGAGGAGGAACAGGTCCTCCTTGTAGATGCGGTCCAGGCCCTCCTTCGGGTCGTCGGCGGTGACCCGGATCCCGGGGCCGGCGACCGCGCCGAACCCGGTGCGCGACTGCAGCCGGCGCAGCTCGGACGTCGCCCGCTGCTGCGCTCCGCTCGTGGTGAGCACCGACTCCTCCAGCGAGGCCGTCTCCCGCTGCAGGGCGGCGATCCGCTCCTGGCGGGCGGCCAGCTCCGTGCGTCGGTCCTCGATCCGCGCCACCAGCGTGTTCCGGCTGGCGTCGTCGACGTCGGCGTTGCGGGCGGTCTGCACCCCGGCGGTCGCGACCAGAGCCCCGAACAGGACCAGCACGAGCGCCCCGGCACGCGAGGGGCGCCGGCTCTGCGCCGGGCCGCCTGCCAGCACCCGCCGCTCGGCCGCGAGCAGGTAGTCCTCGTCCATGGACTGCTGAGTGATGAGGTTCAGCAGCGGCGTCGTCACCCGGGGCGGCAACGGTGCGGCCGCTGGCGCGCCGCGGCGGGCGTGCTCAGGCATCCTGCACCGCCGTGGACCTGGCGGTGGTCCGCAGCAGCGTCCGGACCTGCCAGGCGTAGAGCAGACCCGCCCACCAGTAGAGCCCGATCCCCCAGATCGCGAAGGCCCAGCCGAACACCTCGGCCAGCGAGGCGACGACCCCGTCGCCATCGCCGAGGAGCAGCAGCGGGAAGGCGTAGAGCAGGTTGAAGGTCGCGGCCTTGCCCAGGAAGTGGACCGGCAGGGCGCTGTAGCCGCGGGTGCGCAGGAACGGCACCAGCCCCGCGAGGACCACGTCGCGCAGCGGCAGCAGCACCGCCAGCCACCACGGGATGATGTCGCGCATCGCGAGGCCGAAGACGACCGCGAGGATGTAGAGCCGGTCGGCGACCGGGTCCAGGATCTGGCCCAGGGTCGAGGTCTGGCCCAACCGGCGGGCGAGCCACCCGTCGGCGAAGTCGGTGACGCCGGAGACCATGAGCAGCACCAGCGCCCAGGCGTCCTCCTCGGGACCCAGCACCAGCCACAGGAACACCGGTACGCCGGCCAGCCGGATCGCGCTGAGCAGGTTGGGCAGCGTCCACACGCGGCTGCCGCGCGTCGCGTCGTCCGCCACGTAGTACCTGCGCTTCTGTGTCCGGGGGTGCCGGGTCCAGCCTATCGGGCGCTCCGGCTCAGCCGGCATCGCCACGGCTCAGACCTGCTCCTCGAGGTGCGCGGCGTCACGGATCTCGCCGATCAGCTCCTCGATGACGTCCTCCAGGGTCGCGACACCCAGGGTCCGCCCCTGCGGGTCGACCACCCGGGCCATGTGCGCCCCGCGGCGCTGGAGCTGCTCGAGCGCGTCGTGCAGCAGGTCGTCGGGCGTGACCGGCGCGAACGGCCGGATCCACTTGTCCTCCACCGGCTGCTCGCGGCGCTCCTCGTCGGGCTCCAGCACGTCCTTGATGTGCAGGTAGCCCACCAGGTCGCCGTCGGACTCGACGGGGAACCGGCTGAACCCGGTGGCGGCGCAGACCGCCTCCACGTCGGCACCCGACGCGCCGCGGCGTACGGTCGTGAGGCCCTCGATCGGCATCAGCACCGCGGCGACGGTCTTCTCGGTGAAGCCCAGGGCCCCGGCCAGCCGGTCGTACTCGTCGGCCTCCAGCAGCCCCTCGCCGCGCGACTCCTCCACGAGGGCGGCGACCTCCTCGCGGGTGAAGCTGGAGCTCACCTCGTCGCGAGGCTCGACCTTGAGCAGGCGCAGGGTGCCGTTGGCGACGGCGTTCAGCGCCACGATCACGGGCTTGAGCACCGTGACCACCCCAAGCATCGGCGGGCCGAGGACGAGGGCGGCCCGGTCCGGTCCAGCGATCGCGATGTTCTTGGGCACCATCTCGCCCAGCACCACGTGCAGGGAGACCACGATGATCAGCGCGACCAGGAAGGCGATCGGGTGCAGCAGGGCGTGCGGCACCCCGAGGGCCTCGATGCCGGGCTCCAGGAGGTGCGCGACGGCCGGCTCGCCGACCGCACCCAGGCCGACCGAGCAGATCGTGATGCCGAGCTGGGCGCCGGCCATCATCAGCGAGACGTTCTCCATCGCCCGCAGCGTGGTGCGCGCGATCCGGGAGCCGGCCTGCGCGCGGGGCTCGATCTGGCTGCGGCGCGCCGAGACCAGTGCGAACTCGGCGCCGACGAAGAACGCGTTGAAGGCGAGCAGCACGACCAGCAGGAGCAGGGAGCCGTAGTCGATCATGACCGCGCCTCCGGCCGGCTCGAGGCGTGGGCCCGCTCGGATCCGGCCCGGGTGCGGTCGGGGGCAGCGCGGCCGGCTTCGCCGGCGGGGCCGCTCGGGCGGGCGTCGATGCGACGGGTCCTCTCGTCTGCCGGGGGCTGGTCGTCCGGCTGGTCGGCGTCCGGCTGCAGGACCCGCAGGGAGAGCCGGTCGATGCGCAGGCCGTCCATGTGCTCGACGGTCAGCGCGACCAGGTGCTGGCGGGCCTGGTCGGTGTCGCCGTGGTCGGGAACGGCCACCTCGGCGACGTCGCCGCGCACCGGGACCCGGCCGAGCACCTTGAGCACCAGCCCGGCGACGGTGTCGTAGTCCTCGTGGTCGGGCAGCTCGACGCCGGTGAGGTCCTCGACCTCGTCGGGACGCAGCAGCCCGGACAGCACCCAGGTGCCGTCACGGCGGTGCCGGGCCCGGGAGCCGGTCCGGTCGTGCTCGTCGGAGATGTCCCCGACGATCTCCTCGATGACGTCCTCGAGCGTCACGATCCCCGCGTGCCCGCCGTACTCGTCGAGGACGACTGCCATCTGGAACCCGTCGGCGCGCAGCAGCGAGAGCAGCGGGTCCAGGCGCAGCGAGTCCGGCACGACTGTCGGCTTGACCATCAGGTGCTTGACCCGGGTGGTGGCGCGCTCGTGCAGCGGCAGCGCGACGGCGGCCTTGACGTGCACGGTGCCGACGACGACGTTGTCGGCGTCGAGGACCGGGAAGCGGGAGTGGCCGGTCTGGCGGGCCAGGTCGATGACGGCGCTGGCGCGCTCGGTCGCCTCGAGGCTGCGGGTGCGCACCCGCGGGGTCATGATCTCCCCCGCGGTGCGGGTGCCGAACTCCACCGAGCGCTCCATCAGCTCCGCGGTCTCCATGTCCAGCGTGCCCTCGTCGGCCGAGCGCTGGATCAGCGAGGTCAGCTCCTGGGAGCTGCGGGCCGAGCGGAGCTCCTCCTGCGGCTCGATGCCGAGGCGGCGCACCAGCGCGTTGGCGGCGCCGTTGAGGATCCGGATCGGGATCTTGTTCACGGCGGTGAACAGCCGCATGGTGCGCTGGGTCGCTCGGGCCGTCCGCAGCGGCAGCGCGATCGCGAGGTTCTTGGGCACCAGCTCACCGAAGAGCATCGTCAGCACCGTGCTGATCACCAGGCCCAGGGCCACCGCGATCGGACTGACGGCAGAGTCGGGAGTGCCGAGCGCGCTCAGCGGGTCTCGGATCAGGCCCGCGATCGCGGGCTCGGCCAGGAACCCGATGCCGAGGTTCGTCACCGTGATCCCGATCTGGGCGCCGGAGAGCTGGGTCGAGAGCTGGCGCAGCGCCACCCGGACGCCCTGGGCGCCGGGGTCGCCGGCCTCCGCGGCCTGCTCCACCTTGTTGCGGTCGACGGTCACCAACGCGAACTCGGCGGCCACGAAGACACCGCAGGCGAGGACCAGCAGGAGCGCGAGGGCGAGCAGGAGGAGTGACGTGATCATGCGGGCTCTCCCGGCGGGGAGAGCGGGCTACTTTGAGAGCCGTCCATGGGTGCTCGGAAGGATCCTGTTCAGGTGGGGGCCGACGGGCCCAGCCAGTGTAGCCGGACGGCACGATCCCCGTCCCGGTCGAGTCCGGGACGGGGATCGAGGGTTGCTCAGCTCGCGTCGAGGTCGATGTCGCACTCGTCCTTGGCGTGCTTGGAGATGTCCTCGCCGGCCTTCTCCAGGTCGTCGCCACCGAAGTCGTTCATGCTCTCGCCGAGCTTGGTCAGCGCCTCCTCGTCGAGGTCCTCGGGCATCTCGCCCTCGCTGATCTTCTCCAGGTCGGTGAAGGTCAGGCCGGCCTCGTCCAGGCTCTTCTCGAGGTCGTCGTAGGCGGAGTTGATCACGCCCCAGTCGTCCTTGACCTCGTCCGGCGCGTCGCCCTCGAGGTCCTCGGCGGCGTTCTTGAAGTCCTCGAGCGCCGAGGCGTCGGCGTCGTTGAGCGCCGAGAACTTGCCCTGGGCGTCGTCGAGGCTGTCGCAGTAGGCGTCGGTGCCGCCGCCGCAACCGGTCAGCAAGGTGGCGCCGAGTACAGCAGTCGCGGCCAACGTCCCGATTCTCTTCACGTGTGTTCCCTCTCGTAGCGACGCGTCCGCCTGCCCACCGGTCTGTGCGCACGCTCGCGTCACGGCCACCCTGCCCCCCGGGCGGCCCGCCCGAAACGTCGGGGGTGCGTCCGGCCGCCGGCTGGGTACCGGCGCGGGCATGGGAATCTTCAAGAAGGCAGCCACGCTCGGGATCGTCAAGAAGGTCTATGACGAGTCGCGCAAGCCGCAGAACCAGCAGCGCATCAAGAGCGCGGTGGACCGGGTGCAGTCGCAGGTCCGGTCCCGCCGCGGCGGGGGCGGCCGGCCTCCGCAGGGCCACTGACCCGGCCGGCTCCTCACAGGCCGCAGTGCACGGCGAAGAACCCGCGCAGCGCGGACCGGTCCGGCTCCCCGAGGGGCAGGTAGTACGACGAGCCCGGCGGCAGCTCGGGGGCGTCGACCCGGACCCCGACCAGCGTGCCGACCTTGTCCTCGGCCAGCGCGTGCGGGTCGCACCGGGCCGGCACCAGCCGAAGCACCACCCGCACCGGCTCCCCCGTCACCGGCACCGGCTCTCCGCCGGCCGTCGGTGACCGGGGGGCGTTGCGGAACAGCACGGTGTCCTCGAACCCGGCGAACGCCACGTCCGCGCGCTCGCCGGTAGGCACGAAGCGGACCGGCAGCTCGAAGACCGCGCCCCGCCCCCGTCCGGTCACCGACGGCTCGCCGACCTCGACGTCGGCCGCCTCGGCCAGGGTGGCCTCGGCGCAGTCGCGGGCCAGGAACAGGCCGATCGCGCCGTACCGGTCGCGCGCGGTGGTGGTGGAGACCCGCTCGGGCCCGTCGTCGAGGCGGTACGTCAGCCGCACCGTCGCGTCCGAACCCCGGCCGCAGCGCCCGGGCGGCAGCTCGAACTCCAGGTCGGCCTCGTTCACGAAGGACTTCTCCCCCGTCCAGGTGCGCTCGGGGAACCGCGGCGAGCCCACGACCGCCTGCGTCACCGTGACCCGCTGCCCGGTGTCGTTGATCAGCCGGACGAAGACCGTCCGGCCCTGGCGCTGCACCCGGGACTGGTCGACGAAGGCGGTGAGCCCGTCGGGGAGAGCTGTCTGGTCCGGGCCGGTGCCAGCGCCCTCGTCGGCGCAGCCGGCAGCCGTGAGTCCCGTGGCGATGCTCACGCCGAGCAGCGCCCCGGCGACGACGGCTCGGCGACGGCCCGGCACGGGATCCACCATAAAGCCTGTCCGACCCCTAGCCTCGTGGAATGCAGACCGGAGCTGACCTGGTGGACTGGACCGCCTACCGTGCCGCCCTCTTCGACCTCGACGGCGTCGTGACGCCGACCGCGGAGGTCCACATGCGGGCGTGGGCGGAGATGTTCAACGCGTTCCTGACCCACGACGCGCCGGTGCTGGCGCCGACGGCCGACCTGACGCCGTACACCGACGCCGACTACTTCGCCCACGTGGACGGCAAGCCGCGCTACGACGGGGTCCGCGACTTCCTCGCCTCCCGCGGCATCGTGCTGCCCGAGGGAAGCAGCGACGACCCGGCCGAGGAGACCACCGTCCGGGGCCTGGGCAACCGCAAGAACGAGGCCTTCAACGCCGTCCTCGAGCGGGACGGCGTCACGGCGTTCCCGGGCTCGGTGCTGCTCCTGGACCACCTGCGGAGCCTGGGGATGCCGCTGGCCGTCGTCTCGTCCTCGGCCAACGCCCCGGCGGTGCTGCGCGCCGCGGGGCTCGCCGACCGGTTCGCGACGGTCGTCGACGGCCGGGTGGCCGGGGAGCTCGGACTGCCGGGCAAGCCGGCGCCGGACACCTTCACCCACGCCGCGCAGGCTCTCGGTGCGAGCGCCCCCAAGAGCGTGGTCCTCGAGGACGCGGTCTCCGGGGTCCGGGCCGGCGCCGCTGGCGGCTTCGGCCTGGTGATCGGCGTGGACCGGGGCGCCGGTGTCGAGGTGCTGCGCGAGGCCGGTGCCGGCGTCGTCGTCGCCGACCTGGCCGAGCTGGTGCCCGGGAGGTCGTCGTGAACCGCCGCACCCACCTGCGCCGCCCGCTGAACAGCGGCCGCTTCCCCATCGACCCGTGGCGGCTCGTCGAGACCTCCTACGACCCCGAGGACCTCGGCACGACCGAGACGCTCTTCAGCGTCGGCAACGGCTACCTCGGCTTCCGCGGCAATCCCGAGGAGGGCCGCAACGCCTACGCGCACGGCACCTTCATCAACGGCTTCCACGAGACCTGGCCGATCCGGCACGCCGAGGCGGCCTTCGGGTTCGCCCGCACCGGCCAGACCATCGTCAACGCCCCGGACTCCAAGCTGATGAAGCTCTACGTCGACGACGAGCCGCTGATCCTCGGCTCCGCCGACCTCGAGGACTACGAGCGCAGCCTGGACTTCCGCGACGGCGTGCTGCGCCGCCGCCTGGTGTGGCGCACGCCGTCGGGCAACCGGGTGCTGGTCGAGTCCAGCCGGATGGTCTCGATGGCCCAGCGTCACCTCGCGGTGCTCAGCCTCGAGGTGACCCCGTTGGACGCCGACGTGCCGATCGTCATCTCCTCGCAGCTGCTGAACCGGCAGGACGGCGAGGACGAGTACCACGTGCCGCACGCCGCGATGGGCGAGGGAACCGACCCGCGCAAGGCGGCGATGTTCGACGAACGGGTGCTGCTCCCCCGGCTCTCCTACGTCCGCGACGACCGGATGCTGCTGGGCTACCAGTGCGCCCGGTCGCAGATGACGATCGCCGTCGCCGCCGACCACCGCATCGACACCGCCGACGAGGTCGAGACGGTCGTGCGCGGCGACGAGGACCAGGCCAAGCTGATCCTCCGCGTCGAGGCCGGGCAGGGCCGGACGGTGCGGCTGGACAAGATGGTGGCCTACCACACCTCGCGCGGGGTCCCGGTCCGCGAGCTCGCCGACCGCTGCGACCGGACCCTGGACCGGGCCCGGCGGCACACGCCGGAGCACTACCGTGCCGAGCAGCGGGAGTGGTACGACCGGTTCTGGGCCACCAGCGACGTCGAGGTCGACGCCGGCGCCGGGATCCAGCAGGCGATCCGCTTCAACCTGTTCTCGCTGGCCCAGGCCAGCGCGCGGGCGGACCGCCAGGGCGTGCCGGCCAAGGGGGTCACCGGGTCGGGCTACGAGGGCCACTACTTCTGGGACTCCGAGATCTACGTGGCGCCGTTCCTGACCTACACCCAGCCCAACGTGGCCCGCAACCTGATGCACTTCCGGACCCGGATGCTGCCGGCGGCCCGCACCCGGGCCCGCGAGATGGCCCAGACCGGGGCGCTCTTCCCGTGGCGCACGATCAACGGCGAGGAGGCCTCGGCGTACTACGCGGCGGGCAGCGCCCAGATGCACATCAACGCCGACATCGCCTACGCGCTGGTCCAGTACGTCGGGGCGACGAACGACCTGGGCTTCATGCTGCGCGACGGGGCCGACCTGCTGGTCGAGACCGCGCGGATGTGGGCCGAGCTGGGCTTCTGGCGCAGCAACGGCACGCCGTCCTTCCACATCCACGGGGTCACCGGGCCCGACGAGTACACGACTGTCGTCAACAACAACCTGTTCACGAACGTGATGGCCCGCTACAACCTCGAGCGGGCGGCCCTCGTCGTGGAGCGCATCCGGGAGCGCTACCCGGAGGCGTACGAACGGCTGGTGAGCCGGGTCGACCTGCACCCCGAGGAGGTCGAGCAGTGGCGCCGCTGCGCGGCCGGGATGGCGATCCCGTTCGACGCGGGACTGGGCATCCACCCCCAGGACGACTTCTTCCTGGACCGGGAGGTCTGGGACCTCTCCCGGACCCCCCAGGAGCTGCGTCCGCTGATGCTGCACTACCACCCGCTGGTGATCTACCGGTTCCAGGTGCTCAAGCAGGCCGACGTGGTGCTGGCGATGTTCCTGCAGGGCGACCGGTTCTCGCTGGACCAGAAACGGGCCAACTTCGAGTACTACGACCCGATCACGACCGGTGACTCCACGCTCTCCGCGGTGGTGCAGTCGATCGTGGCGGCGGAGGTCGGCTACCACGAGGTCGCCATGGACTACTTCCACGACGCCCTCTACGTCGACCTCGGGGACCTGCACGGCAACACCGTCGACGGCCTGCACATCGCCTCGGCCGGCGGCGTCTGGAGCGCCCTGGTCTTCGGGTTCGCCGGCCTGGGCGACCGCAACGGCCGGCTGCGCTTCGACCCGCGCCTGCCCGACGGGTGGGGCGCCATCCGCTTCTCCCTGGCCTGGCGCGGGTCCCGGATGCGGGTCGAGCTGGACCAGGAGTCGATCACGTTCACGGTCACCGAGGCGAACGAGCCGGAGGTGCGGGTCCGGGTGCGCGGCGAGCGCTACTCGGTCACCCTCGACAGCCCGGTCCGGGTCCCGCTGGAGGGCCAGGGGCCGCGCATCGACGGCCTGCTCGGCGACCGCCCGCAGACCGGCGGCCGGCGCGCCGACGGGACCCGGATCACCGCCGGGGTGCCGGAGCCGATCGTGCTCGCCGAGGATGCCGCGGCCATCGACCACGAGACGCCCCCGGAGCCCGAGCCGCAGCCCGAGACCCCCGAGCTCGGCCCGCACGACCCCGGCTCCTGAGCCGACCCGGAGACGACGAACGGCCGGTCCCGCAGTGCGGGACCGGCCGGTTTCGTCACCGGGTCTTGCTGGTGCGAGGGCTCAGTACTTGATGCTGTACTCGGCCCAGTACTTGGCTCAGTACTTGTACGTGTAGTACCGGTGCACCGTCTTCGAGAACGCCTTGTTCGCGGGCAGGATCAGCCGGTAGTTGGTGCGCGAGCCGAAGACCTTGTGCGTGGTCGAGAACTTGCCCTTCTTGTTGGCGCGCATGGTCTTGTACTTCTTCCACTTCTTGCCGACCTTGCGCTGGATCACGACCTTGCCGCGCTTGTACTTCGGCTTGACAGTGCCCTTGATGAGCGTGCCGCGCGGGTTCTTGATCGCCAGCTTGCGCTTGACCTTGATGTTCACCGCAGCGGAGGTCGACGGGGAGAACCGGGCGCTGCCGACGTAGGCGACGCGGTACAGGGCGTTGCGGGTCGCCTTCACGTTGAAGTAGAGGTAGCCCGGAGCGGTGTCGACGGCGACGTTGGTCCAGGTCGAGCTGCCCTTGGGCAGCATCTGGAGGTACGCCGCACCCTCGTACGCCGTGCCGGTGGCGGTGTTGACGGAGCCGCCGAGGTACAGGCCGAGCGGGTCGCCGTAGGTGAAGGACTTCTTGGTGGCCGAGAAGGACGTGGACGTGCCCTCAGCGGCGGCGGCCGGGCTGGCCGAGGTGGCGAGAGGGACGAGACCGAGGAGGGCCGCCGAGATGAGGCCGGCAAGCGGTCGGGAGATCCGCACGGAGGTTCCTTTTCTGACTGGAGCGGGAGGACTGGAGCAGACCCCGAGGTCACCCAGCCGGGCGCCGTGCGCCCGGACCCAGTACCTGTCCCGTAAGAGCGGTCTTGAAACCTCGGTGGACGAACTTCGTGCCGGCTACTGTCCGGCCGGACGAGGATCGGCCGGCGGCTGCGGCTCGGGCAGCGGGACCGGGACCGGGATCGAGAGCACCTGCGGCACCTCGGGCGGGCAGTTGAGGAGGTAGTCGACGCTGTTCGGGTCGGCTTCGTACCAGACCAGGCACTGGGCCCCCTGGTCCGCGTACTGCTCGCGGGCTTGGTCCTGGTCCTCGAGCAGGTCGGTGCGGTCCTTCTCGGTGACCTCCCACTGCGCATGGGCGGCCTCGTAGGCCGCCCAGGCCTGCTCGGTCACCGCCCAGGCGGCGGCGACCGCCTCGACCTCTGCGGCGTAGGCGTTCCAGGCGGCGACCTGGTCCAGGTAGGTCCGGTGGGCGATCCAGTAGGCCAGCACGTCGACGCGCCAGCGCTCGCCGTCGGCGGTCAGCGCCTCACGGGTCCGGCGGATCGCGGCGGTGTTCTCGCGCTCCACCGACGCCGTGTCGTAGTCGGGCTCCGCGGTCGCGGTGAACGCCCACCCGCAGCCGGGCCCGTCCGCGTCGGGCACCCGCTGCGGGGCCCGCATCTCGGTGCGCTGCGGCACCACCGGCTCCGGGCGGACCGGCTCGGCCACGGGCGCGGGCAGGTCCGGCCAGTGCGGATGCGCCGGCACGGCCGGCAGGTCCACCTCGACCGCCTCGGCGGGCGGGGCGGGCAGCGGGGTCGCCACGACCCCGGCGGTGGCGTACGCGGGCGGGACCTCCGGCACCGGCACCCGGTCACCGCGCAGCAGCCGCCGCTCGACGCGACCGGTGAACCGTCCGCCGGCGTACGCCGCGTTGCGCAGCGCGTCCTCACGGGTGGAGCCCTCGGTGACGCAGTGCGCGGCCAGCTCGGGGGCGAGCGCGTCGTCCGCGGCGGCCGCGGCGGCGTCGAGGGACTGCTCCACCGTGCCCGAGACGAAGCCCAGCACGTCGCCGCGGCGCCAGACCAGCACCCGGTAGTCGGTGTCGGTGCCGGACACGGCGAGCCGGACCCCCTCGGCGCCGAGGTCGAGCTCGCCCACGGGGGTGACGCCGACGGCGCTGGGGGCGCATGCCGCCACCTCCTCGACCATCCGGGCGAGCGCGTCCGCGCCGACGCCGGCGGCGTACGCGGCCACCGTGACCTGGACGTCGTCGCCGCCGAGCTGATGGGTGCGCGACAGCGCGACCGTCGGCACCACGTCCACGCACGCCAGCGGGTGCGGCACCGACGCGGCGGCGAGCAGCTCGCCCTGGGGCTCCCAGTCGCCGGGCAGCGCGGCGAAGGTGCGGGCGAGGACGCGGTGCGCCGGGGTGCGGGCCGCGGCGACGGAGAGCCCGTCGGGTCCCGCGGGCGTCGCGTCGGGGCCGCCACGCTCCCCGTCGTCGCCGCCGCCGAGGCCGAGCACCGGAAGGCCGAGCAGGACCAGGCCGACCACGCTCAGCAGCGCGACCGCGGCGGCCGCGGCCGGCAGGCCGACCAGCGGGTTGCCCACCCAGGCGCGCCAGCGACGGGGCGGGCTCACGGCGACCGCTCGTTCCGGTCCAGCCCGCTCAGGTCCAGGTCGGTGCGGGAGCCGTCGGTGAGGGTGAGCGTCACGACCTGCTCGCGGCCCGCGGTCGCGCCGGCGGCCGGCTCCTGGTCGGCGACCACGTCGGCGGGCAGGTGGTCCGCGGCCGCGGTGCGGCGCCGCACCCGCAGCTCGAACCCGGCGTCGGCGAGCAGCGTCGCCGCCTGGGCGGTCGCGAGCCCCTGCACCGAGGGCACTGTCCGGTTGACCAGCGTCGCCGCGGCTCCGGCGACGCTCGGGTACCACCGTGGCTCGAGCCCCTCGTGCACCGCCTCCATCGTCTGCCGCCACACCGGGCCGGCCCCGGAGCCGCCGTACAGCACCGAGTGCGTGTACCCGTGCGCCCAGACCCCGGTGAGCGGGTGGGCCTGCCCGCCCCGGGGGTCGCCCACCCACACGGCCGCGGCGTACTGCGGGGTGTAGCCGGCGAACCAGACGGCTGCGTTGTCGTCGGTGGTCCCGGTCTTGCCCGCCGCCGGCCGGCCGCCGGCGAGGCGGACGGCCCGGGCGGTGCCGCCCGGGTCGAACGGCGCCTGGAGCACGTCCGAGGCCTGGATCGCCACCGCGGAGCTGATCGCCTGGTGGCAGTCCCCGTCGGGCACGGGGAGGTCCTCCCCGGTCGTCACGGCCTTCGCGGAGAGCACCAGCACCGGGTCGCAGCGCTTGCCGCGCGCGGCCAGCGTGGCGTACGCCGTGGCGAGCTCCAGCGGCGAGGACTCGTAGGCGCCGAGCGTGAGCGCCCCCTCCCGGCCGCTGAGGTCGTCCGGGATGCCGGTGAGCCCGAGGCGGCGAGCGACCGAGGCGGTCTGCTTCACGCCGACGTCGGCCAGCAGCTGCACGAAGTAGGTGTTCGTGGAGTTCCGCGTCGCGCCGTAGGCGTCCAGCACGCCGTGGCCGCTGCGATCGTCGTTCTTGAACCCGCCGTCCGGCTCGTCGAGGGCGTCGAGGTAGAGCCCGTTCGGGGTGTCGTAGGCAGTGCGCACGCCCAGGCCCTGCTCCAGCGCCGCCGCGAGCGTGAGCGGCTTGAAGGTGGACCCGGTCTGGAACCGCCGCCCCGCGTAGACCACCTCCGTGTGCGAGCGGTCCTCGGCGTCGTCGGGGGCGCCGAACGTGCGGTTCTGCGCGACGGCCACGACCTGCCCGCTGCCGGGCTGCATCACCGCCACCGCCGCAGCCACCCGGTTCTCCCGGCCGAAGCCGGCGTCGGCCGCCTGCTCGGCTGCCCGGGTCGCCGCCGGGTCCAGCGCGGTGCGGATCACCAGGCCCCCGCCGCTGAGCAGGTCCTGGCGCTGCTCGCGGGTCCGGCCGAACTCCGGGGAGGACAGCACGTGCTCGATCAGCAGCGCGCAGTAGTAGGGGAACTGCGAGGCCGCGCACCCCGACCGGGGCCGCGACTCGGTGAGCCGGGTCGGGCGGGCCCGGAGCCGCTGGTAGGTGTCGCGGTCCAGGAAGCCCTCCGCGACCATCCGGGCCATCACCACGTCACGGCGCTGGCGCGAGGCGGCGGGCCGGTCCACCGGGTCGTACGCCGCCGGCGACTTCAGCATCGCCACGAGCGTCGCGGCCTGGTCCGCGCTGAGCTCGCGGGCCGAGGTCGAGAAGTACCGCCGCGCGGCCGCTTCGACGCCGTACGCGCCGTTGCCGAGGTACACCGCGTTCAGGTACGCCTCGAGGATCTGGTCCTTGGTGTAGGTCCGCTCGAGCTCCGTGGCGAGCTTGAGCTCGGCGAGCTTGCCGCCCAGCGAGGCCGCCTTCGCCTCGCCGCGCTGCTCGTCGGTGGTGGCCGAGAGCACCCGCAGGTTCTCCACCAGCTGCTGGGAGAGCGTCGAGGCACCCTGGAGGTCGGCGCCCGCCACGTTGTTGACCACGGCCCGGGCCAGGGCCCGCAGATCGAGGGCGCCGTGGTCGTAGAAGCGCCGGTCCTCGGTCGCGAGCAGCGCGTCGACCACGTGCGGGCTGATCTCGTCGAGGCTGGTGGCCACGCGGTTCTCGGTGAACAGCTGGCCCCACTTGCGCCCGTTCCGGTCCAGCAGCACTGTGCGCTGCTTGGCGACCACCGGCGGCAGCTCGGCGTCGATCTCCTCCCACCCCTCGACGGCCCGCTGCGCAGTGCCGCCCAGCACGAGCGTCGCCGGCAGCAGTCCGAGCGCGAGGACCAGCGTGAGCGACCCCAGGACTGCCAGCAGGGGGCGCAGCAGCTGGCGGGCGCGGACCCGCGGGGCGGCGACGGGCTCCCAGGTCAGGTCCTCCAGCCCAAGGCCGGTCGGACGCGCCTCGTCCCGGCCCGAGCTCTCCCCCACGCCTATATCGTATCGTCGGGAGTCAGCCACCGGCGCGCCAGTTGGCCACGAGCGCCGCGACAGGTGCCAGCACCGCGGCCACCGCCGACATCGCCACGGCCGCCGGAACGGACCAGAACCGCACCAGGTTCCAGGCCAGGACGATGAGCAGCAGGCAGGTGCCCATCAGCGCGAAGTACCAGCGCCGCCGGCGCTGCTGGCGCTCGCTCAGCGCCACCTTCGCATCGGTGACGCGCGGTACGGGGGGACGGTCCCGGAGCATCTGCCCAGTCTGCCCCGCGGCCGTGGCGCAGGTCACGACCGGTGCGGAAGCAGCTCCTGCGCCTTGGTCCTGATGCCCTCCTTGATCACCTGCCACCGACCGACGTCGCCCTGCGCCAGCGCCGAGACCAGGTCCTTCATCTGCTCGAACGTCGCGTGCGGCGGGATCGGCGGCACCTCGGGGTCGCAGTGCACGTCGAGCAGGAAGGGCCGGTCCGCGGCCAGCGCCTCGGCCCAGGCGTCCCGCAGCTGCTCGGGCGCCGTCACGGTGATGGCGCCCAGCCCGAGCGAGGCGGCGAAGCCGGCGTACGAGACGTCCGGCAGAGCCTGGGACTCCACGAACTTCGGCGTGCCTCCCATCGCGCGCAGCTCCCAGGTGACCTGGGTGAGGTCGTTGTTGTGCAGGACGGCCACGACCAGCCGGGGGTCCGCCCAGTCGCGCCAGTACCGGGCGATCGTGATCAGCTCGGCCAGACCGTTCATCTGCATCGCGCCGTCACCCTCGAAGGCGATCGCCGGGCGGTCGGGATGGGCGAACTTGGCGCCGATCGCGTACGGCACCGCCGCCCCCATCGACGCCAGGGTCCCGGAGAGGGACCCCCGCATCGCGCCCCGGAAGCGGACCTGGCGGGCGTACCAGTCCGCCGCCGACCCGCTGTCGGAGGTCACGATCGCGTCCTCGGGCGCCTGCCGGGAGAACTCGCTGAAGATCCGCATCGGGTTGACCGGGTCGGCGGCGACGTCGGCCTCCGCGTCGACCACCTGCCACCACCGCCGCACCGTGTCGGTGACCTCGTCGCGCCAGGAGCGGTCCTCCTGCCGGCGCAGCAGCGGCAGCAGGGCGCGCAGGGTCGCGCCCGCGTCCCCGACGAGGTTGACCTCGTAGGGGTAGCGCATCCCCACCATCGTGGCGTCGAGGTCGATCTGGACGGCCCGGGCCTGGTCGTACGGCGGCAGGAACTGGGAGTACGGAAAGCTGGAGCCGACGGTGAGCAGCGTGTCGCAGCCCATCATCAGGTCGTAGCTGGGCCGGGTACCGAGCAGCCCGATGGCGCCGGTCACCCATGGCAGCTCGTCGCTGAGCACGTCCTTGCCCAGCAGCGCCTTCGCGACCCCGGCCCCCAGCACCTCGGCGACCTGCGCGATCTCGGCCTCGGCGCCCCGGGCGCCCTGCCCGACCAGCATCGCCACCCGGGTGCCGGCGTTGAGCACCTCGGCGGCCCGGCGCAGGGCCTCGTCGTCGGGGACGACTGTCGAGCGGCTGAGGTCGAGGCTGCTCGGGACCATCTTGAACTCGTGGCCGGGCGCGACGTACTCCAGCTCCTGCACGTCGTTCGGCACGATGATCGCCGTGGGCGCGCGCCGGGTGATCGCGATCCGCATCGCCCGGTCCAGCACGTTCGGGAGCTGCTCGGGCACCGTGACCATCTGCACGTAGTCGCTCGCCACGTCCTTGAACAGCGTGAGCAGGTCGACCTCCTGCTGGTAGCTGCCCCCGATCGCGGTGCGGTTGGTCTGGCCGACGATCGCGACCACCGGCACGTGGTCGAGCTTGGCGTCGTAGAGGCCGTTGAGCACGTGGATGGCGCCCGGCCCCGACGTCGCCAGGCAGACCCCGGGCCGGTCGCTGAACTTGGCGTAGCCGACCGCCTCGAACGCGCTCATCTCCTCGTGCCGCGACTGGACGAACCGCGGCTGGTCCTCGGCGCGGGAGAAGGCGCCCAGGATGCCGTTGATGCCGTCGCCGGGATAGCCGAAGACGTGCTCGACGCCCCAGGCACGCAGCCGCTCCAGCAGGTGGTCGGCGACCGTGGTGCTCATGCGCGGGCCGGGTCCGGCAGGGCGGCGATCCGGCGGGCGCCACGGCGCTGTAGGGCCCAGCCGGCGAGGGCGAGGGCCGCGCCGAAGGCCAGGAAGCCCAGGTCCCAGGAGAGCGGGGACCCGAGGTCGTCACGCACGTGGTGCACGCCGAGCAGCTGGTGGTTGACCAGCCCCTCGGCGAGGTTGAACAGCCCCCAGCCGAGGAGCATGCCGCCGACGTGGAAGGTCCAGGTCGGGGCCAGCCGCCCGGCGCGCCACTGGGAGTGCGTCACCAGCGAGGCGGCGAGCAGGAAGACCCAGGTCGCCACGTGGAAGAGCCCGTCGGCGAGCGTGTTGGCCTCCAGGCCCGCGAGGGTGGTGGGCGAGCGACCCTCCACATCGCTGACCATGTGGTGCCACTGGAGGATCTGGTGCAGCACGATGCCGTCGACGAAGCCGCCGAACCCGACGCCGTACAGGAGACCGGGAAGTCGCGAGGGCGGCTGCCGGTGCTCGGCCTGGGAGCTCATGGGCTCCGGGTGCCCCACCCGGAGCCGGGCGAAACGGGGCGGCGGCCCGCGCCGGGACGGCTCAGCTCGCGGTGAGGACCGTCGGGATGGCAGCCGTCACCCGGGTGCCCTCGCGGTTGTCGTAGCCCCACTGCAGGCAGAGCAGGTCGACCATGCCGAGACCCCGGCCGCCGTGCTCGGTCGGCGCCGGCATCCGCGCCTCGAGGTGGTCGACGCGGCCGCCGTCGCAGACGCTGAACTGCAGCGCGTCACCGGTCAGCGTCCAGGACACCTCGACGGTGTTGTCGCCGTGCGGTCGACCGTGACGGACGGCGTTCATGACCAGCTCGCCGACCACGATGTTCGCGTCGTCGATCACGCGCCGATCGACGCCGCGGTCCGCCAGAGCCCGGGTGACCGCACCGCGAGCCACGGTCACCGACGCCACATCGAAAGGCAGCCGCAACGTGGCCTCCTCCTTGCCTGCCTCGCTCATGCCCGTCATGGCGTCCTTGTGCCCCGACCCGGCCGCGCGCATTCGGGGTCAGGCCGTCCGGTGCGGCAGACCGCACAGCTGGAGGACCCGCTGCGCGATCGTGCCCTGCCCGGCGACCAGCTCGACCTTGCCGGCGCCAGCGTCGTTCCTCATCAGGTCCACCAGGACGCTGACCGCGACGCTCGGGAAGTAGTCCACGTCGGTCAGGTCCACGACCAGGACGTCGGAGACCTGGCCGGCAGCGACGGCCAGGTCGCTGCTGAACGCCGACCGGGCCACCTCGTCGACGGCGCCCACGACCCTGAGGGTGCCGGTGGACTCGTGGAAGGTGGAGGAGAAGGGCCGTTCCTGCATGGCTCGACTGTATCGAGAAGCGGCCGCGCCGCCGACAGGGCCCGGGCACGCTGCTGCCGGTTGCCGCTGCCGGGGCGCCGGGTCACTCCTTCTTCAGCTGCCCGGCCTCCTCGAGCACCAGCCCGGGCAGCGCCACGACGTGGCCCGGGGGCACGACCCGGACCGGGCAGTGCGCGTCGCGCAGCACCGCCCGGGCGGTCGACCCGAGGTGGGCGGCCGCGGGAATGCCGTGGGCCCGGCGCACGAGCACGATCTCGTCGGCCTCCCGCGAGGCCTCGATGAGCGCGTGGGCGGCCTGGTCGTGGACGGGGCGGATCTCCAGATCGACCTCCGGGTAGCTGGAGGCCCACTCCTCGAGCAGGCCGGACAGCTCGACGCGGGCCCGGTCGGCCCACTCCTGGGGCGCGACCCGGTCGGTGATGATGTCGTCGTAGCCCGACGGCATCCGCCACGAGTGCAGGACGACCAGCCGGCTCCCCCGCGACTGCGCCAGCGCGAACGCCTCCCCGAGCAGCTCCGTGGCGTGCACGGGACTCTTCACGCCGACCACGACCGCCCCCGCACCGGTGCCGGGACGCCAGGTCTCGGGGACCGACACGACCGGCGCCACACAGCTCGCCGCGACCCCGTTGCTGGTGTTCCCGGTCAGCACCCGGGCAGCGACCGGGCGCCGGTCGGTCCCGACGACCAGCGCGCGGGCGGCGCGCGCGGCCGAGGAGAGGGTGGCCACGCGGGACCCGCGGCGCAGCACGGTCTCCATCGTCACGTCGGTGACCGGCGCGCCGAGGTCCTCCACGACGCCGCGCAGGACCTCCCGGCCGGCTTCGGCGAGGTCCTCGGGCGGGAGGGGGTAGAGCGCGGTCATCACCCCGTAGTCCGGGACGACGTGCACCAGCCGCAGCACGCCACCCCCGCGGCGGACCTCCTCCAGGGCGTACCGCACGGCGTTCAGGCTGGCGGGCGAGCCGTCCACGCCGACGACGACGTCGCCGCTGCGGGCCTCGAGCGTGATGGTGTCCGGCATCCTCATCCACCTCCGAGAGTTCCGGCGAGCTCTTCGCCTCCCCCATGCTCCGCGCAGGTGGCCCACGGCGGCAAGGACCGAAGGCGCCAACCTGCCGGCCGGGCCCGGTCGCTGCACGCCACGACGTCTCCCGCGCCGGGCACTATCGTGGCCGGAGGCGACGAAGGGACGACCCATGACCGCCAGCCCTGGCAGCCCCGCCAGCCCCGCCGGCCCCGGCACCCCGGGCGGGCCCGTGCTCGTCCTCAACGCCGGCTCCTCGTCGCTGAAGTACCAGGTGGTCAACCCCGCGGGCGGACGCGCACTGGTCCGCGGCCACGTCGAGCGCCTCGGGGCGCACGGGCTCGCCGATGCGCTGGAGCAGGTCACCGCCGAGGTCCGCGCGGCGGGCCTGAGCATCGACTCCCTCGCCGCGGTCGGCCACCGCCTGGTGCACGGCGGGGCCCGGTTCGTCGCCCCCACGCTCATCGACGACGAGGTGCTCGGTGCGCTCGAGGACCTGGTTCCGCTCGCGCCTCTGCACAACCCACCGGCGATCGCCGGGATCCGCCAGTCCGCGGCGACCTACCCGGGGCTGCGGCAGGTCGCGGTGTTCGACACCGCGTTCTTCGCGGACCTGCCGCCCGAGGCGGCCACCTACGCCCTGGACCGCGCGGTGACCGAGCCGCTGCAGATCCGCCGCTACGGCATGCACGGGATCAGCCACGAGTACGTCGCGCAGGAGGCCGCCCGGTTCCTGGGCCGACCGGTGGGCGAGCTCGACCAGATCGTCCTCCACCTCGGCAACGGCGCCTCCGCGGCCGCCGTACGGCGGGGCCGGCCGGTCGACACCTCGATGGGCCTGACTCCGCTCGAGGGGCTGGTGATGGGCACCCGCGGCGGCGACGTCGACCCCGGCGTCCTGCTGCACCTGATCCGCGTCGGCGGCCTGGACGCCGGGGACCTCGAGGACCTCCTGCACCACCGCTCCGGGCTGGAGGGACTCAGCGGGCATCACGACTTCCGCGACCTCGAGGACGCCGTGGACGCCGGCGACCAGCTCGCCGCCCGGGCCTACGCCGTCTACTGCCACCGGCTGCGCAAGTACGTCGGCGCCTACCTCGCCGTCCTCGGCGGCGCTGACGTCATCACGTTCACCGCCGGCACCGGGCAGAACGTGCCCCGGGTCCGCGCCGACGCGCTCCGGGGCCTCGAGGCCCTGGGGGTGCGCGTCGACCCGGCCCGCAACGACCGGGTGCGGGGCGGGCCGGCGCGGATCAGCACCGACGACTCCTCCGTCACCGTGCTCGTCGTCCCCACCGACGAGGAGCTCTCGATCGCCCGTCAGGTGGCCGCGCTGCTCGCCGGCTTGTGAGCGCCCGCCCGTCCCGGCAATCCGCTCAGTTGTCGTCCTCCGTCGTGCCCGGCTGGGCAGTGGTCGACGGGGACGCCGACCGGTCCGGCCGGGCCGCGGGCGTCCAGGACCAGTCCCGCACCTCGGGGAGGTCCTCGCCGTGCTCCCGGGTCCACATCCGGGCGCGCCGGCGGGTGTCGACCATCTCCTGGCGCAGGTTCGCGGCCCGAGCGCCCAGTCCCGGGACCCGGTCGATGACGTCGATCACCAGGTGGAAGCGGTCCAGGTCGTTCATCATCACCATGTCGAACGGCGTGGTGGTGGTCCCCTCCTCCTTGTAGCCCCGCACGTGCACGTTCGCGTGGTTGGTGCGCCGGTAGGTCAACCGGTGGATCAGCCACGGATAGCCGTGGTAGGCGAAGATCACCGGCTTGTCGGTGGTGAACACGGTGTCGAAGTGCCGCGAGGACAGCCCGTGCGGGTGCTCGGTGTCGTCCTGGAGCCGCATCAGGTCCACGACGTTGACGAAGCGCACCTTCAGGTCGGGCAGCCGGTCGCGCAGGATCGAGGCGGCGGCGACGGCCTCGACCGTCGGGACGTCACCCGCGCAGGCCAGCACGACGTCCGGCTCGCCGTCGGTGGTGGAGGCCCACTCCCAGATCCCGAGCCCGCGCGCGCAGTGCAGGTCGGCGGCCTCGGCGTCGAGCCAGTCGAACGTCGGCTGCTTCCCGGCCACCACGACGTTGACGTAGTGGCGGCTCTCCAGGCAGTGCCGCATCGTGGAGAGCAGCGTGTTGGTGTCCGGCGGCAGGTAGACGCGGACGACCTCGGCCTTCTTGTTCACGACATGGTCGATGAACCCGGGGTCCTGGTGGGAGAACCCGTTGTGGTCCTGGCGCCACACGTGGGAGGTGAGCAGGTAGTTCAGCGAGGCGATCGGCGGACGCCACTCCAGCTCGCGGGTCGTCTTCAGCCACTTCGCGTGCTGGTTGAGCATCGAGTCGACCACGTGGATGAAGGCCTCGTAGCAGCTGAACAGCCCGTGCCGACCGGTGAGCAGGTAGCCCTCGAGCCAGCCCTGGCACATGTGCTCGGAGAGCATCTCCACGACCCGGCCGTGCGGGCCGAGGTGCTCGTCGCTGTCCAGGATCTCGCCGGCGAACACCTTGTCGGTCACCTCGTAGACCGCGTCGAGCCGGTTGGACGCCGTCTCGTCGGGGCCGAAGATGCGGAAGTTGTCGGGGTTCTGGCGCACGACGTCGACCAGGTAGCGGCCCAGCACCCGGGTCGCCTCGTGGATGGAGACCCCGGGCGCCCCGACCTCCACCGCGGCGGTCCGGAAGTCCGCGAGGAAGAGCGGACGGCGCAGCAGGCCCCCGTTGGCGTGCGGGTTGGCGCTCATCCGCCGCAGGCCCTGCGGGGCCATGGCCCGCAGTCGCGGCACCGGCCGCCCACCTTCGGTGAAGAGCTCCTCCGGGCGGTAGGAGCGCATCCACTCCTCCAGCAGCTTGCGGTGCTCGTCGTTGTCGCGGGTGCCGGCCAGCGGCACCTGGTGGGCGCGCCAGGTGCCCTCGACCTGGACGCCGTCGACGACGTCCGGTCCGGTCCAGCCCTTGGGCGTGACCAGCAGGATCATCGGCCAGGGCCGGCGCTCGAGGTCGCCGTCCTCCCGGGCCGCCCGCTGGATCTCCCGGATCCGGTCGTGGGCCCGGTCCAGCGCACCGGCCATCTGGCGGTGCACGTCCATCGGGTCCTCGCCCTCCACGGTGAAGACCTCGTGGCCGAAGCCGTGCAGCAGGTCCAGCAGCTCCGGGCGCGGGATCCGCGCCGGGATCGTCGGGTTGGCGATCTTGTAGCCGTTGAGGTGCAGGATCGGCAGCACCGCGCCGTCCTGCACCGGGTCCACGAACTTGTTGGCGTGCCAAGAGGTCGCGAGCGGCGCGGTCTCGAACTCGCCGTCGCCGACGACCGCGGCGACCACGAGGTCGGGGTTGTCCATGGCAGCGCCGTACGCGTGGGAGAGGACGTAGCCCAGCTCGCCGCCCTCGTGGATCGACCCGGGGGTCTCCGGCGCGACGTGGCTGGGCACCCCGCCGGGGAAGGAGAACTGGCGGAACAGCGCCTGCATCCCGCGGACGTCCGCACTGACGTGCGGGTAGACCTCGCTGTAGCTGCCCTCCAGCCAGGTGTTGGCCAGGACCGCCGGCCCACCGTGCCCGGGACCGGCGAGGAAGATCGCGTCGACGTCCCGCTCCCGGATCAGCCGGTTCAGGTGGGTCCACAGCAGGTTCAGGCCCGGCGTGGTCCCCCAGTGGCCGAGCAGGCGGGGCTTGATGTCCTCATGGCTGAGCGGACGTTCCAGCAGCGGGTTGTCCATCAGGTAGATCTGGCCCACCGACAGGTAGTTGGCCGCCCGCCACCAGCTGTCGAGGTCGGCGAGCTGGTCGGCGTCGAGATCGGTGGTCGTCATGGGAGCTCCTGTGCGACAGAGAGGCGCCTGGACTTGCAGGCTAGGTCTCCGCACGGCCGATGGGAACGCCCGAATCGGGCCAGACCGCTCGCCCGCTCAGCCCGTCCGTCGCCGGGCCCCGGCCCGGAGCACCACCTTGCGCAGCTCGTCGTACCAGAGCACGGCGGAGCCGAGCGCGACGCAGGTCGCCCAGTGGACGGCGTCCATCGAGTCGGTGCCGAACGCCACCTGGAGGAACGGCAGCTCCACCACGGCGACCTGCAGCACGGCTCCGAGCACCAGCGCGCCCCACAGCCACCGGTTCGCGAACAGCCCGTGGAAGGCGCTGGAGGTCTCGGACCTGGCGTTCAGCGCGTTGAAGAGCTGCGCGAACACCAGGGTGGTGAAGCCGGCGGTCCGGGCGACGTCGAGCGAGTCGTCGCCCTCGACCAGTCCACCGGGCAGGAACACGTCGATCGCGGCCAGCGTCGCCAGGGCCATCACCAGCCCGACCGTGACGATCCCCGACCACATCCGAGCGTCGATCGCCCGGTCGGTGAGCCGGCGCGGCGGCCGGGCCATCACGTCGTCGATCTCGGGGTCCACCCCCATGGCGAGCGCCGGGGTGGAGTCGGTGATCAGGTTGATCCACAGGATCTGGGTGGCGAGCAGCGGCACCACGACCGACGCGGAGTCGCTCGCGTCGCTCAGGCCGATCAGGTCGGCGAAGACCACGCCGAGGAAGACCGCGAGGACCTCGCCCATGTTCGAGGACAGCAGGTAGCGCAGGAACTTCTTGATGTTGTCGAAGATGACCCGGCCCTGCCGGACCGCCGCCACGATCGTCGCGAAGTTGTCGTCGGCGAGGATCATCCGGGCGGCCTCCTTGGTCACCTCGGTGCCGGTGATGCCCATGGCGACGCCGATGTCGGCCGACTTCAGGGCCGGCGCGTCGTTGACCCCGTCACCGGTCATCGACACGATCTGGCCGTCGGCCTGCAGCGCGTCGACGAGCCGGAGCTTGTGCTGCGGGGCCACCCGAGCGTAGACCGACACCTCCCGGGTGACCGCCCGCAGCGACTCGTCGTCGAGGGCGTCCAGCTCGGTTCCGGTGACGGCCCGGCCACCGGGCTCGATCAGCCCCAGGTCCTCCGCGATCCGGATCGCGGTGGCCGGATGGTCCCCGGTGATCATGATGACCCGGATGCCGGCCCGGTGGGCGTCCCCGATCGCGGTCGCCACCTCCGAGCGGGGCGGGTCGATGATCCCGACCACGCCCGCGTAGGTGAGGTCGCGCTCCCAGGACTCGTCGATCCCGGCTTCGGTCGGGACCTCGTCGGGGATGACGCGGTACGCCACGCCGAGGGTCCGGAAGGCCTCCTCGGAGAGGCTCTCGACCTCGGCCAGCCGGGCCGCCCGGGCCTCGTCGGTGAGCGGTACGACCCGGTCCGCGACCTGGAGCCCGGTGCAGCCGGCGAGCAGGACGTCCGGCGCGCCCTTCGCCACCAGGACCCGGACGCCGTCAGCGCGCCGCAGCAGCACCGACATCTTCTTGCGGTCGGAGGTGAACGGGACCTCCGCCAGCCGCTGGAACCGGCCCAGCACACCCGCCTCGCCGAGCTTGCGCTCCGCGACCAGGAACGCCGCCTCGGTCGGGTCCCCCACGATCTCCCACTGGCCGTCGTGCTCGGAGAGCTGCGCGTCGTTGGCGAGCGAGCCACCGCCCAGCACGAGCCGCACCTCGTGGAGCACTGCCTCGTCCAGCTCGGCTCCGCCCCGGCGTACCTCGCCCTCCGGCCGGTAGCCGACGCCGCTGACCTGGGCCGTGCCCGACGCCGTGACGACCCGCTGGATCGTCATCTCGTTGCGGGTCAGGGTGCCGGTCTTGTCGGTGCAGATCACCGACGCCGAGCCGAGTGCCTCCACCGAGCTGAGCCGCTTGACCACGGCGTTGCGCCGCGCCATCCGCTGGACACCGATCGCGAGGACGACCGAGAGGATCGTGGGCAGGCCCTCGGGAACCGCCGCCACCGCGAGCGAGACGCCCAGCAGCAGGACCGTCACCAGGTCCTCCGCCTCGGTGATCCCCTCCGTGAGGATCACGGTGGCCATCACGACCAGCGCGATGACGACCACCGCCACGCCGAGCATCCGGCTGATGCCCGCGACCTCCCGCTGCAGGGGCGTGGGGTCCTCGACGGTCGCGTCCAGCATCCCGGCGATGGCCCCGACCTCGGTGCCCATCCCGGTCCCGGTGACGACCGCGCGCCCGGAGCCCTGGGCCACCGCCGTGCCCTTGAAGACCATGTCGAGGCGGTCGCCGAGGGGGACGGGCCCCGGGAGCGTCGTGGGGTCCTTCAGCACCGCCTCGCTCTCCCCCGTCAGCGAGGCCTCCTGCACCCGCAGCGTGCTCGCACTCACCAGGCGGGCGTCCGCGCCCACCGCGGCACCCTCGTCGAGGACCAGCACGTCCCCGCGCACCAGCTCCTCGGCGGGGATCCGGTGGAGCCGCCCGTCGCGCAGGACTGTCGAGGTCGCCGCGGTCATCCGGCCCAGGGCGGCCACGGCGTCCTCCGCCCGCGCCTCCTGGGTGTAGCCGAGCACTGCATTGAGGACCACGATCGCGGCGATCACCAGCGCGTCCACCGGGACCCCGTCGCCGCCCTCGATCAGCCACGCGCCCAGCGAGATCGCGACGGCCGCCAGCAGCAGGTAGATCAGCGGGTCCTGGAGCTGGGCGAGCAGCCTTCGCCAGGCCGGCACCGGGGGCCGCTCGCGCAGCCGGTTGGGTCCGTCGGCGGCGAGCCTGCGGGCCGCCTCCGCCTGGGTAAGCCCGGAGTCCGGGTCGACGCCCAGCTCGCGGGCGACCACGTCCGCCCCGACCTGCGAGACGTCCGTGCCCGGTGTCTTGACCTGGTCCCGATCCATGTCGTTCCCCTTCGTGCTTCGCCGTACCCGTCGACGCGCCACGGTCTCGACGCTAACGTCGGGCCCATGAGCGCGCGAGGAACGACGACCCGCCCGCTCCCCCGCCGGTGACGCGTTCCGGGCCGCCGCCCGCTCCGCTGCCGGCCGCGGACCTTCCCGAGCTGGTCCGCCGGGCCCGCGTCCTCGTGGCGGCACGCGGGGGATCCCGGACCATCCTGGGGATCGCCGGCGCGCCCGGGAGCGGCAAGTCCACCCTCGCGGCCGCGCTGGCCGAGGCGCTGGCGCCGGACGCGACCGTCGTGCCGATGGACGGCTTCCACCTCGCCGAGCGCGAGCTGGCGCGGCTGGGCCGGCGGGGACGCAAGGGTGCGCCCGACACCTTCGACGCCGCGGGGTACGCCGCGCTGCTGACCCGGCTGCGCACCGACCGCGACGACCGCGACGACCGCGACGACATCGTCTACGCCCCGGCATTCGATCGGCACCTCGAGGAGCCGATCGCGGGATCGATCCCGGTGCCCCCCGACCGGCCGCTGGTGATCACCGAGGGCAACTACCTGCTCCTCGAGCAGGGCGCCTGGGCGAGGGTCCGTGGACAGCTGGACGCGGTGTGGTTCATCGAGGCCGACCACGACCGGCGCGTCGAGCGCCTCGTGGCCCGGCACGCCCGGCACGGGAAGTCGGCCGAGGCGGCCCGCGCCTGGGTCCTGGACAGCGACGAGAGGAATGCAGTGCTGGTGCAGAGGACGAAGTTCCGGTCCGACCTGGTGGTCTCGGTCGCATGAGCCGGGACCCGGTGCCGCTGGGCACGAGCCGGCTGGCGTCCCTCGGTGAGGGCGTCGCGGTCCCCGGCTACGACCGTGCCGGTCTCGCCCCCGGCATCGTCCACCTCGGGGTCGGAGGGTTCCACCGGGCCCACGAGGCCCGCTACGTCGACGAGCTGCTCGCGGGCGGCGGCGCCCGCGACTGGGGCATCTGCGGGGTCGGGGTCCGCCCCGAGGACCAGCGGATGCGCGACGTGCTGCGCGCCCAGGACCACCTCTACACGCTGGTCGAGCGGCACCCGGACGGTTCGGCCGACGCGCGCGTCATCGGCTCGCTGGTCGACTACCTGTTCGCGCCCGACGACCCGGAGGCGGTGGTCGAGCAGCTGGCCGCGCCGACGACGCGGATCGTGTCGCTGACGATCACCGAGGGCGGCTACCACCTGCGTCCCGGCGACGGCGAGTTCGACACCGAGGACCCCGAGATCCGTCGCGACCTGGAGCCCGGCGCGCCCCCGCGCACGGCGTTCGGGCTGGCCACCGAGGCCCTGCGCCGGCGTCGTGCCCGCGGCCTCGCGCCGTTCACCGTCCTCTCCTGCGACAACATCGAGGAGAACGGGCACGTCGCCCGGCGGGCGTTCGAGGGCTTCGCGGAGCTCCGGGACCCGTCGCTGGCCGCCTGGATCTCCGAGGCCGTGGCGTTCCCGAACTCGATGGTCGACCGGATCACGCCCGCGACGACCGACGAGGACCGCTCCTTCGTCGCCGAGGCCTTCGGCATCGCGGACGGGTGGCCGGTGCTGTGCGAGCCATTCTCGCAGTGGGTGATCGAGGACCGGTTCAGCGCCGGGCGACCGCCCTGGGAGGACGCCGGCGTCCAGGTGGTCGACGACGTGCGGCCCTATGAGCTGATGAAGCTGCGGCTGCTGAACGCCGGTCACCAGGTGCTGGCCCACCTCGGGACCCTGGCGGGCCACACGTTCGTGCACGAGACCAGCGAGAACCCAGCCTTCGCCGACCTCCTCCTCGGCTACCTGGAGCACGAGGCCGGCCCGACCCTCGACCCGGTGCCGGGCGTGGACCTCGGGGACTACCGGCGCACGCTGCTGAGCCGCTTCGGCAACGCGTCGATCGCCGACACCCTGGCCCGCCAGCGCGTCGACGCCTCCGAGCGGATCCCGAAGTTCCTGCTGCCGGTGCTGCGCGAGCAGCTGCGCACCGGCGGCGAGATCAGGCGAGCGACCCTGGCGGTGGCCGCCTGGGCGCACTGCGCCGCCGGCGTCGACGACCAGGGCAGGCCGATCGAGCTCGTCGACGTACGGCGCGAGGAGATCCGCGCCGCCGCAGCGCGCCAGCGCGACGACCCGGAGGCCATGCTCTCGCTCGGCATGTTCGCGGGCCTGCGAGACGATCCGCGCTTCGTCGACGCGTTCGTGACCTCCCTGAAGTCGCTCCAGACCGGCGGGGCCCGGGCCGCACTGGACGCCTAGGTCCGCCGGTCGCGCCTACGATCACCGGGTGACCAGCCCACCGCGGGCCGCGCCTCGTGATCGGACCCACCTGGGCCTGATGCTCGCCCTCACCTTCGGCTCCGGGGTCGTCGACGCCGTCAGCTATCTCGCCCTGGACCAGGTCTTCACCGCCAACATGACCGGGAACGTGCTGATCCTCGGCATGGCGCTCGCCGGCGGCGCCGACCTGCAGGTGCTCGGTCCACTGCTGGCGCTGGCCGGCTTCATGGCCGGGGCCGCCCTCGCCGGCCGGGTGCTGCGGCGCACCGACGACGCCTGGACGGGGCGGACGACAGCACTGGTCGCGCTCGTCGGGAGCGTGCTGCTCGGGATCGCCGCCGCCCTTCTCGTCACCGGCAACGACCCGCCCCGCTCCCTGGTCCTCACCGTGACCCCGGTGCTGGCAATCGTCATGGGGGTGCAGACGGCCACGGCCCGGCACATCGCCGTGCCCGACGTCACCACGGTCGTGGTCACCTCGACGATCGCCGGGCTCGCGGCCGAGTCGGCCCTCGGGAGCGGCCGCGCCACCCGCACCGGCCGGCGCATCGCGGCCGTGCTGCTCCTCCTCGCCGGCGCCGCCGCCGGGACCGGGCTGCTGCGCTGGCACCTCGGCGCCGCACCGGTCCTCGCCGGCGCCATCGTGCTCACGGTCGCTGCGCTCGGCGCCCGGCACGAGCGCAATGCCGCTAGCCGGCCGGCCGCGGCCGGTCCCTGAGCGTCCCGGCCCCGAGGCCCGCGATCCGGTTCGTGTCGACATCCCTGTCTCGGAGGACCCGCCCGTCGGGACCGAAAGCGGTCTGGACCGGTACGCCGAGTTCGCCGCCGCCGCCCCCGGTCCACCCGGACGTGCCACACGCGACCCGGCGACCGGCATGATGGCCCACCATGAGCACCCGAAGCGTCGTCCTGGTCGTCCTGGGCGCCCTGCTCGTCGCCGGGGGCGGCGTCTCGACGGCGGTCGTGCTCACCTCGGGCGAGGACCAGCGCCCCGCGACCAGCGTGCGCGCCTGCGTGACGAAGGGGAACGTGGTCGTGGCGGCGTCCGCACGTGGCCGGTGCCCGAAGGGATCGCGGATGGTCCGGGTCGGGAGCCGCGGCCCGCGCGGCGGCAGCGGCCCGGCCGGACCGCAGGGTACGGCGGGACCGCCCGGAGCACCGGGCGAGCAGGGGACCTCCGGGGTACCGGGCGAGCAGGGGCCCTCCGGGGCACCGGGCGAGCCGGGGCCCTCCGGGGTACCGGGCGAGCCGGGGCCGGCCGGCCCCTCGGGCCCCCCGGGCGAGGCGCCCACAGTGATCGACGGAGGAACACCATGACCGAGCCACAGCGCCCGTCGCGTACTCGGACCCAGGCCGGGTCGCAGCCGGTGGCTTCGCGACCCGACCCCGCAACACGCAGCCACCGGCGCGGCCTCCTCGGCCTGGTGCTGGGCTCGGCGGCTGCGGCGACTGCGGTCGCCGCCACCCCGGCAGCGGCCGCCGACGACGTCATCGACGGCGGCGCTCCGTGACCCGGATCCAGCACCGGCGGGGCACGACTGCGGAATGGACCGCGGCGGACCCGGTCCTCGCCGCCGGCGAGCTCGGCTTCGAGACCGACACCGGGCGGCACAAGATCGGCGAGGGCACCGCCCGGTGGAGCACGCTGCCCTACTTCCTCGCGGAGAACGCGCTCAGCACCTGGGCCGAGGACCAGGACCGGCTGCTCGCGCGGGTCGCGCCGATCCGGGTCTCCCGGCGCGCCGACCGGGTGCTGACCAACACCGCTGTGGGGTTCGTCGACTGGAACAACATCGGTCGCATCGAGCAGACCACCGAACGCAAGGCCGGCGCCGGCTCGGTGGCGATCATCACCCCGGACGGGTCCGCGGACATGGCCATCGCGCTGCGCGAGTTCGACCCCGTCGACATGAGCAGCCAGCACCTCAAGATCTGGTTGCGGGTGAGCTCCTGGGGTGACCTGGGCCGGGCCCAGATCCGGGTGCACAGCACCTACAACGACTTCTTCTACCTCAACGTCGGCGACAGGCTGGCCCGCCCGGCACGCGTCGACGGCGAGTGGGTCGAGCTGGTGCTCCCCCGCTCGGCGTTCGACAGCCGGCAGGGCTCCCCCGCCTGGGGCTCGGTCACCTGCCTGGCGCTCACGGCATGGTCGCCGGTCGGGACCAGCGTCACGGTGCTGGCCAACGAGGCGGTCCTGATCCCGGACGCGGCTGCGGGCGTGGTCACGCTGTCGTTCGACGACGGCTGGGCCAGCCAGTTCCGCGCCGCCCAGATCATGGACGAGCACGGGTGGCCCGGGACGGCGTACGTCATCGAGAACCGGATCGGCACCGACGGCTACCTCACCGCCGCCCAGGTCGACGACCTCCACGACCGGGGCTGGGACATCGGCGGTCACGACAGCGTCCCGCTGCGCGGCCTCACCGACGAGCAGCTGCTGGACCGGGTCAGCCGCAGCGCGCAGTGGCTGCGCCAGCGCAACTACCGGGGACGCCAGCACTACGCCTATCCGAACGGCTCGGTCGACGACCGGGTCGTCGGCGTGGTGCGTCGGTACTTCGCGACCGGCCGGACCATCGACCCGATGAACCAGTCGCTGTCCTGGGTCCAGGAGCACCGCCTCGCCGGGGTCTCGGTCTACGCCGAGCAGGACGACGCGGAGGTCCGCGGGCTCGTCGACGCCGCGGTGGCCAACGGCGAGTGGGCCAACATCGTCTTCCACAAGATCGGCGACGAGGGCGACGACATCTCGTGGACCGAGGCCCGGTTCCGGGCCTTCCTGGAGTACGTCGCCGGCAGCGGCGCCACCGTCCAGCCCGTGGGCGCGGTGCTCTGAGCCCGGCTCAGAACCGCCAGCGGGTCGCGCCGAACGGCTCCTCGGTCTGCAAGGCGTGGGCCGAGCGGGCCTCGATGCCGAAGAGGTGCCACGGCGGCGGGCCGGCGGACTGGGCGCTGTACGGCGCGGTCAGGGCGGTGCCGGACTCGTCGACCTCGCACGGCCAGCCCTCGTCGGCGGCATAGCGCCGTGCCAGGCGGGCCACCACCGCCGGGTCGTCGACGCGCTGCGCCCGCCCCTCCAGGACCAGGTCGAGCTCGCGCAGGCTCAGGGTCATCAGGCACCGGGGATCTCGCGCGAGGTTGCGTCCCCGTCGGGTCGAGAGCCCGGTCACGAACCAGAACCGGCCGTCGTCCCACAGCGCCCCGAGCGCGTTCGCGTGCGGGCTGCCGTCGGCGTTGAGCGTGGTCAGCCAGCAGCTGTGCCGGCCCGGCCCCTCGCTCCCGGGCGCCTGCGCGAAGCCGGCGTCGAGTCGGCGCCGGACGTCCTCCCAGGCCATCGGCGGCGCCTGGTAGAGCTCAGCAAGGTTGATGGTCTCCATGACTGGTGGGACCCGGGACGGCGGGCGGACTCATCGGCCGGCGTACCTATCGGGCAGTTGCCGCGCTTCTCGGCGTCTGCACTGCCCGATAGGCGCGGGGATCCCCGCCCGACTCCCCGCCCGACCTCCCGGACCCGCCCCTGTACACCGACGCGACCGAGCGAGTAGAACGGATCAGCGTCCCATCGCCTCGCACGCGGGAGCGGCATGGCAGCCACCGAGACCGACCTCCAGCACGCATCCAAGCTCTCGCTCGTGACGCTGACGGCGCTGGTCGTCGGATCGATGGTGGGCGCCGGCGTCTTCTCGCTCCCGCGTCTCTTCGCCACCGAGACCGGGGTGGCCGGTGCGCTGATCGCGTGGACCATCGCCGGCACCGGGATGCTGATGCTGGCCCTGGTCTTCCAGAACCTCGCGATGCGCAAGCCGCACCTCGACGCCGGGGTCTACGCCTACGCCAAGGCGGGCTTCGGGGAGTACCTCGGGTTCTTCTCGGCGTTCGGCTACTGGGCCAGCTCGTGCGTGGGCAACGTGACGTACTGGGTCCTCATCATGTCGACGCTGGGTGCGATCGTGCCCGGCCTCGGCGACGGGGACACCCTGCTCGCGGTGGCAGCCGGCTCGGTCGGCGTGTGGGTCTTCTACTTCCTGATCCGACGCGGGGTGCGTGAGGCCGCCGCCATCAACCGGATCGTGACGGCGGCCAAGCTGGTGCCGATCGTGGTGTTCGTCCTGCTCGCGCTCTTCGTCCTCGACCCGGCGGTCTTCGCCGACAACTGGTCGGGGTACGGCGACCTCGGGTCGCTGATGGACCAGGTCCGCGGCACCATGCTCGCCACGGTCTTCGTCTTCCTCGGCGTCGAGGGGGCCAGCGTGTACTCGCGTCACGCGCAGCGTCGCGAGGACGTCGGGCGCGCCACCGTGCTCGGGTTCCTGATGGTGCTGAGCATCTTCGCCTCGGTCACGATCGTCTCCTACGGCGTGCTGCCGGCGGCGGAGATCGCCGAGCTGCGCCAGCCGTCGATGGCCGGCGTCCTCGAGGAGGCCGTCGGCGAGTGGGGCAAGGTGTTCGTCAGCGCCGGGCTGCTGGTCTCGGTGCTGGGCGCCTACCTGGCCTGGACGCTGATGGCCGCGGAGGTCCTCTTCGTCGCCGCCGCCGACCGGGACATGCCCCGCTTCCTGGGTCGGGCGAACGCCGCCGATGTCCCCGGCCCGGCGCTGCTGATGACGACGGTGCTGGTCCAGGTCGTGCTGGTCGTGACCCTGTTCTCCGAGGACGCCTTCAACTTCGCCCTCGACATGACCAGCGCCCTGTCGCTGGTCCCGCTGCTCCTGGCCGCGGCGTACGCGCTGAAGCTGGCCGCGACCCGGGAGACCTACGAGGAGCGCCCGCAGGGACATGGTCGCGAGTACGCCATCGCCGGCGTCGCGACCCTCTACCTGGTGTTCCTGCTCTGGGCGGCCGGCCTGGACCTGCTGCTGCTGGCGTTCATCGTCTACGCCCCGGCGACCGTGCTGTTCGCGATGGCCCGCCGCGAGCAGGGCCGGCGCGTGTTCAGCCCGGCCGAGCTGGTCATCTTCGCTGCCTCGCTGATCGGGGCGGCCGCCGGCGTGCTCGGCCTGGTCCAGGGCTGGATCGACATCTGAACCCGCCTGCACAGCAGGTCAGACCAACGAGGGAAGACAACGGAAGGAACCAGATGACCACCACCACGCCCGCGTCGTACGGCGTCCACTCCGAGGTCGGCCGGCTCCGCAAGGTGCTGGTCTGTCGCCCCGGGCTCGCGCACCGCCGGCTGACGCCGACCAACTCCGACGACCTGCTCTTCGACGACGTGCTGTGGGTCGAGAACGCCCAGCGCGACCACGCGCAGTTCGTCGCCGAGCTCCGGCGGCGTGGGGTCGAGGTCGTCGAGCTGCACGACCTGCTCGCCGAGACGCTGGCCGTGCCGGGGGCGCGGGCGTGGGTGCTGGACCGCAAGGTCACCGCCAACCAGGTCGGCCTGGGTCTGGTCGAGGGCACCCGGGACTTCCTGGAGGACCTCGACGACCCGGACCTCGCCGACCTGCTGATCGGCGGACTGGCCACGACCGACCTGCCCGAGGACTTCCGCTCCGGGTACGTCGCCCTGGCCCGCGAGTCCATCGGGGCCCGCGACTACCTGATGCCGCCGCTGCCCAACACCCTCTACACCCGCGACACCACCTGCTGGCTCTACGGCGGCGTGACGCTGAACCCGCTGTACTGGCCGGCGCGGCACGACGAGACCCTGCTCTACCAGGCCATCTACACCTTCCACCCCGACTTCGTCGGCTCGACCGTCTGGTGGGGCGACGCCGAGCGGGACTGGGGCCAGGCCACCTTCGAGGGCGGCGACATCCTCCCCGTCGGCAACGGGGTGGTGCTGATGGGGATGAGCGAGCGCACCTCGCGACAGGCCATCACCCAGGTCGCGGCCGCCCTGTTCGCCCGGGGCGCCGCCGAGCACGTGGTGGTGGCGGGGATGCCCAAGCTGCGCGCCGCCATGCACCTGGACACGGTGTTCACGTTCGCCGACCGGGACGTCGTCACGCTCTATCCGCGGATCGTCGACGCGATCCACTCCTTCTCGCTGCGGCCCTGCGACACCAGCCCCGGGGTCGAGGTCGTGGACGAGGGCAGCACCCCGTTCGTCGACGTCGTCGCCAAGTCCCTGGGGCTTCCGTCGCTGCGGGTGATCGAGACCGGCGGCGACGTCTACGCCTCGGAGCGCCAGCAGTGGGACTCCGGCAACAACGCGGTCGCCGTCGAGCCGGGAGTGGTCTTCACCTACGACCGCAACACCCAGACGAACGCGCTGCTGCGCCAGGCCGGGATCGAGGTGATCCCGATCGTCGGGGCCGAGCTGGGTCGGGGCCGGGGCGGCGGGCACTGCATGACCTGCCCGATCATCCGAGACCCCGTCGACTTCTGAGCGGCCTGCCGGAAGGGCCGGGCCAGGCGTCACGCGGCCCCGGCGCATCTATGCCGGGGCCGCTTCGGTTCACCACTCACCGTGGCGCGGGACCACCCGCCACAAGGCACTGGCAGCGGCGATCAGCGCGAACACGGCCAGGACGATCCAGGCCCAGTCCGAGCCGGACATGGCCAGCACCCCGGCGCCGGTCATCCCGGCCGGCACGGTGCCCGGCAGCAGCGTCGTCGGCGTGTCATACATGGATTACCACCTCCTCTCGCGGTGTAGGACCGCATCCGCGTACGCCTTCGCGTGCACGGCTTGCAGGAAGATGTCGTAGCCGAGCTCGTACATCGTGGCTGCGGGCAGCATGTGCAGCAGCCCGCGGTCCTTCACGGTGACGACCCGCTCGACCACGAAGATTGCGGTGACGGCCAGCCAGAACGGCCGGATGTTGAGCTCGCCGTACACGGCCAGCGACCAGACGATGCTCCCCAGGTACAGCGCGGTGACCAGGATCCCGAGCGCGGTGAACAGCTGGCGGCCCCAGTAGCGCCAGGTGACCCTGGTGAGGCCGTACTGGGCGCAGTTCTCCAGGGCACCGCGCTTCCAGCGCAGTCGCTGGTTCCACAACGTCCGCCAGGTCGGCATCACCTCGGTGCTCAGCGTGCACTCCTTCGGCGAGAGCACCGTGTAGCCCAGGTGCTTGAGCGCGAACGTGAGCTCGTTGTCCTCGGTGAGCACCGTGGTGTCGTAGACCCCGCCCCGGCCGTCGCCGGGCGGGATCCGGCCGTCGAGCCGGGCGCGCGACACCTCGCGCAGGGTCCGCACCCGCAGCACGGCGGCCGTGCCGGTCACCACCAGGCACTTGCCCCCGAGCCGACGCACGTCGCGGGCGTAGCGGGCGTACTCGTTGCGCTGGAGGTGACCGACGAACGTGTGGTCCTCCCGGCCGCGGAACGTCCCGCCAACGGCGCCGAGCCGCGGGTCCTGGCTGAGATGGCGCACGGCGGCGGACACGAACCCCTGGTCCAGGGCACTGTCGGCGTCCTGGACCAGCACGGCGGCGGCGTCGTCCAGGGCGGGCAACAGCGCGGCGAGCGCCTGGTTGAGGGCGCCGGCCTTCTTCGCGGTGTTCCCGACCGTCTCGAGGACCTCGGCGCCGTTCTCACGCGCGACCCGGGCGGTGTCGTCGGTGCAGTTGTCGGCGACGACGACGATCCGGCCGGGCCGCACGTCCTGGACCTGGAGACCGCGGATCGCCTCGGCGATCGTCTCGGCCTCGTTGTGGGCGGGGATGAGCGCCACGACCTGCCGCACGGTGCTGACGGACCCGGTCACCATCGTCCTCCCTGCCTCTCCTGTCTCTCCTCGTGGTGGCTGCGCCTCCTCCGGCGCATCTCCAGGTTCCTGCGATCGGGCCCGCCGGCCCTCGGTCCCAGGTCGCATCCGCCGGTCCGGAGGTGGAGAGCTCGCTCGACCCTCGGACCGACCTTCGTCGCGGCGGTCCCGACCCGTGGCCGAGGTCGCGGCCGGCGAGCGGCGAGACGCTGGAGGCGTGAGGAAACGTCCGGAGCTGCACCCCCTGATCGGCCCCCTGATCGGTCGCCTGGTCTGCGCCCTGCTCAGCCTGGTGCTGCTGGCGGGGGTGCTGACGCAGCTGCCGTGGGCGACCCTCGGTGCCGCCCTCGGCCGGGGCCCGGCGACGTACGACGAGGAGGCCCTCGCCACGACGAGCGAGCACGCCGCGCCCACCGACGACGCGCCGTCCGCCACCGTGTCGCCTCGACCGTCGGGACCGCTGACCCTGCGCGTCGCGGCCTGGGGCCGCAGCTTCCGCGTCGTGGACGTCGGTCTCGGCGACGACGGCGCACTGGTGCCGCCCCACGACGTGTCGACAGTGGGCCGCTGGGACGGCGGCGCCCTGCCCGGCGACGGCACCGGCGCTGTCGTCCTGGTCGTGCACCGCGACAGCGCCACGCAGGGGCGCGGTCCCTTCGCCGAGCTCGAGGACCTCGCCGTGGGCGCCCGGGTGACCCTGGACGGCCGGCCCTACCTGCTCGAGAGCGTGGAGACCTACCGCAAGGACGGCCTCCCGGCCGAGGAGGTGTTCGGGCAGGACCGCCCCGAGCGGCTGGTCATCGTGACCTGCGGCGGCAGCTACTCCAGCACCCGGGGCTGGGACTCCAACGTCGTCGCGACCTTCCGGCCGGCTGAGACCTAGGCTGGCCGGGTGGCGACGAGGTGGGCCCGGTTCGTCGCGTCGAGCCGGATCCTCGACGTGGGCGTCGTGCTGCTCACCCTCGCCATCGCTCTCAACGCGATCGACGGGTCCGGCCCGTTCGAGCCGACGGCGCTCAACCTCGGCATCGTGGCCCTCTCCTGCATCACGATCGGCTGGCGCCAGCGCTACCCCGAGCTGGTGCTCGCGACCGCCCTGCTCGCCGTGCTGGTCACCGCGCAGCCCGCGCCGATCGTGCTCGCGGCCGGGAGCCTGGCGGCCAAGTTCGGCAGCGGACCGCGGACCTGGATCCCGATCGCGCTCGCCTCGGTGCCGATGCTCCTCGGTCTGGGCATCGACGACTACGGCCCGGTGGGGCTGACCCTGATCTGGGGCTGCCTGATCGCCCTGCCCACGACCGTGGGCCTCTACCTGAACTCGCGCCAGCTCGCGATCGACGCCGCGAACGCCCGAGCCGAGGAGCTCGCGGCCGCCCAGCAGACGCTCGCCGAGGCGGCGCGGCTCGACGAGCGGACCCGGATCGCGCGCGAGATGCACGACATCGTCGCCCACCAGGTCAGCCTGATCGCCCTGCACGCGGGCGCCCTCGAGCTGGCGACCGAGGGCACGCCGGCCGAGGCCTCGGCGAGGATGATCCGGGAGACCGCCCGGCAGGCGCTCGAGGAGTTGCGTACCGTCGTCGGCGTGCTGCGCACCGATCCGAACGCCGCCGACGCCGAGCGAGCGCCCCAGGCGTCGATCGACTCGCTCGGGGACCTCGTCACGGAGTGGCGGGACGCCGGGGCCGACGTGACGCTGCTGGACCGGACCCCCGCCGGCTTCCTGGCCGACGTCCCTCCCCAGGTGGGTCGGGCGGCACACCGGGTCGTCCAGGAGGCGCTGACCAACGTCAGCAAGCACGCACCCGGGTCGCGGTCCGAGATCGTGCTCGCCGACCGGGACGGCTGCCTGAGCGTCACGGTCCACAACACCGCCGGCACCCGGGTCTCCTCACGCGCCGCGACCGGCTCGGGCACCGGCCTCTACGGGCTGCGCGAACGGGTCGAGCTGCTCGGCGGCAGCTTCGAGGCCGGGCCGGACGGCGAGGGCGGCTACCGGGTCTCGGCCCTGCTGCCGGGACGGGGCGCAGCGCCGTGACCACTGCCGCGACCACCGTCGACGGCGCGACCCCCGAGCGCCAGATCACGATCCTCCTCGTCGACGACGAGGCCCTGGTCCGCGCCGGGCTGCGGATGATCCTGTCGACGGCCCCCGACCTGGAGGTGGTCGGCGAGGCGGAGGACGGCACCGAGGTGGTGGAGCGGGTCCGCGCGCTCCACCCGGACATCGTGCTGATGGACATCCGGATGCCGCACGTGGACGGGCTGCGCGCGCTCACCCTGGTCCGCGCGCTCCCCGACCCGCCGCAGGTCGTCATCCTGACGACGTTCGACCTCGACGAGCACGTGTACGAGGCGCTCGAGAACGGCGCCGCCGGCTTCCTGCTCAAGGACACGCCGCCGCACGCCCTGATCCAGTCGATGCGCACGGTGGCCAGCGGCAGCGCGATCCTGTCCCCCACGCTCACCCGGCGCCTGTCGGCGACGTACTCCCGCAAGGTCCCCACCGACCTGCAGGACCGGATCGCCACCCTCTCCGAGCGGGAGCTCGCGATCCTGCCGCTCATCGGGCAGGGCCTCGCCAACGCCGAGATCGCCAGCGAACTCTACCTGAGCGAGGCCACGGTCAAGGCCCACGTCACCCACATCCTCACCAAGCTCGGTGTCGCCAACCGGGTGCAGGTCGCCATCGCGGCCTACCGCGCCGGCCTGCTCGACGACCGGGCCTGACCGCAGAACCGCGCGGAGCGGGGTACCCGGAGACACCGGCCGGTCTAGGTGGGCCGGCACCGCCACCCGGATCGTCGTCGGCCTCCGTGGAGGCGGTGAGCGGCGTAGCCCCGGGCCGACCGGCCCAAGGAGCGCCCATGACCCGGACGAGCAGACTGCTGATCGGTGCCGCCAGCCTGGTGATCGTCATCGCCGGGCTCCGCTCGGCCTCCGGGATCGTCGGTCCGGCGATGCTGGCCGTGGCCCTGACCATCGTCTTCCACCCACTGCGGGCCACCCTCGAGCGCTGGATGCCGCGCTGGGCGGCCTCCGTGGTCGTGGTCGTCGCGTCGTACGTGCTCCTCCTCGCGCTGGCGCTCTCGCTCGTGGTGTCGCTGGGCCGGCTGGCGACGCTGATCCCGAGGTACGCCGGCGACCTGGACCGGATGACCGAGCGCGCCCTGGACCGTCTCTCGAACCTGGGGGTCGCCGAGTCCCACGTCCGGGCGGCGAGCGACTCCCTCGACGTCGGCCGGCTCCTGGACGCCACCGGCGCCGTGGTGTCGAGCCTGTCGTCGGTGGTCACGAACCTGTTCTTCGTGATCACCCTGCTCCTGTTCCTCGCCTTCGACAGCGCGCAGGCCTCCCGGCTGGCCGACCAGGCCCGCGCGCATCGCCCCGAGCTCGTCGACGCGCTGGTGACCTTCGCCCAGGGCACCCGCAACTACCTGTGGGTCTCGGCCGTGTTCGGCCTGATCGTCGCGGTCATCGACACCGGCCTGCTGTGGGCGCTCGGGGTGCCCGGTGCGTTCGTGTGGGGGGTGCTCTCCTTCGTCACGAACTTCATCCCCAACATCGGGTTCGTCCTCGGTGTCGTGCCCCCGGCCCTGATCGGGCTGCTGGAGGGCGGCGTCGGCCTGATGCTGTGGGTGATCGTGCTCTACTCCGTCGTGAACGTGGTCGTCCAGTCGATCATCCAGCCGAGGTACGTCGGCAGCGCGGTCGGACTGTCCACCAGCCTCACCTTCGTGTCGCTGGTGTTCTGGGCCTGGGTGCTCGGCCCGCTGGGTGCGCTGCTGGCCGTGCCGATGAGCCTGCTGGTCCGCGCCCTGCTGGTGGATGCCGACCCCGACGGTGCCTGGCGGCTCCCGCTGATCAGCGGACGACCGGAGGACGAGCCGCCGGCGGCGGCGTCATGAGCCGCGGCGGCGGCATCCTGAGCCGCGGCGGGGCCGCCCGGCGGCGGCCGGTGTGGAGCGCCGCCGGACTGCTGGTGGCCTACTTCGCCTTTCCCCTCGAGCTGCGCACCTCGGCCGGCGTCGTGGTCGGACTGGTGCTGACGGTGGTGGGCCTGGGCGTGCTCGGCCGGATCATGGTGCTGGAGCTCCAGCACCTGCACGCCGGCAGCCGAGGGTGGGGCATCGGGGTGCTGATCATGGTGCTGGAGCTGCTCGTGATCTGGTTCTCGCTGGCCTTCTTCCTGGTCAACCGGCTGGCACCCGAGCAGTTCGAGGGTCTCGGCACCCGCACCGACGCGCTCTACTTCACGCTGAGCACGATGACGACGATCGGGTACGGCGACGTGCATGCCGAGGGCCAGCTGGCCCGGCTGCTGACCTGCGCGCTGATCGTCTTCAACGTCGTCGTGGTCGCCTCGGTCGTGCGCGCGCACACCCAGACCCGGGCGGCCCCTCAGCAGCAGCCCTGACCGGGCCGCCACCCCCGGTGCCGAGCACCGCTCCGAGGATCGCGGCGCCGACGACCACCGAGGCCACCGTGACCAGCCAGGTCACCAGGGCCAGGGCGACGCCGACGACGCCGTACCGCTCCGCGTTGCGGGCGAACAGGTCGGGGAGGTAGATCGCGGTCCCCCATCCCACGATCAGCTGGAGCACGGTGCTGAGCACGGCCCCGGCCAGCAGGTCGCGGGCCGGGACCCGCCGGGACAGCATCAGCGAGGTCCCGACCAGCCAGCCGACCACCCCGATCGCGGCCTGGCCGACCAGGCCCAGGAGCACCCGCGACTCCAGGGAGTCCAGCGGGCGCCCGACCCAGCCGACCGTGAACCCCGTCGTCAGCAGCACGGCGAGCCCGGCGGCTCGGTACGCCGTGCCCCGGATCCCCATCCGCGGCAGCCCCCAGGCTCCCTCGAAGGTCTGCTGCACCGAGCGGGCGAAGCCGTTGAGGGAGAAGATCAGCAGGGCCAGGCTGAGGACCGTGGCGCCGCCCGTGGTGCCCGGCGGGTAGGCGAACAGGGTGCTCACGGCCTCGGCGGCGTTGCCCGTCAGACCCATCCGGCGGTTGATCTCCTCCCCGACCCGTCCGGCGCCCGAGGAACTGGCGAAGGAGGCCAGGACCAGGAGCATCGGAATCAGCGCGAGGAACCCCTGCCCAGCGAGCATGAGCACCCGGTCCCGCCCCTCGATGTGCAGGAAGATCCGCAGGCACCGGACCAGGAACCGGGTCGGCGGATAGCGCTCCAGCGCGTCCAGCCAGCCGCCCAGCCGGCTCGAGACACGCGCCATCGTGGTCCCCTTCGTCGGGTCGTCCTGCCCGTCGAGTCTGGCGCCGGTCGACTCCGCTGGCGATCCCCCGCGGGCGGGGACGAGCCGTCCGCGTCCAGGACTGCGGGCCAGGACGGCGTACGGACTGCGACTGCACTACGCTTCTTGTTGCAAACTGGTGGCAACAACGAAGGCGGGACAAATGCGGCGATCTCGTGGGCGGGCGGGCCGGCTGGCCGGGCCGTGGGCCCTCGCCCTGTCGGTCGCGGCACTCACCGCCTGTGGTGGCGGGTCCGGACCCGCCGAGAGCGGGGAGCAGCCTACGGTGCTGCGGCTCGCGATCGGCGGCGAGTCCGAGGAGGGCTACGACCCCACCCTCGGCTGGGGCCGGTACGGCGCCCCGCTGTTCCAGTCCACGCTGCTGACCCGCGAGGCCGACCTCGGCGTCGGGCTCGACCTGGCCACCGACTACCGGGTGAGCGCGGACGGGCTGACCTGGACCGTCGACCTGCGCGACGACGCGATGTTCACCGACGGCACGCCGGTCACGGCCGCGGATGTCGCCTACACGTACAACGCGGCCGCCGAGCAGGGCGGACTGACCGACGTCACCGCCCTCGAGGAGGCCGTCGCGGTGGACGAGGACACCGTGGAGCTGCGCCTCGACGAGCCGCGCAGCACGTTCGTCAACCGGATGATCAGCCTCGGCATCGTCCCCGAGCACGCCCACGGCGAGAGCTACGCGCAGCAGCCGGTCGGCTCCGGCCCGTTCCGCCTCGTGGAGTGGAAGCGCGGCCAGCAGCTGGTCGTGGAGCGCAACGAGGACTACTACGGCGACCAGCCGGAGTTCGACCGGATCGTCTTCGTGTTCACCGACGAGGACGCCACGCTCGCCGCCGCCCGCACCGGCGAGGTCGACGTGGCCGCGCTGCCCTCGGCGCTCGCCACCCAGGACATCGCGGGCATGCGCCTGGAGGCGGTCACCTCCATCGACAACCGCGGCATCTCGTTCCCGACGGTGCCGGCGGGTGCGCCCCGCAGCGACGGGGTGCCGGTGGGCAACGACGTCACCGCCGACCTCGCGGTCCGCCGCGCCGTCAACCTGGCGGTCGACCGCCAGGCGCTGGTCGACGCCGTCCTCGAGGGGTACGGCTCCCCCGCCACCGGTCCGGTCGACGGCGCCCCCTGGTACGAGCCGGCCTCCGCGATCGAGGACGCGGACGTCCCCGCCGCCGAGGCGGCCCTGGCGGACGCCGGATGGCGCGACGCCGACGGCGACGGGATCCGGGAGAAGGACGGCACCCCCGCCTCCTTCACGCTGCTCTACCCCGCCGGCGACACCCTGCGCCAAGGCCTGGCCCTGAGCGTCGTCGACATGGTGGCCGAGGCGGGCGTCGAGATCCGCACCGAGGGCGTGAGCTGGGACGAGATCGACCGGCGCCTGCACACCGACGCCGTGATGTTCGGCTGGGGCAGCCACGACCCGACCGAGATGTACAACCTCTACCACTCCTCGATGGCCGGCTCCGACCTGTTCAACCCCGGCTTCTACCGCAGCGCGGCGGTCGACCGGCACCTGGATGCCGCGATGGCGGCCACCGACACCGAGACCGCGAACCGCGAGTGGCGCGCCGCGCAGCTGGAGGGCACCGAGGGCTTCACGGCCTCGGCCGACGCCGCCTGGGCCTGGCTGGTCAACCTCGAGCACACCTACTTCGTCGACGAGTGCCTGGACCTGGGCGAGCCGCGGATCGAGCCGCACGGACACGGCTGGCCGATCACCGCGGGCATCGCCGAGTGGACCTGGACCTGCTGACGTGGGGACTGCGGATCGGGCAGCGGAACGGGCAGCGGGGCGGGCTGCGGGCGCGCTGACCGGGCGGGCGCTGCGGCTGCTGAGCCTGCTGGTCGCGGTCGCGATCGGCTCGTTCGCGCTGATGGCGGCCTCGCCGATCGACCCGGTCGAGGCGTACGTCGGGGCCGACGCGGCCGCGCTGGGCAGCGAGCAGCGCGCCCAGATCGAGGAGCGCTGGGGCCTCGACGAGCCCCCGGTGGAGCGGTTCGTCACCTGGGCCGGCAACGTGCTCGGCGGCGACCTCGGCACCTCCCAGGTGTACGGCGTGCCGGTCACCGAGGTCATCGCCGAGCGGCTTCCCGCCAGCCTCGCGCTGATGGGGCTCGCCTGGCTGTTCTCCGGGCTCCTGGGCTTCGGGCTCGGCCTGCTCGCCGGCGCCCGGCACGGCCGCCCCGTGGACCGGGTGCTCACCTGGTGGGCCTACACCCTCGCCTCGTCCCCGACGTTCTGGGTCGGTCTGGTGCTCCTCTACGTCTTCTCGGTCTCGCTGCAGTGGACGCCGGTGTGCTGCGCCGCTCCCATCGGCACCCTGAGCGGCGAGGCCTCGCTGCTGGACCAGCTCCACCACCTCCTGCTGCCCGCGCTCACCGTCAGCGTCGTGGGCATCTCCCCGGTGCTGCTGCACACCCGCGAGGCGACCGTGTCGATCCTGGCCAGCGACCACGTGGCGTTCGCCCGGGCCCAGGGCGAGCGGCTGCCGGGGCTGGTGCTGCACCGGGTGGCGCGCAACGCGGCCGGGCCGGCGCTGATGCTCCAGTTCGCCTCCGTCGGCGAGCTGTTCGGCGGCTCGGTGCTCGCCGAGCAGGTCTTCACCTACCCCGGGCTCGGCGAGGCCACCACGACGGCGGCCCTGCGCCAGGACGTCCCGCTGCTGCTCGGCGTCGCGCTGGTCACCGCGCTCTTCGTCTTCGTCGGCAACGCCCTCGGCACCCTGGCCCACCGTGCGGCCGTGCCGCTCGCCCGCCAGGAGGTGGCGCTGTGAGCACCGACCTCCGGCCGCCGAGCTCGGCCGCGCAGCCGGGCCGGCCCGAGCCCGCCGGCGACGGCTCGCGGACCCCGCGGTGGCGCGACCGGCGTACCCGCACCATGACCGCCGTCGCGATCGCACTCGCGCTGGTCGTGGCCGTCGCGGTGGCCGGCACCCTCGCCGCCGGGCCCGCCGCCACCACCGACCTCGCCGCCCGCCACCAGGCGCCGTCGTGGGGGCACCCGTTCGGCACCGACGCCTACGGCCGCGACCTGCTGCTGCGCACCCTCGTCGGGCTGCGGCTGAGCCTGCTCGTGGGCCTCACCGCGGCGGCGATGTCCGGCCTGATCGCGCTCGTGCTGGCCCTGGTGGCCACGGTGGGCGGACGGGCCGCCGCCGCCGTCGTCGGCTGGCTGGTCGACCTGTTCCTGGCCCTGCCGCACCTGGTGCTGCTGCTCCTGCTGGCCTTCGCGCTCGGTGGCGGCACCCAGGCCGTGATCCTCGCGGTCGGCCTGACCCACTGGCCGCGGCTGACCCGGGTGCTGCTGGCCACGTCCCACGAGGTCGCCGGGTCCGACTACGTGGCGACCTCGCGGGCGCTCGGGCACGGACGCCTGCACGTCGCGCGGCGCCACCTCGCCCCGCACCTGGTCCCGCACCTCTCGGTCGGCGCCGTCCTGATGTTCCCGCACGCGATCCTGCACGAGGCGGCGCTCTCGTTCCTCGGCCTCGGCATCGACCCCGGCCAGCCGGCGGTCGGCGTCCTGCTCCAGGACGCGATGCGGACCCTCTCGGCCGGCCACTGGTGGCTCGCCGTCCTGCCCGGCCTCGGGCTGCTGCTCGTCGTCAAGCTCGTCGACCGCATCGGCGAGGACCTCCGTCTGCTGCTCGCCCCGAGGAGTGCCCACCTGTGACCACCGATTCCGCGTGCCTCGCCACCCGCACCCCTGCTCACCCGGGCACCGGGCCGGGCCCGGACCGGCCGCTGCTGGAGGTGCGCGACCTGCGCGTCGAGTTCACCCAGTACGAGCGCGGGCTGCGGCGCCGCACCGTCACCGGGGTGGAGCGGATGAGCCTCGACGTCCGAGCCGGCGAGGTCGTCGCGCTGGTCGGCGCCAGCGGTGCCGGCAAGAGCCTGCTGGGGCACGCGGTCCTCGGTCTGCTGCCCCCCAACGGCAGGGAGCAGGGCACGATCAGCTGGTGCGGCACGCCGGTGGACGCCGCCGCCCGGCGCCGGCTCGCCGGCCGCGAGATCGCACTGCTGCCCCAGTCGCTCTCCCACCTCGACCCGGCCGCCACCGCCGGCGCCCAGCTGCGTCGCGCCGCACGCCTGGCGGGCGCCGACCGCGCGAGCGCGCGCCGGTACGTCGCCGAGGCGCTGGCCGCCCAGGGGCTCGGGCCCGAGGTCGCCCGGCGCTATCCCCACCAGCTCTCCGGCGGGATGGGCCGCCGGGTGCTCACCGCGATGGCCCTGGCCGGGCAGCCCCGCGTCGTCGTCGCCGACGAGCCCACCCCGGGCCTGGGGCCGGCCGAGGTCCGCACGGTGCTGGGCCGGCTCCGCTCGCTGGCCGACGAGGGGCGCGGCGTCCTGCTGATCACCCACGAGCTGGTCGGCGCCCTCGGGGTGGCCGACCGGGTGGTCGTCGTCGACCGCGGCCGCACCGTCGCCGAGGAGCAGGTGCGCGACTTCAGCGGGTCCGGCGCCGGACTGGGGAACCCCTACAGCCGCGCGCTGTGGCGCGCGCTGCCCGCCAACGGCTTCCAGGTCACGACCGACCGCGCGGCGCAGGTCGGGCCGGTGCAGACCCCGGAGCGCGCCGCGTGCTGAGCGCCCGGGACGTGTGGGTGCGCTACGGGCGGCGCTCCCCCTGGGTGCTCGAGGGCGTCGACCTGGACCTGGCGCCGGGCGAGGTGCTCGGGCTGCACGCGCCCAGCGGCCGGGGCAAGTCGACACTGGCCGCCGCGCTCGCCGGGCTGCGGCGCCCGGACCGCGGCGAGGTCACGGCGGACGGCGTACCGGTCGGAGCCGGGCGGGGACCCCGCCCCGTGCAGCTGGTGGGCCAGCACGCGGACCGCGCCGTCAACCCGCGCTGGCGGATCCGGGAGGTGCTCGCCGAGGCCCGGCCCGACGGCCCCGAGCGGGCGGTCGCCGAGCAGGGCCTGGTCGATGAGGGGTGGCTCGAGCGCTACCCCCACGAGATCAGCGGCGGCGAGCTGCAGCGGGTGAACCTCGCCCGCGCGCTGCTCGTCGAGCCTCGCTATCTGCTCGCCGACGAGATCTCCAGCAGCCTGGACGCGCTGACCCAGGCGGTCCTGTGGCGCCACGTTCGCGCGTACGTCGACCGGACTGGCGCCGGGGTCCTGGCGATCTCCCACGACGCCCCGCTCCTGGACCAGGTCGCCGACCGGGTCGTCACCCGCTGAGCCGGCCCGCTCCGGGACGGCTCAGTCGGAGCCGAAGAAGCCGGTGATCGAGACCAGCCGGCCGCTGGGGCCGACCTGCCCGAAGTCCCGGGAGACCGGCCCCGGAGGCCGCCCGGGCCGCAGCTGCCGCCAGCGGAAGTGGACGACGTCGTGGTGCTGGTCGACGTCGCCCACGAGCTCCAGGTACGACCCCGGCCGGCTCGCCTGTACCCGGCCGATGTGCTCGCCGAGCGCCGCGGGGCCCTGGGTGCGCACCGTCGGATCGAGGTACACACCGGCGGGGTCCCAGCAGCGGGCCAGCAGGCCCGACCGGACAGCGGCGTCCGGCTCGTTCCAGGCGGCCAGGTAGTCGGCGACCAACGCGCCGACCTGCTCGGGGGTCGGCCCCGGATCGGTGTGCGGCATCGGGTGTCCTCTCTCGCCCGGGGACCTCTCTCGCCCGGGGACGTCACGCTCGGGTCAGGCGGCCAGGGTCCCGGCGACCGCGACACACAGCACCAGCATGCCCAACGCGTTCACGGCCAGGTTCCGGCCGAGGTCGCGGGCCCGGAGGTGACCGCCGATCGCGGCGACGAAGTACGCCACCAGGCAGCAGGCGGTGACCAGGGCGAGGTGCGGGACCCAGAGTCCGAGCAGCAGGCCGGCCGCCGCGGCGAACTTGATCGGCGAGAGCACCCACCAGAAGCGCCGGGGGAACCGGACGTCGTCGAGGCACGCGGCGACGAACGAGACCGGCCCCAGGCACAGGACCCCGTCCACGACCTGGATCGCCGCGAGCAGCACGACCGGCCACCACGGATCCACGACCATGCTCGCGCTCACCCACGTCCTCTCTCCCGGCCGGCCGCACTCGGCGCGGATCCCCGGGCGGCGCGGGACCCGATGTCGGCGAGCATCCGCCGCACCGCCAGCACGTGCCCGCCGGTCCCGAGCAGGAGGCCGCGGTAGATCCGGCCGCGCAGGCCCGGGAACGCGGCGTACGAGAGCACCGTCAGCGTCGTCCCGCCCTGGTCCACGCCGTCCACGCCGTCCGTGCCGTCCACGCCGTCCGCGCCGTCCACGCCGTCCGCGGCGAAGACCAGGCGGTACTCCGAGAACCGGTGCCGTCCGGAGAGCGACACCTCCCCCTCGGCCGGCTCGTCGTCGATCCCGAACCCAGCGGGCGGCTCGGTGCCGAGCAGCAGGTGGAGGAGCGGGTGGTCGGGGTACGCGAGTCCCCGGGCGTAGCGCGCGGCCACCTCCAGCACCACCGCCGGCGGGGCCGCGATGACTGTGCTGTGGCGGTCGAGGAGTGGCAAGGCCATGAGTCAGCGTGACCTGATCGTCCGTCGTTGGCCACGGGTTTGCGTGCGGTCCTCGTTCGGGCGGGCGGCGAGGCCCACCAGGGCGGCCAGCATGCTCAGGGCGACGAACCCGGCGGCGACCGCATAGCTGCCGCCGACAGCGAGGGCCAGGCTGTCCTCGAGCCGGGCCCGCGACCGCGGGTCGAGCGCGAGCATCGCGGCGAGGCCGTCGCGCTCCGCGGTGGCCAGGGCGGGCACCCGCTCGGCGACGAGGAGCGTCAGCGAGCTGGCGATCACGGCGCCGCCCACGGCGCCGGCGAGCTGCTGGACGAGCGCGAGCAGCGTCGTGCCGCGGGCGGTGTCGTCGTTCTCGAGGTCGCGCACGGCGACAGCCATCGTCGGCATCAGCGTCGCGCCCGACCCGACGCCGAGGACGGCGCCCGCGGCGGCGATCAGCGGGTAGGAGGCACCGCTCGTGGTGGCGAGCAGCAGCGCGAGGGTTCCCAGGAGGCCGAGGGTCACGCCGCTGAGCACGATGCGTCGGGGCGGCACCCGGTCCACGAGGCGAGTGGCGACCTGCATCGTGAGCCCGACGGCCAGGGCCATCGGGATCGTGATCGTCGCGGCGAGGCTGGCTGGATCGCCGCGGACCCCCTGGACGTAGACGGGCAGGACCGTCATCGCACCGAAGTACCCGGCCCCGAAGCAGCCGAGGACGCCCAGGCCGGCAGCCAGGGGCGGGTGGCGCAGCAGCCGGAGGTCGACCAGGGGCGCGTCGGTCCGCACGGTCCGGGCGCCGAAGCCGACGAGGAGCAGCAGCCCGGCTCCCAGCGCGGCGCCGGTCCGGCCCGTCATCGAGCCGGACTCCCCGACCAGCGTGCAGCCGAGCACCAGCAGGACCGCGCCGCCGCAGACCAGCACCAGACCGGGCCAGTCGATGCGGGTGACCACCGTCCGGTCGGTGGTCGGCGGCAGCAGGTAGGCGCAGAGCAGGATCGCCGCTGCCCCGATGGGGAGGTTGATCAGGAAGATCCAACGCCAGGAGGCCGTGTCGACCAGCCAGCCGGCCAGGAGCGGGCCGAGCACCGGGCCGATCAGCACCGGCAGCCCGAGCAGGCCCATCATCCGTCCGCGGACCTCGCGGGGCACCGCCCGCAGGGCGATGGCCTGGCCGACCGGGTTGAGCAGCCCGCCGCCGAGCCCCTGCAGGATCCGGAACGCCGTGAGCGACCCGGCGTCCCAGGCCAGCCCCGCCAGGACCGACGACCCGGTGAAGACCACCAGGGTCAGCAGGTAGACCCGCCGAGCGCCGAACCGGGCGGCCGCCCAGCCGGCCACGGGGACGACGGCGACCACGCCGAGCAGGTAGCCGCTGGTCACCCACTGCACGGCCGGCAGCGTGGAGTCCAGGTCGGCGACGATCGCCGGCACGGCCACGAAGGCGACGGTGGTGTCGACCGTGACCATGAGGCCGCCCAGGGCCAGCACCAGCCCGATGGTGCGGGCCCGGACGTCCAGGGCCGGCGGAGCGGTGGTCATGGCTGGAAGGGCCGGTCACGGCGGGCGGCGCAGAGGACCTCGCCCCACCAGACCAGCTCGCCCAGCGCCTGGTCGAGGGCCGCGCCGGCATCGGGCGGCGGGTCGAACCCCCGGTCGTGGACGTCGTTCCACGGCGCGCGCAGCCCGACGCCGCGCCGGGTCGTGACGACGTGCAGCTCGGCGAGGACGCCGCGCAGGTGCTCGGTGGCGAGCAGCCCGCCGTGCACGCCGTACGACACCACCGTGGCGGGCTTGAACATCCACTCCCGGTAGTGCCAGTCGATCGCGCGCTTCAGGCTGGCGGGATAGCTGTGGTTGTACTCGGGCGTGACGACCAGGTAGCCGTCGGCCCGCTCGATGCGGTGGGCGATCGCCGAGCGCGGCCCGCCCCCCGGCTGCAGCAGCTCGTCGTCCGGCAGCTCGGACTCGGCCAGGTCGATCAGGTCCACGGTGCCGGCGACCTCGGCGGCCCGGCCCGCTGCCCAGTCCCCCAGGGTGCGGCTGAGCCGGTCCCGGCGGACGCTGGCGGCGAGGACGGCAAGGTGCAGGCCCGACTGTTCGGCTGCAGCGGCGGATGCGGTGATGGGTTCGGTAGGAGTCATGCCCGCCACGCTGAGCCTTGACCATTTGTTGAAGTCAAGGGCGTTGAAGTCAAGGCTGTTGAAGTCGGGAAGCCTGCGGAGGCACGCTGGAGCGATGACCACCTCCGTGGAGACTCCCCCGGACTTCGACCTCTCGGTCAAGGACGTCGCTGCCGCGGCGGGCATCGCCCCGTCGGCCGTGCGGTTCTACGAGAAGCACGGGCTGATCACCGCCCGTCGCACCGCGGGCGGCCAGCGGCGCTTCGACGACACGGCGGCCTGCCGGATCAGGGTCGCCAAGGTCGCCCAGCGCGTCGGCCTCACCGTCCGCCAGATCGCCGACCACTTCGAGTCCCTGCCCGACCGTCCGCAGCCGCAGGACTGGGAGCGCTTCGCCGATGTCCTCATCGACGAGGCAGAGTCCCGCACCGCCGCCCTGCGGAACTGCCTGGGCGACCTGGGCTCGGGGACCCAACTGTGCGAGATCGGTCCCGGGACCGTGCCCGCCGGGCACCGCTGACGCCGGCCGTCCTACAGACGCTCAAGGTGGGATGAGGCCCTCGCACGTCGCCACCCCATCGGCGTCCAGCTTCGGCAGCTTCTTGAAACCCAGGTGCGGGTCAAGTACGCCGTGCGAGTTGATCGTGACGGTCGCGTCCCGGTAGTCGCCGCCCACACGCGCCCGCGTTGCACCACGCGCCGACGATCGTGGGACGGCTGGACGAACAGGAGAGAGTTCGCCCTGGCAACGAGCACGGTGGGCACCGCGAGGTGGCCCGCGACCCCGCCCGGCCGAGGACGGGCCGGCCAACCTGGCCCAGCTGCACGCCTGCCTCTCCGACACGGTGCTGCTCACCGGTGATGACTTCGACGCGCCGGCCGCAATTCCGACCTGCCCCGGTCGACGCGGGTCCCTGCCACCGCCAGCCTGCCGCGGGTCGGGATCCTCGACTACCGTGCCCGGTGCTGCACGTGCTGGCCATCGAGATCCCGCCGGCCTCCGCCGCCTGGCACTCGTCGTGAGCCACCGGCCTGCGTTGCGACGCCTCGGAGCTGGTGCGCTGCGCATCCCGCGCTAGCCACCTCACGGGACCTACGCTGCTGGGACCACCGGACCGGAGGGACCGAGATGATCGCCCGACAGCTAGTCCCCGTGTTGCTCACCGCATTGCTCAGTGCCGGCGGACTGGCGTCGGCTCCGGCGCAGGCGGCGACGGAGGTATTCGACGATCCGGCTCGCGACTCCGCGGCCCGTGGTGCTGACCTGGTCAAGGTGCGGGTGGCGAACAAGCGACGATCAATCCGCGTCATGTCCTTCCATCGCAACATCAGGCAGGGCATTCCGGCCAGCATCTCGGTGGAACTCGACATCGACCCGCGACGCAGAGGTCCCGAGCTCGGCATCGGGACCAGCCTGGGTGGTGACTCCGACTGGCAGCTGCGGCGAATGCGGGGAAGCCGCTACGTCGGTCCGCCGCTGTTGTGCCCGACCACGCTGGCGCTGAACTACCAGAGGGACACGTCAAGGTTCACCATCCAGAGGAGCTGCCTGAGGCGGTGGAGGAAGGCGCGGGTGCGGGTCGAGGCCTCCTACCTCGTCGTGAACCGCGCCACCGGCACCGGTCGGTCCTTCTCCGACTACGTGCCCTCGAAGCACGGCTTCACTTCCTGGATTCGTCGAGGCTGACTCCGGGCACTCGCCGGTCGGCCGACACTTCCTGACCTGAGGCCCGAAGCGGGCAGGCTGCAGCTCCCTCCGCGACGCGGAGTACCCAGCCTGTTATGTCCGCCGGTGGAAGCGGAGGTCGCCGTTGGCGAGCCGGTCGGTGGAGTACCGGTCGTCGTGGGCCCGGTGATGGTGGTGGGAGCACAGCAGCATCCCGTCGGCGAGGTCGGTGCGGCCGCCGGTGGACCAGGGATCACGATGATGGGCCTCGCACCAGGCAGCGGGGATCTGGCAGCCCTCCGCACGGCACTCCCGGTCCCGCAGCGCGAGGGCACGACGCTGGGCCCGGGTGAACAGCCGCTGGGTCCGGCCCAGGTCGAGGACCTCGCTGTCGCCGCCGAGCACCGCGGGCACGATCTGGGCGGTGCACGCCAGCCGGCGGGCCTCGGCCGCGGTGATCCGGTCATGGGACTCACCCGGCGCCGGGTTCCCCAGCGTCGCTGTCCCGAGCCGCTCGCGCAGCGATGTCAGCGAGATCGTGACCACCAGGGTGGTGGCATCACCGCCGTGGATCGGCAGCCGGGCCGGGTCCAGGACCTCGAGCAGGTCGCAGAACGCCTGCGCCGTCTTCCGTCCGTACGGGACTGCCCGCTCCGGCTCGGCCGGGGTGGGCGCGTTGTCGCGGCGGGGGTTGGTGAACGCGTGCAGGTAGGTGGCCAGCCGGGCCGCCGAGGCGTCCGGGATCAGGCCGCTGATCCGCGTCGTGCCGTCCCCGAGGGCGTGGATCCGCAGCCGCATCCGCTCGTGTGCGGACGCCTCCAGGGCGGCCAGCTTCCGCGCCTCCGCGGCCTCCGCGACCTCGGGGGCGACCAGGTCCAGGATCCGCCGGCCCAGCCGGCGCAGCTCGATCGGGCCGTACGTCGCGGCGTACGCCACGAGCGCCGCCTCGGCCTCGTCGACCACCGCCTCGTCCACCCCGGACGGCAGGTCGGCCAGCGAGGCCGCGATCGCCTGCGCCTGGTCCAGGTTTACCCGCCCCTCGCGGACCCCGGCCGCGAGCACCGGCCGGTCCGCCAACGCCAACGCCAACCGCAGCTCGCAGGCGCAGTCACCCCGACGCCGCCGGGTCTCAGCCGCAGCCCACACCCCCACATCGCGCGTGCCCGCCGCCTCGGCCACGTCACCCGCGTCCGCACAGACCCGCAACCGCAGCTCGGCCACCCGCGACTCCACCGCCGCCAGCTCGACCAACGCAGCCGCCTTGTCAGCGGTCTCCATGAACGCCGGGTTCACGTCCACGACCGACTTCAGCACATCGCCGAGCTCACGGGCGGCGACCCGGATCGGATGGACCATGCGAGCCTCCAACAGCTCAACAGGCGATGTCGTGACCCCCATCCTACTCGAACACCTGTTCGAACGCAAGCCCTTCCCGACCGCCCGACCGGAGCGCGACCCGGACCGCTGCACTAGTCCTCCACCGGGTACCCGAGCGGAACCAACCCCCAGGCCATACGGTCGGGTCGATATTCCTCAACGCGAGAGAGCAGGGCATGGACCACGAGAAGACTGGCCGTCCGGTGACCACGCCGGCCCCCGTACCGGGCCGGGAGCAGGTCATCGGCAACGGCCTCGCCTGGCTGGCCCGCTGGAGCGGCCGCTGGGTCCTGATCGCCCTCGGCGCGGTGCTGCTCGGCCTGCTGGTGCGGGAGCTGTGGAGCATCCTGCTGCCGGTCCTGCTCGCGATGATCGTCGCGACCGTCCTGGAGGGGCCGGCGCGGTTCCTGGAGCGGCGGCTGCGGTTCCCGCCCGCACTGGCCGCCGCCGGCGTGCTGATCGGCTCGATCATCGTCGTGGTCGGGGTCGGCGCCGCCATCGCGCCGTCGGTGAGCGGGCAGACCGGCGACATCGCCGACGACGCCGTCGCCGGCCTGCAGAAGCTCCAGCAGTGGACCGAGGACACCGGCCTGGTCACCGCCACCCAGATGGACGCCGCGGTGGCAGGCGCCCAGGACCGGTTGACCAGCAGTGCCGACGCCATCGCCTCCGGAGTGCTCACCGGCGTGGGCGCAGTCTCGTCGGCGGCGATCACGCTCCTGCTCACGCTGGTGCTGACGTTCTTCTTCCTCAAGGACGGCCGGAACTTCGGGCCCTGGATCGGTCGGCTCTCCGGCTCGCGGGTCGGCCCCCACCTGCGCGAGGTGATGAGCCGCTCCTGGGGCACCCTCGGCGGCTACATCCGCACCCAGGCACTGGTCAGCTTCATCGACGCGCTCTTCATCGGCGCGGCGCTGCTGCTGGTCGGCGTACCGCTGGCCGTGCCGCTCACCGTGCTGACGTTCTTCGGCGGCTTCATCCCGATCGTCGGCGCCGTGGTCGTCGGCGCCATCGCCGTCCTCGTGGCCCTGGTGTCCAACGGCGTGACCGGTGCGCTGATCATCCTGGCCGTGATCCTCGCCGTCCAGCAGCTCGAGGGCAACGTCCTCTCGCCGTGGCTGCAGTCACGCAGCATGCAGCTGCACGCCGTGGTCGTCCTGCTCTCGGTCGCCCTGGGCTCGACCCTGTTCGGGATCGTCGGCGCCTTCCTGGCCGTTCCGGTGGTCGCCGTCGCCGCGGTCATCCTGCGCTACCTCGACGAGGAGGTCACGCGGGCCGCCGTGAACCGGTCCTGACGGCCCGGTTCCGCCCCGCCGCGGGCCTGACTGGTGCGAGGCTGTCTCCATGGCCCGCGTCGACTCCGCCGCCCGCGTCGTCCGCGCGCCGGTCGACCGGGCGTTCCGGGCGCTCGTCGACCCGGAGGCGCTGGTCGCCTGGCTGCCGCCCGAGGGGATGAGCGGCCGGTTCGAGTACGTCGACGCGCGACCGGGCGGGTCCTACCGGCTCGTGCTCACCTACGACGACCCGCTCACCGCGGCCGGCAAGACCACCCCCGGGTCGGATGTCGTCGAGGCCCGCTTCGTCGACGTCGTACCGGGCTCGCGCATCGTCCAGGTCGTCGACTTCGTCTCCGACGACCCGATGTTCTCCGGGACCATGACCATGACCTGGGAGGTCGTCCCGGAGGACGGCGGGACCCGCGTGGAGTTCCGGGCCACCGATGTCCCGCCCGGCATCTCCGCGGAGGACCACGCTGTGGGCCTCAGGTCGTCCCTGGCGCAGCTCGCGGCGTACCTCGAGCACTGACCCGCCCCGGTCCGACGCCGCCGTCTCAGCGCCCACCGCGGCGTGGTGGACCTAACAACCACTTGGATTGTTTAACCGTCCGAATGGACCGTAAGCGTCGTCGGCATGACGCAGACGTACGTGGCGCCCGCCCGCGCCAGCCGCCGGGAGTGGACCGCACTCGTCGTACTCGTCCTGGTCGTCCTCCTGCTCGCGATCGATGGGACGGTGCTCTACCTCGCGGTGCCGTCGCTGGCCGAGGATCTCGCTCCCTCCTCGAGTCAGCTGCTCTGGATCGGCGACATCTACTCCTTCGTGCTCGCCGGCCTGCTGATCACGATGGGCAACGTCGCCGACCGGATCGGTCGCAAGCGACTGCTGATGATCGGCAGCGCCGCCTTCGGCGCAGCGTCGGTCGTCGCGGCGTTCTCCCCCAACGCCGAGACCCTGATCGCGGCACGCGCCCTGCTCGGCGTCGCCGGCGCCACACTGATGCCCTCGACGCTCTCGATCGTGCGCGCCATGTTCCGCGAGCCGGCGCAGCGCACCCGGGCCATCGCGGTCTGGTCGGTCGGCGCCACCGCCGGCGCCGCGCTCGGGCCCCTGGTCGGCGGAGTGCTCCTGGAGCACTTCTGGTGGGGCTCGGTGTTCCTGATCAACGTGCCGATCATGGCGCTCGCGCTGGTCGGAGGCTGGCTCCTGCTGCCGGAGTCGCGGGGCATGGCCGGCCAGCCGATCGACGTGGTGTCCTCCCTGCTCTCGATCCTGACGATCGTGCCGGTCGTGTACGGCGTGAAGCACTGGATCGCGTCGGGGTTCGACAGCGTGGTCGTCGGGACTGTCCTGCTCGGCGTCGCCTGCGGCTGGTGGTTCCTGCGCCGGCAGGCGCGGCTGCGGGTCCCCCTGCTCGACGTGTCGCTGTTCCGCGTGCCCGCGTTCACCGGAGCCGTGTGCGCGAGCCTGCTCTCGATCTTCGCCTTCCTGGGCCTGCTCTTCTTCTTCTCCCAGTACCTGCAGCTGGTCCGCGGCTTCGGTCCGCTGGACGCCGGCCTCGCGGAGCTGCCCGCCACGTTGGCGTCGATCGCGGTGATCGGACTGATCGGCGTGCTGGTGACCCGGCTCGGCGCCGGCCGCTCGATCGGCCTGGGGCTCGCGGTGGCCGCCCTCGGTCTCGCCGGGATCGGCGCGACCACCCAGTGGACCTCCTTCTGGGGGCTCGGGGGCGCGCTCGCCGTAATGGGGCTCGGCATCGGGATCGCGATGACCCTCTCCACCGACGCGGTGGTCAGCGCCGTACCCAAGGAGCGCGCGGGTGCCGCGTCGGCCGTCGCCGAGACCGCCTACGAGCTCGGTGGCGCCCTGGGGATCGCCGTGCTCGGATCCCTGCATCTCGCGATGTACCGCTCCGGGCTCGAGCTGCCAGCCGGCCTGGACGCCGAGGAGACCGCGACCGTGCACGACTCGCTCGCCTACGCCGTCACCACCATCGACGACCCGTCGGTCATCGCCGCCGCGCAGGAGGCGTTCGCCGCGGCCATGCAGACGACCTCGTTCGTCGCGGCGGCCATCCTGCTGGCGGCGGCTGTCGTCGCGTGGCGGATGATCCCCTCCATGACCCCGGTGCGAGAGACGCGGCGATGACGCCGCCCGAGCGGGAGCTGGTACGGGACCGCGAGCGCACCCGGCGCGCGATCCTCGACGCTGCCGAGCAGGCGATCGTGCAGAAGGGGACGAGGGTCAGCCTCGCCGAGATCGCCGCGCTCGCCGGGGTGACCAAGAGCGGGCTGATGCACCACTTCCGCAGCCGCGAAGAGCTTCTCACCGCGCTGATCGAGCACACGATCACCCGGATCTGGGAGGAGGTGCGCGCCCACGTCGACCTCAGCGAGAACCGGGCCGGCAAGTTCACCCGCGGCTACGTGCGCGCCCACACCGGAGGCAGCGAGTACCTCACCCGGATGTTCAGTCCCGCCGGGCTGCTCTCCGCGCTGGGGGCAACCGACGCAGCCGCCCTGTCCGCGCCCCTGGAGGAGGAGGACGCCCGAGCCTGGAACGACGCCTTCGCGGCCGACGGCCTGCCGCCGGGCCGGGCCCTGATCGTCCGACTCGCGGCCGAGGGACTCGTCGCGGCGGTCAACACGCCGTACCTGTCTCCCGAGCAGCTGACCCAGGCTCGCGAGGAGCTGCTGGCGCTCACCGAGGTCGAGACGGACTAGCCACGCGGCCCCGGGCCCGCGTGGCACTAGCGGGTCACGCGGCCGGTCTTGGCACTCCGGGTCGTGACGGTGTCGAAGTGTCGACGGCTGCCCGTTGCCCGCACGCTGATCCGCTTGCCGACGTCCTTGCGGGTCAGCCGGTACGTCGTGCCGGTGGCCTTCTTCACCTTGGTCCCGTTGCGGAACCAGGCCAACCGCACGGTGACCTTGCCCGGCCCCCACGCTCCAGCCCTGGCGCGCAGCTTCCGCCCCACCTGCGCCTTGCCGGTGACCTTCGGCCGGGCCGCGGTCAACACGCCGCGCACCTTGACGGTGTAGTTCGAGGAGACGACGGTGCTCGCGCCGCCGAGCTCGCCCCGCACGACGAGGAGGACGGACTTGCCGGCCAGCGCATTGGTGACCTTCAGGTAGCGCCCAGTGCCGACCTGCTTGCCTCCTGCCGTCCAGACCCAGCTCAGGGTCACGCCCGCGGGGAACCAGGTGCCGGGGATCGCCGCGAGGACGTGTCCCACCTCGGCCCGTCCGGTGATCTTGGGGATCCCGGCGACCATGTCGGTGCTGCCGTCAGAGGGCAGCACCTCCCCCGTCCACGGGCTCACCCGATCGACCGCGGGCTGGCCGGGGACCCTGCCGGTCACCCGCACCGAGACCCCGTGGCTGCCGGCCATGGTGGCCGGGATCGTGAAGCTCGACCCGGTCGCACCCGGGATGACGAAGCCACTATCGAGCCACTGGTACTCCATCTCCACGCCGCTCGGCCCCCACCCAGGGGTGTAGGCCGTGAGCGTCCTTCCCACCCGAGCGACACCTCGGATGCCCGGAGTGACCGCCTGGACCGCGGTCGGGGCCGAGCCGAGGCGGACCGTGATCTCGCGGCGCAGCGGAGCGCCGGCCGGGAAGGTCAGCGACCGAGCCTCGGCGAACGAGTACGCGCCGTCCCACCACTCGCCGACCGCGGAGCCCTGGTACCCCTCGGGCAGGCCGACGAAGACCTTCACCTCCTCGAAGGAGTCGCCCACCAGATAGCGCCCTGAGGCGTCGGTCTCGTGGGGCCCGGACTGGATCGGCCCGAACACGCCGTTCTTGAAGTCGGGCGTTCGGACCTGCAGGTGGAGCGGCGCGTTCGCCAGCGGCTGGCCCTCCTCGTCGAGCACCGTCATGACGATCGCCGGCCTCTCCACGAGCGTGACGTCGTGGGTGGCGCCCGCTCCGGCGCTCACGGTCACGCGAGCCTCGCTCTCGCGGTAGACCGGGTCGTCGAGGTCGTCGCTGTACCACCGGACGGCGACCAGGTAGCTGCCCGGCAGCAGCGCGTCGGTGTGGTCGCCGGTGCGGCTGTCATAGCGTCCGTCGGCCCCGGTCTCCAGCCCGTAGCTCCCCGAGCTCTCCGAGGCCCGGAACGAGACGAAGGCGCCCACGACCGGCCGGCCGGCCTCGTCGACGACCCGACCCTGGACCCAGCCGGGGGTCTCCAGGACGATCGGGCGCGGGAGCCTGACGGCGTTGCCGTCGACCCGGACGGGCGTCACCTCGTAGGGGCTCCAGGCGTTCTCCCAGTACTCCTCGGCCGGGGAGCCTTCGGGGGCGATCACCCGCACGAAGTAGTACCCGTCCTCGAGACCCGCGGCGCTCCAGGAGCCGTCGGCCCCGGCCCGGACGGACCGGACCAGCTCCCCGCTCCACTCGGTCGTCGCGGAGCGGTACAGGTGCACGTCGGCGCCGGCCAGCGGCGCCACGGGGCCACCGGCCGGCTTCACCTGAACCACGCCCGAGAGCGACCCGTCCGCGGCGGACGCGGGCGACCCGACCAGGAGGCCGGCGAGAACGGCGGCAACGGCGAGCAGGACGACAACAAGGCGGGACATGCGTGGCATGGGGACCTTCCGGAGGGCGCGCAGGGGTGATCCCCACGGTCCCACGATCCCCTCTCAGTCGCCGGCGAAACCGGGCGAACCGGCGCACCGCACCACCTGCTCGAGGTGATGGTCCAGGACCGCCGCAAGCCGAGCCGGGGTGGCCGAGGCAGGGCGCAGCGCGGCGTGGACGGCCAGCCCGTCCACGAGGGCGAAGAGCCGCTCGGACTCGAGCTCGTGCTCGGCCGCCCCCGCGTCGGGGAGCAGCCGCGCGATCCAGGCGGCACACCCCGCCTGGAGACGGTCGTAGGCCTCGTCACGCAGCTCCCGGAGCCGGCCGTCCGCCAGGGCGCGAGCCGTGAACGCGAGCCACACCTCGTTCTCCGCGGCTCGCTCGTCGTCCAGCGGCAGCAGCTCGGCCAGCACGGCCTTGGCCGCCACCAGCGGGTCGTCCGGTCGGGGCACCGCGGCGACCCGGTGCTCGACCCGCTCCATCACCGTGGCCATGGCGAACGCCAGCAGCTCGGTCTGGCTGCCGAAGTAGTGCCGCAGCGACCCGGCGGACAGGCCGGCCTCCCGGGCGACGGTGCGCACCGAGGCGTGCTCCACGCCCTCGCGGCGGATGACGCGCCAGGTGGCGTGAGCCAGGTCCCGGCGCCGCTGGTCCGGATCCACCATCTTGGGCATGGCCCTTTGTAACACAGGCGTGCTAACTTCCGATGTAGCACAGGTGTATTGCCAACAGGCGGAGGTGGACGCCATGGGCGTCGACATCGAGACCCCGCGCGGGTCCGAAGGTCTGCAGCGACAGTCCCGTCGGTCCGCCCGCGGGATCCTCAGGACCGCGATCGCGGCCTGGGTGGGCGCCAACGTCGCGGTGGCGCTCACCGCCCCGGACGACCTGCCCTTCGACTGGCCGGCGCGCGCCGACTCCGCGCCGTGGGAGCTCCTGCTGGAGACCAACCTCGCCCTGATCCAGGTGCTCCTGATGATCGGCGTCGTCTACTGGCTGACCCGTCGACGCCCGGACCCCCGGGTGCTCGACCGGGCACCGGAGCGCACGCGCGCGCTGCGGGAGACCGTGGGACTGCTCGCGTACGGCGCCCTGGGCCTGCTCGGAGGGTTCGTCCTGGCCCGGGCCTTCGGATGGCACCCGTTCGGCCTGCATCTGGCCGGCAGCCTGGTCGGCACCCACGAGCACGTGGCCCGCGCCGAGGTGCTCGCCTGGGCCGGATACAACCTGGTGGTCTACGCCGTCGTTCCACTGCTCTACTTCCGCCGCCGCTACTCGCCGACCGCGCTCGGACTGCGCTCCACCGCGCCCCGCAACGACCTGCTCGTCATCGGCGTCGTGCTGGTGTTGGAGACGTGGTTCCAGGTCGTCGTCGGCCGGCCCGACCTCTTCGAGCTCCCGGCGGGGCAGCTCCTGCGCGGCGCGTCCCTGACCTTCGCGCTCTACTTCGTCGGGACCGTGCTCCCGGCCATGGTCTTCGTGTACGCGATCCTCATCCCCCGGTTCCTGCGGCTGACCGGGTCGGCCACGGCGACGGTCCTGTACGGCGGGCTGACCTACGCCGGACTGCACCTCTGGGACGCCTGGACCAGCTTCGACTCCCCCGGATCGGCCGCGCTGTCGGTCGTCTTCGTGGTCTTCACCTACCTCGGCCCGGGCATGGTCAAGAGCTTCCTGACCCTGCGCACCGGCAACGCCTGGGTGCACGTGTGGGCCTACCACGCCTTCTCGCCCCACACCCTGATCGATACCCCGCACATCGTGGAGGTGTTCCGGGTGCGCTGAGCGGCGGTCGGCCGTCAGGCTCCGGCCGTCTCCGGGTGGTAGGCGAGCCGGCCGAGCGACAGGTCGCTCGCGCTGAGGCCCGCGCCCGCGGACCGACCCAGGGCCAGCCAGTTCTCGGCGGCCAGCAGGTGCGAGCGGTTCAGGCTGCGGGCGGTCACCGGCAGGCCGCGCGCGTACACGCTCCCCCGCCGGCTCGCCGGCCGCAGCGTGACGAAGAGCGCCCGGACCCGGGGTGAGACGACGACGCCGTCCCGGACCCGGAGCCAGGCCGTCACCGCCTCGCGGGCGTACGCCGGCAGGGTGACCGGCGCCAGGAACGGAGCGCCCGGGCCTGGTGGGTTCCGGACCAGGTCGGCCAGCGTCCCGTCGGAGCCCATGCTCGCGTCGATCAGCCCGACCATCTCGCCCACCCGCACGCCCGCCGAGGCGAGCGCCGCGCACGCGTAGGTGCGCGAGCCGAGCTCGGAGGCGTCGGCACGCAGCCAGGTGAGGAACGCGCGCCGGGCGTCGCCGGGCGTCCACTGCCGGTCCGGCGCCTGACCGATGCCCGCTGCCGGCCCCTCCGCACCGGCGTACGCCGCCAGCTCGCGCAGCACCGAGGCGCGCACCCGGACGGAGGCCGGCGTCGACGGGCGGCCCGGCCGGCCGCGGGTCCGGAGCCGCCCCTGCGACGCCGCCACGAGGTAGAACCGGGCTCGATCCCCGACCAGCCACTCCGCGCACCCGCCGGGGCCGGCCTCCGGCTGCTCCCCCAGCTCCTGGGCCCGGTGCAGCTCGGTCGCCACCCAGCTCAGCTGCCGGACGCGCGCCGGGCCGGCGGACCGCGACGCCGAGCGGACCGCCGCCCACACCGGACAGCCGCCCGTCTCACCTGCACACTGCATGCCGGCAAGGTAGCCGCCGCCACCCCCGGGCCCCCGCCCCGGCCTCACGCGCCTGGTTGCGTCTGTTATCTAGGCGGCTCTGCCTGGCGGACCACCCGACCACGCGGCGTCTGACCCGAGCGTCAGCTCCGCACCGGGGCGAACTCGTGGACCTCCTCGCCGCCAGCACCAACGACCAGGCAGCTGGACTCCGGCACCTCGTGCCACGCTCCGCGGAGCTCCCCGAGCGGCTCCGAGACCACCAGCCGGGCGTCCTCGGAGAGGTCGCGCAGGATCGGGTTGTCGGGATACTGATGGTGCAGCGTGGTCATGTCGGCGCTGTGGAAGAGCGAGCGCGACCGGTGCTCGCTGGAGTACCGGAACGCCCACGTCGTCGCACCGTCGCTGGTGGCCACCGTCATCTGGATCGGCAGCTCGATCCCGTGCCGGCGCCCGGTCTCCTCGATCAGCCCGACGGCTCGGGCCACGGCCGGCGGCGGGTCGTCCGCGAGGCCGAAGGTCAGGGCGAGGAAGAAGAACAGCTCCGAGTCGGTGGAGCCCTCGATGTGCGGGAACAGCTCGGGGTCGACCGCTAGCGCCAGGTCGCGCCTGACCCGTGCGAAGTCCGCGATCGAGCCGTTGTGCATCCACAGCCAGCGCCCGTGGCGGAACGGGTGGCAGTTGGTCCCCTGGATCGCGGTGCCCGACGAGGCGCGGATGTGGGCGAAGACCCGACCGGCGCGCACGTGGGCCGAGAGCTCCTGCAGGTTGCGGTCGTTCCAGGCGGGGTGCGTGCCGCGGTAGAGACCCGGGGTCTCCACCGCGCCGTACCAGCCGACGCCGAGGCCGTCGCCATTGACCGGCTCCGCACCCAGGCGCGAGTGCCTGCTCTGCATCACCAGCGAGTTCTCCGGCTTGACCAGGAGGTCGTCGAGGAGCACCGGCGCGCCCGAGTACGCAAGCCAACGACACATCGCGTCCCACTCCCTGCTCGGCCCCCTCGGGCCCGGCGCCTCCAGTACACGGCGCAGCGGCGCCGAGCGGATCGGCCACAACGGCGGACCCGGGCCAGCGGTGCAGGTCGGCCGCGCTCAGCCGGGCGCGCGCTCCGTGGGTGGCGCGTGCCGCTCCTCGGCCTCGTGGCCCGGGGTCAGGTGGGCGGCGTCGGAGAGCCGCAGCGGCGTGAACGGCCCGCCGCTGGCGACCGCGACCGGCTCGGTGGCGAGGCACAGGTGGTCGCCGCCCTCGTCGAGCAGGCTGGTGCGGCGTACGACGAGCCGGTGCGGGCAGTCCAGGAGCACCGGCACCCCACCGGGGCCGGCCTCGGTCCGCAGGCCCGCGAACTTGTCGTCGTGGTCGCCGGTCAGCGTCCCGAACCGCTCGGCGAGCGCGAGGTCGTCGGCGGTCAGGAAGTGCACGACCAGGTGCGTGGAGCGCTGCGCGACCCGGGTGGTGTGGTTGGCCTTGGACAGCCACAGGCAGTAGCGCTCCGGATCGATGCTGGCCTGGGTGTGGAAGCCCACCAGGCAGCCGCCCCACTCCCGCACGCCGTCGGTGTCGTTGCCGGTCGTCACCACGATCAGCGGGGTGTCGACCGACGACATGATCGTGGAGAACGCATCGTCCTCAGGCATCGGCAGTCCTCTCGTAGCGCAGGAAGAGCGTGTCGTCGGCGGCGATCACGTGGCGCAGCGCGAAGTCGCGCAGCGGGCTGCCGGGCGGCGCGATCGACACCGGCAGCGCGTCGCCGCCCAGGACCGGCGCCACCGTGAGGCAGAGCTCGTCGAGGCAGCCGCGGGCCACCAGCTCGCCGAGCCAGCTCGGCCCGCCCTCGCAGAGGATCACCCGGTGCCCGCGCTCGGAGAGCGCCGCGACGGCGAGGGCGGGGTCGACCGACTCCTCCCCCGCCACCACCACCTCCGCGACCGCTCGGGCGCTCGCGATCCGCGCGGGGTCGGCCGCCTCGCAGGTCAGCACGATCGTGCGCCGGTCCGCGGGGGCGTCGGCGAAGACCGACGACTCCCAGTCCAGCTCCAGGGAGCGGCTGACGATCGCGAGCGGAGGCGTGTCGGGGCGCCCCTGCTCCCGGCGGGCGGCCACCCGCGGCGGCGCGAGCCGCACCGGCCCGTAGCCCTCGCGGCGTACCGTCTCCGCCCCGACGAGGACCACGTCGGCCAGCGACCGCATGTCCACGAACAGCTGGGCGTCGGGGCCGGCCGAGAGCTGGCCGACCCGCCCGCCGACCGCGGCCGAGCCGCTGAGCGTGCCGACCATGTTGGCCATCACCCAGGCCCGATCCGGGCGGCGCCGGTCCACGTCGGCGTACGGCGCGAGGAGGTCGCCCAGCTCGTCGCCGGGTCGGAGCAGGTGCATGGCGCAGGACCTCGGAACGCTCGGGGACAGGTCGGCTCAGGCTACCGGCGCGGCGGCGCGGCGGCGAGGGTCAGGGGGCGACGGTCTCCCGATTCGACTCCAGGTTCGACTCCAGGGTGCCGAGGCTCTCCAGCACCTCGGCCTGCCGGGCCTCGGACAGGGTCCCGACGGTCAACCGCTCCAGCTCGGCCCAGGCAGCCTCGACCTGCGCTCGCAGCCCGAGGCTGGCCTCGGTCGCCTCGACGAGGACCGCGCGCCGGTCCGTCTGCGAGCGCGTACGCCGGACCAGGCCGACCCGCTCCAGCCGCCCGATGCTGCGCGTCATCGTCGGGGCGTCGGACTCGATGGCCGCCACCAGGTCGACCTGCCGCTGCGGCCCGGACGACCACAGCGCCATCAGCACCAGCTCCTGGCCGGGATGGAGCCCGGTCTCGCGCAGCAGCCGGCCCGCGAGGGCCTTGTGGAGCCGGGCCACCCGGAAGACCGCGGAGCTCATCGGCGCGACATCCAGGCCCGTTCCCTCGCTCACGGCGCCAACCTAGCAAGAAAGTTTGCCGGCCAAGGAATGCGCCCGAGAACTTAGTTGTTCGGCTAAGTAACTTCCGCTGGACTCATCCTCGAAGGAGCGACCCATGACCGTCCTCGAACCCCTCGCCGCCGGCCGGCTGCGCCTGCGCAACCGCATCGTGATGGCGCCGATGACCCGCAGCCGCGCGGCCGGCACGGAGCCCACCAGCCAGACCGCGACGTACTACGCCCAGCGCGCGAGCGCCGGGCTGATCGTCACCGAGGGCATCCAGCCCTCGCCGGTGGGCCAGGGCTACCCGTTCACCCCGGGGCTGCACAGCCCCCAGCAGGTCGCCGGCTGGCGCGCGGTGACCGACCGCGTGCACGAGGCCGGCGGCACGATCGTGGCGCAGCTGATGCACACCGGCAGGATCGGGCACCCGAGCACCACCGAGGCGGTCGGCCACGGCCGGCTCACCCCGGTGGGCCCCTCGGCGATCCGGGCCGCGGGCCAGATCTTCACGCCGACCGGCCCGCAGGACCACGTCGAGCCCGAGGCGCTGACCGCGGAGCAGATCGCGGCCACCGTCGCCGACTTCGCCGCCGCGGCCCGCAACGCGGTCGCCGCCGGGTTCGACGGCGTGGAGGTCCACGGCGCCAACGGCTACCTGCTGCACCAGTTCCTGGCCACCAACGCCAACCGGCGCACCGACGCCTGGGGCGGCACGCCGGAGAACCGGATCCGGATGACGCTCGACGTCACCCGGGCCGTGGCCGACGCGATCGGCGCGGACCGCACGGGCCTCCGCCTGTCCCCCGCCAACGGGCTCGGCGACACGGTCGAGGACGACCACGACACGACGTACCCGCTCCTGGTCAGCGAGCTCGACCGGCTGGGCCTGGCCTACCTCCACCTGGTCGAGGCCGGGGCGCCGTCCCTGACGCCGGTGCTGCGCCGCGCCTGGTCCGGTGCGCTGATCCTCAACCCGGCCACCGGCGACCCCTCCGAGCACCCGCAGCGGCTCGCCCGGGTCGCGGGCGGAGACGCCGACGCCGTGTCGTTCGGCCGGCTCTACATCGCCAATCCCGACCTGGTCACCCGGCTCGCCACGGGCGCCGAGCTCGCCGAGCCCGACCTGTCCACGGCGTACGGCGGCGACCACCGCGGCTACACCGACTACCCGACGCTCACCGGCGCCCTGCCGGCCCACTGAGCCGACCACCCCAGTTAGCACGACAGGAGCGCCACCATGCACGCCTACACCCTCACGACCTATGGACCCGCCGGGCTGGTCCCGGCCGACGTTCCCGAGCCCGACCTCGGCCCCGGCCAGGTCAAGGTCCGCGTCGAGCAGATCGCCGTCAACCCGCTCGACTGGAAGATCCGCAACGGCTACCTCGCCGAGATGCTGCCGCTGTCCCTGCCCGCCGTGATCGGCACCGACATCGCCGGCACGGTCCTCGCCATCGGCGACGGACCGGTCGACGGACCGGTCGACGGCCTGGCCGTCGGCGACCGGGTGGTCGGTTTCGCCGACTCCGGCGGGTTCGCCGAGGTCGCGGTCACCCGCGCCCAGCGCCTGGCGGTGGTGCCCGACGCCCTCGACCTGCAGTCCGCCGTGGCGGTCGCCACCGCCGCCGAGACCGCCCAGCGCGTCCTCGGACTGATCGACCTCGCCCCCGCCTCGACAGTCGTCGTCAACGGGGCCGCCGGCGCGGTCGGGAGCGCCGTGACCCAGCTGCTCGTGGCCGCCGGGCACCGCGTGCTCGGCACGGCGAGCCCGGCGAACCACGACTACGTCCGCAGCCTCGGCGCCGAGCCGGTCGGCTACGGCGACTTCCTGGTCGAGGACCTCCGGGACCACGCACCCGACGGCGTGCACGCCGCCATCGACACCGCCGGCCGCGGGTTCGTCGAACGCACCGACGGCCTGATCCCCGCGGAGCGGATCGTGACGACCGTCGACTTCGCCGCCAGCGCCCGCGGCGCCATCGTGGCCGGCGGCGACCCCACCCAGCTGACGGCGCAGAGCCTCCGCGCCGTGCTGGACCGGGCGGCGGCCGGCGCCTTCACCGTGCACATCGACTCGGTCCACCCGTTCGAGCAGCTCGGGGCCGCCCTGGCCCGCAGCGAGGCCGGGCACCTGCGCGGCAAGCTCGTCGTGACGGGGCCGGCCTCCTGACAGCGGGCCGGTCGGCGGGCTGATCCGTCCGGCTGGCCGGCGGGCGGCGCCGTACTCGACCCGGCGCCGCCCGTCTGGTCAGACGTCCTGGATCTGGACCGCCACCTCGCGGCGCAGCACCTTGCCCATCGGGTTGGTCGGCAGCTCGTCGACGAAGACCACCCGGCGCGGCACCTTGTACGGCGTCAGGCCCTGCCGCGAGTGGGCTCGGAGCTCCTCGGGCTGGACCGGCACGCCCTCGACGAGGACCACCGCGGCCACGACCTCCTCACCGCCGTCCGCGTGCGGGAGCCCGACGACGGCGACGTCGACGACCCCGGCGTGGGTGCGGATCATCGCCTCCACCTCCGAGGGGTAGACGTTGAAGCCGCCGGTGATGATGACCTCCTTGAGCCGGTCCACGATGGTCAGGAACCCGTCGGGGGCCATCGTCACCATGTCACCGGTCCGGAACCAGCCGTCGTGGAAGGCGGCGGCGGTCTCCTCGGGCGCACCCCGGTAGCCCGAGAACACCTGGGGGCCGCGCACCAGCAGCTCGCCGCGCTCGCCCTGGGGGACGTCGCGGTCGAGGTCCTCGGGGTCGGCGATCCGGATCTCCACGTCGGGGAACGGCACCCCGATCGAGCCGGGCCGGCGGGCCTTGGTCATCGGGTTCCCGACGATCACCGGCGAGGTCTCGGTCAGCCCGTACCCCTCCACCAGCAGGCCCCCGGTCGCGGCCTCCCAGCGCTCCACGAGCTCGGCGGACAGCGGCATCGCCCCCGACAGCGCGTAGCGGATGCCCGCGATCGAGACTCCCCGGCGCTCCGCCTCGTCCACGATGCGCTGGTAGAGCGGCGGCACGGCCGGCACGAAGCTCGGCACCTCGCGCTTGATCGCGTCCATCACCAGCCCGGTCTCGGGCTTCGGGAGCAGCACCAGCTTGGCGGCGATGGCCACCCCCAGCAGCACGCTGACGGTCACGCCGTAGGCGTGGAACAGCGGCAGCGCCACGAGGATGGACTCCTGGCCGTCCTGGAGGCCGGAGACCCAGAGCCGCCCCTGGCGGACGACTGCCACCAGGTTGCGGTGTCGCAGCGGCACCCCCTTCGGCACGCCGGTGGTCCCGGAGGTGTAGAGCAGCAGCGCCACTGCCTCCTTGTCCGGGCGGGGGTGCGCCTCGTCCAGCGGGGGCGCGGAGGCCAGCTCCGCCCACGGCATCGCGTCCGGTGCCGGGGAGGTCAGCTGGTCACGGGAGGCGCGCGCCTTGCTGATCGGCAGGCGCAGCGCCAGCCGCTTGGTCCACGGCAGCTCGGCGGTCATGTCGACGGCGACCACGTGCTCGAGCGACGAGTCGGCCCGCAGCTCCTCGACCACCGGCACGACCTTGTCCCAGACGATCGCCACCCGGGCACCGTGGTCGGCGAACGGGTGCCGCAGCTCCGAGGCCGTGTAGAGCGGGTTGTGCTCGACCACCGTCGCCCCGAGCCGCAGCACCGCGAAGAACGCGATGACGTTCTGCGGGCAGTTGGGCATCATCAGCGCGACGTTGTCGCCGGCGCGGACGCCGAGGCGGTGCAGGCCGGCGGCCACCCGGCGGACCCGCTCGTCGACCTCGGCGTAGGTCGAGACGCGGCCCAGGAAGTCCAGCGCCGGCCGGTCCGGGAACCGGCGCGCCGAGTCCTCCCACAGGTCGAGCACCGTGGTGTCGCCGTACTCGAGGTGAGCGGGCACCCCGGGTTCGTACGCGTCTGCCCACACAGGCACCTGAGCCGACATGGCGATCCTCGTCCTCCTCGCCGCGGGGACGACGTGCCGCAGCAGACTCAAACCTAGTTGCTCCGGTTCCGAGCGCCTCGCCCGCATCCGCCGAGGCACGCGAGGCGGCTCCGGACCTCACCTGATTCGGCTGAGCACGAGACCCGCGGGAGGACCGATGGTGGACGGGAGCGACCGACGACGAGGAGCCCAGCCATGCCGCCTGCCCGCTATCCGGTGCACGTCGACGCTGAGCTCGACCCCTCGCTGAGTCGCGGGCTGTGGCTCGTCAAGTGGCTGCTGGCCATCCCGCACTACGTCGTGCTGATCTTCCTGTGGCTGGCCTTCTTCTTGCTGAGCATCGTCGCCTTCTTCGCGATCCTGATCACCGGCAGGTACCCCCGCGGCCTCTTCACCTTCAACGTCGGCGTGATGCGCTGGAGCTGGCGGGTCACGTACTACGCCTCGACGCTCGGTACCGACCGCTATCCGCCGTTCACGCTCCACGACGTGCCGGACTACCCCGCCCACCTGGAGATCGACCCTCCCGAGCGGCTCTCCCGCGGCCTGGTGCTGGTGAAGTGGTGGCTGCTGGCCATCCCGCACTACATCGTGGTCGGCATCTTCATCGGCGGCACCTCGGTCGGCCTGGCCGGGTTCCTGGTCCTCGTCGCGGCGGTCGTGCTGCTGTTCACCGGCCGCTATCCCCGCCCGATCTTCGACCTCGTGATCGGGCTGAACCGCTGGAGGCTGCGGGTCAACGGCTACACCGCCCTGATGACCGACGCCTACCCGCCGTTCCAGCTCGACCAGGGCGGCCACGAGGAGTACGACGAGCGGCCGCCGGTGCCCGGTCCCACTTCTGGGGCGACTGCCGGGGCGGCTGCCGGGGCGGCTACCGGGTCGTGACCACCGTCGTCTGGTAGCCGTGCCCCGGGTCGACCTCGAGGCTGACCCGCTCGGTGTCCGGCACCCAGTAGCCCACGAAGAACGTGACGGCCTCGCCGTGGGGCACCCGTTCCTCCGGGCGCGCGACCACGTCGTGGTCGTAGTCGAAGATCGGCTCGGCCGGGGCGAACCCGCTGGCCAGCCGCACGTGCAGCTGGCTGGGGTTCCACAGCTCCTCGGTGCCGTTGCGCACCGTCACCCGCAGCCGCACCGGAACGCCGGGGCGCCGCTCGATCCAGGCCGACGGCGTGAACCGCTCGGGTGCCTCCACCTGGATCTTCAAGCCGCTGCCATAACGAAAGAACTCGCCGAAAACGGGCGCGCGGACCTCCTCGGACGACGCAATTGTTTCGGCCGGGTTAACCAATTCCCTGGGCGCATTTCCGGGGCTTTTCCGACCCGACGCGCCCACCTCCTGCGGCGCGCCGAACTCGGGATCCCCGTCGGCGCCGAGCGCGCCACATCCGCTCAGCAACGGGGCAAACAGCACCGCGGCGGCGGCCCATCTCGCGAGTCTCATGGACCCGACGCTAGAGGATCCCCAGCACCCGAAAAGCGGTTCCGCCGAATGTTGGCGGTCCTGACCGCAGAGGTACCCACTGTTGGGTATAGGCGCCACAACCACCCCCCATTTCCGCCATTTCCGAATCTACGGTCGAAGCCGACGCCAATACCCGTGACCGGGTATTCGCGTCGCTCTCGGGTCCGACCCGGCGCGATCGCGCCGTCGAGCCGTCCGCGCCATTCCAGGGGGTCCATCCACCGTGCCCGACTTCGCCGACTTCACCCTGCCCGCACTCGATCTTGCCGAGTGGCGGGCGGCCTTCCCGCTCGCCGTGGCCGGCATCATCGTGTGGTCCCTGTGGATCTACCGGTGCGTGCTGTCCGCTCGGGCCCGCCCGATCGACAACGACTTCACGGCGACGACCTCGGTGGTCGTGCCCAGCTTCCACGAGGACCCCGACATCCTGATGCGGTGCGTGGCCAACTGGCGCGCCCAGCACCCGGACGAGATCATCATCGTCCTCGACGTGGCGGACACCGAGGCCTTCGAGCGCCTCGAGGCGCTCGACGACCCGGTCGTGCGGCCCGTGCTGTTCAGGCACGCCGGCAAGCGGTCGGCCCTGGGCGTCGGCATCCGGATGGCGACCAGCGAGGTCCTGGTCCTGGTGGACTCCGACACCCAGTGGGAGCCCGGCCTGCTGCTCGCCGTGCAGCGCCCGTTCCTCGACCCCGAGGTGGGGGCGGTCAGCACCCAGCAGAACGTCTACGAGGCGCGCGGCAACGTGTGGCGACGCATCGCCGACTGGATGGTCAACCTGCGCTACTACAACTACGTGCCGGCGATGGGCCGCGCCGGCGCGGTCGCGTGCGTCTCCGGCCGCACCGCGGCGTACCGCCGCTCGGCGGTGACGCCGGTGCTGGAGAACCTCGAGAACGAGTTCTTCCTCGGCCGGCGCTGCATCGCCGGGGACGACGGCCGGCTGACCTGGCTGGTCCTCGCCTCGGGCTTCAAGACAGTGCACCAGTCCTCCGCCCGGGCGCTCTCGATGTTCCCGGCCTCGTTCCGCGCCTTCGTCAAGCAGCGGGTGCGCTGGAGCCGCAACTCCTACCGCTGCTACCTCACCGCCGCCTACAAGGGCTGGCTGTGGCGCACCCCTTTCGTCACCAAGGTGACGGTCCTGCAGATCCTGCTCACGCCGGTCACCATGGGCGTCACGATCGGCTACCTGGTCTTCAGCCGCCTCGAGCTCACCACGCACGGCGCGCTGCTGGCGGTGGTCTGGCTGCTCGCCGGTCGCGGGATCCGCGGCTTCTCCCACCTGCGCCGGCACCCGCAGGACATCCTGCTGCTCCCCCTGCTGACGCTGGTCGTGATCATGGTGGCGCTGCCGGTCAAGCTCTACGCGTTCCTCACGATGAACAAGCAGGGCTGGCTGACCCGTTCGGAGACGACGATCGGCGGGGAGGGCCAGGACCAGGCCTCCCTGGAGCAGCGCGAGCGCGGACGTCGTACGCCGACGCACGCGGACGTCGAGCCCGCGCTGTCCGCGGCCGGTGGTCACCGATGAGCCGGCGGACCGCGCGCAACCGGGTGCTCCTGGCCGCCGGGCTCACAGCGCTCCTGGTCGGGGCCACCGGTCCCGCCGCCTCCGCCGATGCCGAGATCGACCCCGGCGCCGACCCGGCGAGCGGCGGACGCCCCTACCCCGGCGACCCCGAGTCCGAGGCCGCCCTGGTCGCCGGGGAGGACGACCGGCTCACCGAGGTGCGGACGGTCAGCTCGCTGGCCAGCTGGACCCAGGCGCCCGCGAAGAGCCCGTACCGCCTCTCGACCGGGTCGGCGTACACGCTCGTGCTGACGGCGCGGTCGAACCCGTACACGGTCGCGGACCTGCTGCTGCTGGCGCCGCAGACGTTCGTACGCCGGCCCGACGGCTCCTACCTGCTCAGCGAGCACCTCGTCGTGCAGTCCGGGGCGACCCTGAACCTCGCCAGCCCCGGCGGCCTGCACCTGCACCTGGCCAGCGACTCCGAGGGGTTCGTCTCGATCGTGAACTACGGCGGCCGGCTCAACATCGCCGGCGCCGACGGCTCGCCGGCGGTCATCGCCAGCTTCGACCGCGACACCGAACGCCGCGACGCGCTCACCGACGACGGTCGTGCCTACCTGCGGGCGATCGGCGGCCAGGTGTCGATCTCGCACGCCCGACTCGAGGGCCTCGGCTTCTGGAGCGGCCGCACGGGCGGCCTGTCCCTCACCGGCACCGACCGCCCCGACAGCGGGTCGCTCCACGACCTGGCCGACTCGCTGAAGGTGGGCCCGGTGACCGACAAGGCGCCGGAGGTCGACGGCAACAAGAACTCCGCGCTCGGCGACGTGCTGCCCGCGGGCGACCTGCCGGTGCCGACGGTCGACGTCGACAACCCGCAGTACAGCTACGTCTCGGCGGCCATCGCCGACACGGCGGTGACCGACAGCGCGTTCGGCCTCTTCGTCTCCGGGGCCAACGGGCTCGACGTCCGCGACAGCGTCTTCGACGACAACGTCGTCTCCGGGCTGGTGCTGCACCGCTACGTCATGAACGCGGTGGTGGAGACGACCAGCGCGTCCGGCAACGGCCTCGACGGCCTCCAGCTGGCGCGGGCGACGACCGGGATCGTGCTCTCGGAGGTCGTCGCCGAGGAGAACGAGCGCAACGGGGTGACGATCTCGGGCCTGCCGCTGGCGACCGGGCCGAGCGCGACCGGCACCAGCGTCGGCAGCTACGGCAACAACTCGATCGCCAACAGCCAGCTGCGCCGCAACGGCCGGTACGGCGTGGAGGTGATCGGCGGCCAGAACGTCAGCGTGCTCGCCAACGACGTCGCCGACAACGCGGTCGGCGTGGTCGTCCGCGACGACGCGACCGAGGTCAGCGTGGTCGGCAACCAGGTCAGCAGCTCCCACGACCAGGGCGTCGCGCTGCGCGACGGCGTCTCCGGCGCGGTCGTCACCGGCAATGTGGTCAGCGGCGGCGAGACGAGCGTCTACGTCCGCGACTCCAGCGCCGAGATCGACCAGAACACCCTGGAGGGCGCCAGCGTCCACGCGGTCAGCTTCGTGGGCGAGGTCGGCTCCTCGAGCCTGCGCAACAACAAGATCAGCGGCCGCGGCCCGAGCGCGGTCGAGGTCGGGCGCGCCCACGACCTGGACACCGACGGCTGGGTCAACCACAGCGACGGCTGGCAGGACACCACGCCGTTCCTCGTGACGCTCAAGCGGTTCGCCCAGCCGCTGACGGTGCTGTGGTGCCTGCTCGGCGCGCTGCTGCTCTTCACGGCCGTGCGCGGCGCCCGCAGCCGCCGCTCCCGCCGGCACCCGTACCTGGACAAGGCCCCGGCCTGGGACCCGACACCGGTGCAGGTCGGCCGGGCCGGCGACGGGAGCCGGCCATGAGGCTGCCCGAGTCGCCCCGCGCGCGGCTGCTCGCCGCGGGAGCGGGCGGAGTGATCCTCGGGATGGTCCTCGCGCTCGGCATCGTCGCCGCGTGGCCGGACGACGACCCCGGAGCGCGGGCCGGGGACGGGGTGGCGACGCCGACCGTGCCGCCGGCTCCGACGATCCCGGAGATCCCGGAGTCCACCCTGCTGCCGGAGTCGCAGCCGCCCTCCCCCACGCAGACGGAGTCCGAGGAGGAGTCCGACGAGCCCGACGAGGGGGACCAGGGAGACGAGGGCGACCAGCCCGACTCCGCGCCGCTCCTCCCGGACGCGGCCCCGGCCGGCGAGGGCCCGCTGCCGGACACCGCTCCGGTGCGGTGCCCAGCCGCGACGACGACCGTGACCTCGACCAGCGACCTGGAGCAGGCGCTCGCCGCGGCGGCCCCCGGCGACAGCATCGAGCTGGCCGACGGGACCTACGCCGGCAGCTTCGCGACCACGGCCTCGGGCACCGAGGAGGCACCGATCTTCCTGTGCGGGACGTCCGCCGCGGTGCTCGACGGCGGCGACGTCGAGGGCGACTACGCGCTGCACCTGGACGGCGCCCGCTACTGGCGGCTGGTCGGCTTCACGGTCTCCGGCGGCCAGAAGGGAGTCGTGGCCGACGGCACCGCATGGTCGGTGATCCAGGGCCTCACGGTCTCCGGCACCGGCGACGAGGCGATCCACCTGCGCAGCCACAGCACCGACTCCGTCGTGCGCGACAACGCGATCGGCGAGACCGGCCTGCGCCGCGACAAGTACGGCGAGGGCGTCTACCTCGGCTCGGCGGTCAGCAACTGGTGCACCTACACCGACTGCGAGGCCGACCGCAGCGACCGCAACGTGGTCATCGCCAACACCTTCTCCGGCACCGCCGCGGAGGCGATCGACGTCAAGGAGGGCACCACCGGCGGCGCCGTCCTCGACAACACCTTCGACGGGTCCGCGCTCACCGGCGCCGACTCCTGGGTCGACCTCAAGGGCAACAACTACCTGGTCCAGGGCAACACCGGGACCACGGCTCCCGAGGACGGGTTCCAGACCCACCAGATCCTCGACGGCTGGGGCGACTTCAACGTCTTCGCCGCGAACCACGCCGACGTGCAGGGGCCGGGCGCCGGGATCTCGTCGTGGCCACCCGGCTCCAACGTCGTGCGCTGCGACAACACCGTCGCCGGCGCCGGCGAGGGCCTCAGCAACATCTCGTGCTCCTGACCACCGACCCGAAGGGCTCCACCATGTCCACCCTCGCCACTCCCCGACCGACCACTCCCCGACTCACCACGCCCCGGCTCACCGTCCTGGGCACCGGCTACCTCGGCGCCACGCACGCCATCTGCATGGCAGTGCTCGGCTTCGAGGTGCTGGGCGTCGACACCGACCGCGCCAAGGTCGACGCGCTCAACGAGGGCCGGGTGCCGTTCTACGAGCCGGGTCTGCCCGAGCTGCTCCGCAAGGCCCTGGACTCGGGCCGATTGTCGTTCACCACCGACCTCTCGGCGGCCGGCGACTTCGGCGACGTGCACTTCATCTGCGTCGGCACGCCCCAGCAGGTCGGCTCGCACGCCGCGGACCTGCGCTACGTCGAGGGCGTGACCCGCGACCTCGCGCCGTACCTGCGCCGCCGGTGCCTGGTGGTCGGCAAGTCCACGGTGCCCGTCGGCACCGCCGCGCGGCTCACCCGGCTCGTGCAGGACAACGCGCCCGCCGGCACCGAGGTCGAGCTGGCGTGGAACCCCGAGTTCCTCCGCGAGGGGTACGCCGTGGAGGACACCATGCGCCCGGACCGACTGGTCTTCGGCGTCGGGTCCGCGTGGGCCGAGGAGTCCCTGCGCGCGGCGTTCGCGCCGGTCATCGGGGCCGGGGTCCCGGTGGTCACCACCGACATCGCGACGGCCGAGCTGGTCAAGGTCGCCGCGAACTCGTTCCTGGCCACCAAGATCTCCTACATCAACGCGATGGCCGAGGTGTGCGAGGCGACCGGCGGCGACGTGCAGGACCTCGCCACCGCGCTCTCCTACGACTCCCGCATCGGCGGCCGGTTCCTGCACCCCGGCCTCGGCTTCGGGGCGGCTGCCTGCCCAAGGACATCCGGGCCTTCGTGCACCGGGCCGAGGAGGTCGGGGTCGGCAGGTCGGTCGCGTTCCTGCGCCAGGTGGACGCGATCAACCAGCGCCGCCGCTCGCGCACCGTCGACCTGGTGCGCGAGCAAGCCGGCGGCTCGCTGGACGGGGTCCGGGTGTGCTGCCTCGGCGCGGCCTTCAAGCCCAACTCCGACGACGTCCGGGACGCCCCGGCGCTCGACGTGGCCCGGATGCTGCAGGAGGAGGGCGCCGTCGTGACCGTCTACGACCCCGAGGCCATGGAGAACGCCCGCCGGGTCCAGCCGACCCTGAACTACGCGGACGGCGTCTTCGACGCGGCCGCCGGCGCGCAGGTGGTCGTGCTGCTCACCGAGTGGGACCAGTTCCGCTCCCTGGACCCCCGCCGGCTCAGCCAGGTCGTGGCCGGCTGCTCGATCGTCGACGGGCGGCACGCGCTCGACCGCGCCGAGTGGGAGGGCGCCGACTGGACCTACCGCGCCCTGGGGCGGGCCGGCTGAGTGCCGCACCCCTCGACGGCGGGCGCCCCCTCGGTCCACACTGGCGGGCCGAGGCGCGCGGTCGACCGGCGGGAGGCACCATGAGGGCGGTGGCGGTGCTGGCCATGCTGATGGCGCTGATGGTCCTGACGGCGCTGATCACCACCTCGTGCTCGGGTGGCGCCGACGAGGCCGGCGAGACGTCCGAGTCCGGGTCCCCGTCCGCCGGGTCGCCGTCGACGTCTGTGGGCCCGTCTGTGGCCCCGCCGACCGCGGACCCGCGGTGCGAGCCCGGGCCGGGGCGCGAGGTCGAGGAGCTGCCCGACGTGCGCGTGCCCGCCGTCGAGGTGCCGGCCGTGACCGACCCCGAGACCGGTGAGGAGCTCGCCCCCGCCGCCGAGGTGCCGGCCCAGGTCGTCGACGCCGGCTGCGTGGTCCGCCACGACGCCCCTGGCGGCTGCCTCGGCGCGGTCGAGGTCACGGCCGCGACGATCCCTCCGGCGGTCATCCCGGAGACCCGGGCGGGCGACCGCGTGTACGCCGCCGTGACCGTGCCCGGCGACACCCGGCCCGGGGCCCGGGCGGAGCAGGTCTGCCGGGTCCGGCGCGACGGCGGCGTGCTGGCCACCTCTCGTGACGGGGTGATCCGGGAGGGGTTCTCCCGCGACGGCGCCGCCCGGCCGGGCGACGACCTGGTGGCCACGGTGCGGATCCCGCCGGTCCGGCTGCCGGACGTCGACGTGGACCCCGAGCGCCTCGAGCGCACCGAGATCGGCGGCGGGCTGGGGCGGGTGGACGGCGACGGCAGCACGTCCTGGGTCGCCCCGGCCGCGGTGCTCTTCGACACCGACGAGGCCATCCTGCGTCCCGAGGCGGTCGCGGCGCTGGGCACGATCCTGGACCAGGCCCGCTCCGGCCCGCGCTGGCGGGTGCTCCTCGTGGAGGGGCACACCGACGACCGCGGCGACGCGGCGTACGGGCAGCGGCTCTCGGAGCGGCGGGCCCGCGCCGTGGCCGCCTGGCTGATCGGGCAGGGCGTCGACCGGCAGCGGGTCCGCACCCGCGGCTGGGGCGAGCGGCGCCCGGCGCACCCCAACGACAGCGACGCGAACCGCCAGCGCAACCGGCGCGTGGTCCTGACCGTGCGGCCCTGAGACCGTGCGGCCATGAGAGGGAGAGGACCGTGCGAACGATCCTGGTGACGCTGCTGCTGATCGCCGCCGGCGGCATCGTCGCGCCGGTCACGCCAGCCGCGGCCGCCCCGGTTCCCGCCGAGCGGCAGGCGCAGCGCCTGATCGCCGTGCGGACCTCGGCCGGGCTCACGGCCGCGCTCGCGCGGGCGCGTCCCGGTGACGTCATCGAGCTGGCCGACGGCACCTACACCTCCGAGGGCACCCGGGCGCCGCTCGCGCTCGGAGGCCAGCACTACTCCGGGACGTTCGTCGCCTCCGCCTCCGGCACGGCCCGGCGCCCGATCGTGCTGACCGGCTCGCGCCGCGCCGTGATCGACGGCGACCCCGGCGGCGACGGGACCGGCACCCGGTACGGCCTCTACCTCGCGGGGGCTGCCCACTGGGAGATCCGCGGCATCACCGTCCGCAACGTCGCGAAGGGGATCGTCCTGGACCGGTCCCGACGCAACCTGCTCCGCGGCCTCGCGGTGCACACCACCGGCGAGGAGGGCATCCACCTGCGCGCCTCCTCGCGGCACAACACCGTCCGCGGCAGCGTCGTGCGCCGCACCGGGCTCGTGGACGCGGACTCCGGCGAGGGCATCTACGTCGGCAGCGCCCGCTCCAACTGGCACCGCTACTCCGGTGGCCGCCGCGACGCCTCCGACCACAACCGCATCCTCGGCAACCGGATCCGGCGTACCGCCGCGGAGAGCATCGACGTCAAGGAGGGCACCCGCCTCGGGCTGCTGCGCGGCAACGTCCTCGACGGTGCCGGGATGCGCGGCGCGTGGGCCGACTCCTGGGTCGACGTGAAGGGCAACCGCTGGCGGGTCGAGCGCAACCGCGGCACCCGGGCCGCGGCCAACGGCTTCGAGGTGCACGTGGCGGCCCGCGGCTGGGGCCGGCACAACGTCTTCAGCCGCAACATCGCCGTCGTGCGGGCCGCCGGCCACGGCTTCTGGGTGCAGCATGGCGCCCGCGGCACCCGGATCCGCTGCGACAACGTCGTACGCCGCGCGCGGGCCGGCTTCGCCAACGTCCGCTGCTCCTGACCACCCGGCCGCCGGGCCGGGCGTCAGGCCGGTCGTCAGCGGACCGCCACCACGGCCTGCCCGTCGGGCCAGGTGGCGACCAGCTGCTCCCGGCCCTCGGGGGTCTCGCCCAGCACCTCGGCCAGTCGCAGGTCGCCGGCCCCGGAGGCGGACCCGAGGACGCGACGGATGCGCACCACCGGGTCACGTCGGCCGACCAGCTCGCCGCCGTCGTAGACCTCCACCACCGCCTGCTCCTGATCACCGGCCAGCGCCCGCAGGAAGCACCCCACCGCGACCGGGTCGCCGCCCGCCTCGTAGATCCACCGCGTCCCGAGCACGGAGTGCTCCGCCGTGCCGATCAGGTGGCCCTCCGCGCCGGTCAACGGCGCGTCCCGATAGGTCAGCGGCACCTGGAGCACGCTCGAGTCCCGCCGGACGAGGAGCGACTCCACCCCGACGGCACCGTCGGGGTCGTCGAGGCGATAGCCGCCGATCACGTCGACCTCGCCGCTGCGACCCCAGGGCTGGCGGTCGAGCCAGGCCGTGACGATCTCGGGCTTGGTCGGGGTCAGGGTCGCACGGTGCACGATGGCCACCGGACCAACCTAGGCGAGCCGGAGCCGCACGGCTACGGCCCGGCGGGCGTGCTCACTGGCCGAAGGAGTAGTCCAGCTCGAGGTGGTGGGTGCCGTCGGCCTCGACGACGATGCGGCCAGCGCCGGCGATGCCGGCGAGCTCCCCGGTGCCGCTGTCGGGCACGACCACGAGGTGCTCGTCGTAGCGGTCCGAGCCGTGCGTCGACGCCGCATGCACCACGTTGAACGTGCCACGCCGGCCACCGAGCGCACCCTCGACCGCCTCGAGCGCGGCGTACGAGCCGTGCCCGGTGTCCGGGTTCAGCGATCCCAGGAACCAGGTCATCGACCGCCCGCTCAGGTCGCCGGTGAACGTCTTGACCATGTGTGCGAGGCCCGCGGGCGCCGCCGTGGCCGGCGCCGCCACCCCGCCCAGCTCGGCCGGCGAGCTCGCCGGGGTCCAGTGGGAGACCGTGAAGGTGGAGGTTGCGTGCATGCCACGAACCTAGCGACGCGGTGCCGGGCGCGGCTTGGACGAATCCGACAGGGAAGGGCGCAGAACCCCGGGCTCTCCCCCACCGCAGCTCGCCGGGTCCGACCGCCGGCGGCGTGCCGATCGGAGCGAGTCCGAGACCCCCTACGCGGCGGCCTGCGCCTGCCGGCCGACGTCCAGCAGCGCGATCGCGACGCCCGCACACAGCTCGACGACCGGAGCCGCCGCCAGGGAGGAGTGGTCGGCGATCTCGAAGAGCGCACGGGCACAGCCCTGGTCGAAGCGGTTCGGTCCGCCCCCGGAGGCACCGGCGATCAGCTGCCGGAACCGCCGGTCCCCCGCGTCGGCCAGCGCGGTCAGCTCCCGGGACAGGGCCGGGCTGGGCGCGGGCGCGGCGTCCGCCCCGGCGGTGTGGGCCGCGAGCCGGTCGGTGGCGGCGCCGAGACGCGCGATGCCGGCGACGAACGCCAGCTCGCGGGCCAGCTGCGGCGCGGGGACCCAGGCCCGGCGGCGCAGGGCCGCCTCCGCGTCGGCCACCTGGGCCTGGCGCAGCCGCGCGCCGGCCAGCACCGCGGCCGCAGAGCCCCGGTCGGCCTCGAGCACCGCGTGCAGGCTGGTCAGGAATGCCTGGTGGGTGCTGCGGAGCAGCGCGTCGATCTCGGCGTATCTGTTCACGCCCCGCACCCTGGCACCAGGCCGCCGGGCCGGGAGCCTCCTTGACCGGCCCTTGACGCGAGTTGTCGCGATCTTGTCGCCCGACCGGGCGACCCCGTCGACACGCCGGCACTCCTCCCACGGCAGGACACCGGCGGACCCGCGAGACGCCGCGTCAGGATTGCGTTAAGAGCAGGCCCAGGGGCCGCGCCGCGTCCCAGGATGGGCGCCCAGACCGCAGCCTCGCACCAGCGGTGCGTCGGTCCCACCGGTCAGGAGATCGCGCCTTGTCGGCACCACACCAGCCCGCCACCGCCCTCGTCCTCGTCCTCGTCCTCGCCCTCGTCAGGAGCCCCTCGTGACGACGAAGCTGGCCACCTGCGCCGGCGGTCCGGTGACGGTCCGGCTCATCGCCGCCGGCGCGGACGACGCCGGCGCGGTCACCGAGTTGCCCGTCGACGCGCTGCCCGCGCTGCTGCAGCGCCCGGACGGCGTCGTGTGGGTCGACGTGACCGACCCCCGCGACCCCGAGGCCGGTCGGGTCCTCGGCGACCTGCTCGGGTTCCATCCCCTCGCCGTGAAGGACGCGCGCGAGCGCAACCGCGTGCCCAAGGCGCACGGATACGCCGACCACGTGTTCTTCATCATCCACAAGCCCGAGCTGGGCGAACGCGGTCACGTGCACTACGTCGAGCTCGACCTGTTCATCGGGCACCGGTTCCTGGTCACGGTGCACGGACCGGTGAATCCACGGGTGCCGCCGGAGGTCGCGGTCCGCGAGACGTCCGCAGTGCTCGCCAGGATCCGCGACGGCAGGCTGGAGCCACGGTCCCCCTTCGAGCTCGCGTACGCCGTCGTGAGCACGCTGGTGCGCCAGCAGGAGGACTTCCTCGAGACCGTCACCGCTGATGTGTGGCGGCTCGAGCAGCAGGTCACCAGTGGGCGGCTCGGCGACCCGGAGGCGTTCATCGAGGAGCTCTTCGAGGCCCGGCACCAGCTGCTCGCGGTGCGGACGATGGCAGCGTTGGCCCACGCCATCTGCGGCAGCGTCGCGACACTGCCGAAGATCACCGAGGGCGGAGGTCACTGGGTGGGCCAGATGTCGGCCGAGTTCGGCAGGGTCCGCAGCGTCGCCGACGGCGAGCGCGAGTACCTCGACGGCGTCATCGACTTCTACCAGACGCTGTTGACGCTGCGCTCGTCGTTGGCGACCCAGCAGCAGAACGAGGCCGCTCACCGCCTCACCGAGGCCAGCTACGCCCAGAACGAGGAGATCAAGAAGATCTCGGCCTGGGCGGCGATCCTGTTCGCACCCACGCTGGTCGGCACCGTCTACGGCATGAACTTCCAGCAGATGCCCGAGCTGGGCTGGGCCTGGGGCTACCCGTTGGCCCTGCTGATGATGCTGTGCACCTCGGTGGCGCTGCACCGGGTCTTCCACCGCACCGGATGGCTCTAGCCGCCCCTCGACATCCGGGTGCGGCCCCGAGAAGCCGGGTCCGCGCGCCCGGCGGGCGCCAGGAGCAGCGTATGTCCTGGGCCCGCTGGGCACGGCGGGGTGAGCCGGCCCGGTCGCTGCCGGGCGACCAGGTCAGGTCAGGACGTTAGGCGGGTGAGCGCTCGCCCGTCCGGTCTTGACGCGGACCTGATGGGGCTTCGCGCCGTCTTGACGCGGGCCCGCCCCTCGGGCCCGGGCAGCAGGCCCCGTGGCCGCTACCGGATCCGGAACGGCGCGTCGTTGACGTCGAAGAAGTAGTTGCCGACCGCCGAGACCATGAGCCGCGCCGACGCGGTGGCCCGCCGCGGCATCCGGACCCGCGTCGACCCGTCGTTGCGGGTGCGCGCCACCACGGTGCGCCAGGTGGTGCCGCCGTCGGTCGAGAGCAGGACGCGGACCCGGGGGGCGAGCCGGCGGGTGCCGTTGACCTGCCAGCGGACGGTGGTCCGCTCTCCCCCGCGGACCGAGCCGCCGGTGCGGAACGACGAGACCAGGAAGGGGCCGGCGTCCGGGTCGAGCCGCAGGGTCACGTCGTCGTACCCGTAGCCGCCGCCCTCCGGGGCGCCGTCGCGGGCCGTGAGCCGGAAGCGCATCGCCGCCCGGGAGGCCGGGGTGCCGGCGGAGCCGACGTAGCCCGGCACCGGCAGGAACTCGGCGTAGCACTCGACGACCGGAACCGGGACGACGACGTACACGTCTGGGTCGTCCGGCGGCGCCGCCGGACACTGGCCGGTCTCCGCGTTCGTGTTCCCGGCGAGGACCTGCGCCAGGTCGGGGAACGTGCGCGTCGGGCTCCGGCCGGCGAGGTTCTGGCCCGGTGACGGGCTCTCCAGCGCGTCCTCGGCGCTGACGTCGGCGTAGGTGCCGAAGACCCGGAACAGCGGGCCGTCGACCTTGGCGTTGTCGACCAGGGCGGTGCCGGTCTCGCCGCCCACGTCGTTCTGCTCCCACAGGTAGCTCAGCGGGTCGCCGTCGGCGTCGCGGCCCTGCCCGGTCAGCGTGAACGGCGTCCGGACCGGGATCCTGCGGTCGCCGGGGGCCCGCACCCGGGGCGCCCGGTTGCCGGTGGTGTTGACGTCGAAGCCGGTGTTGCGGACCTCGCCGCCGCGGGCGGTCTCCCCGACCCGGGCGGTGACCCCCGGCGAGGTGGTCCCGACCAGCAGCGAGGCCATGTCGGTGCGGTCGCTGTCCTCGGTGTAGGGGTCGGCGTCCCCGGCGAACATCACCTGGAAGCCGGAGTCGTCGGGCTCGGTCAGGTCGGCCGGGATCTCGCCGCCCTCCTCGTAGATCTCGCTGTAGGGGTCGTAGCCCCAGCCGGCGACCGTGACGTCCTCGCCGGTCAGGGACTCGATCGCCGCCTCGAGGTTGCCCCGGTTGTACGCCGTGGGGCCGGTGCCGCCGCGGACCAGGGTGACCGACGGGGTCGGGCCCGGGTAGTCCAGCGTGATCGACTCGCCGTCGGTGTCGAAGCCGGTCAGCGAGACGTCCTGGACCTCGACCGGCGCTCGGGCGGGGGTGGCGGTGTAGGCGCCGATCTCGGTCTGCGAGCGCTGGGAGAAGTACGGGTCGCTGTGCGGCTGGATGTTGTCCTGGCGGCAGATCCCGGCGTACGCCATGATCGAGGACCCCGACCCCGGCTCGACCGACGTCTCGGCGTTGCGGTTGCCGCCCGAGCAGTTCCAGCGCACGCCGTTGAAGGTGTGGTTGCCGCCGAACTGGTGGCCGAGCTCGTGGGCGACGTAGTCGATCGCGTAGTAGTCGCCGATCGGCGTCGGGATGCCGGTGCAGCCCTGGCCCTTCTCGATGCCGCCCACCACGCCGAGGCCGGCGATCCCGCCGCCGTTGGTGCCCAGGGCGAGGTGCCCGACGTCGTAGTTGCCGGCGCCGACCAGCTGGCCGAGCACGGTCTGGGTGCGGACCAGGGTGCCGACGTCGCAGTAGGCGATCTGCCCCTCGACGTAGCCCGGGGCCTCGAGGTCGTCGGTGAAGCACGGGTGCGCCCCGCACGGCCCGTTCGGCCCGGTCGCCTCGGCCGCGGTGGCCAGGCTGAGCCGGTCGGTGTTGTCGACGAGCACCAGCTTGATCGCCAGGTCGTCGTTGTAGACCTGGTTGACCCGGTTGATCAGCGTGACCTTGGCCGCTGTGACGTTGGCGGGACCGAAGTACCCGGCGTACGTCGGGTCGGAGAGCAGCGCCAGGCGGTAGACCCGCTGCCGCACGGTCGCGCCGCCGGCGATCCGCTCCGCGCGCCGGGCGATCGCCGGGGCGAGGTCGGGTGCCTCGCGCTCGACGAAGCGCCGCTCCGGGCGCGGCAGCGCGCGGCCGAAGTAGCTGAGGTGCTCGGTGGTGCCCCGGCGGTCGTAGGCGGGGTCGACGTACCAGGTCCCCTTCCCGCCGGGCGGCCGGACGGCGGCGTGGAAGCCGAGCGGGGTGACGTCGAGCGCCACGGTGGTGCCGGGGTTGTCCAGGGACCGGCCCGACCAGGTCCGGATCTCGGGGTGCGCCGCGGCGAGCGACGCCTGCATGATCGCGGTGCGCTGCACGGCGAACCGCTCCGTGCCGCCCCTGGGCGTCGGCACCCGGAAGGTCGTCGCGCCGGCGGACCCGGCGCGCGGGGCCGAGCGCAGGTCGCTGCGGACCTCGCCGGTGTCGACCCGCACGGCCTGGTACTCCCGGGGCCGGACCCGCACCTTCGGGCCGGTCGCCCGGAAGCCGGTCAGCGTCTCGAACGCCGGGTCGTCGGGCGCCGCGTCGGCGGCTGGCAGCCCGGCCTGCAGCAGGGCGGCGGTGAGGACTCCGGCGGCGACGGCCGAGGCGGTCTGGAACAGGCGCATGACGACCTTCTCCCCCCGGGCCCGAGCGGCCAGCGGTCCTCGCACTCTAAGTCCGGGCCGGGGCGCTGCCTAGGGGGCAGCCGAGAAGGCCGTTGCACGTGCTCAGGCAAGCACCTACGGTCGCCCGGTGCCCGCCTCGTCCCCGACTCCGCGCCGGGCCCGGGCCGGGGTCTCGCTGCTGTTCTTCACCAACGGCGTGCTCTACAGCGCGTTGCTCCCGCGCTACCCCGAGATCAAGGCCGACTTCGGCCTGAGCAACAGCCAGTTCGGCCTGCTGGTGGTGGCCTTCCCGGTCGGGGCGATCCTGGCGGCGGCGTTCGCCGGCGCCGCCGTACGACGTCTCGGCACCCTCCGCATCACCGCGTACGGCTCGGTCGCGCTCGCCGCGGCGATGACCGTCGCGGGCGCCGGCTCGCAGGTCTGGGTCTTCGTGATCGCGATGCTCGCCGCCGGCGCGCTGGACGCGATCGTGGACACCGCGCAGAACGTGCACGGCGTCGTCGTCGAGCAGTGGCGCGGCCGGTCGATCCTCAACTCGCTGCACGCGCTGTGGAGCGTCGGCGCCGCGACCGGTGGCGCGGTCGGGGCCGCGGCGGCGGCAGCGGACATCGGCGTGGGGACCCAGATGGCCGTCAACGGCGCCGTCTGGGCCGCGGTCGCCGCTCTCGGCAGCGTCCTCGCCGTCGTCCCCGCCGACGTCCGGGCCGGCCTGCGCGAAGGGCCGGCGCACCAGGTGCGCCACGCGGCCGGACACGCCCCCGCTCGCCGACGCGCCCTGGTCCTGCTCGCCCCGCTGGTGGTCCTCGCCAGCTGCGGCACGCTGGTCGAGGACATCGCGAACAACTGGGTGGTCCTCTACCTGGGCCAGGAGGCCGGAGCCCCCACCGCGGTCGCCGGTCTCGGGCTCACGGTGGTCCTCGGCGCCCAGTTCGTGGGACGGGTCCTGGGCGACCCGATGACCGACCGCTGGGGCCGCGACCCGGTCGCCCGCGCCGGCGGTCTGCTCATCGCCGCGGGCGCCGCGCTCGCCGTGCTCGCCCCCGCCTATCCGCTCGCGCTCGTCGGGTTCGGCCTCACCGGGCTCGGCTGCGCGACGCTCGTCCCGGCCGCGTTCGCCGCCGCCGGCCGGGTCCCGGGCCTGCCGGAGGGCACCGGCATCGCGGTCATCGGGTGGCTGATGCGCCTGGGATTCCTGGTCACCTCACCGACGGTCGGCTGGCTCTCGGACGCCACCAGCCTCCGGGCCGCGATGGTCGTGCCCCTCGGCGCCGGCCTGGTGGCCGCGGTCCTCGCCCACGCGGCCGTGCAGCGCACCGGGTCCGCCACCGTGCCGGCCGGCGCCCGGTAGGAGAGCCGGCGCAGGTCGGTGCCGTCCAGCCTCACAGGAGACCCATAGCCAGGTCACGGGACGGCCCCATCGGGGGATCCGACCCTGGAGGCATGACAGCCAACGCCGTACCTGCCGTCTCCACCGGCCCCCGGCCGATCGACACCGCCCCGACCGACACCGCCCCGATCGACACCGCCCCGATCGACACTGCGCCGTCGCCCGCCCGCCGATCACGGCGCCGCTACCGCCTGGGCCTGGCCGTCCTGCTGGCCGGCACCGCCGTCCTCTACCTGTGGGGCCTGTCCGAGTCCGGATGGGCGAACAGCTTCTACTCCGCGGCCGCGCAGGCCGGGTCGGAGTCCTGGACGGCGTTCTTCTTCGGGTCCTCCGACGCCGCGAACAGCATCACCGTCGACAAGACCCCGCTCGCGCTCTGGCCGATGGCGCTGGCGGTCCGCCTCTTCGGGCTGTCGTCCTGGTCGATCCTGGTGCCCCAGGCGATCGCTGGCGTGCTGGCGGTCTGGCTGCTGACCGCCACGGTCCGACGCACCACCGGCTCCCCCGGCGCCGCGCTGCTCGCCGGCGCCGCCCTGACGCTGACCCCGGTGGCGGCGCTGATGTTCCGCTTCAACAACCCCGACGCCCTGCTGGTGCTGCTCCTGGTCGCCGCGGCGTACGCCGTGCTGCGCGCGGTCGAGGCCGGACCGGACGGCACGGTTCGACACCCGGTCCGCTGGCTGGCCCTGGCCGGCGCGCTGGTCGGGCTGGCCTTCCTCGCCAAGATGCTCCAGGCCTTCCTGGTGCTGCCGGCGTTCGCGCTGGTCTACCTGGTCGCGGGGCGGCCCCGCCTCCTGAAGCGGCTCGGCCACCTGCTCGTCGCGTTCGGCTCGATGGTCCTGGCCGGCGGCTGGTGGGTCGCGATCGTCGAGCTGTGGCCCGCCTCCAGCCGGCCCTACATCGGCGGCTCCCAGCACAACTCGATCCTCGAGCTCACCCTCGGCTACAACGGCTTCGGCCGACTCAGCGGCAACGAGACCGGCGCCGTCGGCGGCGGCGGTCCCGGCGGCCCGTCGTGGGGCGAGACCGGGCTGGGCCGGCTGTTCGCCGGCGAGATCGGCGGCCAGATCGCCTGGCTGCTGCCGGCAGCGCTGATCCTGCTCGTGGCCGGCCTCTGGTTCACCCGCGGCCGCGGTCGCACCGACCTGACCCGCGCCGCGCTGCTCCTGTGGGGCGGCTGGCTGCTGGTCACCGGCCTGACCTTCAGCCTGATGGCCGGCATCTTCCACGCCTACTACACCGTCGCCCTGGCGCCGGCGATCGCCGCGCTCGTCGGCATCGGCGCCGCGCTGGTCTGGCAGCACCGCCACACGGCGGCCGCCGGCGGCGTCGCCGTGGTGAGCGTCGCCGCGACCGTGGTCACCGCGTTCCTGCTGCTCGGGCGCAGCGCCGACTTCCTGCCGTGGCTGCGCTGGCCGGTGCTCGTGGTCGGCGTGCTGGCCGCGCTGGTCCTCGCCGGACTCGCCTGGCTGCCCCGCCGAGCGGCCGCCGCCGCGGCGCTGCTCGCGCTGATCACCGCCCTGGCCGGCCCGACGGCGTACGCCGTGCAGACCGCCGGCACCCCGCACACCGGCTCGATGCCGACCGCCGGCCCGACGGTGGCCGGGAGCGGCCCCGGCGGCGCCCCGGGCGGTGGTCCGGGTGGTGGTCCGGGTGGTGGTCCGGGCGGTGCTCCTGATGGCGCGCTCGGCGGCCCGCCCGGCCAGGGCCAGTTCCCCGGGCAGGGCCAGTTCCCCGGGCAGGCGCAGCCGCCGAGCCAGGGCCAGGCGCCCGGCCAGGGTGGCGGCCCCGGAGGCCTCCTGCACGGCAGCGAGCCGACCTCGGAGCTCACGGCGATGCTCGAGGAGGACGCCGAGGACTACACCTGGGTCGCCGCGGCCGTCGGCTCCAACAGCGCGGCCGGCTACCAGCTCGCGACCGAGGAGCCGGTGATGGCGATCGGCGGGTTCAACGGCTCCGACCCGAGCCCCACGCTCGCGCAGTTCCAGCAGCACGTCGAGGACGGGGAGATCCACTACTTCATCGGCGGCGACGGCTTCGGCCCGTCGATGGGCGGCAGCGACGCCAGCAGCGAGATCGCCGCGTGGGTGGCGGAGAGCTTCGCCTCGACCACCGTCGACGGCGTCACGGTCTACGACCTGACCAGCCCGATCAGCGACACCGGAGGTGTGGCATGAGCGCCCTGCTGTCGTCCGCCCGCCCGGCGTTCCCGCCGGCCGCGGCTCCCGGCCCGCTCTCGGTGACGCTCGACGTGGTGATCCCGGTCTACAACGAGGAGCGCGACCTGGCCCGGTCGGTCGAGCGGGTCCGCGAGCACCTCGCGACGCTCCCCTGGTCCAGCCGGGTGACCATCGCCGACAACGCCAGCACCGACGCCACCGCGGTGATCGCCCGCCGGCTGGCGCACGCCTACGACGACGTCCGGGTCGTGCACCTGGCGGAGAAGGGCCGTGGCCGGGCGCTGAAGCGGGTCTGGTCCACCTCGGACGCCGGGGTGCTCGTCTACATGGACGTCGACCTCTCGACCGACCTCAACGCGCTGCTCCCGCTGGTGGCCCCGCTGCTCAGCGGCCACTCCGACGTGGCGATCGGCACCCGGCTCGCCCGCGGCGCGCGGGTGCAGCGCGGGCCCAAGCGCGAGCTGGTCTCGCGCGGCTACAACGTGCTGCTGCGCGGGACGCTGCGCGCCCGGTTCTCCGACGCCCAGTGCGGGTTCAAGGCGATCCGTGCGGACGTGGCCCGCGAGCTGCTGCCGCTGGTCGAGGACGACGCGTGGTTCTTCGACACCGAGCTCCTGGTGCTCGCCGAGCGCGCCGGCCTGCGCATCCACGAGGTGCCGGTGGACTGGGTCGACGACCCCGACAGCCGGGTCGACATCCTCCGCACCGCACTCGACGACGTCCGCGGCATCGTGCGGGTCGGCCACGGCCTGCTCTCGGGGCGGCTGCCGGTCTCGGAGGTCGCCGCCCGGCTCGGCCGGGCCTCGGCCGACGCCGGCGGCGGCCGGCTCGGCATGCAGGTGGTGATGTTCGGCCTGGTCGGGGTCGCCTCGACCGCGGCGTACGCCGTGCTGTTCCTCCTGCTGCGCGGCGTGACTTCCCCGTTCCTCGCCAACCTGCTGGCGCTGCTGCTGACCGCGATCGCGAACACCGCTGCCAACCGGCGCCTCACGTTCGGACTGCGCGGCCGCGCCGGCGCCGTCGGGCACCAGCTGCGCGGCCTCGTGGTCTTCGGCGTGGGGCTGGCCGTCACCAGCGGATCGCTGTGGCTGCTCCAGGCCACCGGCGTCGACGACCACCACGTCGAGGTGGCGGTGCTGACCGTGGCCAACCTGCTGGTGACGGTCCTGCGGTTCGTCGCGATGCGGGCCTGGGTCTTCGCTCGGCGCCGGCACTGAGGTCAGTGGTGGAACCCGCCCGCCTCCTCCTCCGTCAGCGACTCCCTGGGGGCGTGCTTCCTGAGGATCCCGATCGCGCGCCGGTAGTCGTCGAGCAGCAGCGAGGCCAGGTCGCGGCTGAAGTCGTGGCGGACCAGGATGCGCTGGACGGCCAGGTCCTCCCGGTCGGCGGGCAGCGTGTAGGCGGGCACCTGCCAGCCCCGGGTGCGTAGCCGGTCGGCCAGGTCGAACAGGGTGAACCCGTGGTCGATGCCCTCCTTCAGCTTCCAGGTCAGCGCGGGGATGCCGCCCCGACCGTCGTAGACGACATCGAACGGACCCATCCGGGAGATCTCGTCGGCGAGGTAGCGCGCAGTCTCGTACCCCGCCTCGTGGATCTTGCGGTAGCCGGCTCTGCCGAGCCGGAGGAAGTTGTAGTACTGCGCGACGATCTGGCCGCCAGGGCGCGAGAAGTTGAGCGCGAAGACCGCCATGTCGCCACCGAGGTAGTTGACGTGGAAGATCAGGTCCTCCGGCAGCTCGGCGGCGTCACGCCAGACGGCCCAGCCGACGCCGAGCGGCGCCAGGCCGAACTTGTGGCCCGAGGCGTTGATCGACTTCACGCGGGGCAGCCGGAAGTCCCAGAGCAGGTCCGGCTCGACGAACGGGGCGATGAACCCGCCGCTGGCGCCGTCGACGTGGATCGGGACATCGAGTCCCGTGTCCTCCTGGAGCCTGTCCAGCGCCGCCGCCACGTCCGCCACCGGCTCGTACTGGCAGGTGAACGTGACGCCCAGGGTGGGGACGACCCCGATCGTGTTCTCGTCGACCCGCGCGAGCACCTCCTCGGCGTTCATGATCAGCCGGTCGCCCTGCATCGGGATCTCGCGGAGCTCGATGTCCCAGTAGCGGGCGAACTTGTGCCAGCAGATCTGGACCGGACCGGTGACCAGGTTGGGCCGGTCGGTCGGCTTGCCCTCGGCCCGCCGACGCTCCCGCCACTTCCACAGCAGGGCCATCCCGCCGAGCATGGCGGCCTCGCTCGACCCGGTGGTCGAGGTGCCCATCGTGTTCGCCGCCTGCGGGCTGTTCCAGAGGTCGGCGAGCATGTGCACGCACCGCGCCTCGAGCTCGGCGGTCTGCGGGTACTCGTCCTTGTCGATCATGTTCTTGTCCAGCGACACGGTCATCAGGTCGTCGACCTCGGGCTCCACCCAGGTCTGGCAGAACGTCGCCAGGTTCTGCCGCGAGTTCCCGTCGAGCATCAGCTCGTCGCGCACCACCTGGTACGCGTGCCGCGCGACCTGCTCGCCCGGCGGGAACTTGTACTTCGGCATCGCGATCGACAGGTCGGTCGAGGCGAAGACATCGTCCTCGAGGTCGCCGCGGATCGAGTCCTTCTTGTGCAACATGACGGGCACTCCTCATGTCGGCTCGGAGAGAGGTCGTCTTCCCGGTGTCCCCTCGCCGCGTCCTCAGCCAGGTGCTCCGCGACCTGGCGTCCGGGCCACACCCCGCCGCCCTCCGCAGCCCACGCCGCCCACCCTGACCGGCCGGGACGCCGGCGCGCCACGACCGCTAGAGCCCCAGCTCCCGTCCCACGATCTCCTTCATGATCTCCGTGGTGCCGCCGTAGATCGTCGAGATGCGCGAGTCCAGGTAGTCGTGGGCGATCCGGTACTCCAGCATGTAGCCGTAGCCGCCGTGCAGCTGCACGCAGCGACCCACCACGTCGACGTACTGCTCGGTGCACCAGAACTTCCCGGCCGCGGCGTCGGCTGCGCTGAGCTCCCCGCGGGTGTGGCGGGCCAGCAGGTCGTCGACGTACGCCCGGGAGGCCCGCACGCCGGTGACCATGTCGGCGAGCTCGAACCTGGTGTTCTGGAAGTTGCCGATCGGCTTGCCGAACGCCGTGCGCTCCTTGACGTACGCCAGGGTCCGCTCCAGGACCCCCTCCGAGGCGGCGACCGAGTTCGCGGCGATCGAGATCCGCTCCTGCGGCAGGTTGCCCATCAGGCCAGCGAAGCCCGCGCCCTCTTCCCCCAGCAGGTTCGCGGCCGGCACCCGGACGTCGGAGAAGAACAGCTCGCTGGTGTCCTGGGCGTGCAGGCCGACCTTCTCCAGGTTCCGCCCGCGCGAGAAGCCCGGCCGGTCGGTCTCGATGACGATCAGGCTGAGCCCCCGGTGCGGGTCGGGACCGGTGCGGACGGCGGTGGCCACCAGGTCGGCGTTCTGCCCGTTGGAGATGAACACCTTGCTGCCGTTGACGACGTAGTCGTCCCCGTCGCGCACCGCCGACGTGCTGATCCCGGACAGGTCGCTGCCGGTGCCGGGCTCGGTCATGGCCACCGCGACGACCAGCTCGCCGGTCGCGATGCCGGGCAGCCAGCGGCCCTTCTGCTCGTCGTTGGTCAGGTCGGTGAAGTACGGGATCACGATGTCGCTGGACAGGCCCACGCAGGCCAGTCCGTCGGAGACCGGGTCGCGGGCGAACTCCTCCCCGATCACCGCGTTGAAGCGGAAGTCGGTGATCCCGCCGCCGCCGTACTGCTCGGGGATGTTGAAGCCGAGCAGCCCCGCGCGGGCCGCCTCGGTGAACAGCCAGCGGTCGACCTTGCCCTCGGTGCGCCAGCGCTCGGCGTTCGGCTTGGCGTGCTTGGCCACGAACGCCCGCACCGTCTCGCGCAGGTACTCCTGGTCCTCGTCGTAGAGCGACCGCTGGGCCACCACACCACTGCTCATGCCTGTCTCGATCCTCTCGTTGCGGGTCCGACCGAGAAGCGCCAGGTCAGGGTGGGGACGGTAGGGCTCTCGCCGGAGTGAAGTCAATGGATCCAGCGCACCCTTGCCAGCGTGCGTTGCGCTCCGTATGTTAACGGAGAATCACATCACTCGTGGATGCCACAGCGGGAGATGGGAGCGCGGCAGCCCCGCGTCTCGCACCGCCCATCGAGGCGTCCGGCCTCCTGGAAACGGACATGGAAATGACCTCTGTGAGCAGACGGAACGTGTTGAGCCTCGGAGCCGCCCTGGGATTCACCGGCGCCCTGGCGCCGACCGGCGCAGCGTGGTCCTGGGCACCCTCGGGATCGATCGCCGGCACCGGCGCCGGCGTGGACCCCCAGTGGGTCTGGGACGACGAGCTCGACCGGATCATGGCCAACATCCTCGACAGCAAGCAGGTTCCGGCGGTCAACAAGGCCTATGGCACCTGGGTGAACAACAACGACCCCGTCCCGGCCGGCCTGCCGCCGGAGCTGCGGGCGTTCCTCCAGCAGTCCACCCGGCTCCCGTCGTGGGCGGACGTGACGAAGCTGCGGCGGGCGGCGGACTACAACCGGCGCAAGGACACCTACTTCTTCGTGATCTACGGCATCGGCGGCGGGATCATGAGCACCGTCATCCCGCGCGAGGCCAAGTCGGTCTACTGGTCCCAGGGCGGTGCCGACATGCAGGACCGGGCCGCCAAGACCTTCACCTTCGGCTACGACCAGGCCGAGCTCGGCGGCTACGAGCCGAACGGGCAGTTCCTGGTCACCGCCAACAAGACGCGGACCGTGCACGCGGCCGTGCGCCACCTGCTTCCGCAGATGCCCCAGTGGCGGGCGGTGGCCGACGAGCGCGTCCCGATCAGCAACCACGACATCCTGGTGACCTTCCACTCCACCGGGACCTTCGCACACAAGAAGCTCACCGAGTGGGGCGCGGCCGGCTCCGCAGCCGACCAGGAGGCGTTCCTGCACTCCTGGCAGGTCGCCCTGCACCTGCTCGGTGTCCGCGACGAGTACATCCCCGCCACCTGGGCCGACGCCCACGCCCAGTCGGGGCAGATCCTCACACCGATCCTCAACCCGACCTACGAGGGCCGCGAGCTCGCCGAGGTGCTGCTGGGACTGACCGCGCAGGTGGACCTGGGCGTCACCCGCGGCTTCCTCAACGAGTTCGTGCGCTACATGCTGGGCGACCAGGTGGGCGACTGGCTCCACCTGCGACGCGACTATGCCGCGAAGGCCCTGATCCGCACGGCGTGGCCGACCTACATCGGGTTCCGTGAGGGGACTGTGCGGATCATGCCGGTCACCTACTACATGTTCGACCAGTTCATCCGCGCGCTGGCCATGGCGTTCCTCAACAAGGGCAAGGACGGCAAGACCACCCCGATCACCGTCCCGGACGGGAACCGCCCCACCGGCTCCTGAGGCGTCACGGGGTCCGGGGGCGCGGCCGGCCGGCCGCGCCCACGGACTCAGCCGGAGAGGCCCAGGGCGCCCAGCATCAGTGCCGCGACCGCGTCCCGGTTCGCGTCGGTGTCCTGCCAGCGCAGCTGCCGGCCGGCCTCGACCACCACGCCGAACCCGGCGTGGACCAGGGTCCGCACCTGACGCGTGTCCAGCCCGTGGCACGTCTGCGCGAGCCGGCGCTCCCACAGCGCGACGTGCTCGCGCTGGGCGAGCGTGACGGGCCGCCGCAGGTCCGGCGGCAGGCCCACGATCTCCGCCTCGGCGACGCTGATCAGCGCGGTGTTCTCGAAGCTGTACGCCACGTAGGCGGCCGCGAGCGCCTCCAGGGACTCCTGGGGCCCGTCCACCGCGTGCAGCGCCTGCCCGGCCGCCTGCTCGAGCATCGCCGCCGTCTGCAGGCAGGCGGCGGCCAGGATCTCCGCCTTCACCGGGTAGTGCCGGTAGATCGCCGAGGAGGTGAGCCCGACCGCGCCCGCGATCTGTCCCATGCTCACGTTGCGGAAGCCGTGGTCGGCGAACAGCGGGATCGCGGCCTGGAGGATCTCGCCGCGCCGGCTGGCGGGCTCCGGGCGGACCGGCAGGTGCACCGCCGAGGCGGTGCGCGGCGCCGCCGCCGGGTCGACGCGGGCGGCGCGCAGCGCGGCGTCCACCAGCAGCTCCACGGCGCGCTGCCGGGCGATCTGGGTGTGGTGCAGCGTGATCGAGCCGATCGCCCCGAGTGCCGCGGAGGCGCGCAGGCGCGTCTGGGTGCCGCCCAGGTCCCGCTCCAGCGCCGCGGTCACCGAGTCGACGACGGCTGTGAACTTGGCGCGCAGCTCGCGCCGGTCCTCGACGTCGAGGAACCGGGCCTCCCACCGGTAGACCCCGCCCGAGGCCCGGTGCTCGAGGGTGACCTGGGCCAGCGCCGGAAGCAGCTCGGGCAGCGCGACCTGGTCCGGCAGCTCGCCCAGGACGTCGCGGAGCCGGTCCACCATCAGGTTGGCGCACTCCACGAACAAGGCGTACTTGTTCGGGAAGTGCCGGTAGAGCGCGGCCGCCGAGATGCCGACCCTCGCCGCCACCTCCTCCATCGAGGCGCCGTGGTAGCCGCGCTCGCTGAACACCGGTCCGGCCGCGTCGACGACCAGCTGGCGCCGGTTGCGCGGGCGCCGGCGAACCGGCACCTCCTCGACCGTCATGCCGCCACCTCCCCGCGCCGCGCGCCCCCTGGGCCCGTCTCCGGCGCCCCAGTCAACCATGCCCGGTCGGACCCGCGGAGCCGGCCCGGGGCGTGAAAGCGCGTTCACAAAAGGGTGACTCGCCATTAACATAACCATTCCCCTGGAGCCCGGTCCTGTGCATACTGGCCAGCACGCCAATCCGCGCACGCAGCTCGAGGAGTGAGCATGTCGACCACCGCCCTGCCCCCCGCCTGGACCTTCCGCAACCACTGGATGGCCCACGCCGGAACCCATGCGGCGATGCGGCCCGACAAGCCCGCGCTGAGGTATCGCGGCGAGACGACCACCTGGTCGCAGCTCTCGGAGCGCTCGTTGCGCGGCGCGGCGGCGCTGGCGGCGCGCGGTGTCGGTGCCGGCGACCGGGTCGCGCTGCTGACCCTCAGCCACCCGTGGTTCGTCGAGTCGGTCCTCGCCGCCAACAGCCTCGGCGCGATGGCCGTCCCGCTCAACTTCCGGCTCGCGCCACCGGAGCTCGACTACATCCTCACCGACAGCGCGCCCGTGGCTGTCGTCGTCGACGCCCTGCTGCTGCCGCTGCTCAAGGCAGCCCCGGCCTCGGCGTCGATCGGGACCGTCGTCGTGATCGGCGAGGCGGACCTCGGGGCCGAGGCCGACCACGTGCTGGCCTACGAGGACTTCCTGGCCGGCCAGGAGCCGATGGAGTTGCCCGACGTCAGCGAGGACACCACGGCGCTGATCATGTACACCTCGGGCACCACCGGGCACCCCAAGGGCGCGATGCTGTCGCACCGCAACATGCAGGTGCAGGCACTCACCTGCATCCGGGCGATGGAGATGTTCGACGACTCCGACATCGGCTTCCTGACGGCGCCGTTCTTCCACATCGCCGGTCTCGGCTCGATCGTGGCCAACCTCGTCGTCGGCGGCACGGTGGTGATCCACCCGCTGGGCGCCTTCGACCCGGCGGCCGTGCTCGACGCCTACGAGGCCGAGGGCGCCACGGTGGTCTTCAACGTGCCGGTGCAGTGGGACCTGATCTGCGCCCAGCCCGACATCGACCAGCGCGACCTCAAGCTGCGCATCATCAGCTGGGGCGCGGCCCCGGCCTCGGACGCCACCCTGCGGGCGATGGCCGCGGCCTTCCCGGACGCCCTCAACGTCGCTGTCTTCGGCCAGACCGAGACCTCGCCGATCACCTGCGTGCTGCGCGGGGAGGACTCGCTGCGCAAGCTCGGCTCGGTCGGCCAGCCCATCCCCACGCTGCAGTACCGGGTCGTCGACCAGCTCATGAACGACGTCGCCCCCGGCGAGGTCGGCGAGATCGTCTACCGCGGACCCACGGTGATGAAGGGGTACTGGAACAAGCCGTCCGAGACCGCCGAGGCCTTCGCCGGCGGCTGGTTCCACTCCGGCGACCTGGTCAAGCAGGACGCCGAGGGCTTCGTCTGGGTCGTCGACCGGATGAAGGACATGATCATCTCCGGCGGCGAGAACATCTACTGCGCCGAGGTGGAGAACGTCATCGCGGCCCACCCCGCCGTCCGCGAGGTCGCCGTCATCGGGCGCCCCGACGACCGGTGGGGGCAGGTCCCGGTGGCGGTCGTGTCGACGGTCCCCGGCTCCGAGCTCGGGCTCGGGGACCTGACCGCGTTCCTCACCGGCAAGATCGCCTCCTACAAGCTGCCCAAGGACCTCGTGGTGCTGCCCGAGCTGCCCCGCAACGCGGGCGGGAAGATCCTCAAGGGGACGCTGCGCGCCACCGCCACCCAGCTGGTCCCCCAGGGCGGCTGACGCTCAGACCGGGTCGGTCCGCCCGAAGTAGGCGTCCTCGACCCGGCGGCGGTCCGCCCGCAGCACGGCTGCGTCGTCGACCAGCGCGACGCGGCCGTGGTGGAGGACCGCCGCCCGGTCGGCGATCGAGAGCGCGAGGTCGACGTGCTGCTCGACGAGGACCACCGCGAGGCCGCGCTCGTCGGCCCACCGGCGCGACCAGAGCGCCCGCAGCCTCGGGAAGTCGTCGAGCACCGGCTCCAGGCCGGCGGGGTTCCGGGCGAGTCGCAGGTTGTCGGCCACGCTCAGCCGGTGGAAGACGCCACGGTCGTCGGGCACGAGCGTGACGCCGGCGCGAGCGTTCTGCTCGGTACGGCGACCCAGCGGCCGCCCGAACGCGGAGACCTCGCCGGCCGCGCGGCGGATCGCGCCGACGACCGCGAGCAGGGTCGTGGACTTCCCGGCGCCGTTCGGCCCGAGCAGCGCCAGGACCGTCCCGGCCGGGACCTCGAAGGAGACGTCGCGGACGGCGAGCAGCCCCCGGTAGCCGGCACTGAGCCCCGCCACCCGCAGCGCGGCGCTCACGCGACACCGCCCAGGTACGCCGCGAGCACCGCCGGGTCCTCGCGGACCTGCTGCGGGGTGCCCGACGCGATCACCGCACCGAAGTCCATGACGTAGATCCGGTCGCAGAACTCCAGCACCAACGACATGTCGTGGTCGATCAGCAGCACGCCGCGCCCCGAGTCCGCGACCCGGCGTACGTCGTGGCCGAGCTGCTGGCTCTCGTGGGTGTCCAGGCCGGCGGCCGGCTCGTCGAGCAGCACCATCCGGGTACCGCCGACCACGGCGCGGGCGACGCCGACCAGCTTCTGCCGGCCCAGCGAGAGCTCCGAGGGGCGCCGGTGGGCGTCGTCGAGGAGCCCCATCAGCGCGAGCGCCTCGGCCTCCTCGGGCCGGCTTCGGGCGCTGCGTCCGCTCAGGTCCTGCAGGAGCGTGCGCAGCCCGACGGTCCGGGCGGCCACCGCCACGTTGTCGGCGACGGTGACGTCCTCGAAGAGCTCGCCGGCCTGCCAGGTCCGGCCCAGACCGGCCCGGCGGCGGTGGTGCGGCCCACCGGTAAGCCGGCGGCCGGCCAGCAGCACCTCGCCGGTGGAGGGGGTGAAGCCGGTGACGGCGTCGACGAAGGTGGTCTTGCCGGCGCCGTTGGGGCCGATCAGCCCGACCACCTCGCCGGCGCCCACACTGAGCGTGACCGCGTCGTTGGCGCTCACCCCGCCGTAGCGCACGGTGAGGCCCTCGGCGCGCAGCAGCGGCTCGGCGGCCGAGGACGGGTGGTCAGCCGACATGGGCGGGCTCCTGGGTGACGATCTCGCGCGGCGGCCGAGCCCGGTCGCGGCGCAGGTGGGCGGTCGCGGCCCGCACCGAGCCGGCGACGCCGGTCGGGTTGGCGACCGCGGTGAGCACGAGCAGCAGGGCGGCGACGAGGTGGTAGTACTCGCCGACCTCGAGGGTGGTGTTGAGGAACGTGTGCACCACCCCGAGCGGGGCGACGAGCCCGGCGACCACGGCGCCGCCGATGCTGGTGACGCCGCCGACGTAGGTCAGCGCCAGCAGCACCAGGCCGGTGAGGACCGAGAACGACGCCACCGACAGCTGGCCGCGGCTGTAGCCGATCAGGCAGCCGCCGACGCCGGCGAGCAGGGCGGCGAGGGCGAAGCCGAGGAGCTTGGTGCCGGCGACGTTGATGCCGGCCGAGGCGGCCGCCCGCTCGTTGGAGCGGACCGCCAGGAAGGCGCGCCCGGTGGCACCGCGCATCACCAGCACCAGCGCGACGGCGAGCACCGTCACGACGGCCAGCGCGAGGAGCGCGAAGCGCATCGTCACCAGGGTGGTCTCGTTGCGGACGCCGAGGGAGACGCCGAAGAGCTCCACGTCGTTGATCCGGTGCCCCTCGAACGGCGTCAGCGCCGGGTTGCCGAAGACGAAGCTCTGCAGCGCGATCGCCGCGGCGAGGGTGACCACGGCGAGCTGGGCGCCGCGGATGCGCAGCGCCGGGATCCCGACGAGTACGCCGGCCAGCGTCGCCGCGGCGACGGCGAGCACCATGTCGAGCGGGAACGGCAGCCCCCAGGAGGTGCCGAGCTTGGAGAGCACGAAGCCCGCGGTGCCGGCGAAGGCCATCGTGGCCAGCGAGATCTGGCCGAGGTAGCCGGTCAGCAGCACCAGCGAGAGCGCCAGCAGGGTCATGATGATCGAGCTGATCAGGCCGTAGCGCCAGCTGCCCGAGGTCAGCAGCAGCGCGAGCGCGACCGCGGCCACGACGAGGCCGCCCAGCACGGGGCGGACCCGGGGCAGCACCACCTCCGGCATCGCCACCTCCCCGGTCGCGCCCCGGGCCGGGATCCGGCCGCCGAGCGCGAACAGCGCCGCGATGACGATGAGGAACGGGATCGTGTCGCCGACCCCCGCCTGCGCCCACTCGGGCCACCAGGACTTGGTGGCGAGGTAGAACAGCTCGGTCTGCAGGCAACCCAGCAGCAGGCCGGCCACCGCGGCCGTCAGGACCGAGGTGAGCCGGCCGACCAGGGCCACCGCGAGCGCCGGCACGACGTAGAACGTGAAGCTGGTCGGGTCCAGCCCGATCGAGGGCGCCGCGAGCACCACGACCAGGCTCGAGGCGGCCCCGGTGATCGCCCACACCACGGCCGCCAGCCGATCCGGGGAGAACCCCATCAGCCGGGCGGCCCGCTCCGACTCCGCGGCCGCCCGGGTGGCGATGCCGCGCGTGGTGAACCGGAAGTACGCCGCCAGCGCGGCCGCCGCCGCCAGCGCCAGCCCGGCCACCAGCAGGTCGCTGCGGGCCAGCACGGCCTCGCCGATCTCGACGGTCCCCTGCGGCAGGATGGCCGGCGTGATCGCGATCGCCGCCGTGTCGAAGCGGATCGTGACCAGGGCCTGCAGGAAGATCATGATCCCGATCGAGGCGACCACCTGGGCCAGCACCGGGGCCCGGCGCAGCGGCCGGAAGACCAGCAGGTGGGCGAGCAGGCTCCAGACCACGCCGGCGGCGACCCCGATCGCCACCGCCGGCCAGGCCGGCAGCGCCTCCTCGCTCAGCGAGACGCTGCCGACCGGCAGGACCAGGGTGCCGTCGTAGCGCAGCGCGGCGACCTGCCACACCGCCCACAGCGTGATCGAGCCCTGGGCGAAGTTGATCAGTCCGGTCGCGGCGTACACGCCCACCAGGCTGCTGGCGAGCACCGCGTAGACCGCTCCGGTGGAGAGTCCGAGGGCGGCGAACTGGAGGACCTGGTCCATGACCGCGGCTCAGGAGGCGCCGGGGATCTTGGCCAGGATGTCGGGCAGCGGCGTGATCCACTCCCCCGTGACCGGCTCGGTGGCGCCCTGGTCGTCGACGTTGAACAGCAGCATCTGCGAGGTGCAGTTGGGGGTGGTCGCCCCGCCGCAGGTCAGCTCCGGGCCCAAGAAGGACGGGAACGCCTCGAGCCCCTTGAGGGTGGCGAGGATCGTGGGTCCGTCGAGCGCGGCGTCCGGGGAGGCGTTGAGCGCCTCGGCCAGCGTCGCGGTGACCCCGAGCTGGGCGAAGGCGTAGAAGTCGGCGGTGCCGCCCTCCTCGCTGATCGCCTCCTCGGCGACCTCCAGCTGCTCCTGGACGTCCTCGGGCGCGTAGTCGGCGGCCCGCGGCAGCCAGTGCGAGGAGTAGAGCGCGGCACCCGCGGCCTCGGCGGGGGCCTGGTCGATGAACTCGGTGCAGGCGGCGGTGAAGATCGTGCCCTCGTAGCCCAGCTGGCGCAGGCCCTGGACCAGCTTGGTGCACACCGACGGGTCGGGGGCGGCCATCAGGCCGCCGACGTCAGGGTCGGTCTCCTTGATCGTCGAGGCGATCGCGTTGAAGTTCGGGTTGGTGGGCGAGAAGTAGAGCCCCTCCACCTCGATGCCGAGGGCGGCGCCGACCGGCTTGAGCACCAGGTCGACGCTCTGGTGGGTGGCCGGGATGTCGGCGGCGACGAGCGTGACGGACTTCTTCCCCTCCTCGCTGAAGGCCTGCAGCGCCCCGATCAGGAACGCGGCCTGGGGGGCACTGAAGAACACCCGGTTCTCGACCTCCGCGCCCGTCGCCGAGTCGAACGGGATGCCGCCGACCAGCGGGATGCCGGCGGTGGTGAGGATGTCGATCGCCGAGCTGGAGGTGGTGTTGAAGCCGTCGAGGGCGGCGACCACCTCGTCCTCGGCGAACTTGTTAGCACACGAGATCGTGGTCTCGGGGGTGCCGTCGGTGGCACAGCTGACCAGCTCGACGGGCCGGTCGTGGATGCCGCCCAGCTCGGAGTTCACGTAGTCGACCCCGGCCCGCGCCCCGACACCGACGCCGAGCGACTTGTAGCCGCCGGCCGAGGGGTCGAAGAGCCCGATCCGGACCGGGTCGCCGGTGGGCTGGTCGCCCGCGGCCTCGTCGTCGGAGTCGTCCGAGGTGCCGCAGGCGGCAGCGGTGAGGAGGAGCGCGACCGCGAGCAGGGCCGGCACCCCCCGTCGGGTGGGACGTCGCGTCAGTCGCATGAGATGCCTTTCGGTGGGCCCTGGATCCCGAGACGACCACGCGCGCCGTGTGACGTGGCTCACCAGCGGAACGTAGAGTAAGAATGAGGTTGAGGTCAACCTTAGTTTCCAGCACGGTGACCACCGGTCGCCGGCGGCAGCCCTCCCGGCCCTAGGCTGGCCAGGCCGACACCCGGAGGAATCCATGCCCACACCCCCCAGCCCGGCCCAGTCCACCGAGGCGCCCGAGGTCTCCGCCGTACGCCGGCGCCGGGACCCGCGCCGCGAGCAGACGCCGCTGAGGTTGATCGCGGCCGCACGGGTGATCTTCGAGCGTGACGGCTTCTTCGAGGCTCGGCTGGTCGACATCACCGACGAGGCGCAGGTCGCGTCCGGGACGCTGTACCGGTACTACGGCTCCAAGCACGAGATCTTCGGGGCCGTCATGGCAGAGGTGGTCCGCGAGCTGACCGGGGTGACGCCGGAGCACGTCAGCGGCCACCGCGACCCCGTCGCCCGGCTGCGCGAGGTCAACCTGGTCTACGTCCGCGCGATCCGGCGCAACGCCCGGCTGATGAACCTGATGTACCAGGTGGGCGAGGCCGACGAGGCGGTCCGCAAGCAGGGCGACGAGATCGTCGCCCACCTCCAGGGGCGCGCGGTCGACGCCGTACGCCGCTGGCAGGGCGAGGGTCTGGCCTACCCCGACCTCGACCCGGTGCTGACCGCGCACGCGCTGACCTACATGGTCGAGCGGGTGGCGATGGCCTGGTTGACCGGGCGCGCCGACTACGACGAGGAGGCCATGGTCGCCGCGATCAACGGCATCTGGGAGCGCTCGCTCGGCCTCGGGATCTATCGGGCCCCGGACGCGGAGCCGCGTCCACAAGAGTGAGGTAGATCTCAACTTTCCCTGGTCTGGGGAGCACGGACGCCCTAGGGTCCGGCTCAGAGCGCATGTCGACCGTCGACGCACGCGCCGCCTTGGAGGTGCCCCGTGGCCCACGGTCCGATGGAGCTCAGCGAGCGTCAGGCGGGCGTCCTGCGCCTGATCTGCGACACCTTCGCGCCGGGTGACGGCGCCGTTCCCGCGGCCAGCGCGCTCGGCGTACCGGAGGTGGTGGCCGGGCTGGTCGCCGGCAATCCGCGCCCGGCCGAGCGCCAGACCTTCCTGCGCCTGCTGGACCTGTGGGACACCCGGCTCGGCGGCCTAGCACTGACCGGCAGCCCGCGCACCTTCTCCTCCCGCTCCCCCGCCGACCGGGAGGCCGTGCTGGTGGCGATGTCGCAGTCCCGGCTGCCGCTGCGCCGCACGGCGTTCAGCGCCCTGAAGGGGGCGGCCACCCTGGGCTACTACCTCGCACCCGGGCCGACCGGGCACTCCCCGGTGTGGGACGCGATCGGCTACCCCGGCCCGCTCGGCACCCGCGCCGACGCACCGCCGCCGCTCCTCGCCGTCCAGCGGGTGACGGCCGACGCCACCATCGACTGCGACGTCGTCGTGGTCGGCTCGGGGTCCGGCGGCGGCACGGCGGCCGCGGTGCTGGCAGGCGCGGGCCTCGACGTGGTGGTGCTCGAGCGCGGTGAGTACTACGACGACGCCGACTTCGACGGCGGCGAGCTCTCCGGGCTCTCCCGGCTCTACGCCAGCGGCCCGACGGCGACCGCGGAGGGGCAGCTCTCGCTGCTGGAGGGCGCCTGCCTGGGCGGCGGGACGGTCGTGAACTGGACGACCAGCTTCGCGACGCCCGACCACGTCCGCGAGGAGTGGGCCGCGCTCGGCGCCCACCAGTTCGCCGGGGACGAGTACGCCGCCGCCCTCGCCACCGTCACCGACCGGCTCGGCGTGAACCGCGACCACAACCTCGCCTCGGCCCGCGACGAGGCGCTCGAGCGCGGCGCGAAGGCGCTCGGCTGGCACGTCGACTCGATGCCGCGCAACGTCCGTGGCTGCGACCAGGGCATCGACTGCGGTCGCTGTGGCTACGGCTGCCGGCTCGGTGCGAAGCAGTCCACCACCAAGACCTGGCTCACCGACGCGGCCGCGAACGGCGCCCGGATCCACGTCGGCGTCAGCGCGCGGCGGGTCCTCGTCGAGGCCGGTCGGGCCACCGGCGTCGAGGCCGTCGGGCCGGACGGGCACACGCTCACGGTCCGGGCCCGGGCGGTGGTCGCGGCCGGCGGCTCGCTGCAGACCCCGGCCCTGCTGCGCCGATCCGGCCTCACCAACCCCAACATCGGCCGGCACCTGCGGCTCCACCCCGCGACCGCGGTCTGGGCGCTCTATCCCGAGGTCGTGAACCCCTGGGAGGGCACCCTCCAGGCGCGCTACTGCGACGAGCACGCGGACCTCGACGGCGAGGGGTACGGCGTCATCTACGAGACCGGGCCGTCCAACCCGGCCTCGGCCCTGGCCTTCCTCAACTGGCGTGGCGGTCGCCAGCACCTCGACATGATGCGGCAGCTGCCGCACGCCGGCGTGATCGGCGTGATCACCCGCGACCGCGACTCCGGCCGGGTCGAGGTGGGCAAGGACGGCGAGCCCGTCGTGCGCTACCGGCTCTCCGCCCGCGACCGGGAGCACCTGCACCACGGCGTCGTCGGGGCGGCGCGGCTGGCCGAGGCCGCCGGCGCCCACACCGTCTTCTCCGGCCACCAGTCCGGCGCCGGCTTCGAGCCGGGCCGCCGCGGCACCCTGGAGTCCTTCGCCGCCGAGGCGCTCGCCAGCGGCTACGACCCCGGCCGCTGCGCGATGGCTGCCCTGCACCTGATGGGCTCGGTGCGGATGGGCGGAGACCCGGGCGACTCGGCCCTGGACCCGGACGGCGCCACCTGGGAGGTCCCGAACCTCGTGGTCGCCGACGCCTCGACCTTCCCGACCTCCTCGGGGGTCAACCCGATGATCTCGGTCCAGGCGATCGCCCACATGAACGCCACCCGGCTCGCGGCCCGCCTGGGGTGATCGCGCGGCGGTCGAGCCGCGAGGGCTCCCCGGCTCCTGAGCCTGTCGGAACCCCCGCCACGCTCCCGGTCAGGTCCGGGCCGCCGGGACGACGGCGACGAGGCACGGGGCGTGCTCGAGGACGCCCCGGGGGACGTTGAGGTCCAGCAGGCCGAAGATCGAGCGTCGCACGTGGGCGCCGAGCACCACCATGTCCGCCGAGGCCGCGGCCTGGGTCAGCGCCTCGTCGGCCAGCCCCCGTCGCAGCCGCAGCTGCACCTCGACGTCGGGGAAGCGCGGCGCGAACCGGTCGGCGATCTCCTGGAGCCGCGCCCACTCCTGCGCGTGGCCGGACACCTCGGGAGGGATGTCCCCCTCCGGCAGCCCTTCGAAGAGGGTGTGGATGATCGTGAGCGGCGACCCGCGCAGTGCGGCCTGCCGGAAGGCCCACTCCAGGGCCGCCTCGGAGTTCTCCGTCAGGTCGGTCCCCACCAGGATCTCGGCCCCCGGGGGCCGGGGCTCGTGCGGACGGCGTACGACGACCGGGCAGCGGGCGTGCTGGGACAGGGCGATGCCGACCGATCCCAGCAGCAGGCTCGTGACCGGACCCCGGCCCCGCGAGCCCACCACCAGCAGATGAGCCACGGACGACGCCTCGAGCAGCGCGGCCCGCGCGTCGTCCATCACGAGCTCGGTGGCGACCTCCGACAGGTCGTGCTCGTCCCTGGCTCGCTGCGCCGCGCGCTCCAGCACGGCGTGCCCCTCCCGCCGCATCGCGGTGAGCAGGAGCGCCGGGTCGAGCTCGGCGCCCGGCGGCATCTGGACGACGCCGCCGTGGACGATGGTCAGCCGCCGGCGCTCCAGGGCGGCCTGCTCGGCCGCCCAGTCCAGCGCCTGGTCCCCGGCCTCGGAGCCGTCCACCCCGACGACGACCGCACCGGTGCTTGCCTCCAGGATTGTCATCCCGATCTCCCATCGACAACGCCGGGGCCCGAGACGACTCCGAACGACCAGGTCAGCGTAGGCGGGTCGGCCGCCGTAGGCGAGGGCCTGGCGCGCTCTCAGCGGCTCGCCTCCTTGTCCAGCTGCGCCGACTGCGCGCGTTCCTGCTGACGATCGAGCGGCCCCTGCCCGCCGAACGGGACTCGGCCACCTGACGCGGTGCGGCCACGAATCGCGGTCTAACACCGTCGGTGGAAGGCGACCTTCCCGCCGGGCAGGGTCTTGGTCTCGTACGCCGGGTCGTGGGCGCGGGCGTGGTGGCGGGGGCAGAGGAGCCGGCCGTTGGTCAGGCTGGTGCCACCGCCGAAGTGCCAGGGGATGACGTGGTGGCCGTGACACAGTCCCGGTGGCCGGTCGCATCCTTCGGCGGTGCAGCCGCCGTCGCGCAGTGCCATCGCGATGCGCTGGGCCTTGGTGAACAGCCGCCGGGTGCGGCCGACGTCGAGGGGCTGACCCTGACCGTCGAGGACAGCGGGGATGATCCCGGCCTGACAGGCCAGCCTGCGGGCCTCGGTGGCGGAGATGGTCTCGCCCGTGCTCAGCTGCGCGGCCCGCAGGCCGCCGACCAGCGACTCCATCTCCATCGTGACCACGATCGTGGCGGCGACGCCGCCGGCGTCGGGGAGCCGGTCGGTCGGGTAACGCTCTAGGTACTCGCAGAAGGCCTGACCCATCCGCTCCGGACCCGGCCGCCGCTCACCGGACCCAGCTCCGTTCACGGCCTGCTGGTGCTTCGGGGCCGCGATCGCCAGCAGGGCGGTGCGGAGCATGGCTGCATGGTGGGTGGGGATCGTGAACCGGCCGTGGGTCTTCCCGTGCCCGTCGTCGGACATCGTCAACCTCGCCGCAGCACGGGCGGCGGCCTCCTCCCGCTCCAGCCGCGCGGCCTCGACGGCGTCCGCGTGCTCGGGGGCGATGACCTCGACCAGCCGCTTCCCCAGCCGGCGCAACGCGATCGCGTCGTGGTGGCGGGCCTGCCCGAGCAGGAACTCCTCGGCCCGCAGCCGGGTGTCCTCGTCGACCAGATCGCCAGGCAGGTCGTCGACGGCATTCACGATCACCTGCGCCTGGTCCAGGTTGACCCGGCCCGCGGCCAAGGCCTCCCGGACCGGGTCGTGGCGCGGGATGTCCAACGCCCGCGCCAGCCGCATCAGCCGGTGGCTCTCCTGGCGGGTCAGCCGGGCCTCGTGCGCCCACCAGTTCGCCGTACTCGTGGCGCCGACCGCGCCACCCACCTCGACCGTGTGCGCGTGGACCGCGACCCGGAGCCGCAGCTCCTGCAGCCGGGCGATCTCGGACGTCAGCTCCAGCAGCGCGACACCCGCCTCGGCCGCGTCCAGCGACCACACCGGCGCATCGACCACCCCGTCCAGCGCCTCGTGCACGCACGCCGCCGCCCGGGCCACCGGGTGCCCGGATCGAGGTGCGAACGCTGCCGTCATGTGACCTACTACACCACCGACCACCGACAGTTCTGATCGGCTGTTCGCCCAGTCAGACCCCCTGTGGACAACCCCGCTGGGACCATCGGAGGGCAGTGCGGCTACCGCTGCAATGCCGAGCACCGCACCCGCGCGAGCGCCACCCCGACTCCGCCGAGGACCGCCACCGATCCCGGCGACCACCAGCCAGCCCGGCGCGCCCCGGACCGCAGCCACCCACGCAATGACCACCAGCACCCACGCCCCACAGGCCGGGCCTATGGCGGCACGCGCCTTCGTGGTCGCACGGGCCCGTTCACCGACCAGGACACCACGGGCTCAGGCCTCCCGATCACGCCGCGAGGCCACCCGCAGAAAACCGGTTGATCCACGTACATGCATGTTTGTATGTTCAGACCATGACAACGTTCCCGAGCGACGAGGCGGCTTCGCACGCGGAGCTCCGCCGTCCTGACCCACCCCGGCGGCGGCCATGAGGTCGAACCGGCTGCCCGACGTCGAGCACACGACCCGTCCGTGGCGGATCCACGAGATCGCGCCCGACTTCGAGGTCGAGGACGTGTGGGCCTACCGGACTCCGGGTGCCGGACCGGCCGACTTCCCCGTGATGCTGGACGCGCTGCGGGTCGCCGGCGGGCTCAACCAGAATCCGCCGGTGGTGCGGCTCCTGTTCGCGATCCGCTGGCGGCTCGGGGCGGTGTTCGGCTGGGACGAGCCGCGGGCGGGTCTTGCCGGGCGGGTCGAGTCCCTGCGGGATCGCCTCCCCGCCGACCTCCGTCAGGAGGCGGCCGGGTCCCCGGTGCCCCACACCCCGTTCACCATGGTCTTCGAGCTCCCCGACGAGTGCGTGATCGAGCTGGCCAACAGGACCGTCCACGACCTCTGCCACCTGGGGTGGGTGCCGACGCCCAGCGGCGAGTACGAGCTTCGGATGGCGGCGCTCGTCAAGGCCAACGGCTGGTTCGGCCGGATCTACCTGACCGCGATCAAGCCGATCCGGTACCTGGTCGTCTACCCGGCGCTGACCCGGAAGTGGGAGCGCGCCTGGCGGGACCGGGACGTCCTCCTCGCGTCGCCCACCCCGACCGCTCCGAGGCGCCCCCGGCCGCGCGGCGACAGCGATGGATCAGCCACATGACCACGTGGGCCGGATGGATCATCACCGTGGCCGGCCTCGGGCACACGATCGGCAGCCTGGCCGAGACGGTGCCGCACCACCTGGGGGCCTGGTTCGACGGGCGCCTGTGGAGCGAGCATGAGTACGCCGAGCAGAGCGACGCCGCCGCCGGGTTCTGGTACTCCGTCTTCAGCTTCGGTCCCCCATTGATCCTGATCGGGGTCCTGGTGCTGTGGCTGGGCCGGCGCGGTCTGACGCCGCCAGCGTTCCTGGCCTGGGCCATCGGGGCCTGGGTGGTGATCACCTTCGTCGCCTCCGGACCGTCCCCGCTGCCAGTCCTCCTGGTGGCCGTCGTGCTGGTCCTCCTCGCTGCCCGCCGACCAGGGCCAGGCGGCGGATCCCGCCCGTCGTCTCGGCTAGCCTCGGGCCACCCCGAGCCGAGAGCAGAAGCGTGAGCGAACCCGTCGTGCGCCGTACCCAGGTCGATCGACGCGCCAAGACGCGCAACGCTCTCCTCGTGGCCGCGGCTCGGGGCCTGGCGACCTACGGCTACGCCAACCTGGTCCTGGAGCAGGTGGCCCGGGACGCCGGGTACACCCGCGGCGCGCTCTACCACCTGTTCGCCAACAAGGAGGAGCTGGCGCTCGCCGTGGTGGAGTGGGTCGGAAGCACCTGGGACGCGGAGGTGCGCCAGCCAGCCCTCGACGAGGCCGATCCCCTGGACGCACTGATCACGATGACCAGAGGTCACGCCCGCTACTGCCGCCAGCACGAGGGGGCCCGGGTGATCCTCACCCTGAGGGTCGAGCTGACCGGGCAGGATCACCCCGTCGGGCGCGCCATGGCAGGGACCTACGACGTCCTCGAGGCCGGGTGCGCCGACCTCGTCACCGCCGCGCGCAGCGACGGCTCCATCCCCGCCGGTCCCCCGGCCCGCCTGATGGCGAGGGCCTTCCTCGCCATCTTGGAGTCGGTCGGCATCGAGGTGGCGGACAGCCCGCCGTACGACGTCGAGCTGCTGGAGCGAGCAGTGCGAGGAGTCCTGGGCGTCCCGCCCGCCTGACGCCCGGGACGAGATCCGCGACGCGTCGACCTACCGCCGCCCCCGCCGCTCAGCGGCCTGGCGACGGCGTGCGCTCTCGCGCGGAGGCGATGGTCCTTCCGAGCGCCAGCCAGATCAGTCCGCCCAGCACGAAGGCCGGCTCCACCAGGCCCAGGATGAGCGGCGGGAGAGCGTCGCCCGACACGACGTCCACCGCCAGGGCGGCGAGTCCGACGCCGCCGCGCAGCAGCAGCAGGACTCCGGCGGTGAGCGCGACGAGCCGCAGCAGACCCGAAGGCCGGTCCAGGAGCCTCGGGGTGGCCAGCAGCAGTGCCCAGGCAGCCCCCAGCACGCACAGCACGATGACCGCACCGTTGTAGAGGGTGAACCACGCCTGCTCGAACGCCTGGTCGGCGGCCCGGGACGAGTCGCCGAGGCCGGCACGGCCGCCCAGTCCCCAGTAGCCGTGGGGGATCAGGAAGACCAGGCACCACGCAGCAGCACCGAACGCCACGACTCTCCGGGTCTCGGCGGACGAGTGACGCTCAGCGGTTCTCCCCATGCCTCGGTGCCTTCCGTGGTGCTGGTGCCGGGCCAGCGCCCGAGCCCTTCGCCTCATGCCGAGTGTGGGCCAGACCAACGGTGGACGCGGCCAGGTTTTCTGCAGCGCCGGCCGCGAGGCACCGTCGCTGGTCGGTGCGGCCCTCGTCAGCCGGGGGTGCGACAGGACCCCCTCTGCGGGACTTTCCGAGACCTACGATGAATTCGTGAGCGAGAAGACGAACCCCTTGGGCACGTTCCTGCGGGCGCGTCGAGGGCTCGTGACCCCCGAGCAGGCGGGCATCCCCGACTTCGGCGTACGACGCGTTCCGGGCCTGCGGCGTGCGGAGGTCGCGATGCTCGCCGGCATCAGCGAGGACTACTACCTGCGCCTGGAGCGAGGCCGCGATCGCCACCCGTCAGTGCAGGTGCTGGAGTCGATCGGCCGTGTCCTCCAGCTCGATGACGAGCACCTGGCCCACCTCCTGGCCCTGGCCGCGGACGTTCCTCGCAAGCGCCGGGCCCGCCGACCGAAGGAGACAGTTCCTCCCGGCGCACTCAAGCTGCTGGACTCCTTGGCCCAGCCCGCCTTCATCGAGGGGCGGTACTTCGACATCCTGGCCGCCAACGACCTCGCCGGGGTTCTGTCCCCCGGACTCGTCGTCGGCGGAAACCAGCTGCGGGCCTTCTTCCTCGACCCGGCCGAGCAGCTCTACTACCCGGACTGGGAAGCCATGACGGAGTGCTTCATCGCGAACCTGCGACAGGCCGTGGGCACCGACATCGACGATCCCCGGTTCATCGAGCTCACCGGGGAGCTGTCGTTGGCAAGTGCTCAGTTCCGGCGGCTCTGGGCCCGCCACGAGGTGCGCGGGCAGACAGGGACCCCGATCCGGTTCAACCACCCGCAGGTCGGCGCGCTCACCCTCAACCGGGAGCGGCTCAGCATCGGCGGTGCCGAGGACCTGATGCTCGTGATCTACCACGCCGACCCTGGCTCCAGTCACGCGGAGAAGCTCAGCCTGCTGGCGTCCGCCGGCCTCGCCGGGAGAAGAACCCGGCACCCGGCCCAGCCGGCCACGACCTGAGGCCCCGCGCCGGGGACTCACGGATTCGTCTGGGCGACCAGCGCGAGGACACACGTTCTCGCGCTGACCATGCACGCACGTCATCACGTCATCACGTCATCACGTCGGACAGGAGGACGCATCCATGCCCACCATCGGGATCATCGGCGCCGGCCAGGCCGGAAGCACGCTCGCTCGAGCGGCCATCGCCGCTGGCTACGACATCGTGATCGCCAACTCGCGGGGACCCAGGACCTTGACCGGCGTGGTCCGCGACCTGGGTCCGCGGGCGCTCGCCGCGTCCACGGCGGATGCCGCCGCGGCAGCCGACTTCGCCGTCATCGCGTTCCCGTACGCGCCCGGCGACAGGCTGCCTGTCGAGGAGCTCGCCGGGAAGGTCGTGCTCGACCCCAACAACTACATGCCCTGGCGGGACGGGGCCTTCCCCGATGTCGACTCCGGCCTCAAGACGATTCACGAGCTGCGCCAGGAGCAGCTGCCCACCTCGAAGGTCGTGAAGGCGTTCAGCCACATCCAGTTCCACGAGCGCTCCCAGATCCGGGTCCCGAGCGACGCACTGCCTGCCGTGCTCCGGCTGGCCAGACCGCCCGGAGCACCTGACCGAAAGGCCCTGGTCGTCTCGAGCGACCACCCGGACGCCGTCGAGCTCGTGACCCGCTTCTATGACGACCTCGGGTTCGACGCGGTCGACAACAGCCCCCTCAGCGAGTCCTGGCGCAGTGCCCCCGGAACGCCGATGTGGCGCCACCACGTCGATGGACAGAGCCGCGACGAGCTGATCCGCAACCTGGGACGTGCGCGGCGCCCGGGTGACGTCGAGCTTGGCGAGCCCGAGCGGGACGCGCGGCTGCAGCTCACCCGCAAGATCGACGGTGCGCCGTGACCCGCGCACCGGGTGCTGCGGCCCGTCACGTCATCGATCACCCCCGCCGGACCCTGCTGGTGCTCGCCTTGTTCCTGGTCGTCGCCGGCGTCCTCGGAGGGCCCGTGGCCGGCGCGCTCAACTCCTCCGGAGGCTTCGTGCCCGAGGACGCCGACTCCGTACGCGCGACCGAGCGCCTCGAGTCGGCCACGGGTCGGGCCCCCTCCCCCGGCCTCGCCATCCTGGTCGAGGACCCCGGCGAGTCCCGGCTCGACGACATCAGCACCCGGCTGGCTGACCTCGACGGGGTCGCCGGGGTGGCGCCGGGCGGCTCCTCGCAGGACGACAGCAGCAGGTTGGTCCTCGGCACCCTCGCGGCCGGGGCCGAGAGCGACGACGTCGCCAGGGCGGCCCTCGACGAGTTCGCCGACGACGACGACGACGTTCTCGTCGGCGGCCAGGCCGTGGCGTCCCTGCAGATCACCGAGACCGTCGGCAAGGACCTGGCGCGGGCCGAGCTGCTCGCCGCACCCCTCCTCCTGGTCCTCTCCCTGATCCTGTTCGGCGGGCGAGCAGCACTGCTTCCGGTGGTCGTCGGGATCACCACGGTGCTCGGCACGTTCCTGGCGCTCACCGGCGTCAACCAGCTCTACGGACTGAGCGTCTTCGCGCTCAACCTCGTGATCGGCCTCGGGCTCGGCCTCGCGATCGACTACACGCTGTTCCTCCTCGCCCGCTACCGCGAGGAGCTGCAACGGCAGGGGACGACACCCGGCGCGATCCTGGCCACGATGCGGGCCGCCGGGCGAACCGTCGCCTTCTCCGCGGCCACCGTCGCCACTGCCCTCGTGACCCTGACGGTGTTCCCGATGAACTTCCTCAAGTCGATGGGCATCGCCGGGGCCATCGTCGCGGTCGTCGCTGCCGCCGCATCCTTGGTCGTCACGCCGATGTTCTTCGCCCTGATGGGAGCCAGGCTCGCCCGCCGCTCGCGTGACACCGGGGCGCAGGGGCGCTGGTACCGCTTCGCGCATGCAGTCCTGCGCCGCCCGGGCCGCATCGCCGCGGCGACCGCCGCGGTGATGCTGGTCCTGTCCGTCCCGAGCCTGCGGACCGAGTGGGCCCCGATCGACGAGACAGTCGTCCCGACCGACCAGAGCGCGCGAGTCGTCTCGGACCGGCTGGCCGAGGAGTACGCCAGCACCGGGACCACCCCGATCACGGTCGCGATGCGGGCCGACAGTCCCGAGAAGGTGGCCGAGTACGCGGCCCTGGCCAGTGCGGTCCCCGGCGTGCAGACCGGCACCGAGCCCCTCGCGCTCGGGAACGACACCTGGCAGCTGGCACTCCCCGCCGGCGGTCGACCTGCGGGGCCCGTCGCGCAGCAAGCGGTGGGCGACCTGCGCGAGCTCCGGGTCGACGGGGTGGACGCCTTGGTCGCCGGGCCGGCCGCGGCCTTCGTGGACCAGCAGGCAGCCATTCGCGCCAACCTCCCCCTCGCGATCGGCCTCATGGTGGCGCTCACCCTGATCGTGCTGTGGCTGATGACAGGCTCGGTGGTCCTGCCCATCAAGGCCGTGGTGATGAACACGCTGACCGTCGGGGTCGCCCTCGGCGCCCTCACCTTCGTCTACCAGGACGGCAGGCTGACCGGCCTGCTCGGCTACACACCCAACGGCGGCGTCGAGCCGACCGACTTCCTGGTGGCCGCCGCGCTCGTGTTCGCCCTCTCGACCGACTACGGGGTCTTCCTGCTCGGTCGGATCAAGGAGGAGCGTGAGAGCAGCGAGTCCGAGAACGAGGCGGTCGCGACGGGCCTCGCACGAACGGGAGCCGTCGTGACCAGCGCCGCGCTGCTGCTGGCGGTCGCCATCGGTGCCTTCAGCACCAGCTCGATCTCGTTCATCCAGCAGATCGGTGTCGCCACCGCGGTGGGCGTGCTGGTGGACGCCTTCATCGTCCGATCCCTGCTCGTGCCGTCGCTGATGGGTCTGCTCGGCGCGTGGAACTGGTGGTCGCCCGCGTGGCTGCGCCGGGTCCACGAGCGCATCGGCATCCGTGAGAGTCCTGTCCGCGCCGACGATCCCCCGGGCGTACGAACGCCTGCTCGGTGACCCCTCGCACACCGCCGGTCTGCGCACCCGTGGGACGCGCCGACCTGAAGGTGTCGCCGCTCGTCGGACGGGGCGGGTTCCTCGCCGTGGGCGGCCGTAGCGTGGACGCATGCCGATGGAACTGGTTTCGCTGCTCGTCGACGACTACGACGCAGCGATCAGCTTCTTCACGAGCACCCTGGGCTTCGTCTTGTCGGAGGACACCCCATCCGTGACCACAGACGGACGTCCGAAGCGGTGGGTCGTCGTGCGGCCCGCAGACGGGGGCTCCGGACTGGTGCTCGCTCGCGCGGACGGTGATGAGCAGACTGCGGCGATCGGCCGCCAGTTCGCCGGGCGGGTCGGGCTGTTCCTTCGCGTCGACGACTTCGAGGGCACCCTCGATCGCCTGTTGGCCGCGTCCTGTGAGCTGGTGCGTCCAGCCCGAAACGAGGCTTACGGGCGGGTCTGTGTCTTCCGGGACCCGTGGGGCAACCTCTGGGACCTCCTCGGCGCGGCCCCGACGAGCGCCACCGCTTGAGGTCGGACTGTCTCCGCCCCGGTCACGGGTCCGACATCGCCGAGGCCGTCGCCTACCTCGCGTCGGACCGTGCGCAGTGGGTCACCGGAGTGCCCCTGACCATCGACACTCAGTCGAACCACTCGGTCTTGGTGACCAGCTCGACCAGCTCGTCGGCGTCGAGCACCGGGTCGGCACGGGTCGGCTCGCCCCCGAGGGCGGCCTTCATGGCGTTGTAGGCGATGAGATTGACGATCTTGCCGTCGCGAAGGATGTAGATCGCCCCCACACCCGCCAGCTCTGGATGCTTGCCCGAGACGTCGGGCAGCGACGGGCCCGTGAACACCCAGCCGGCGCCGGTGTCGACACAGTCGTCGGGGCCCGGCGAGGCGGCGACTCGGTCACACTTGGCGTCTTTTCCACTGACAGTCCCGGAATCGCCGGAGCTGATCATCGCCAGGATCTCGCCGAGCCCGCGTCCGTCGGGGTTGTAGTCGACGGTGGCGATGTACCCGGGGTCCCGGATGTCGTCCGGGAGCGCGCCGAGCAGCAGCTCCTGTGCCCGCTGCAGGTGGGGCGGGAGCGCGTCTGGCGGCTGTGACGCCGGCCCTTGGGTCCGCTCCGCAGCGGTGCTGGGGTCGACATCGGCCGGGTTGCTCGCCACCGAGGATCGCTGATCGTCCTGGCCACCGAGGAATGACGGCGCCGCGACTGTCGCCACGGCCGCCACCGTCGCCAGCGCCGCGGTCGCGCCGATCCCGACCGCCTGAGCCGTGCGCCGGCGACGGGTGGCACGCCGGCCTCGGCTGAGGCCACCGGCGACGAGCTCCTCGCTCGCGGTCACCGAGCGCATGGCGTGCTCCATCAGGCGGGTCATCTGATCGTCGTGCAGGGGCTTGTCGTGAGTCATGTCATCGCCTTTCACCGGCTGTTCTCGTGTAGATCAATGAAATCGGCTCCGAGGTGCGCTCGGATCCGGGCGAGAGAGCGTGAGGCCCTGGCACGGACCGCGTTCTCGGTGAGCGAGAGCTCGCGAGCCACAGTGGCCACATCGGCGTCGAGCAGGTACCGGTGCACCACCACCGCACGATCCAGCGGCGTCAGCTCGCGCAGCGCGGCCACCAGCACCTGCCGCAGGTCACTGTCGGGCGTGGCCACCTGGCCGTGCGGCGGGTCGGCGACCGAAACCTCGGTCGAGCTGCGGCGCCGTACCGAGTCCAGATAGATCCGGGTCAGGATCGTGCGAGCGTAAGCAGTGGGGTTGTCGGCCGCCTTGACCCGCGACCACCGCGAGAAGACCCGGGCCAGCGTCTCCTGGGCCAGATCCTCACCGCTGTGTCGGTCCCCGGTGAGCAGCCACCCAGCTCGTAACAGCTCGTGGGAGCGAGCCCGCGCGAACTGCTCGAAGTCGGCCCGATCGGTGCGCTGCACATGTCCTCCTGCGCCGTCGAGGACCACGTCCCCTGGGTGTCGGTGTCTCTACCCCTACGACGAGGCCAGCGACGAATATGTGTCAGCCGGTCCGGTCCCATCCGCACCCGAATGGCGTTGGACGGTTGCCTACTCCGAGGAGGACGTACCGCTCTCCAGGATGGAGACGATCGAGTACAGCGTGAAGCAGATCGCGCCCAGCCCCACGAGGACGTGCGCGGCGATGAAGACGTTGGTGTCGCTGAACGCCGCCTGGAAGACGAACGCCGCCAGGAACAAGCAGCTGAGGGCGGTCACGATCGGGATCAGCGGGACCCGGTTGGCGAGGCCGAAGGTACGCCGCCACACCAGCGCGAGGAGCCCGACCTTGCTGAGGATGCTGAAGCAGACCAGCCCGAGGCCGATCATCACGAACCCTGGGGTCCGGTAGTACGGCTCGCTGTCCAGGATCAGCAGCACCACCCCCCAGGACATGCTCGCAGTGCCCATCACGATCACGAGCCAGGGCCACCGGACGCGGTCCCGCGGACCGTAGGAGTTCTGGACCTGGCGCAGGATGCTCCACACCAGCCCGATCAGGCTCGTGCAGATCATCGCGAGGCCGCTGACCACGTGGCCGACGGTGAACCTGCTCGGCGAGGTGGTGAGCAGCAGGTTGCCGATCCCGAAGGTCCAGGCGACCGCCGCGAGCAGCACCGGAAGCACCGCCAGCGCGACGACCGCACCCCTGGAGAACGCCCCGGGTGGCGGCGTCCGGTCGCCGGCCGGCTTCGCGGAGTTGGCGGGGATGAGCGAGAACTTCGTGGATGCGGTGGCGACGGTGGACACGCAGCCGCAGATCAGGCCGAGCCCGAAGACCACGTGGCCGGCGACGTACTCGGGGTTCTGGCCGCTGCCGGAGGCGCCGGCGAAGAGGTAGACCCCGTACGCCGCGGTGCCGACCGCCGCTAGGTACCCGAGCGCGGGGTAGAGGACCCGGTCGACGGCGTTGAAGCGGCCGATCAGCTGGCGGATGATCGTGGCAGCGGTGCAGAACAGGCACAGGCAGATCGCGCCGAGGAACGTGACGACCCGCCCGGCGACGAAGTTGCCTGGCGCATCGCCGGCGTTCCACACGTAGACGCCGAACCCGACGCACACCCCCATCATCGCCAGCGGGATGGCCCGGAAGATGACGCTCACCCAGTAGTTCGTGACACCACGCCCCTCGGTGCGTTGACGCTCACTTGCTCTTTGGTCGCCGCCCGGAGGGCCGCGCCCGCAGGCCGTTCACCCAGTAGAGCACGCATCGTGCGGTTCCGGGGCCTGCGGCAGCGGGCGAGGTCGCGTCGGGAACCGATGGCGGAATGGTCCTGGTGGCTGCGGTCGCGAGCATCGGCGCGACGGTGGGACTCGTTCGCGGTCGGTGGAACTCAGTCCTTGGCCGACGACCCTGGTCCCGTCGTGGCGTACCGGGCAGCGATGGTGCGGACGGCCTCGTCGACCACCTGGGCGACGCGCTCGGCGCTCACCTCCCAGCCCGGCACGAGGAGTGTCGGCCAGAACACGTAGTTGGAGATCATGCCCAGGAACTGGGTGGCTGCGAGGTCGACATCGTCGACCCGCACCGTTCCGGCGTCGTGCTCGGCGAGCAGGTAGCTGCGTACGGACTCGAAGTAGGGCAACTTCCCCTGCGAGAACTGCGCATGGGCCAGCTCCGGGAACCGCGGCAGCTCGGCGATGACGATCCGGAACAGGTCGGTCATCTGGGGCCGGCTCAACAGGTCGGCGTACCGGCGACCGAGCGCGCTGAGCCCGTCGACGACGTTGCCTGCCGGCGGAGGGTCCTCCTCGTCAGCGGTTGACCAGGACTCGGTGACGATGGCGTCGAACAGGGCAGCCTTGCTCGGAAACTGCTTGAACAAGGTGGCCCGCGAGACACCCGAGCGCTCTGCGATCCGCGCCAGCGACGTCCGGTCGTAGCCCAGCTCGAGGAACAGTGCGGTCGCGGCCGTCACGATCAGCGCGCGCTTCTCCTGGGCGACGCGCTGGTGGTACGTCGGTACGTCCCTGCTCATGGGGGTGAGCATACGAGGTAAGTGGCTCGACTCGCCATTGACGCCGACCTACTGTCAGGGCGTGGTGAGTCACTCGACTCGCCACCCACGTACCGAAGGAACATCTGATGAACCGCTTCGAGAACCAGACAGTGCTCGTGACCGGTGGGACCGGTGGCCAGGGATCGAGCCATGTGCGCGCCTTTCACGCGGAGGGAGCGAACGTGGTGATCGGCGACATCGACACCGAGCGCGGCGCCGCTCTCGCCGACGAGCTCGGGTCCCGTGCCCGCTTCACCCGCCTCGACGTCACCGACGAGAGCTCGTGGTCCGCCGCTGTGCTGGCCGCCGAGAGCGCCTTCGGCGCCCTGAACGCGCTCGTCAACAACGCGGGCGTCCAGAACCCGCCGGCGCCGATCGAGAACACCGACCAGGCCACGTGGTCGCGCATCCTCGACATCAACCTCACCGGGACCTTCCTCGGCATCAAGGTCGCCGCCCCCGCTCTGCGCCGCGCAGGAGAGGGAGCCATCGTCAACATCGCCTCGACCATGGGCCTGGGCGGCACGGCGCACTACGCGCCGTACGTCGCCAGCAAGTGGGCCGTGCGTGGCCTCACCCGAACGGCAGCGCTCGAGCTCGGCCGTGACCACATCCGCGTGAACACCATCCACCCCGGAGTGATCGCGACCCCCTTCATCCACGAACCAGCAGCCGGAGCCACCGCGGCCATCGCCGACTTCTACTCCCCCGAGCCGTTCGCCATCCCCCGGGCTCGGGGAGCCGACCGACGTCACCCGACTTCTCCTGTTCCTCACGTCACCCGACGCCTCGTTCATCACGGGGTCGGAGTACATCATCGACGGTGGCCTCCTCCTCGGGCCCGCCCTTCAGGCCGAGACCGCATGAGCACCCCAGACCCGACCGGATCGAACGACTCGGCACGGGACGCGTCCTTGTCGCACCTGCCCGATGACATCCGGCGAGCCATCGAGATCACCCCCGCCGCAGGCACCAGGGAACGGATCATCGACATCACGACGCTGGGGCGCCGCACCGGCCGGTCACGCCGCCTCGAGATCTTCTTCTACCGCGCTGCGGGCAACACCTACCTGTGCAGCGGCGCCGGCGGCGCCGCTACCGACTGGCATGCGAACCTGCTCGCCAATCCCGACTTCACCTTCCACCTCAAGAACGGGATCCGTGCAGATCTGCCGGCACGGGCCACGCCGGTCACCGACCCAGCCGAACGGCAGGCCGTGCTGGCGGAGATCGTCGCGGATCTCAATCAGCCCCACGACCCCGGCACCATCCGTCCGACCCGGCTCGAGGACTGGGCCGAGAGCCGGCTGATGCGCATCAGCTTCCGCCACCGGCCGTGATCGCGGACCCCCTCGACAGGTGACCTGCTCCCCGTCGCGTCGCCCCGGATCCGCACCTCGGGCAGGGCGATGCGGGCGGCGCAGGCCTTCAGGTGGCGCATGGCGCCGACCAGGCTTTGCTCTGCTGACACGTCCAGTCGGAAGGCTTCCGTCAGACGACGACGAGCTTGCTCCCGTCTGTCGCGTGGTCGGCCATCGCGACCCGCTGGATCGCGGGGTCGTCGTAGGTGTTCCAGTAGTACGTCCTGGTCCGCGCCGAGTAGAGCCCGGTGTAGATGGTCCTCTCGAACTCGCCGGAGCCCATGGCTGCGCTGCCGTCCACCATCGCGACCTGCTGGAGCGTGTGGAAGGCCCTGCTGACGTTCTCCTCCTCGCTCGCCTTGCCCGGGTAGTGCGCGTTGACGTACGCCGCGCGCACGAACCGGGACGGCGAGTAGTAGTCACCGGGGATCCCTCGCATGTGCGCCCCCGAGCCGAACGGGCCCAGGTGCGCCCGCCCGAGCACGGTCTCCTCGGGAAAGTCGGGCGTCACGTTGAGGTAGTTGCGCAGGTTCTCACGGTGCCACCCGAAGCCCGGCTGGTTGGCAAGGACGTCGACGTCGTCGTCGAAGACCTGGAGGCCCTCGCTCGTGGACTCCACCACGATGGCGCGCGTCGAGTCGCCGATGATCCAGTGCAGCAAGGAGCTCGGGTACTTCTCGTTGATGGGCTTGTCGACGATGACGACGTCACCGAGGGCGGCCTGGACCTCGTCGACGCTGGCGAACTGGGAGGCCACCCAGAGCGGGAACTCGAAGGCGGCGACGTTCGTCGCGCCTTCGACCGGCTCCTGCGCGTAGCTTGCGTAGCCCGGGAAGTTGAGGCCCGCCACGGCCAGGCCCGCGTCGTTGCCGCAGTCGAAGTACAGCGGCGTGTCCTCCTCCACGATCCCCATGCCGATGACGGCGTACTGGATGCGCGGCACTGCGCCGAACGGTGAGTTCGTGTCGTACGCGGTGGGTGTCAGCACCACCCGCTCGCCGTACCCGATCGTCCAGTCGAGGTTGCGGGCGAGAAAGAGGTTGTTGCTTGCGTCGGAGAACCTGATGCTCGTGCACATGTCGTCACCCCTGCGCTATCGGCAAAGCTGCGACGGCCTCGCGTGACAGTCGCCGCCGGCCTCGCTCGTCCGGTGCGCCTCGGCCCGATCAGGCCTCGGTGGTTGTCCTTTGCAGGCTAGCCCCGGGGGGACCACCCGGGAATCCCCACCGCAGGCGTACGGCGCCCCCGCCGTGCCATTCCTCGCACGAAGTGCGGCCAGAAGCGTGGCCACACGACTTCGCAGGCACAGAAGCCGCCTCCCGCCGCAGCGGAAACGGCGACGTCGGGCAGGTCGCCTCGATCAGCTCATCGAGCCAGCGCAGCACTCGGTCAGGGCCCACCGGGTGGTGGGGGTCCCGATTGCACCGTGGCCGGGGAGGTCGGGTGCAGCGTGCACGTGCGGCACGACCCACCCAGGCTCGAGGAGGGGCGCGTGCAGCAGTGCTTCGGCCCGCTCCCAGAGCCAGGCCCCTAGTGCCGGGTCACGACTGGAGTCGACCGGGTCGGTGAGGACGGGTCGCCCTGCGGCCACATGGCGAGGCCCGATATAGGCCATGGCGGGCAGCGATCTCGCTGACAGGGCGGTCACGGCTGGCTCCGCGGCGGCCTCCTTGCCTTGGACCCAGAAACGGAAGGCCGGTCCCAGTCCCCGGGCGGCCGCCCGAACGATCAAGGGGCGCCGGTGGATGCCGGCGCGGTCGGGCGTGAGCGCGTCGATTGCCCCACCTGGGTGAGTGACGATGGATTCGACGGTGGAGCGCGAGGCCCGCAACCGTCGGTCGAGCTCGAAGCCGAGGATCTCGGCAGCATGGCGAGACATCGCGTACGCGACGCGAGGACGGTAGGACTGTTGAGCAAGCCAGTTGTCGGGGTCGAACGGGAGGCGACGGGTGAGCATGCTGCCGACGCTCACGACGCGGGCATGTGGCGAGGCGGCGAGGGCCGGGAGCGTGAGCCGTAAGAGCTCCAGGTGCGCCAGGACGTTGACGGCGACGGTGGACTCGACGCCGAACGGGCCTTCCTGGTAGGTGCGGGGGGCAGCGATCACGCCGGCGTTCATGATCAGGCCGTCCAGGCGGTCGAGCGTGCCGAGGTGGCGCCCGACCTGGCGGACCGAGTCGATGTCGGAGAGGTCGATCCTGAGGAACCGATGGGCTCCACCGCGTGGCAGCTGCGATAGCGCCGTACTTCCGCGGGTCGCGGACCGGCCGGCTATCACGACGTTCGCGCCCAGGTGGGCGAGTCCCTCCGCGACGAAGAACCCGATGCCGGAAGTGGCACCGGTCACGACGATCGTCGCGCCATCAAGACGTCGCGTTTCCATGTGTCTGCCTCCGGTTCGGCGGCGCCTTGACGCTCAGGCAACCTTTCAAGTCTGGAAGGAATGGTAGCCAATCATTTCCAGACTGGAAGCAGATCGCCGTACGATCGGCGGATGACGCCCGAGGAAGACGTGTTGGCGGCCGCCCTCCTGTCCCTCTACGACCTGACCTCGCGGACCACCGAGGCGGTGTCCCCGACGCTGGACGAGCACGGCCTGACGCTCAACACCGCTTACACGTTGTGGGCCGTCGACCCGGACGAGCCACCGCCGTCCATGGGCGTCCTTGCGGAACGTACTCGATGCTCACCACCGAACCTGACCTTCCTCTGCGACCAGCTGGAAGCTCGTGGACTCATCCTCCGAGCCGTGCCCGCCTCAGATCGGCGTCAACGAGTCGTCAAGCTCACCGATGCGGGACGCGCTGCCCGGAGCGCAGTCGTCGACGTCATGCTGAGCGGCTCACCGCTGCGCACCCTGAGTCGAGCGGATCTCATGGAGCTTCATCGCCTCCTGCAGTCGGCGTCGGATCCTGAGGTTCCCTCGTCCCGGAGGCCATGAGAGAGCGTGATCGCGCGGACACGCTCAGCGCGAGGCGTCGCCGGCAAGAGAAGCGCGTCCTCGGGCTCCCCCGCCACGGCGTGCGCGTCAGCCACGGCCGGGTCGAACGAGTGATGCGCCACACCGACCTGCATGGGCGTGCACCGGCGTCGGCTCAGCGACTGCACCCGCCGCGATCGGGCAGCGACACCGTCCAATGACCTAGTCGAGCGCAGGTTCAACCCCGACGCGCCGGACCGACTCTACGTCGCGGACGTCACCCAGCACCGCACCAGTGAGGGCTGGTTGCACCTCGCCGTAGTCATTGGCTGGGCGGTGGCGTGGCGTGTGGTCAGGGCCTCAGACAACGCGATCCGTGGGTCGCGCAGATCGCCCTGCTGGTGGATCCGGTTTCTCCCCGTGCGCAGAGGCACTGGCCGCGCGGCGCCTCAGATCGACTGGGCGACGAGCAACGCGGCGAGCACCGAGTAGGTCGTGCCCGCGAGCAGCGTCAGCCCGGCACGGGCGCGCCCGTTCGAGGACGAGGACTCTCGGAGTTGTCCCGCGGCTATCCCGATCCCGGCGTCGATCACGAATCCCACGATCAGGAAAACCGCGCCGAGCATCAGGAACTGCGGCGCGTACGCATCAGCAGACCCGACGAACTGCGGCAGGAACGACGCGAAGAACAAGATGATCTTCGGATTCGTCAGATTGACCAGCAGGCCGCGCCGGAATGCTGAGAATTGCTCGACCGATGGCGGACCGTTCCCGTCCGACCCAGTGCCCGACCTCAGCGATCGGAAGGTCGCCCACGCCAGGTACGCCAGGTATCCGGCTCCCACGACGCGGACCACCTGGAGGGCTGTCGGGCTCGCACCCAGGACGGCTGCGAGACCCAGGGCAGCCAAGGTCGTATGGACTGCGATACCGACGGCCATCCCGGCGGAGGCGAAGATTCCAGCTCGGCGCCCCCCGGTACCGGCTGCGGCAACGATGAAGGCCTGATCTGGACCGGGCGCCAGGCAGATCGCGACAGCCGCCGCGAAGAACGCCGGCAGGACATTGAAGTCGATCATCGATCCTCCCGGACACCGCAGAATGTTCACTGACCATGACTGCAACGACTCCCGTAGTCAAGAGTGAGTCACTCAGACGCGACTATGGGCGAGTACGCTGGGGCGGGGCTGTGTCCGCGCCGAACTCACCCGAGGTGATTGCGACGGGGCAGGCCCGGTCACCCATGCAGTGCGTTCTGGAGGTTCATGGTGGGTAGCGACTCGTTCATCAGCGGCTCCGGTCCCGCGCCGGATCCCCGGCCCCTCGGCGACCCGGCGGAAGCGCCGAACGCCCAGCTCCAGCTCGGCGCACGCATCCGCAGGCTCCGCAAGGAGCGCGGCCTATCCCAGCGCGTGCTGGCCGGTGACGACCTCTCCCCCAGCTACGTCTCCCTGCTCGAGTCAGGTCAGCGCAACCCCACCGACGACGTGCTGCGGATCCTCGCCGACAGGCTCCAGACGACTCCGGCCGAACTGACCGGCAACTCTGAGCTGGCCACCCCGGCCTCTGTGGAGACCCAGCTGGAACTGCGTTGGGCCCGCATCGCCCTCTACAACGGCGATGCCACCGACGCACTCGCCCCCTTGCGCCGACTCCTGGACAACGAGGAGCTCGGTCCGGTCGAGCGCAGCGAAGCGCAGCTACTCCTGGCGACCGCGCATGAGCTCAACGGACAGCTCTTCGAGGCGGTCGACCTCCTGGAGCAGGTGGGCCCCCGACTCACCGAGGACGCCGAGCGTTGGACCGCGGCCCAGACCCAGCTGTGCCGTTGCTACAAGGAGATCGGAGACCTCGACCGTGCCATCGACGTCGGCGAGGCCGTCAACCGCCGGCTCGGCGACCAGGAGCTGACGGACTCCGCCGCAGTGCTGGCGACCACCCTGGGCGGCGCCTACTACGAGCGTGGAGACCTGGCCCGCGCCGCTCACGTCCTGAGTCGGGTGCTCCAGCAGACCGAGCGCCTCGGATCCCATCGTGCCCGCGGCGGGGCCCTGTGGAACAGCAGCCTCGTGGCCGCGGCCGAGAACCGACTCAACGAGGCGCTGATGCTGGCCGAGCGTGCTCTCGCGATACTCGGTGAGAGCGACAACACCCGCAACCTGGCTCGTCTCAAGGTTGCGTACGCCTGGCTGCAGCTCGAGACGGGTGGCGACGATGTCGAAGCGACCCGGCGACTGCTCCTCCATGCGCAAATCGATCTCCAGGTGGAGGGCTCCGCCGTCGACCTGGCAGCCTGCTTGACCGAGCTGGCCCGCTGCGACCTCCTCATCGGCGACTTCGAGGCCGCGCGCCGGACCGCGACGTCCGCGATCGACCTCCTCCGTCACGCGCCGACCATCGAGGGCGCCCGGGCTCACGCGATCCTGGGGCAGGGGCTAATCCTCTCCGGAGACGTCGGACACGGCGCAGCCGCGATGCGAGCCGCTGCGTTCCAGCTGCAGGACATGGCCGCACGGCGTGAAGCCGCCCGGGTCTGGCGCGATCTCGCCGAGCTCGCCGCGCACGCAGGGGAGACCACTCTCGCGACCGAGGCGATGGAAGCGGCGGCCGCGGCCCTCGGCATCGTGCCTCGCTCCGTGCGCGCCCTGCTCCGCAGGCACGATGCCAGCAACGAGGAGCAGGAAGCCGACTCGAGCCGTCACTGAGCCCAGACCGCCCGGCGCAGGCTCCTGACCCGCGATGCCTCGGCGCTCCTGCTAGCAGCAGGTCGGGGGACCGCTCTTCGCGGGCTTCGATCCGGCGGGCCCAGGAGCTGCCGAGTCACCTGGCCTCGTCGACCCCTCCGGCCCCGCCGGGTTGACCACGAGCACGGACAGGGACAAGGCGAAGAGTGCAATGCCGCCAGCGAGTCGAGATCTCCGTGACATGAGCTGTCCTCCCGATAGTCAAGAAATGATGACTGACTATTGACTCACGCGGCGAGCCGAGTCAAGAGTGAGTCAGCGACCGCTGGCCAGCCGTTGCTCTCGACCACCGGAACTGGAGTCCGCGATGACCGAAACGACGACGAGGGTGACCACGGCCGGCGGCTCGGCCGGGACGCTTGTCGACTTGTCAGGACACCGAAACAACCTCAGCTGCACGACGACCGACTCACTCCGGGAGGGTCGGTTGAATATCTGGCGCAACTCGCTGCCCCAAGTGGAGATGCCGACGGCGGGCCTGCTCGAGATCCACGGCGTGGGCTTCTCGCTCCCCCGGTTCGACGGAATCAACCCCGACAACGTCGTCTGCTCCGGTCAGCACCTCGCCTGCGCGTCGGGTTCGTATGACTGGATCTATCTCTTGGCCACGTCGGAACGAAGGTCCGAGGACCAATTCTCGCTGCACTTCGCTGACGGGTCTGTCGATTTCGAGAGTTTCCGTGTCTCGGACTTCTGGCACGCCGAACCCGCTTTCGGCGACCGTCGCGCCTTCGGCACCACGCAGATGCACTATCCCTTCCACGTGCAACCGAACCTGCGGGGGGACGTGTGGTTCCAACGGGTCCCCGTCACCCGAATGGTGCCGCTATCGGGTGTAACCCTCCCCGACAACGTCGCCATCCACCTCTACGCCATGACTCTCATCCCGAGTCGTTTGGAGAGCTTCGATGCCTAGACCCAACGAGTTGCGCACTTTCCAGGCCCGCAAGCTCGAGCAGTGGTATCACGACCCGCTCAACTGCCTGCACACGACCGTCGCGACGGTCCTGATGGCGCGAGGCGCCGACCCCCTCCAGGTCCTGGGGCGCAACCTCGGATTCGTCCATCTCCCGGGCGAGGTGACCAGCGAGGAGTTCTACTACCCGGCCACGTCCCCTAACGGTGTGCTCGGAGACCTCGCCCCGTTCCACGGGATCCACTCTCGCTGGTGGCGCCCGGACTCCCACGACGTCATCGGGCAGCTCTACGAGGCACTCGTCCAGGATGAGCTGCTGGTGGCTGCGGTCGACAACTTCCACCTTCCCTACCGACCCGCCTTCCACGACGTCCACGCGGCCCATCTCGTGGTCATCGACGGACTCGACGAAGGCCGGCAGACCCTGTCGATCTCCGACGCTCAGCCACCGGTGTGGCGTGGACATGTCGAGCTCGCCCCCTTCCTCTCCGCGTGGGGGTCGGCCAACCCGGCGGACGAGCAAGACGCCTTCTTCAGCTCGAGCGGCATCGAGTACCGGTGCCTCCGAATCACCATTGATGACGACTTCCACCCGATGACCCACGACGAACTGCGGCTCACCATCGAGACCAATCTCGCCGGGCTCAGCGGACAGGGTCAGCGAGCCCCTGACCTGGCCGTCACCGACGCCAGCACGGACTCCGCCGGAGCGCTGACCGGGATCCCGGGTCTCGCCGTCTACCTCGATGAGCTCGTGGCAGCGGCCGCCGACGGCAAGGCAGAGGCGCTCTCGGACCTGTACGCCATGGCATGGCCGCTCCAGGCGCAGGGCTTCATGCACGGTCGGTTGCTGACCTGGGCGAGCGCCGAGTGGGCCGACCCCAGGCTCGCGGTGATCGGTCGCTCGTCCCACGCCATCGCCTCGGCCTGGACGAACCTACGGGTGCTCGGCGCCCATCTGGTCGAGACACCGCAGCAGCAGAACTCCCAGCTGCGGCGTCGGGCCCAGCAGCTGCGGCAGGCCTACGAGACCACTGCCTACCTCTACGAATGTTGGATCAGCGCCGAGGGAGCGGCCTGATGGGGCTGGCGTCGGCAGCGCGGTCGATCGCGCAGCCGGCCCTTTCCGGCGGGTCGCGAGCCGTGACCCTGCCCGACTCGACCACCTGGCCGGTCATCACACCAGCCGACCGCGACGCAGTCCTGGGCGTGCTCTCCGACGGCGCGCTGGTCTCGGACAGGAACGAGGAGACCGCCGTCGACCGGTTGGAGACCGAGTGGGCCGAATACGTCCGCGCACGTCACTGCATCGGCGTCGCCAACGGGACGATCGCGCTGGAACTGGCTCTGGAGGCAATAGGGGTCGGGCCGGGCGACGAGGTGGTTGTTCCCGCGCTCAGCTTCGTCGCCACCGCGATGGCGGTGGTCAACCGGGGCGCCCGGCCAGTCTTCGCCGACATCGACCCGGTGACCTACAACATCGACCCGGACTCGTTGCGAGCCGCGATCACTGCCCGCACCGTCGCCGTCATGCCCGTGCACCTCCACGGACTGCCGGCCCCGATGGACCAGGTGATGGAGATCTGCCAGGCCCACGGCCTGGCCGTGATCGAGGACGCCGCACAGGCCCACGGCGCCACCATCGAAGAGCGCCACGTAGGCACGTTCGGCAGCATCGGCTGCTTCAGCCTGCAGGCCACCAAGAACCTTCCCACCTGCGGCGAGGGCGGCCTCCTCGTCACCGACGACGACGCCGTGGCTAGTCGGCTCCGCCAGCTCCGCCAGTTCGGTGAGGTCATTGAACGCGGCCGTCCACGCAAATACCTCTCCCACATCGTGGGCCACAACGCCAAGCTGAGCTCGGTGCAGGCGGCCTTCACCTCCAGCCAGCTGCGGCGCCTCGAGGCGACCTCCGAATGCCAGGACCGCAACGTCCGCGAGTTCCTCACCGCACTCGAGCCGCTCGCCGGGTTGCATGTCCCCCGCGCGGCCGATCCTCGGGCGCGTCACGTGTGGCACATCCTGCGATTCCGCATCGATCCCGGCGTTGCCGGCCTGGACCGTTCCGAGGCCGGACCCGTCCGTGAGGCACTTCAACGGCTCCTACGCGCCGAGGGCGTACCCGTCACCCGATACCAGCTGATTCCGCTGTCGGACCAGCCTGCCTTTTCCGACCTCCCGCCGACGACCGCGAACGAGGAGATCCCGGTGACCAGGGCCGTGCTCGCAGACTCCTTCGTCCTCCAGCGCCGGCACCTCGACCCGTCCGCTGCGCCGCTTCTTCGTCAGTACGCCGAGGCGTTCCACAAGACGTGGCAGCACGTGAACCTCGTGCCCGCCCTGACCGCATCGAGGCGACGATGACGCCCAGAGCCGAGGCGTGCGACCCGGCGAGGCCGCTGGGCACCGGCCGCCCGGCCGCCGCCGGAGTTGAGACCCACCCGGGCCCGGGGTATGACGCGAGTGACTCCGTCGGCGAGCTCGACCGCATCGCTGCGCGTGTCCGTGAGCGGGTGACCCGGATGTGTGCTGGACCCGAGGGCGGGCACCTCGGCGGATCCCTGTCGCTGGTCGAGGTGCTGACCACGCTCTACTTCTCGTCGCTGAACATCACCGCAGCGAACGTCGATCACCCCGACCGCGACATCGTGATCCTGAGCAAAGGTCACGCAGGGGCCGCCCTCTACGCCACCCTGGTCGAGCGGGGCATCCTTCCTGCGGAGCACACCGACCGGTACGGCCAGCCCGGCGCGCCCCTGGGGGGCCATCCCTCGCCTCACGTCCCTGGGATCGAGGTCGCCACCGGCTCCCTGGGACACGGGCTCGGAATCGGCGTCGGCTACGCGTTGGCCCGGCGGTTGCAAGGACGACCCGGTCGAGTGGTCGTCGTGCTCGGGGACGGTGAGCTGCAGGAAGGCGCGGTGTGGGAGGCCGCACTGGTCGCCGCGGCACGCCGCCTGGGCAACCTCACCGCCGTCGTGGACAAGAACGGTCTGCAGCAGTCGACCTCCACCGCCGCGGTGCTGGGCTCCGTCGACCCCGCTGCAGGCCTCGGCGCTCTGGGATGGACCATCGCGAACGTCGACGGACACGACCTCCGCGCCCTGGGCGCAACCCTGGCCGCACCCACCGGCGCGGGGGGCTCGTTGCCCTCCGCACCCCTGCTGGTGGTGGCGGAGACCGTGAAGGCCCGCGGGATCGCATTCCTCGAGCGCAAGGTGGGGTCGCACTTCGTGACCCTCGACGAGTCCCGGCTGGCCAGGAGCCTGCAAGCACTCACGAGCACGGGACCAGGGGCCGGCGGATCATGACGCGCGCCTCGGCCGACCCCCACCTCGCCGGGGCGCCCTCTCCGCGGAAGGCCAGCGACGGGCGTGCCCCGACCCGCCCAATGGACGCTCCTGCATCCCCGACGGCGGCGACCCGCGCCGCGGCTAAGGCGGTGGTAATCGAGCAGATGCAACTCGACCACCGGGTGGTGTGCATCGACACCGACACCGGCCTGTTCGCCGCCTCGGACTTCGCGCAGTGCCCCGAGCGGTACCTCAACATCGGGATCGCAGAGCACACGGCGGTCTCGGTGGCTGCCGGCCTGGCCCGGGAAGGCATGCGTCCGGTGGTCTTCATGTTCGCCGCCTTCGCAGTCAACCGGGCCGCCGACGCCATCAAGCTCAACGTCGCCTACGCCAACCTCCCGATCGTCCTGATCGGGACGCACGCCGGTCTCTCGGCCGGGTTCCTGGGAGCGACCCACCATTGCCTCGAGGACCTCGGTCTCATGCGGGCGCTACCCAACGTCGCGGTCGTCGCGCCGGGCGACGCGTTGCAGGCAGCCCAGCTGCTGCGGCAGCTGCTCGCGGCCGACGGACCTTCCTACCTGCGGCTGGGCCGCAGAGCGTCGCCCGTCCTGCCTGGGGATAGTCGGTCCGTCCTCGGTGTCCCGCAGGTGGTGGCTTCCCCGGCCGAGGGGGTCGACCGCTCGGTCACCGTCTTCGCCTGCGGGCCCGAGCAGCTCGCTGCCGCACACCTCGCCAGCGAAGCACTGGGACGAGACGGCACCGGCGTGACCGTCGTGAACGTGCACACCCTCAAACCGTTGTTCACCGACGCCGTCGTGGACCTGCTGCCCGAGCCGAGCGGAAACACCCAGGGACTGGTGGTCACCCTCGAGGAACACTGGCGCAGCGGCGGCCTCGGTGACGCCATCGCTGACATCCTCACCGCCCACTCACCACGCCGGATGCTGCGCCTGGCCGTCCCGGACACCTTCTGCGCGACGCCCGGCGACCACGCATTCCAGGTGCACGCCGCGGGCCTCGATGCGTCGTCCATCACCGCACGTATCCGGGCAGGTCTTGCCGACGCGCCATAACCCCCCGGCCCCGGATCCGCAGAGCGATCGCTCAGCACCGACCGGGTCACCAGTTGAGCCACCTACACCAGCACCCCACCGAGAAGGAGAAACACCATGGCCACCACGACCGCCTGCATCACCTGCTCAGACGAGCTGGCCCTGCCCGCGAACACCATGGTCGGGGAGGTGATCGACTGCAAGCACTGCCTCAGTGAGCTCGAGGTCCTCTCCACCGACCCCCCGGTGTTGGTCCTCGCCCCGGAGCCTGAAGAGGACTGGGGCGAGTGAGCCGTGGACGTCCCCCGTACCCCCTCTCCCATCACCCTCGTCGCATCGCGGCTGCGGGCGGAGGAGAAGTCGATCATCGCGGCCCTGGAGGCCAGTGGCCTTGAGTGGCAACACGTCGACCCGCGGCGGATGCGCCTGTCTGCCTCCGGCACGGGTCATTCCCCGGGCGTCTACCTGATGCGCGACATCGCTCAGCACCGAGCGGCCGTGGTCGCCCACGGACTCGCTCACCCGAGCCGAACCGTTATCAACTCAGCGGAAGCGATCGAGGTGTGCGCCAACAAGTGGGCGACCGCGCTGACCCTGGAGGCCCACGTCCTGCCCACCCCGGCCACCTGGGCCGTGACGGACACACAGGAGGCCATGGATCTGATCGGAGACGTCGGCTACCCCGTCGTCCTCAAGCCCCAGGCGTCCTCGTGGGGCCGTAGGGTCAGTCTCCTGACCGATGCGTTCGCCGCGCGGGCCGTCCTCGAGCACTGCGAGGCGCTGCCGTCGCCACAGGCCAAACTGCCCCTGCTGCAGGAGTACGTGCCAGCTCCCGCCGGAGACCTACGCGTGCTGGTCGTCGGCGGACAAGCGGTGGCCGCGGAGCGACGCGTCAGCAGCAGCCCAGGAGAGTGGCGGCACAACGTCGCTCGCGGTGGCGAGGTCGCGGACTTCCCGCTCGTAGAGCGTCGCGACGTCGCCGACCTCGCGGTCGCCGCCGCTCGGGCGACCGGCGCCGACATCGCTGGCGTCGACCTGCTCGAGCGGCCCGGCGGCGAGCTGCTGGTTCTCGAGGTGAACGCAGGCGTCGAGTTCGCCGGGTTGCAGCGCGCCACCGGGATCGACATCGCCGCCGCGATCGTCGAGATGTGCCGGACTGCCGCGAGCGGCAGCATGACCGGTGCGGCCTGATGCACAGCGTCGGGATCCTGGGGGGCTCCGGCTTCGTCGGAGGCGAGCTTCTCCGTCTGCTGCACCTCCACCCCGCGGCGACGGTCCGAGCCGTGGCCTCCGGGAGCCGAGCGGGCAAGGCGGTGAGCAGCGCGCACCCACACCTGCGCTCTATCGTGGACGAACGCTTCATCGACCCCGCCGAGCTCCCCGAGGTCGACGTCCTGTTCTCGGCGCTTCCGCACGGCAACTCCCAGGAGATGGTGGAGACCTACGCCTCGCGCTGCGGCGTCCTCATCGACCTGGCCGGGGACTTCCGGTTGGCCGACGGCGCGCTCATGGAGCGACACTACGGGTGGCGACGCCACACCGAGCACCGCGGGGCGTTCACCTACGGACTGCCGGAACTCAACCGCTCGGCACTGCGCGGCGCCGACCGGATCGCGGTCGCGGGGTGCATGGCGACCGCAGCCATCCTCGCGCTGCGCCCGCTCGCCATCGCAGGGTTGGCAGACGACACCATCCCGATCAACGTGGACGCCCGCACCGGCAGCAGTGGCAGTGGCGCGGGCAGCACACCGGCGGACGGTCACGCGCTGCGTGCCGGAGCGATGCGGGTCTTCGCTCCTCTCCGACACCGGCATCAGGCCGAGATCCAGCAGAGCACGGGGCTGGATCCACGCATGACAGTCACCAGCACCGCGGCGGTGCGCGGGGTCCAGGTCGTCGCTCGCGCAGACATCGGGATCGACGTCGCGGACCTGTGGCGGATCTACCGCGGGACGTACGAGAACGAGCCGTTCATCCGCCTCGTGGCCCAGCGCAGTGGAGCCTTCCGCTACCCGGACCCGAAGGTCTTGCTGGGGTCCAACTACTGCGACGTCGGCTTCGAGACCGACGGGACCACGGTGGCGGTCGTCGCGGCGCTCGACAACCTCGTCAAGGGTGCCGCGGGAAACGCCGTGCAGTGCATGAACGTGCGACTCGGACTGCCCGAGACCACAGGACTCCACGGCGCCGGTCTTCACCCGGTGTGACCCCCCGACCCCCAAGGACCGAGAGGCAGGACGCGGAATGAAGCTCGTGATCAAGTGCGGAGGCCACGGAGACGTCGACTTCGACCAGGTAGCCCTAGATGTGGCTGCCCACGTCGCTGCAGGGGACACCGTCACGCTCGTGCACGGAGGATCCGCTGCCATCGACGCCATCGGGGCTCGCCTCGGGATCCCGGGTCGTCGTCTGCACGCTCCCGACGGCACCGAGACCCGCTACACGGACGCAGAGACCCTGCGGTCCGTCCGACTGGCCCTCCTCGGAGAGGTCAAGCCGCAGCTCGTCGTGAGCCTGCACAAGGCCCACGTGCGGGCGCTGTCGATGAGCGCGCTGGACGCCGGCCTGGTCCGCGCGCGCCGCAAGGGCACCGTCCGCGCCGTCGTGGACGGTCGACGCGTCGTCGTCCGTGACAACCTCGCCGGCCGCATCGAGCAGGTGGAGGCCGACGTCCTGGCCGGCATCCACGACCTGGGGCTGGTCCCGGTGCTCTCGCCGCCCGCCCTCACGGTCGAGGGCGAGGTCGTCAACGTCGACGCAGACCGCCTGGCGGCCAACGTCGCGAGCGCCACTGACGCCGACCGCCTCATCCTCCTCACCTCCGCACCAGGGCTGCTGTCCGACCCGTCCGATCCGTCCAGTTGCCTGAGCCGGCTCGACGCCGAGGCACTCGACGGACGTGGCGCGATCGACGGGGTCCTGGCCCGCGGCGGGATGCGCATGAAGCTCATCGCCGCCGGCGAGGCGATCGCCGGAGGAGTCCCGCGGGTCCACATCAGCGACGGCCGTCGGCCCCGACCGGTCCAAGCCGCTCTCCAAGGCGCGGGCACCGTCATCGAGTGCCGGGAGGGGTACGCCGGTCCCGGGATCCGGAACGGCCTGCCGGGCGTCGCCGGGTCGTCCCGAGGCGCCCCGGGGACGAGGTCGGCATCATGACGAGCAGCGAGCGAGCGGGCCGGCGGACCGCAGGCGGACCCGGCCGGCCCCGACCCGAGCCCTCGGACGGGCAACCGCGCGGGACCGGTCGCACCCCCGTCGACGCCGCGGTCACCGACGCCGCTCTCGCACTGGTGCGGACTCCCTCGCCGTCTCGCCAGGAGGCGCTCGCGGCGTGCCTGTTCGTCGAGATCGCGCGCGAGTGGGGGCTGGAGGCCTTTATCGACGACGCGGGCAACGCTCAGGCGTGGACGGCCGCGGACCCCACAGGCAGCCCGACCGTCCTGCTGCTCGGTCACATCGACACGGTGCCCGGCGGCCCCTCCGCGTCGCTCGCCGACGGCGTGCTCCACGGTCGCGGCAGCGTGGATGCGAAAGGGCCGCTCGTGGCCATGCTCGCAGCGGCGGCCCGCTACGCCGCACAGCGTCGACCTGACGGTCTGCGCGTAGGCGTCGTCGGTGCTGTGGAGGAGGAGACGCCTTGTTCCCGGGGGGCGATGTGGATTCGCGAGCACCTGCCGCCGCCGGACGCAGTCGTCATCGGCGAGCCGTCCGGCTGGGACGCGATCACGTTGGGTTACAAGGGCAAGCTCGATCTCGAGTACGCCGTCAGGACACCCGCGCGCCACCCGGCACACCCGGGGCCGCAGGCCAGCGAGGACATGCTCACGTTCTGCGCTCGAGTCCTGGACCTCTACGGGACTGCCGGCAACAGCAGCTTCAAGAAGGTCAGCCTCGCGGTCACCTCCCTCCACGGCGACTGCCACGCGGCCCGGTGCTCGCTGTCATTCCGAACCCCTCCCGGGCTGGGAGTGGCCGACCTGGTCTCGTGGGTCGAGGACCAGAGCGCTGGCGGCGAGGTGTCGGTCATCAATGCCGTCGACGCGGTCCGCGTGCGGCGCAACGACCCCGTCGTCTCCGCCCTGAGCGCGGCCATCGCACGTGCCGACGGTCGGAGCCGGCACCAGGTGAAGACCGGGACCTCCGACATGAACACGCTCGCCGAGGTGTGGCAGGTGCCGATGGCCACCTACGGCCCCGGTGACGCTGCCCTCGACCACAGCGACGAGGAGCAGTTGCAAGTCCGGGAGCTGCTCTCCAGCACCCGGGTGCTCCACGACGCCCTCACCATCCTCGAGACCCGATTGCCCCGATGAACACCGGAGGTGTCTGATGACTTCCTCGTCCGTCCCCCGTCTCCTGGCGCTGTGGAGCGTCCCTCGCGCCCGATCCACGGCGTTCCTGCGCATGATGACCGAACGCCGCGACTACACGGTCGTCCACGAGCCGTTCTCCCGGGTCACCGACTTCGGCGAGGTCTCCGTCGGCGAGACCCGATGCCACTCTCCGGGCGAGGTGAAGACGGCCCTTCTCGAGCTCGCCCAGGACCGTCCGCTGTTCTTCAAGGACACCATGGACTTCCGATACCCGGCCGTCCTGACGGACGAGGTGTTCTTGCGGGCAGCCACCCACACCCTGATGATCCGCAACCCGCGTGACGTGGTCGCATCCCACCTCCGCGTCGATCCACGGGCAGGTCTCGCGGCCGTCGGTTTCGAGCACCTCGTAGAGCTCCACGAGACCATCACGGGGCTCACCGGCACCCGCCCGAACATCCTCGACGGCGACCAGTTGGTCGCCAGGCCCGTCGAGACCGTCAGGTGCTACTGCGACCACGTCGGCATCGCCTTCGACCCCGAGGCTCTCCGGTGGTCCGCCGGCCCGCTGGACGAGTGGCAGCATGCCTCGCAGGGATGGCACGACGAGGTCGCGTCGAGCACCGGGTTCACTGCCACGGCGGCGGTACCGCTGCCTGCCTCGCTCCAGGCGATCGCCGATGCCTACGTCGGGTATCACCAGCCCTTCTACGAGCGGCTTCGCGCGGAGGGCCGCTCGCAAGGAGCACCCGGGGGGTTGTCTGACCCGAGGACAGCGGCAGGCAAGCCCTGATTCCGGTGGCGACAACCCCGCCGACCCCGGCGCCCCCGACGCGCCCACCGTGTCCACCGTGTCCGCAACGGCGGCTGAACCTCCACCGAGGTGGAGGTTCAGCCGTTCCAGGCCGCCGCGACCTGGGCCATGAGCAGGATCAGCTCGCGGTCCGCGCGGGCGCGGTCCGCGGCGTGATCCAGATTGACCTCGGCCAACGTCAGCGTTCGGGCCTGGGGGATGGCCGCCAGTTGCTCCACGAGGCGCCTCAGCTCCGCCAGCGTCAGGCCGTCGACGCGACGGGTGTTCTCTGCCACGGCGAAGTCGTCGAAGTCCAGGACATCGGCATCCACGTGGATGAGGACTACGTCGTACTCGCTGGCCCACGCGCGGGTGCGTTCGGTGACCGTGGCCACGTCGGCTTTGAGCAGCTCGACCCCCTCGACGTGGAGCGAGTCACGCCGGATCTGCCCGCGCTCGAAGTCGGTCACGTTCGTCGCACCCAGGAGACGGATGTCCGCGGGCTCGAGGAGAGGCCGGCGGGGGCCCATGCCGGCCAGGGACGACTCGGTTCCGTCGAGGTCGAGCAGGTGCGCCACACCCATCCAGTCCAGCCGGCCGTCGGCGGTGTCCGGCACGTTCAGGTCAGCGTCGTAGTCGACGTAGACCAGGCCCACCCGGTCGACCGCGGCAACCGCCGCCGCTACGACGCCGATCTCCACGGTGCAGTCACCACCCAGCACCAGAGCTCTGCTTCCCGCTGCGAGCGGCTGGCGCAGCCGTGCTGCCACATCTCGGGAGGCGGCGACTACGTCCTGGAGGTTTCGCGCACGTTCGTTCCCGGCATCCCGCCTATGTTCGCGTCGAGGGACGTCTCCCAGGTCCTCGAGGCCGGAGTGGACGGCACCGAGCGCGTCCATCAGACCTGCCGTGCGCAGCCGGGCCGGGGTGAGGTCCTGCCCGGGCCCATAGGCCGCGGCAGCAGTCGGCGCACCGAGAAACACCAACCGGCCGTCGCCGTCCGTGGCCATCCTGGCTCCTCTCTCAGAGATGACGCCGACAGTGTGCCCACCGCCGCCCGGATCGAACCGGGACGAACCGGTGCAGTTGTCCCCCGTCAGCTCTGCGGGATTCTGGCACCTCGAGGCGCCTCGGTCCGGGCGTCCCCGCGTCGCCCCACCCCGTCGTACCCGTCCTCCTCGGCCCCGGAGCTCCCATGACCGTCGACTACCGATTCCTCCTCGCCAACGAGCGGACCTTCCTGGCCTACACCCGCACCGCGCTGGCCCTCGACGTGACCGGGCTCGGCGTTCTGGGGCTGCCCAGCGACGTCCCCCAACTCGTCCGGATCTGGCTCGGCGCACTCCTGGTGGCCGTCGGGGCGTGGGTCAGTCTCACCGGCTGGTTGCGCTGGCGGCAGAACAACCGCGCCATCCGTGGGAACGAGGAGATGGAGGCGCCGCGCGCGCTCGGCCCGCTGGCCATCGCCCTGGTTCTCATCTCCGGGTTCGGCGCGCTGGGCATCATCGTCGGTCAATGACGACGACCGCCTCGCCCCCGGCCCGAGCACGCAGCAGACCGCCGGCCTGCATCGCTGGCTCCCGGCGGCTTTGCGCTCTGCCTCCGCTGAACTGCCTGGATCCGCCGCGATGCGCGTGGTCATGCCGATGAGCGTGGGCCGGGTTCCGGATCCTCACGAGTGCGTCCTCGAGTCCCCGGCCATGAGTCTGTTTCAGGCCGGTCAAGTCATCGAGCGACGCGTGGCGGATCGTCAGCCCGGAGAGGCTCCTGGTGGACGCGGCCCGGTCGCTGGCGCGCAGAAAGATGCGCCGCCACTCCCCCAGCCACTCGGCCAGGGTCCGCTCGGAGTCGCGCACCGGAGCCCCGGCCGCGACCCGGCGCCGCGCCTCCTCGGCCTTCGCCCGCGCCTCGCGTCGGGTCCGGCCCCGGAAGAAGGCGCGCCGGGTGCTGCCGTCCTCGTCGGTGATGGTGATCGCCACCATCACCCGCCGATCCGGCCGCGCCCGGCGTCCGGCCGGAGACGACACGGCCGAGCAGACGGCACGTCGCCGGGGTCCGGCACCCGGCGCCGGGAGCCGCCAAGGGGGCGAGCACCCGGGGCGAGCACCAAGGGCGAGGTTCCCGCGGCCCGACCGAGGAGGAAACCTGTGGCGAAGTGTGGCCACACGGCTCCACAAGCACAGAAGCCGTCTCCCGCAGGAGCGAAAAACGGCCTCTGACCTGCAGTTTCTTCGGTCGGGCTGACAGGATTTGAACCTGCGACCCCTTGACCCCCAGGCCGTCTGGGGCGCCTATCACTGTGTTGCCAAGAGTACCCCGTGGCGGACGTTTCCCCAGGTCAGACCCGGTCTTTGCAACAAGGCGCTAACGAGCACAACAGGCGGCAACGGTCGGGTTTCTCGCACGAAGTGTGGCCACAAGTGTGGCCACCGCCGGCCAGCCAGCCAGCCAGCCAGAGCCGGGCTAGTCCGTCCGCACCCCGCGACGAGGTTTGCAAGCACCCGGCAGCGGTGCTCAGCAGTGTGATCCCGCACGGCCGCGCCGTACCGCCGGGTTGCTACCGAGGCCTCGCTGACTTACTCGACAAGCCGCCGCTCGACAAGCACCTAATGTGCAACGTCCTCTTCGCCACCCGCGTTGACCACCAGCCCGGCAGCCGGCTGCCCCAATCCCTGGCTCCTCCCGTAGGTGCGGCCCACGCCCTCGCTGCAGGAACCCGGTGCGACTCCGGGGCGGTTCCGCCACTGTGACCCGGCCTTTCGAGGCCGCCAGCCAGACACTGAGCCGAGGGCGATCCGACCGCAACACGGGGCGAGAACCCCGAGGGAGGAACCCGGCCATGGCCGCGTCTGCCCACATCTGCCTGCTCTCCACGTCCGACAGCGACCTGCTCTCGGCGCGGGCGAGTGACGCGAGCTACGCGCTCGCCAACCCCACCCGCGGCACCGGCGGCGAACTCGACGCCGTCACCGAGGAGGCCGACCTCGTGGTGGTGCGCCATCTCGGCTCTCCGCACGACCTCTGGGACGGGCTCGCCCAGCTCCGCCCTGCCGGCACGCCGCTGGGCGTGCTCGGCGGGGAGCAGCAGCCCAGCGCCGAGCTGATGGAGCTCTCCAGCGTCCCGATCGGGACCGCGGCGCAGGCCCACCGCTACCTGGCCGAGGGAGGTCCGGGCAACCTGGCCCAGCTGCACGCGTTCCTCTCCGACACCGTGCTGCTCACCGGTGCCGGCTTCGCGCCGCCGGAGGAGATCCCCGCGTGGGGCCTCGCCGAGCGCGCCGTACCGACCGGCGCCAACCCCCTTCACCAGAGCCTGCCGCGGATCGGGGTCCTCTACTACCGGGCCCACCAGGCCAGCGGCACACCGCCTTCGCCCACGCGCTGGCCGATGCCGTCGACGCGACCGGCCGGGCGACCGGCGTCCCGATCTTCGCCGGCTCGCTGCGCAGCGCCCCCGACGACCTCTTCGAGGCCCTCGGCACCCTCGACGCCCTCGTCCTCACCGTGCTCGCCGCGGGCGGCAGCGTGCCCGCGTCGGCCAGCGCCGGCGGCGACGACGAGGCCTGGGACGTCGAGCGCATCGCCGCCCTGGACCTCCCGGTGCTCCAGGGCCTGTGCCTGACCAGCAGCCGCGCGGAGTGCGCGGCCAACGACGACGGCGTCACCCCGCTGGACTCGGCCAGCCAGATCGCGATCCCCGAGTTCGACGGCCGGATCACCGCGCCGTTCTCGTTCAAGGAGATCGGCGCCGACGGCCTGCCCCGCTACGTCGCCGACCCCGAGCGCTGCCGCCGGGTCGCCGAGATCGCGGTCAACCACGCCCGGCTGCGGCACGTGCCGAACGCGGAGAAGAAGGTCGCGCTGGTGTGCTCTCGCCCTACCCGACCAAGCACGCGCGGATGGGCAACGCGGTCGGCCTTAGACCCCGCGCACCTTCTCGAAGTCGCAACGCGGGCCGCCGGCCTGAATCAGGCTGAGGTGGCTCGGCGGGGTGGCACGTCCCAGGCGACGGTCATTGCATACGAGCGTGGGCTGAAGTCACCGTCGCTGAAGGGCGCGGCACGTCTGCTGGGCTTGATGGGCTGGGAGTTCACGCTGCAGTCGACAATCGACTTCGAGGAGTATCACCCGCCGGGGATCCCCGCCTTCTGGGTGCCAAACCTGTTGTGGCGGGTGCCGACACCGGGCTGCTTCGACACCCTGGGGATGCCTGACCTGCTGCAGTACACAGCCCCGGGCGAGTGGGACCTGGCCGACCGGACCGACCGTCGGCATGCCTACGAGGTGCTGATCCCCGAGGGCGTCCCCCGCAGATGATCCGCTGGCTCGACGGCGCGTTCCTCGTCGATCTGTGGGACGAACTCGACCTTCCCGGTCCTGTCCGCGCTACCTCTGGCTGCCCGCGATCGCATCGGCTCGCGAAGGCAGATCGGTAGACGCTCTTAAGTGGTACGGGCAGATTCCAGAGATCGCACTCGCCAGGATCCGGGGGCGCGAGCCAACTCCGCCACCGCCACCTCCTCCACCACCTCGGCGCTCACGCTTCGACCCGAGGCCGGAACCATGAGTCTCGTCGTTCTCAACGCAGGTCCGTGTCGGACCGCACCTTTATCCCCCCGACTCAGATCAGAGCGAAGCGATCCGGTTTGCCGCAGCGACTGCGGCAGCGCGCCCCGTGTCGACATGACAAGGTCATGGCGTCACACGATGTGAGTCCTCGGGAGCCGCGCCCCTTCCCCGCCATTTCAGCCCTTCTTAGCCCGTTTGACGACGACGGTCCGGACCGCTGAAGTCGCAGGCTTGGCGGTCGCGCTGCCGGCGTACGACGCGGACAGCCGGTGCTTGCCAGGCTTGAGACGCAGCTTCACCGTTGCGCGCCCCTTCACCGCGATCGTCCGGACAACCTTCCGCCCGTCGCGGATCACGACTGTGCCGGCGCCGACCCCTCTCAGCTGGACGCGGAGCTTCGCCTTCTTGCCGGCCCGGACCTTCCGCGGGGTGTCGAGGACGAGCCCCGTGCTGGCCAGGGGCTGCGCGGATACGACGACCACCGGCACCTGGACCAGGAACGTCCGGGCCGCCGGGCTGGCGTCGATGTTGCCCGCGGCGTCGATCGCGCGGAACTCCACTGCGTGCGAGCCGTCGGCCAGGTCGGCGAGGGTCATCGGGCTGGTGCAGTCGGCCCAGGCACTGCCGTCGGTGCGGCACTGGAGCCGCGCCGTGTCACCGGCCGTCCCGTGGAACGCGAACGCAGTGGACCGGGTCGCGATCGTCGCGCCCGCGGCCGGGCCAGAGTCGATCGTGGTGTCGGGCGCGACCGTGTCGACCGTGACCGACCGGGTCACCGGCGTCTGGTCCTGGTTGCCGGCCGCGTCCTGGGCCCGGAACGCGACCGTGTGCGGCCCCTCGCCCAGGTCGGCGAACGTGGCCGGGCTGATGCATTCCGTCCACGCTGCGTCGTCGACCCGGCACTGGATCTTGTCCGTGTCGTCGACGGTCCCGTGGAAGCCGTACGTCGCCGCGTCCGTGGCGATCACCCCGGTCGGGCCGGAGTCCACGACGGTCTCGGGCGCGACCGTGTCGACCGTGATCTCAGCGGTCGCCGGCGACTGGTCCTGGTTGCCGACCACGTCCTCGGCGCGGAACTCCACCGTGTGATCGCCCTCGTCGAGGTCGGTCAGCTCCAGCGGACTGCTGCAGACGGCCCAGGACTCGTCGTCGACGCGGCATTGCAGCGTGGCGGTGTCGCCCTCGGTCCCGTGGAACTCGTACGTCGCCTCGTCCGCCGCGATCACCCCGGTCGGGCCGGCGTCCACCACGGTGTCCGGCGCGTCGGTGTCGACCGTGAAGGAACGGCTGGCCGGGGTCTGGTCCTGGTTGCCCGCCGCGTCCACGGCGCGGAACGCGACGGTGTGGTCGCCCTCGGCCAGCTCCTCGAACGTGGCCGGGCTCTCGCAGTCGGCCCACGCAGCGTCATCGAGGCGGCATTGCAGCGTGGCGGTGTCGCCCTCGGTCCCGTGGAACTCGTACGTCGCCGTGTCCGCCGCGATCGCCCCGGTCGGTCCGGAGCCGATGGTCGTGTCCGGGGCCACGGTGTCGACCGTGAAGGAACGGCTGGCCGGAGTCTGGTCCTGGTTGCCGACCGCGTCCTGTGCCCGGAATGAGACCGTGTGGTCGCCCTCGTCGAGACCGGTCAGCTCCAGCGGGCTCGTGCAGTCCGCCCAGGCGGCACCGTCGACCTGGCATTGCATCTTGGCCGTGTCAGCGGCAGTGCCGTGGAACTCGAACGTGGCCGCGTCAACGGCGACGGCACCGGTCGGGCCCGAGCCGATGGTCGTGTCCGGGGCCACGGTGTCGACCGTGAAGGAACGGCTGGCCGGGGTCTGGTCCTGGTTGCCCGCCGCGTCCACGGCGCGGAACGCGACCGTGTGGTCACCCTCGGCCAGCTCCTCGAACGTGGCCGGGCTCTCGCAGTCGGCCCACGCAGCGTCGTCGACGCGGCACTGCAGCGTCGCGGTGTCGCCCTCGGTCCCGTGGAACTCGTACGTCGCCTCGTGCGTGGCGATCACCCCGGTCGGGCCGGAGTCCACGACGGTCTCGGGCGCGACCGTGTCGACCGTGATCTCAGCGGTCGCCGGCGACTGGTCCTGGTTGCCGACCACGTCCTCGGCGCGGAACTCCACCGTGTGGTCGCCCTCGTCGAGGTCGGTCAGCTCCAGCGGACTGCTGCAGTCGGCCCACGCAGCGTCATCGAGGCGGCATTGCAGCGTGGCGGTGTCGCCCTCGGTCCCGTGGAACTCGTACGTCGCCTCGTCCGCCGCGATCACCCCGGTCGGGCCGGAGTCCACCACGGTCTCGGGAGCGATCGTGTCGACCGTGAACTCAGCGGTCGCCGGAGTCTGGTCCTGGTTGCCGACCGCGTCCTGTGCCCGGAATGAGACCGTGTGGTCGCCCTCGTCGAGACCGGTCAGCTCCAGCGGGCTCGTGCAGTCCGCCCAGGCGGCACCGTCGACCTGGCATTGGATCTTGGCCGTGTCAGCGGCAGTGCCGTGGAACTCGAACGTGGCCGCGTCAACGGCGACGGCACCGGTCGGGCCCGAGCCGATGGTCGTGTCCGGGGCCATGGTGTCGACCGTGAACGCACGGCTCACCGGTGACTGGTCCTGGTTGCCGACCGCGTCCTGTGCCCGGACGCGCATCGTGTGCGCCCCCTCGGCCAGGCCGGTCAGGCTCAGCGGGCTCGCGCAGTCCGCCCACTCCGCGGTGTCGAGCTGGCACTGCAGCTTCGCGGTGTCGCCCGCCGTGCCCCGGAACACGAAGGTCGCCGTCCGGGTCGTGATCGTGGAGTCGGCCGCAGGACCGGAGTCGAGGAACGTGTTCGGCGCCGACGTGTCGACGCGGAAGGTCCGTTCCGCCTCGGTCACGTCCTCGACGCCGCCGCGCCCGACGGCGTACACGCGGAAGGTGTGCTGGCCCTGGCTCAGGCCGGTGAATGTCCTCGGGTTGGTGCACACCGACCAGGCCCGGGAGTCGATCTGACACACGAACGAGAGCGCGGCCTCGGCCGGGTCGCCGGCAAAGGTGAACGTCGTCGACGTGCTGGCGATCGTGGCGCCTTCCGCCGGGCCGGTGAGGATCACCGTGTCGGGGGGCGCGATGCGCTCGAGCACACCGTCCGCGACGACGCTGGCACCGGAGGGGACCACGACCGGCGTCGCCTCGGCGAAGGTGTCCGCGTCCTGGTAGTACTCGTCCGCGAACGGGCCGATGTCGCGGCAGTTGCGGAACCCCACGAAGTACGTCCCTGACAACACGTTCTCGAACGCGTAGTTGCCGCCGCTGTAGGTGACGACCGGGTCCAGCACGCGCTCGCCGGTGGCGTCCAGCAGGTCGACGCAGACCAGCTCCAAGCCGACGCCGTCGTCATCGGTGACCGTGCCGCGCACCTTGCCACCGAAGACCATCCGGGCGTCGATACCGGTGGTCTCGCGGCCCATTGACGCCATGAAGACGTCCGCGGTCTCGAACGTCGCTCCGTCGTACCACTGGTCCATGACGTAGGGCTGGTCCCCACACGAGGTGAACTGCGTGACGAACAGGCCGGGATCGACGTCGACCCGGTAGCGGCCGTCACCGTCGGTGCGCACCTGCCAGCTGGTGTTGGTCTGGTCCAGGGTCACGTTCACGCAGACGCCCGCGAGGGGGTTGCCGGCGGTGTCGGTGACCCGGCCCGAGACCACAGGCTGGACGGTCGAGGGCTCGTCGGCGAAGGCGACCTCGGCGTCGACGACCGTCTCCTGGGCAACGACGACCGTGACAGGCTGCGCCAGCTCGTAGATCTCCGCGTCGGGGTAGAACTCCTCGACGATGCCGGAGCCGCAGTCGTTGAAGCCCGCGCGGTAGGTCCCGGGCGCGAGCTCGTTCACGCGATAGTGGCCCGCGGCGTCCGTCACGGCGTACCCGGCCCCCATTCCGTCCTCCCCGTATGCCACGACGCAGACCAGGCCCAGGCCGACATGCTGTCCGTCCACGACCTGGCCGGAGATGACCCCGGTGGTGGCGATGCCGAAGTCGAGCGCGATCTTGACGGAGCCGGAGACCCCGTCGTACCCGTCGACGGCGATCCGGTACGTCGTGCCAGCGACGACCGGGAACGACATCCGACCCTGTCGGCTGCCGGTCGCGGAGTCGTCGTCCACCGAGCCGATGAGGACGAGGTTGCCGACGGACTCCCCGGTGTAGACCGCCAGCAGCGTGTCGAAGGCGCTGCCGGCGAGGTCGACGTCCACGCTCCCGTCGTCCGGCGCCGTCCAGGAGAACCAGATCGACTTGCCGCCGGCGTTGTCCGCGTGGCCCGGCTCCCCCGACTCCTTTGTCGCGGCGGCGTTGCTGCCGGTGACGGTCACGGGGGCACCGGTCAGGACCTGGGCGTCCGCGAAGTTGTCGTTCGCAGGTGCCGCGAAGGCCGGCGCCGGGACGACGACCAGACCGACGACCCCGATCAGGGCTCCGAGCAGAAGGGGCAGGAGCCGCCTGCGGCGACCGTCCGAACGAAGCGCGGACCGGACGCGTGAAGGCGACATGGCCGTGACGGTAGCCACCGCCCAGCGAGCCCGTGGGCTTTCGTCAACAACCCATCCCTACGGGTGGCGGAGGACACAATCCGGCGGCGTGCGAGCCAGGAGCCCCTGTTGGCCTCGGGGTTCGTCAGAGCCCGATGCCCCGATCAATCGAAACCGCTAGCTGTGATTTGGAGTGCCCCCGGTAGCCCGGACACCTTGAGTGAGGCGACGATGGTCGCCCGAGAGGAGTCCGTATGCCGGCACCGAAGAGTCCTGAGTTCCGTCGCCGAGCAGTCGAGCTGGCCCGGATGCGGGAGAAGCCGATCTCGCAGATCGCGAAGGATCTCGGCATCGCCGAGTCCGGTCTGCGCTGTTGGAGAAACAGGCCGATGTTGACGAGGGCAAGCAAGAGGGCTTGACCAGCGATGAGCACGCCGAGCTGGTCCAGCTGCGCCGCGACAAGCGGGTGCTCGAGATGGAAGTGGAGATCCTCAAGCGCGCCAGCGCCTACTTCGCTCGGGAGAACGTCCTCCCAAAATGATCTTCCCGGTGGTCTGTGAGCTCGCCGCGGACGGGGTTCCCGTCGCGGTGACCTGCCGGGTCCTGAACGTCTCGACGTCGGGCTACTACGAATGGCGCCGGCGGCCGGCCAGCGCGCGGGCGTGGGAGCAGGCGCACCTGATGGAGGCCATCCGCCAGGTCGACGCCGCCTCCTACGGCACCTACGGCCACCGCCGTGTCCATGCCGAGCTCGTCCTCGGTCACGGCGTGTGCGTCAGCCACGGCCGGATGGAGCGGCTGATGCGCCACACCGGCGTGCAGGGCGTGCACCGGCGCCGGCTGAGCGGGTGCACCCGCAGGGACGAGGCGGCCACGCCGTCGCAGGACCTGGTGGAGCGCAACTTCACCCCTGATGCGCCGGACCGCCTCTACGTCGCAGACGTCACCCAGCACCGCACCAGCGAAGGGTGGCTCTACTTCGCGGTCGTCATCGACTGCTTCTCCCGCCGCGTCGTGGGCTGGTCGATCGCTGACCACATCCGCTCCGGGCTCGTCGTCGACGCCCTGCAGATGGCGATCTGGAACCGACGCCCCGCCCCCGGCGCGATCCACCACAGCGATCACGGGTCGACCTACACCAGTTGGGCCTTCGGCCACCGGCTCCGCGACGCCGGGCTGCTCGGGTCGATGGGATCCATCGGCGACTGCTTCGACAACTCCGTGGCCGAGAGCTCCTTCGCCACCTTGCAGACCGAGCTGCTGGACCGCTCGACATGGCCGACCCGCGAAGGCCTGGCGAACGCGATCTTCGCCTTCGTCGAGGGCTTCTACAACCCGACCCGGCGCCACTCGACCCTCGGCTACCTCAGCCCCGCCGACTACGAGGCTCAAGCCGCCCTGACCGGCCCTACTGGACCCCACGCCGAGACCGCAGCATGATCACATCCACCCAACCCTGACCGTCCGGGGAACCGGGGCACTTCAGGCCTCCCTGGATGCCTACGTGTCCTCAAAGGTTCAGCGCCTCTGAGACCGCGACCGCCGCGGCCCGGGATGCCTCGTCGGTGAGGTGGCCGTAGGTATCCACGGTGATCACGATCGAGGAGTGCCCCAGGTTGCGGCTCACCACGTGCACCGGCACCCCGTGCAGCAGCGCGGCGGTAGCGTAGGTGTGGCGCAGCGTGTGCACGCTGATCTCCGCCAGGTCGGCCTGGGCGCACGCCAGCCGGACCGTGCGCAGCAGGTTGCGCGGATCCACCGAATGGCCGAACTCGGTGGTGAACACGAACCCGGTCTGCTCCCAGAGGTTCGCGGCCCGCAGGCGTTCCTGGTTCTGTCGGCTGCGGTGGGTGCGCAGCAGCTCCAGCATCGCCGGGCTCAGCGACACGGTGCGCCGCGAGCGGGCGGTCTCGGGCTCGATCACCTGCAGCCGTCCGGCTTGGCGGACCAGGGAGCCGGTGACCTTGAGCTCGCCGCGGTCCAGGTCGACGTCGGCCCAGCGGGCCGCGAGGGCCTCGCCGCGGCGCAGCCCGGTGCCCAGGATGAAGCGCAGCACCGGCCCGTAGCGCAGGTCCGCGGCGCCGGCCAGCAGCCGCGCCACCTCCTCGGAGGTCAGGCTGGCGGCCTCCTGGTGGATGCCGCGGGGCCGGTTGACCCGCAGCACCGGGTTGGTGGCCAGCAGCCCGTTGGCGACCGCGTCGTCCAACGCGGCCCGCAGCGCGGCATAGGCGTTGCGGCGGGTGCTGGCCGCCTTGCCCGCCTGCTCCATCGCCAGCAACAGCCGGGTCACGTCGGTGGGCCTGAGCTGGCTCAGCCGCACCTGTCCGATCACCGGCTCGACGTGGCGGATCGTCAGCCCGGCGTAGAGGGCCTTGGTGGACGCGGCCCGGTCGCTGGCGCGCAGAAAGATGCGCCGCCACTCCCCCAGCCACTCGGCCAGGGTCCGCTCGGAGTCGCGCACCGGAGCCCCGGCCGCGACCCGGCGCCGCGCCTCCTCGGCCTTCGCCCGCGCCTCCCGCCGGGTCCGGCCCCGGAAGTACGCGCGCCGGGTGCCGCCGTCCTCGTCGGTGACGGTGATCGCCACCTTCACCCGCCGGTCCGGCCGCGCCCGGCGCCCGGCCGGGGACGACACGGCCGGGGCCGACGGCACGTCACCGGGGCCGGGCAGCCGGCGCCGGGTGCCAGGGGGTTGCTCACTCATGCTCGGGTTCCTCTCGTCTGTGCCCAGACGAATGGCCCGAGGAGGGTGCTCGGCGAGCACCCGGGGCGAGGTTCCCGCGGCCCGACCGAGGGAAGAAACCTGTGGCGAAGTGTGGCCACACGCCTCCACAAGCACAGAAGCCGTCTCCCGCCGGAGCGGAAAACGGCCTCTGACCTGCAGTTTCTTCGGTCGGGCTGACAGGATTTGAACCTGCGACCCCTTGACCCCCAGTCAAGTGCGCTACCAAGCTGCGCTACAGCCCGATGGTTCCCGGTAGCTTCCCCGGCGAACCGCGTGAACACTACCGCAGACTCCGCCGGGACCCGGAATCGGGTGGCGCCACGGCCAGGCGGTCAGCCCATCGTCTTCTGCCCGTCCAGCGTCTCCCGCAGGATGTCGGCGTGGCCGGCGTGCTGGGCGGTCTCCGCGACGATGTGGAGGAAGGCCCGCCGGGCCGACCAGGACTTGCCGGACTCGAACCACGGCGCCTCGGGCAGCGGCCACCGGGTGTCGAGGTCGACGGACGCGACCAGGGCGTCCGTCGCCGCCGCCACCTCGTCGTACGCCGCCAGCAGGCCCGGCAGCGTCTCGTCCTCGCGCATGATGAAGCCGTCCTGGTGCGCGACGACCTCCGCCGGAGGGTTGCTCCAGTCGATGTTCGCCCAGTCGACGCCCGGGCCGTCCGCCGGCCCCTCGACGACGAAGCGCGCCCACTCCGCCTCGACGGCGCACACGTGCTTGATGAGCCCGCCGAGGGACAGCTCGCTGGCGGTCGGCCGCAGCCGCGCCTGGTCGTCATCGAGCCCCTGGACGGTGACCCGGAACAGGGTCCGATGCTGGCGCAGCGCCTCCAGGAGGACGCTGCGCTCGTCGTTCAGGCTGACGGCCGGGTCGGGCGTGCCACGGGTCTGGGTCTCACTGTCGGTCATGCCTCGACCCTAGGACCGCCAGCGGTCAGCGGCTGTCCGCAATGCGACCTGGTTCGCTGGCGGACCGCCCCCCGAAAGAACAGGTGGGGACGGGGCGATTCTCGGCCTCCGAATCGCCCCGTCCCCACCAGTTGTTCGTCAGGGCCGGCCAGACCCCACCAGTTTTTCGCCCGGACCCGGAGCGGCACCGAGCCCGCCCCGGACCTCAGCGCTTGCGCTTCTCCCGCGGCCGCTGCTGGAGGATGATCGGGGTGCCGACGAAGCCGAACTCCTCGCGCAGCCGGCGCTCGATGAAGCGCTCGTAGGACGCCTCGAGCTTGCCGCTGGTGAACAGCACGAACGTCGGCGGGGCGACGCCGACCTGGGTGCCGAACAGGATCTTGGCCTGCTTGCCGCCCCGGACCGGGTGCGGGTGCTCGGCGACCAGGCGGCCCAGGAACGTGTTGAGCGCCCCGGTGCCGATCCGGGTCTCCCAGCCCGCCAGGGCCTTGTCGAGGGCCGGCACCAGCCGGTCGACGTGCCAGCCGGTGCGGGCGGTGATGTTGATCCGCGGGGCCCACTGCACCTGCACCAGGTCACGCTCGATCTCGCGCTCGAGGTAGTAGCGGCGCTCCTCATCGACGAGATCCCACTTGTTGAACGCGATGACCAGGGCCCGGCCGGCGTCGCGGATGGTCTGGATGATCCGCATGTCCTGCTCGGAGATCTGCTCCCCACCGTCGAGGACCAGGACCGCGACCTCCGCCCGGTCGATGGCGGTGTTGGTGCGCAGCGAGGCGTAGTACTCGTGGCCCGAGGCGGTCTTGACGCGCTTGCGGATGCCCGCGGTGTCGATGAACCGCCAGGTGCGGCCGCCGAGCTCGATCAGCTCGTCCACAGGGTCCACGGTGGTGCCGGCGACGTTGTCGACGACGACCCGCTCCTCCCCCGCCAGCCGGTTGAGCAGCGAGGACTTGCCGACGTTCGGCTTGCCGACGATCGCGATCCGGCGCGGCCCGCCGGAGACGCGGTCCTGCTCCGGCGGCGGCTCGGGCAGCGCGGCGAGCACGGCGTCGAGCATGTCTCCAGAGCCGCGGCCGTGCAGCGCCGAGACCGGGAACGGCTCCCCCAGGCCCAGGTTCCACAGGCCGTAGGCCTCGGCCTCGGTGCGCTGGTCGTCGACCTTGTTCGCGGCCAGCACGACCGGCTTCCCGGACTGACGCAGGATCCGGACCACCGCCTCGTCGGAGTCGGTGATCCCGACGGTCGCGTCCACGACGAAGAGCACCGCGTCCGCGAGGCTCACGGCCATCTCGGCCTGGGCGGCGATCGCGTGGGCGAGCCCCCGGGCGTCCGGGTCCCAGCCGCCGGTGTCGACGACCGTGAACGCACGCCCGTTCCAGTGGGCGTCGTAGGAGACCCGGTCGCGGGTGACGCCGGGGATGTCCTCCACCACGGCCTCGCGGCGCCCGATGATCCGGTTCACCAGCGTCGACTTCCCGACGTTGGGGCGACCGACGACGGCGAGAACCGGCACCGGTCCGGACCCGCTCCCGTCCTCGCCGGTACCGGCGGTGGGGTCGTGGTCGGGCAGGTCGTCGGTCATGGTGCTCCTTGGTCGGTGACGCCGGTCGCGGGATCCGGGTCTGAGTCCCCGGCCGGCAACGGGCCGGGCAGGGTGCGGCCGGTGAGGGCCTTGGCGTGGTCGAGATGGACCAGCAGATGCTCTCTGAGCAACATCGAGGTGTGCTCCACTTGTTCCTTGGTGCGTGGCCACGGCGCCGCCGGGACCGTGTACGGCGCGCCCAGGACGATGTCGATGCGGGCGCCCCGGTGCGGCAGCGAGCCACTGGTGCCGCCCGGGTCGCGGGTGCCGAAGAAGACCACCGGCACGACCGGCGCCCCGGAGACGAGCGCGAAGTACGCCGCCCCGCGGTGGAACCGCTCGAGCTCGCCGGTGCCGCGCTGGCCCTCGGGGAAGATGCCCATCGTGGCGCCGTCGCGCAGCACCCGCAGGCAGGCCTTCACCGCGCCCGGGTCGCTGCGGAAGCGGTCCAGCGGGATCTGCCCGGAGAACAGCAGGAAGCGCCCCACGGGGCCGCGGAACATCTCCACCTTGGTCAGCGCGTGCACGGGCCGGGGCGCGAACATCGCGAGCAGCGGCCCGTCCATCACCCCGACGTGGTTGGCCGCGAAGATCACCGGCCCGGTCGGCGGCACCAGGTCCGCGCCGTGCACGTGCACCTCGTAGCGGCGCCCCACCAACCCCCTGGACACCGGCCGCAGCCCGTGCAGGAGGAACCGCCACGGGAACCGGGTGCGGTCACTGCGCGGCAGCGCGCGGTGGTCGGTCGCGCTGCTCATCCGGAACTCATTCCCGGGGCTCACTCGACGGCTCTCACCAGGTCCACGACCTGGTCGATCACCTCGTCGAGCGTGTACCCCGTGGTGTCGATGTGGACGGCGCCGTCGGCCTGCACCAGCGGGGCGGTCTTCCGTCCGGAGTCGATCCGGTCGCGGGCCAGCAGCGACTGCTGGGTCGCGGCGAGGTCGCTGCCACCCTCCTCGGCGGCGCGGCGCGCGGCCCGGGCAGCCGGGTCGGCGGTCAGGTACACCTTCACCGGGGCGTCCGGGGCGACGACCGAGCCGATGTCGCGGCCCTCGACGACGATGCCGGGCCCGTCGAGGACTGCCTGCCGGATGACCTCGCGCTGCAGTTCCAGCAGCCGCGCGCGTACGTCGGGGACGGCGCTGACCGGCGACACGGCCCGGGTCACGGCCTCGCCCCGGATCGCCTCGGCCACGTCGACGCCGTCGACGGTGATCGTCGGGGCCAGCGGGTCGGTGCCGGACACGATCGTCGGCTCCACGGCCCGGCCGGCGACCGCCTCGGCGTCCTCCACCGGGACGCCGGCCTCCAGCATCGCCCAGGTCATCGCACGGAACATCGCGCCGGTGTCCAGGTAGCGCAGACCCAGCCGCACGGCCACCCCGCGCGACGTGCTCGACTTGCCCGAGCCCGACGGTCCGTCCACCGCCACCACGATCGCGTTGCTCACGGGGCGGCAGCCTACCGTTGCGTGGCCCAGCCGCGAGATTCCAGGGACCCGAGCAGGTGCTCGGCGCGCGACTCCTCGACGACGAGCTCCACGAGCCCGACCGGCCGGGCCGGGTCGTGGTCGATGCGGATGTCCTCGATGTTGACCTCGCTGGCGACCGCGTCGGCCAGCAGCCGGGCCAGCTCGCCGGCGTGGTCGGGGACCGAGACCCACACCGAGCGCATCGGCCGCGGCGGCCCGCCGTGCTTGCCGGGGATCGCCCGGGTCCCGGCCGCGCCGCGGGCCAGCAGGGTCTCCAGGCTGCCGCGGTCGCGCCGGCCGACGGCGTCGATGACCCGCTCCAGCTCGTCGCGGACCTCGCCGAGCAGGTCCAGCACCGCCTCGGCGTTCGCCGAGACGATCTGGCCGTAGAGCCCCGGGTCGCCGGCGGCGACCCGGGTGACGTCCCGGACCCCCTGCCCGGACAGCGCGAGGTGGTTCTCCGGGGCGTCGGCCAGCCGGGCCGCGACCAGGGACGCCAGCAGGTGCGGCACGTGGGAGGTGCGCGCGACGGCGCGGTCGTGCTCGCCAGGGGTCAGCCACACCGGCACCCCGCCACACAGCCGGACCAGCTCCTCGACCAGCTCGACGGCGTCCACCGCCGAGTCCGGGTGCGGGGTGATCGCCCAGGGGCGGCCGTCGAAGAGCGCCGCGGTCGCGGTCAGCGGGCCGGACTGCTCGCTGCCGGCCATCGGGTGGCTGCCGACGTACCGGGCCGCCTCGGGGTGGTCGGCGAGGGCGGCGAGGGGGCCGGCCTTCACCGAGCCGACGTCGGTGACCACCGCGCCGGTGTCGGCGCTGGCGTCCAGGGCCGCCGCGATGACCTCGCCGAGGTGGTCGGGCGGCACGGCGACGACGACCAGCTGGGGGCGGTCGGCCTCGGTCCGGGCGCGCCCGGCGCCGAGCCCGGAGGCGGTGCGCAGGTGCTCGGAGGAGATGTCGCTGAGGACCACGTCGATGCCGGCCCGCCGGCAGGCCAGGCCGATGGAGGCACCCAACAGCCCGGCGCCGACGACCTCGACGGGACCGGTGAGCTGCACGGCCCCGCTCGCTGGTTGCGCCACGTCACTCCCTGCCTCGCACCTGCTGGACCGGCCAAGGCTACCGGGCCCGGGCGCCGGGCCGCGGCGTGGCTCAGGAGGGCTGGTAGCTGCCGAACGACCAGTGGTTGCCCTCGGGGTCGGCGACGCTGCCGCCGCGTCCGCCGTAGTCCTGGTCCTCCATCGCCCGCTGCACCGTGCCGCCGGCGGCGAGCGCCGCCTCGAAGACGGCGTCCGGGTCGTCCGCGACCAGGTACGCCGCCGAGCCGCCGACGTTGTCGACAGCCGCGTCCGGCCGCTGGGACCCGAACATCAGTCCGCCACCACCCGGCCACAGCCACTCGGCGTGCACGACGACCGACGGGTCGGCCTGGTCGCGGTACGTCGCGTGCTCCACGAACCCCACCGCGGAGAGCCACGCGATCATCGCATCGGCGTCCCGGACGGACATGGTGTGCCACATTCTCACGTTCGCTGCCGTGCTCGTCTGAGTCATGGCCCCGACTCTGCCCCGACTCCCCCGCCGAGGTCTTGGACGAATGGGAACTCCTCGCGCAGCCAGGTGGTCGGGGTGCAGCCGGCCAGGGCCGTCCAGTCCCGCGTCAGGTGCGCCTGGTCGGCGTACCCGCACGCCGCGGCGACGTCGGCCAGCCGCCGGCCGGCGCGCAGCGCGTCTCGCGAGGCCTCGAGCCGGCTGACCCGCTGCAGCTCCTTGGGCGCCAGCCCGCACTCCGCACGCACCAGCGTCGTGAGGTGGCGTCGGCTGAGGCCGACCTCCTCGGCGACCGCCCCGACCGGGACGCCGCGGGTGAGCTGGGCCAGGGCCAGGCCCACGTCGGCGCGGGGCCGGAGCTCGCTGCGGCCCACCCGGGCCAGGGCGCGCAGGACCACGCCGGCGCGCCGGGCCGCGGGGGTCTCCGCGAGCTGCTCCGGCAGGTGCGCGAGCGCCGGGACGACGTCGGGCAGCTCGACGATCTCCCCCGCCAGCGCGGCGGCCGGGACCCCGAGCAGCGCTCGCGCGCCCGCCGGGCTCAGCGCCAGTTGCACGCCGACCTGGGTGCCGCCGTGGTGGATCTGCGCCGCGCGGCTGCTCAGCCCGGCCAGCGTCGACCAGTGCCGCGCCCGGCTCTGCGGCGCCCCGCTCCAGCCGACGTCGAGCGGGTCGCCCACCGGCAGCACCAGGGTCAGCGAGCCCGAGGGCAGCCCGCGGTGGGTCCCGGGCGCACCCGAGCGCACGTCGTAGGCCACCACCGAGGTGACGTACGGCGCGAGGGGCGCCGGCACCGCTGCCACGCCCCCACCCTGCCACCGCCGGAGCCGGCGCGGGAGTCAGAGCTGGGCGGTGTCCAGGAGCTCGCCGAGCTCCTCGCGGGTCAGGTCGCGCAGCTCGCCGGGCTTGAGGCCGGTCAGCCGGACCGGCCCGAACGCGGTCCGGGTCAGGCGGCGGACCGGATGGCCCACCGAGTCCAGGAGCCGGCGCACGATCCGGTTGCGGCCCTCGTGGATCACCAGCTCGACGATGGACCGGTCCTTGCCGTACTGCGGCCCGGAGGGCACCACCTTCGCGCGCGACACCGCGACCGGGCCGTCCTCCAGGGTCACCCCGGCGAGCAGCTTCTTGATCGTGGCGCGGGTGACCTCGCCCTCGACCTCGGCCACGTAGGTCTTGTCGACCTCGTAGGAGGGGTGCGCCATCCGGTGGGCGAAGTCGCCGTCGTTGGTCAGCAGCAGCAGCCCGGAGGTGTCGGTGTCCAGCCGGCCCACGTGGAAGAGCCGCTCGGGGCGGTCCGCCACCAGGTCCGAGAGGGTCCGGCGGCCCTCGGGGTCCGACATCGTCGACACCACGCCGCGCGGCTTGTTGAGCACCAGGTAGACCTGCTCGGAGACCGGCGGCAGCCGCTTGCCCTCGACGCGGATCACGGCGGTGCGCGGGTCGACCTTGGTGCCGAGCCGGGTGACGACCTCGCCGTCGACCTCGACCAGCCCGCCGAGCATCAGCTCCTCGCACTTGCGCCGCGAGGCCACGCCCGACTGGGCCAGCAGCTTCTGCAGGCGGACCAGGCCCTCGTCGTCGGTCTCGATCTCGGGGCCGCTCATGCCTGGTGCTCCTGGTCGGGTGCGGGGGTGTGGGTGGGGGTCTGGGGGCTCACGGGAGGCTCGGAGGGCTGGGCCATCGCGGTCAGCTCGTCCTCGAGGTCGTCCATGTCGGGCAGGTACGGCGCCAGCTCGGGCAGGTCCTCCAGGGAGGTCACCCCGATCCGCTCCAGGAAGTAGCTGGTGGTGCGGTACTGGTTGGCGCCGGTCTCGGTGTCCTGGCCGGCCTCCTCGACCAGCCCGCGGGCGAGGAGCGTGCGCATCACCCCGTCGACGTTCACGCCGCGGATCGCCGAGACCCGGGCGCGGGAGACCGGTTGCTTGTAGGCGACCACTGCCAGCGTCTCCAGCGCGGCCTGGGTGAGCCGGGCCTGCTGGCCCTCGAGCACGAAGGCCTCGACGACCCCGGCGTACTCCTCGCGGGTGTAGTAGCGCCAGCCGCCGGCGACGTTGCGCAGCTCGAAGCCGCGGCCCTGCTCGGCGTACTCGGCGGCCAAGGCTGCCAGCGCGGCCTGCACCTCGTCGACGGAGTGCCCCACGGCGCTGGCCAGCGTGAGCGCGTCCAGCGGCTGGTCGGCCACCATCAGCACGGCCTCCAGCGCGGGCCGCAGCTCGGCGGGGGTCGAGACCTCGTCGCTCATGTGTCCTCTCCTTCGGGGGTCCCGCGTACGTCGGGGGCGGCGGGCTCGGTGGGGGCGCCGTCGAACTCGTCGCGGACCAGCTCGTCGACGTCCGCGTCGTCCTCGCCGGTCCAGCGCACGCTCAACTCGCCCAGCGGGGTCACCTGGTCGAAGGAGACCACGCCCTCGCGGAACAGCTCCAGCAGGGCCAGGAAGCGGGCCACTGTCGTGAGCCGGTCCGGCGAGTCGCCGCACAGGGCCCGGAAGGTCATGGTGCCGCTGCGGCGCAGCCGGTCCACGACGATGCCGGCCTGCTCGCGGACGCTGACGGTGTTGGCGTGGATGTGCTGCAGGCTCACCTCGACCACCGGCTTGGGCTCCATCGCCTTCGCGGCGAGGGCGGCGAACTGCTCCAGGCCGATCCCGATCAGCACCTCGGGCAGCAGGTTCGCGAAGCGGTCCTCCAGCCCCACGGCCCGCGGGTGCCGGCGGGCCTCGGCGCCCAGCCGGGTCTCGAGCACGCCGGCGACGAGCTTGAAGGCGCGGTACTGCAGCAGCCGCGCGAAGAGCAGGTCGCGGGCCTCGAGCAGGGCGAGGTCCTCCTCGTCCTCGACGTCGCCCTGCGGGAGCAGCCGGGCGGCCTTGAGGTCCAGCAGCGTGGAGGCGACCAGCAGGAAGGACGTGGTCTGCTCCAGGTCCCAGACCGGGCCGCCGGCCTTGACGTGGGCGATGAACTCGTCGGTGACCTGGGAGAGCGCGACCTCGGTGATGTCGAGCTTGTGCTTGGCGATCAGGCTGAGCAGCAGGTCGAAGGGGCCCTCGAAGTTCTCCAGGCGCACCGCGAACCCGCCGGGCTCGTCCCCGGGCTGCTCCCTCGGCTGATCACCGGGCTGGGCGGCCCCGGACCGGGGGCCGCTGGTCGTGCTCTCGGGCGCCGAGGTCATCCCTCGCTCAGCCGTCGCACCAGCGCGCTGTCCTCGCCGTTCGCGTCGAGGTCGGCCAGCGCCAGCGCGACCGCCTCACGCACCAGCCGGCCGCGGTCCACCGCGAGCCCGTGGCCGCGCCGCAGCGCGAGGCGGGCGTGCTCGATCTCGAGCAGCTCCTCGGAGGTGATGTAGACGGTCATCTTCTCGTCGTGGCGGACCCGGCCGCTGGGCCGGCGCGGCTGCTCCGGGGCCGGGGCCTCCTCCGCCGGGGCGTCGGGCACGGCCCGGACCGCGGACTGCTTCTCCGGCGCCGGGGCGGTGGGCCGGAAGAGGTCGTCGGCGGAGGGCAGGCTCACCCGTCGAGGCATCGAGCGAGCACCTCCCGGGCCAGCTGGCGGTAGGAGTCGGCGCCGGCGGAGGACGAGGCGTAGGAGGTGATCGGCTCGCCGGCGACGGTGGAGTCGGAGAACTTGATGGTGCGGCGGATCACTGTGTGGAAGACCCGCTCGCCCCAGGCGTCGACCAGCCGCTCCATGACCTCGCGCGCGTGCAGGGTGCGGCCGTCGTACATGGTGCCGAGCACGCCGTCGATGACCAGGCGCGGGTTCAGCCGCTCGGTGACCTTGTCGATGGTGGTCTTCAGCAGCGCGACCCCGCGCAGCGCGAAGTACTCGCACTCCAGGGGCACGATGACGCCGTCGGAGGCGGTGAGCGCGTTGACGGTCAGCAGCCCGAGCGAGGGCTGGCAGTCGATGAGGATGACGTCGTAGTCCTTGACCGCCGGCGCCAGCACCCGGGCCAGGGTCTGCTCGCGGGCCACCTCGTGCACCAGCTGCACCTCGGCGGCCGAGAGGTCGATGTTGGACGGCAGCAGGTCCATGCCGGGCACGCCGGAGGGGACGATGACGTCCTCGACCTTGACGTCGCGCTCCATCAGCAGGTTGTAGACCGTCAGGTCCATCTCGTGGGGGTTGAGCCCCAGACCCACCGACAGCGAGCCCTGCGGGTCGAAGTCGACGAGGAGCACCTTGCGGCCGTACTCGGCCAGCGCCGCGCCGAGGTTGATGGTCGTGGTCGTCTTGCCGACCCCGCCCTTCTGGTTGCACATCGAGATGACCCGGGCGTTGCCGTGCTCGGTCACCGGCGCCGGCTCGGGGAACACCGGCATCGGGCGCCCGGTGGGGCCGAGCGCCACCTCGGAGGTCGGGGCGGCGGGGCGCTCGCGCAGGAGGGGCTGCTCGAACGGCAGGGGGTCGGACACGTGGTCATCTCCGGACGTGGTCGGTGGTGCCGGCGGGGTCGGGCGCGGGGTGCGCACCAGCGGGGGCAGCTGCGGGGCGCCGGTCCCGGAGTGGAAACCGCCATCGCTCATCTGCTGCTCCCGTCCCATTATGTCGACACGACGACTTGTGACCGACGGGTGGGAGCCTAGGTCCGCCCGCCGACGCCGAACAAGCGGGTGGGCGGAACCGGGGCACCGGTGCGGACATCTGTGCAGAGGCCCCGCCTGGCATGCACAGGGGGCGCGCCCCCTGTGCACAGACCTGTGGAGGACGGGCGGCCGGCGGCGGGGCCGGCCGGGCGCTCAGACCGGGTCGGCGACCAGGTCGGCGTAGTCGGGGTGCTTGTCGATCCAGACCTTGATGAACGAGCACATCGGCACCACGTCGCGGTTCCCGCTGCGGCGTACGTCGTCGAGCGCGCCCTGCGCGAGCGCGGAGCCGACGCCCTGGCCCTCGAAGGCGTCGTCGACCTCGGTGTGGGTGAACACGATGCGGCCCTCGCGCAGCACGTAGTCGGCGAACCCGGCGAGCTCCCCGCCGATCCGGGCCTCGTAGCGGCTGTTCTCCGGTGCGTTGGCGACGTCGACCTGACTCATGGCCCAGACCCTACGTGGCGCCGGATCGGGCGCCGTCACCCCCCGTCGCCGGTCCGCGCGACGACGCCACGGCTCAGCCGACGCGGGTGACCTCGTCCCCGGCGTTGAAGAGTGCTACCTCGTTCGTGGGGCCCGCGCACGCGGCTGCCATCGCCGCATCGCGCTCGCCGAGAATGACGGCCAGCCCGTCGGCGTCGTGGTAGCCACCACCACCGGACACGGCGTCCCCCATGGCGACGCGATCCCCATGAGCCAGGACGACCTCGCGGGCGTCCGCGTCCCAGGTGGTGCCCCGGGGCCAGACCACCGGCAGGCCGTCCAGCGTGAGACATCCGTCCTCGAACCTGACCTCACCGGCCACCAGGGCGTCGTCGCCGCTGCCGCTGCCGGCACCGGAGACGAGCAGCGGGCCGCTCGGGGGCGCCGCCCGCTCCTCGGTCGACGCGCTGCCGCAGCCGGCGGCGACCACCACCACCAGCGGTCCAGCGCCCAGGCGGGTCACCCTCATCGCTCCTCCTGCACCACATCCACCGTCCGGCGACGTCGTGGCTCACCCCACGATCCCACGCGGGGGCGTCCAGAGCCTCGAGCCTCAGAGCCGCCGCATCGCGGTCGTGGCCAGGACCAGCTCGCCGGCCTCGTCGGAGGCGTCCAGGTCGGCCACGGCCTCGATCACCCAGTCGTGGTCGCCTGCCGGGTCGTCGAGGGTCTGGGTGAGCCGCCACAGCCGTGCGGTGCCCGGATGCTCGTCCTCGTCGACGCCCGCCGGGACCCCGGTGGCGTGCTCGATCGCGAGCAGCTTCGGGGCCCGGGCCGCGGCGTCGGTGCCGACCGAGTCGTGCTCGTCGTAGTAGGCCTCGATCGCCTCGTCCCACCGCGAGCGGGTCATCGGCACGGACCGGGCCGGCTCGGTACGCTCCGCGGCCGCCCGCTCCAGGCGCATCAGTCCGTCGAGGTCGTCGCGGGCGACGAGCTCAACGCGGCGCCACATCGCGTTGCGGACCATCACGGTGAAGGCGCGCTCCTGGCGCGAGATCGGCCGCGGTGACGGCGGCGGCTCGTGCCGGGCCAGCTCGGCGGCCTTCCGGGCCACGGCCGCGGGGTCGGTGAGCGCCTCCCACTCGTCGAGCAGCGAGGAGTCGGTCTGGCGCACGGTCTCCCCCAGCCACTCCTCGAGATCGTCGAGCTCGGCGGTGCGGTGCTGCTCGGGGACCGTGTGCCGCAGGGTCCGGTAGGCGTCGGTGAGGTAGCGCAGCACCAGCCCCTCGGAGCGCGCGAGCTGGTAGCGGCCCACGAAGTCGGTGAAGCTCATGCCCTGCTCGTACATCTCGCGCACCACCGACTTCGGCGAGAGCGCGTCCTCGGGCAGCCAGGGGTGGGTCTGGCGATAGATCTCGTACGTCGCGCCGAGCAGCTCGGCGAGCGGCTGGGGCCAGGTGATCTGCTCCAGCAGCGCCATCCGCTCCTCGTACTCGACGCCGTCGGCCTTCAGCTCGGCCACGGCCTCCCCGCGGGCTGCGAACTGCTGGGCCATCAGCACCTGGCGGGGCGCCTCCAGCACCGCCTCGACCACCGAGACCACGTCGGCGGCGTGGTCGGGCGAGTCGGGGTCGAGCACGTCGAGGGCGGCCAGCGCGAAGTGCGCGAGCGGCTGGTTGAGCGCGAAGTCCACGGGCAGATCGACGGTGAGCACGTAGCGCCGGCCGAACTCGTCGGGCTCCTCGAGCCGGGTCAGGATCCCGGAGCGGACCAGCGAGCGGGCCAGCCGCAGCGCGCGCCGGACCAGGCGCAGCTGCTGGCGGCGGTCCTCGTGGTTGTCGGTCAGCAGCCGGCGCAGCACCGCGAACCCGTCCTCCTCACGGGCCACGACGTTGATCAGCATCGCGTTGTCCACGCGCATCCGGGACACCAGCGGCTCGGGGGTGCCGGCGACGAGCTTGTCGAAGGTCTGCTCGGACCAGACCACGACGCCGTCCGGGGCCTTCTTCAGCTGGGCCTTGGACTTCCGCTTGGCCTGCTTCTCGACGCTCATCGCGGCGTTCTTGGCGGCGGCCTTGGCCTTGGCGCGCTCGTTCTCGATGACGTGCTCGGGCGCCTGCACCACGACGTACCCGGCCGTGTCGTAGCCGGCGCGCCCCGCGCGGCCGGCGATCTGGAGGAACTCCCGGCTGCGCAGCACCCGCTGGCGGGTGCCGTCGAACTTCGCCAGGCCGGTGAACAGCACCGTGCGGATCGGCACGTTGATCCCGACCCCGAGGGTGTCGGTGCCGCAGATGACCTGGAGCAGCCCCGCCTGGGCGAGCTGCTCGACCAGCCGCCGGTAGCGCGGCAGCATCCCGGCGTGGTGCACGCCGATCCCGCGGCGCAGCAGCTTGGAGAGGGTCTTGCCGAAGCCGGCGCCGAACCGGAACCCACCCAGCCGCTCGGCCAGCTCCGGGCCGGGCTTGGGGATCCAGCCGGCGTTCAGCAGCGAGGTGGCGTGCTCGACCGCGGCGGCCTGGGTGAAGTGCACGACGTAGACCGGCGCCTGACCGGTCGTGACCAGCTCCTCGAGCGTCTCGGCCAGCGGGGTCAGCGCGTAGCTGAAGGTCAGCGGCACCGGGCGCTCGGCGTCGGCGACGACCGCAGTGGCGCGCCCGTTGCGACGGGTCAGGTCGGCCGCCAGGTCGGTGACGTCGCCCAGCGTGGCCGACATCAACAGGAACTGCGCCTGCGGCAGCTCCAGCAGCGGCACCTGCCAGGCCCAGCCCCGGTCGGGCTCGGCGTAGAAGTGGAACTCGTCCATGACGACGAGGCCGACGTCGGCGCGCTCGCCCTCGCGCAGCGCGATGTTGGCGAGCACCTCGGCGGTGCAGCAGATGATCGGCGCGTCGGCGTTCACCGCCGCGTCGCCGGTGAGCATGCCGACGTTGTCGGCGCCGAAGACCTCGCAGAGCGCGAAGAACTTCTCGCTGACCAGCGCCTTGATGGGCGCGGTGTAGAAGCTCACCCGGTCGGTGGCCAGGGCCGCGGCGTGGGCCGCGGTCGCGACCATCGACTTACCCGAGCCGGTGGGCGTGGCCAGCACGACGTTCGCGCCGCCGAGCAGCTCGATGACTGCCTCGTCCTGGTGCGGGTAGAGGGCCAGCCCCTGGCGGTCGGCCCAGTCGACGAGGCGGTCGTAGACCTCGTCGGCGTCGGCGCCGGTGGGGACGTCGAGCCGGGGGACGTCGGCCATCAGTCGCGCGCCCGCGGGTGGGCGGCGGCGAAGACCTCGCGCAGGTTGTCGACAGTGACCAGCGTGTAGACCTGCGTGGTCGTCACCGAGGCGTGCCCCAGCAGCTCCTGGACCACGCGGACGTCGGCGCCGCCGTCGATGAGGTGGGTGGCGAAGGAGTGCCGCAGCGTGTGCGGCGACACGTCGCGGGTGACGCCGGCTCGGTCGGCGGCCTTGACCAGCACCGCCCAGGCGGACTGGCGCGACAGCCGGCCGCCACGGGCGTTCAGGAACAGCGCCCCGCCGCTGCCGGTGCCGGTCGCGGCGGTCGCGAGCTCGGGCCGGGACCGGACCAGGTAGGCCTGCACGGCCTCCCGCGCGTAGGAGCCGACCGGGACCAGGCGCTCCTTGCCGCCCTTGCCGCGCAGGAGCACGGTCCCGTCCCCGGCGCCCTCGGCCCCGTCGGGACCGGCGGGGCCCCAGTCGAGGTCGTCGACATCGAGCCCGACGGCCTCGGAGATCCGCGCGCCGGTGCCGTAGAGCACCTCCAGCAGGGCCCAGTCCCGCAGCGCGAGCGTGGTGCCGGGCGCGCCGGCGGCCTCGAGGATGGCCTCGACGTCGGAGAGCGGCAGCGCCTTGGGCAGCCTCTTGGCCGGGGTCGGCGGCTTCACGGTGGCCGCCGGGTCGGTCTCGGCCAGCCCGTCGGCGACCGCGAACCGGTGGAAGCCGCGCACCGCCACGACCGTGCGGGCCGCGGAGCTGGAGCCGAGCGGGGGGTGCTCGCCGTCGCCCTCGCGCAGCCGGACCAGGAAGCCGGAGACGGTCGCCTCGGTGACCTCCGAGAGCTCCCCGATGCCCTGGGCCGCGAGGTGGTCGACGTAGCGGCGCAGGTCGCGCCGGTAGGACGACAGGGTGTTGGCGGCCAGGCCGCGCTCCACCGAGAGGTGGTCGAGGTAGGTGCGCACCGCGCGGGACAGGCCGTCCGCGGGCGCCGTGACGGTGCTCAGGCGAGCACCTCGTCGAGGGAGACGGCAGCGATGCCGACGGCCTCGCCGACGGGCGCGTTGGCCAGCCGGCCGGCGTGGGTGTTCACACCGAGCGCCAGCGAGCGGTCCTCGGTGCAGGCGCGCTGCCAGCCCTTGGTGGCCAGGGCCACGGCATAGGGCAGGGTCGCGTTGGTCAACGCGTAGGTCGAGGTGTTCGGGACGGCGCCGGGCATGTTCGCCACACAGTAGAAGATCGACTCGTGCACGGCGTACGTCGGGTCCGAGTGCGTGGTGGGCCGGGTGTCCTCGAAGCAGCCGCCCTGGTCGACGGCGATGTCGACGAGCACCGACCCGGGCTTCATCGCGGCGACCAGGTCGTTGCTGACCAGCTTCGGCGCCCGGGCGCCCGGGACCAGCACCGCACCGATGACCAGGTCGGCGGCGAGCACCTGCTGCTGGACCGCGAGCTGGGAGGACGCCAGACCGTGCACCCGGTTGCTGTAGCGCCAGAACGACATCCGCAGCTTGTCCAGGTCGGTGTCGAGGAGCGTGACGTCGGCCCCCATCCCCAGCGCGATGTTGGCGGCGTTCTGGCCGGCGACGCCGGCACCGAGGACCACGACCTTGGCGTTGGCCACGCCGCCGACCCCGCCGAGCAACACGCCGCGGCCGCCCTCGGCCCGCAGCAGCGCGTGCGCGCCGACCTGGGGCGCGAGGCAGCCCGCGACCTCCGACATCGGGTAGAGCAGCGGCAGCGAGCCGGAGGGCAGCTGGACGGTCTCGTAGGCGATCGCGGTGACCCGGCGCTCCAGCAGCTGCTCGGTCAGCGTCTTGTCGGCGGCCAGGTGGAGGTAGGTGAAGAGGGTCAGGCCCTCCCGGAGCCGGTGGTACTCCTCGGCGACCGGCTCCTTGACCTTGAGCACCAGCTCGGCGCCGGCCCAGACGTCGTCGGCGTCGGGAAGGATCCGTGCCCCGGCCGCGACGTACTCGGCGTCGTCGATGAGCGAGCCCCGGCCGGCGCCCTGCTCGACGAGCACCTCGTGGCCGTGCGCGACCAGCTCGTGCACGCCGACCGGCGTGCACGCGACGCGGTACTCGTGGTCCTTGACCTCCCGCGGGATCCCGACCCTCATGCGCGCACTCCCTCGCTCGACCCTCGTGCTGCCGAGCCTGCCAGACCACGGGCGTGCGCGACCAGGGTCGCGAGCGCCAGCGGCCCGTCGGTGACCCGCCCGGCCAGGACCGCCTCGAGCAGCTCCCCGAACGGCACCCAGCCCGCGCCCATGTCGGCCTCCTCGTGCTCGACGACGAAGTCGCCGCGACCCACCTCGGTGATCCCGCGGGCCAGGTAGAGGTGCTGGACCTCGGCGAGGATCCCCGGGGAGGGGTACGTCGAGGTCAGGTGGGTCCACTCGCTGGCCTCGAGCCCGGCCTCCTCGCGCAGCTCGCGCCGGGCGACGTCCTCGGGGTCCTCCCCCGGCTCGTCGCACAGCCCGGCCGGGAGCTCCACGAACCGCCGCCGGGCCGGGTGGCGGTACTGCCACAGGCACAGCGCCCGGTCGTCGTCGTCGAGCGCCAGCACGACGACCGCGCCCGGGTGCTCGAGCACCAGCCGCCGGAACGGCGAGGCGTCCGGCTGGTCCGGCGGGCGCACCTGGTCGGCGCGCAGCGCCATCACCCACCCGTCGCGGTGCAGGTCCTCGGTGGCCGTCACCGGCCAGGACTCGGACTGGTCGGCGAGCGGAGTCGGGATCCCGGTCATGGCTGCGACGCTACTGCCCGCGGCCCCGGCCGGGCCGCACCGGCGTGGCCGGAGCGCCGCTGTCAGGGCGGGCGCCGCTGTAACGCGCTGTTACATCGACTAGGCGCCCGCTGCAACGGGCGCCTAGTGGACGTAACAGCGCGTTACAAGGGCGGGCGGCCCCGCTCAGGCCTCCGCGGGGGCCAGCTCGGGGTCCGCGTCCTCGTCCATCGGGATCAGCAGCTCGCGCTGGCGCACCAGCGCCGCCCCGACCAGGCCCGCGAACAGCGGGTGCGGGCGAGTCGGGCGCGAGCGCAGCTCCGGGTGCGCCTGGGTGGCCACGTAGTAGGGGTGCTGCTCGCGGGGCAGCTCGACGAACTCGACCAGGTTGTTGTCCGGGGAGGTGCCGGAGAAGACCAGCCCGGCCTTCTCCAGAGGCTCGCGGTAGGCGTTGTTGACCTCGTAGCGGTGCCGGTGGCGCTCCTCGATCTGCGCCGCGCCGTACACCTCGCGGACCACCGAGCCCTCCTGCAGCTGCGCCGGGTAGAGGCCCAGCCGCATCGTGCCGCCCAGGTCGCCGTCGCCCTCGACGATCTCGACCTGCTCGGCCATCGTCGCGATCACCGGCTCCGGGGTCTCGGGGTCGAACTCGGTGGAGCCGGCCTGCTTCAGGCCGAGCTCGGTGCGGGCGTACTCGATGACCATGCACTGCAGCCCCAGGCACAGGCCCAGGGTCGGGATCTTGTTGGTGCGCGCGTAGGTCAGCGCCCCGAGCTTGCCCTCCAGGCCGCGGATGCCGAAGCCGCCCGGCACGCAGATCGCGTCGACGTCGTGCAGGTTGCGCGCGGCGCCCTGGGGGGTGGCGCACTCGTCGGAGGGGATCCAGCGGATGTGCACCTTCGCCTCGTGGGCGAAGCCGCCGGCGCGCAGCGCCTCGACGACCGAGAGGTAGGCGTCGGGGAGGTCGACGTACTTGCCGACCAGGCCGATCGTGACCTCCTCCTTCGGGTGGTGCACCCGGCGCAGCAGGTCGTCCCAGATGCTCCAGTCGACGTCGCGGAAGGGCAGGTCCAGGCGGCGTACGACGTAGGCGTCGAGACCCTCGCGGTGCAGCACCTTCGGGATGTCGTAGATCGAGGGGGCGTCCGCGCAGGTGATGACGGCCTCGGTGTCGACGTCGCACATCAGCGCGATCTTGCCCTTGATGCTCGCCGGCAGCTCGCGGTCGGCGCGGCACACGATCGCGTCGGGCTGGATGCCGACCTGGCGCAGCGCGGCGACGGAGTGCTGGGTGGGCTTGGTCTTCAGCTCCCCCGACGGGCCGATGTAGGGCACCAGCGAGACGTGGATGAAGAAGCAGTTGTCGCGCCCGACGTCGTGGCGCACCTGGCGGGCCGCCTCGAGGAACGGCAGCGACTCGATGTCGCCGACGGTGCCGCCGACCTCGGTGATGACGACGTCGACGCGGTCCTCGCCCTCGCCGCCCATGGCGCGGATCCGGTCCTTGATCTCGTTGGTGATGTGCGGGATGACCTGCACGGTGTCACCGAGGTACTCGCCGCGCCGCTCCTTGGCGATCACGCTGGAGTAGACCTGACCGGTCGTGACGTTCGCGATCTGGTTCAGGTCGGTGTCGAGGAACCGCTCGTAGTGGCCGATGTCCAGGTCGGTCTCGGCGCCGTCGTTGGTGACGAACACCTCGCCGTGCTGGAAGGGGTTCATGGTCCCCGGATCGACGTTGAGGTAGGGGTCCAGCTTCTGCATGGTCACGTGCAGTCCACGCGACCGGAGCAGCCGGCCCAGACTCGAGGCGGTGAGCCCCTTGCCCAGCGAGGAGGCGACGCCTCCAGTGACGAAGATGTGCTTGGTGGGGGTCCGGGGCTTCACGGGGTTCCATGCTATCCCAGCGGGACGGCACCTTCCGAACTCGCAGCGCCGAAGGACCCACCTGTTTCGCTCAGCTCGCGCACCAGCGCGAGCACCGCGGTCACCCGGCCCAGCCCGGTCTCGACCCCGTCCACGGTGGAGAGCCCCGCGGCGGCCGGGTCGGCGCGCAGGCTCGCCAGGTCGCCGGAGTGCCCGGCGGCGGTGCTGCCCGCGACCACGACCCCGGTGGCGCTCTCGGCGAGGCCGGCGGAGATCCCGGCCAGGACGGCCGGCTCGACCTCGTCGCCGAGCACCAGGAGCACCAGCGGCGCGCGCCGCACCGGCTCCGTGGCCAGCGTCAGCAGGTCGGCGGCGACCATGCTCTCGCGCACCGGCGCGTCGGTGTCGCCGAGCGGCGTCCCGGCCGGGTCCGTCGAGGCCGCGGCGGCGCCGAGCAGCTGGCCCAGCCGGACGTACGTCGGGGCGTCCGCGGCCACGCCGGGGGTGGCGGCGGACAGCTCGCGGCCGAGCGTGTCGACGAGGGTCTTCTCCCCCGCCGCCACCAGGCCCGGACGCAGGTCGTAGCGGCCGGCGATGCCGCCGCCGGCGGCGGCGACCTGCTCGGTCAGCGCCTCGACGTCGCGCTCGTCGGCACCGGGAAGCGTGAGCACGGCCACCGGGTGGCCGGCCAGGCCGTCGGCGTACAGGCGAGGCGCGACCTGGAGGGCGAAGTCGTCGCCGTACCCGGCCCCGGGGGCGCCCGTGGCGGCCGCCGGGCGGGCGTCGGGGGTGGTGTCGTCGTCGGCGTCGGCGAGCACGGTGCTGCCGAGGGCGATGCCGACGGCGAGCGCGAGGAAGACGGCCACGAGGGAGACCACGTGGTGGCGGTAGGAGATCACCGGAAGAGCCCTTCACTGAAGTCACGAAGCTGGTCCCACCACTCCTGGCCCACCGGGGTGACCCCGACGGCGAGGAGCAGCGCGAGGATGCCGGCCAGGACGACCAGCACCAGGTGGTGCGGGCGAACCCGCCCGGAGTAGAGGCGAGCCACGGCGGCGGCGTCGACCAGCGACGGGCCGAGCTTGAGCCGGGTCAGGTAGGTGCTGGCCAGGCCCGGGCGGCCCTGGTCGAGGAAGTCCACGAGGGTGGTGGCCAGGCCCACGGTCACCACGAGCTCGGCGTCGCCCGCATGGGCGATCAGCAGGGCGGCGTCCTCGGTCGCGGCCGAGGAGTCGACGTGCAGCGGACGGACGCCCAGCCGCTCCAGGGAGGCCGTGACCTCGGCGCGACCCTGGCCGCCGCAGACCACGACGTCGGTGGCGGCGCGCAGCGCCGGGGCCGAGGGCAGCTCGCCGTCGGCGTCCAGGACGACGACCTCGGCGCGGTGGCCGCGCTTGCGCAGGTCGTCGGCGGCGGCGCCGACGGCGACCAGCACGGCGTGCTGCTCGCGCAGGAACGGGCGGAGCGCGTCCAGCTCGGCCAGGTGGCCGTGGCCGCGGGCGACGACGACAGCGGGTCGGCCGGCGAACGACGTGGCGGGCGTCGGCATCCCCTGCCCGTGCAGCAGCAGCCCCTCCTCGCGCCGCAGCAGCTCCACGCTGTTGCGGGTGAAGGACTCCAGCTGGGCGGTGAGACCCAGGCGCGCCTGCGCCATCTCGGTCAGGACGGTCTCGAGGTCGACCACCCGGCCGGAGGCGAGCAGGACACCCTCCTCGTCGAGCACCTGGGCGTCGTGGATCCGGACCCGGGCGCCCTCGCGCAGGGTCGCGACGCCCTCGGCGCCCACGCCGTCGAGGACCGGGACGCCGGCCTCGGCGAGCACCTCGGCGCCCCGGCTCGGATAGCGCCCGGAGAGCATCGGCGAGGCGTTGAGCACGGCGGCGACCCCGCTGTCGACGAGCGCGCGGGCGGTCGCGGGGTCGAGGTCGTGCTGGTCGAGGGCCACGACGTCGCCGGGACGCACCCGGGGCAGCAGGGCGCGGGCCCCGCGGCCGAGGCGGACGTTCCCCACGACGCCGGACGGATCGGGTGCGGGACGGGTGCGGGTGCTGGCTCTCATGACCCGGTCATCTTCACAAACCGAACGGGCGCCTCGAGGCAACCCTCGAGGCCGGGCGCGTCGGTCGTGACTCCGGTCACCGGCGCCCGCGCGCGGGCCGCCTCAGCCGAGCGCGCGGGCGGGCTGGGCGACCTCGAGGAGCTCGCGGGCGTGGGCCAGGGCGGTGTCGGACCCGGTCAGGCCGGCGAGCATCCGGGAGAGCTCCGCGACCCGCTGCTCCTCGCTCAGCACGCTGAGCCCGGAGCTGGTGACGGTCCCGTCGCTGGACTTCTCCACCACGACGTGGCGGTCGGCGTACGCCGCGACCTGGGGCAGGTGGGTGACGACCAGGACCTGGGCGCCGAGGGCGAGCCGGGCCAGCCGGCGGCCGACCTCGACGGCGGCCGTGCCGCCGACGCCCGCGTCGACCTCGTCGAAGACGAACGTCGGCACCGGGCTGGTGCCGGCGAGGGCTACCTCGACCGCGAGCATCACCCGGGACAGCTCACCGCCGGAGGCGCCCTTGCCGAGCGGGCGGGGGTCCGAGCCGGTGTTCGCGGCGAGCAGGAACTCGACCTCGTCGAGACCCGAGGGCGCGAACCGCAGCCAGCGACGGCCGGCCTGCAGCGGGGCACCCGGGGCGTCCGGGTCCGCGGGCGCTGCGACCTCGAGCTGGCGCACCTCGATCGAGAGCCGCGCGTGCGGCATCGCCAGCAGGGTCAGCTCCTCGGTCACGGCGTCCGCCAGCCGCTGAGCAGCGGCGGACCGGGCCTTGGACAGGGCGAGCCCGGCCCGGGCCAGGTCGGCGCGCAGCTCCTGCCGCTGCGCCCGCAGCGCGTCGATGCGCTCGTCGGTGCCGTCGAGCTCGAGCAGCCGGCGCGCGGACGTCTCCGCCCAGGCGAGCACCTCGTCGACGCTGGCGCCGTACTTGCGGGTCAGCGCGGTCAGCGCGGCCCGGCGCTCGGAGACCGTGGCCAGCCGGGCGGGGTCGGTGTCGATCCGGGTGGCGTAGGACGCGACGTCGGCCGCGACGTCGGAGAGCAGGTAGGTCACCTCGGCCAGCCGGTCGGCCAGCTCCCCGGCCTCGGGGTCGTGGTCGCGGACCCCGTCGAGCGCGGTGCGGGCCGCCGAGGTGGCCGCGAGCGCGTCCGGGTCGCCGTGCTCGCTGGAGAGCGCCTCGCGCGCCTGCTCCGCGGCGGTGCGCAGGGTGTCGGCGAAGCCGAGCCGGGACTCCTCCGCGGCCAGGGTGGCGTCCTCCCCCGGCTCCGGGCTGACCGCCTCGATCTCGCCGAGCCCGAAGCGCAGCAGGTCGGCCTCGCGGGCTCGGTCGCGGGCGGTGGCGATCACCTCGGCGAGCTCCCGCTCGGTCGCGGTGAGCCGTTCGAAGGCGGTGGCGTACGTCGCTGCCAGCGCGGCGACGTCGCCGCCGGCGAACCGGTCCAGCGCGTCGCGCTGCGCGCGCGGCTGCAGGAGGCGGTGCTGGTCGGACTGGCCGTGCACCGCGACCAGGGGCTCGGCCAGGCTCGCGAGGGTCGAGACCGGCACCGCCGCGCCGCCCGCGAAGGCCCGGGAGCGGCCCTCCGCGGAGACGTTGCGGGCCAGCACCACCCGGTCGTCCTCGGCCAGGCCCCCGGCGTCCTCGACGGCGGCGGCGAACGCCGGCAGGCTCCGGGTGTCGACGACGCCCTCGACCCGGGCGCCGCGGGCGCCCGAGCGGACCGCGCCGCTGTCGGCACGGCCGCCAAGCAGCAGGCCGAGCGCGGTGACGATCATGGTCTTGCCGGCGCCGGTCTCACCGGTGATCACTGTCAGTCCCGGGCCGAGCTCGATCGTGGAGGAGTCGATCACCCCCAGCGAGGTGATCCGGATCTCCTCAAGCATCGTCGTCCCCGCGCCGGCGCCGCTCGGCGCGGCCGCGCCAGCCCTCGACCGAGAGGTCGAACTTGGCGACCAGGCGGTCGGTGAACGGCGAGTCGTGCAGCCGCACCAGCCGGATCGGCTGCTCGCCGCGGCGTACCTCGATCCGGGCGCCCGGCGGCAGGTCGACCGCTCGGCGGCCGTCGCACCACAGCACGCCGGCACCGTCGGCGCGGGCCATCAGCTCGACCGCCAGCACCGACGTCGGCGCGACCACCATCGGGCGGGCGAACAGCGCGTGCGCGCTGATCGGGACCATCAGCAGCGCCTCGACGGCCGGCCACACGACCGGTCCGCCGGCGCTGAAGTTGTAGGCAGTGGAGCCGGTCGGCGTGGCGCAGACGACGCCGTCGCAGCCCCAGCGCGACAGCGGGCGGCCGTCGACCTCGACGACGACCTCGAGCATCCGCTCGCGGGCGGCCTTCTCCACGCTGGCCTCGTTGAGGGCGAAGGTGGTGGAGACCAGCTCGCCGTCGCGGTAGACGCGCACGTCGAGGGTGAGCCGCTCCTCGGCGGTGTAGCGGCGGTGCACGATCGCATCGATCGTGGACTCGACGGCGTCGTACTCGGCCTCGGCGAGGAATCCGACGTGCCCGAGGTTCACGCCCAGGACGGGGGTGCCGCTGGCGTGCACGATCTCGGCGGCCCGCAGGATCGTGCCGTCACCGCCGATGACCAGCGCGAGCTCGCAGTCGCGGCCGGCGCCGGCACCGGCCTCGGCCGCGGTCAGCTCCAGCGGCGGGTCGAAGGAAGCGGGGTCCAGGTCGAGGTCGGCGGCCTCGGAGGCGGGCAGCCGCAGCACGATGCCCTGCGCGGTGAGCGCCTTGCAGCAGGCCTGGGCGACCTCGCGGGCCTGCGCCCGACCCGTGTGGGTGAGCATCAGCACGCGGCGAACGCCGTCGGAGGTCGGGTCCGGAGCGCTCATTGCTCCACCCTCTCACCCGCCACCCCCAGCGAGGCAGCGCCCCGCACGACGGTGGAGATCTCCTCGGCGCCGATCGTGGCCGGGCCGCGGCGCAGCCACAGGAAGAACTCGACGTTTCCCGACGGGCCTGGCAGCGGGCTGGGCGTCACCATCCGGGCGCCCCAGCCCCGGCGGGCCGCGGCCGCGGCGACCGCGGTGACCGCCTCGGCGCGCAGCTCCGGGTCGCGAACCACGCCGCCCTTCCCGACCCGGTCCTTGCCGACCTCGAACTGCGGCTTGACCATCAGTGCCAGGTCGCCGTCGTCGGCGGTCACTCCGACCAGGGCGTCGAGGACCAGCTCGAGGGAGATGAACGACAGGTCGCCGACCACGAGGTCGACGGTGCCGCCCAGCAGCTCCGGGGTGATCTGGCGGATGTTGGTGCGATCGTGCACGACCACGCGCTCGTCCTGCCGCAGCCGCCAGGCGAGCTGGCCGTAGCCGACGTCGACGGCCAGCACCTGCGCGGCGCCGTGGCGCAGCAGCACGTCGGTGAAGCCGCCCGTCGAGGCCCCGGCGTCCAGGCAGCGACGGCCCGCGACGACGAGGCCCTCGGGCTCGAACGCCGCCAGCGCGCCGGCGAGCTTGTGACCGCCCCGGGACACGTAGTCGGGGCGCTCGGGGTCGTCGCTGACCACGATCGCGACGTCGGTGGTGACGCCGGTGGCCGGCTTGCCGGCCACGGCGCCCTGCACCCGGACCCGGCGGGCGGCGATCATCTCGCTGGCATGCTCACGCGAGCGAGCGAGTCCTCGACGGACCAGCTCGGCGTCCAGGCGCAGGCGGCGCGGAGGCACTGTCGCTCCCGCGCTCAGGCGGGCCGGTCCGCGGCGGGCCCGGGGCCCGGCTGCGGATCGGGGTCGAGGGCACGGCGCAACTGCTCGTGGACGGTCTCGAAGACGCCCACGTGCTCCTCGATCGGGCGCTCCTCCAGGTTCTCCACGGCGAGGATCACCTCATCGACGCTCTCGACGCCGGTGCGCACCGGCTCCTCGTGCTCGTCGACGGGCTCAGTCATGGCACCGAGGCTACCGCCCGGCCGCCGGCTCCGGCGGGACCGGCTGCCCCAGACCGGACGCATCCGCGGCGATGCCGTGGGCGTCCAGGTGGGCCCACCCTGCGACCGCGACGGCACGCCACCACTCCTCGGGCCGGCCGTCGCCGGTGACGACCAGCGCGCCGCCCTCGACCCGGGCTGTCCACCCACCCGCGCGGACCCGGCCGTCGCGCAGGCGCTCCGGTGCGGCGTGAGCGGTGGCCAGTCCCCCGAGGTCGGGGGCGAGGTACGTCGGGCGCCACTGCGGTGGCGCGGCGAGGAGCTCCTCGAGGCCGGTGACGCCGGTGAGAACCAGCAGCGTGTCCACGCCGCTGACCCGGCCGCCGGCGATGTCGGTGTCGAGCCGGTCGCCCACCATCAGCGGTCGCCGCCCCCCGACCCGCCGCACCGTCTCGTCCAGCAGCGGCCGAGCCGGCTTGCCGGCGACGACCGCCCGCACCCCGGAGAACCGCTCCAGGGTCTCGACCAGCACGCCGTGGCCGGGGGCCACCCCGAACGGCGTCGGGAAGGACAGGTCGGTGTTGCTGGCCACCCAGAACAGCCCGTCGCGGATCCGCACCGCGACCCGCATGATGTCGCGCCACAGCGCCTCGGGCGCGTAGCCGGTGACCACCGCCGCCGCCTCGTCCTCGACGCCCACCGGGACCAGCCCCACCTCGAGCAGCGCCTCCCGCAGCCCGTCCGCGCCGAGCAGCACCACCGCCGCCCCGGGCGCCAGGCGGTCCGCGAGCACCCGGGCGGCAGCCTGGGCCGAGGTCACGACGTCGTCCGGCTCGGCCGGCACGCCGAGCTCCTGGAGGTGCTCGGCGACCGTGCGCGGCGGCCGCGCGGCGTTGTTGGTGATGTAGGCCAGCCGCATGCCCGCGGCGCGGGCCGCGGCCAGGTGGGCAGGGGCACCGGGCACGGCCTCGCCGCCGACGTACACGACGCCGTCGAGGTCGAGCATGGCCAGGTCGTAGTTCTCCTGGAGCGGGGCGCCGGACGATCCGAGCATGCGTCCTCCTCGCGGTGTCACGGTTGTCGGGGCACCCTACGATGCTCCGATGGACTCCCGGGACGTGGTCAGCGCTCCCGACGTCGCCGGGCCGCTGTGCCTGCACAGCTACCGAGGGCTGACCCTGTCGGCCCGCCGGGTTGGCGACCCGGCGTCGGCGCGCGCTCTCGGGCGCCCCTACCGGGCGGTGCCCGCTCGGGTGGCCCGGTGGACGGCGACCGGCGACCTGGTCCGCGACGAGCGGCCGGCCGTCTACCTGCACGAGTACACCGCCGCGGGCATGACTGTGCGCGGGCTGGTCGGCGCCCTCGACATCAGCCGGCGCCCCGAGCGACCGGAGGACCGCGCGGTGCTGCCGCACGAAGGCGTCCACCGCCACCAGGTCGAGCAGCTCGCGGCCCGGCTGGAGCTGATGGAGATCAGCCAGACGCCCATCCTGCTGGTGCACCGGGCCCCCGCCCGCCTGCGTGCGCTGCTGGCGAAGGAGCGCGAGCGCACGCCGGACTCCGCCTTCGCGGACCGCGCCGGTCAGCAGCACCGGATCTGGGCCCTGCGCGACGCGACCACCCTGGACGCCGTGCACCACGGACTAGCCGACGGCCGGGCCCTGATCGCCGACGGCCACCACCGCTACGCCGCCTACCTGCGCCTGCAGCGCACGTCACCCGGTGGCCCCCACGACCGCGCCCTGGCCATGGTGGTGGACCACGACGACACCCCGTTGTTCCTGGGCGCCATCCACCGCTCGCTGCGCGGAGTCCGCGCCGGCGAGGTGGTCGCCGCGGCGACCGCGTGCGGCGCGGTCGCCACCACGATGGACCGGGCCCGGGCACTCGCAGCGCTGGGCCCCGAGGTCCTGGTCGTCACCGACGGCGATCACTGGACGAGCCTCAGGCTCCCGACCCCCGCCCGGGCCGCCGTCGAGGTCCTGCACGGCGAGCTGCTGCCACTGCTGTCGCCCGCGCCGACCATCGGCTACCACCACACGGTCGAGGACGCCCTCGGCCGCACCGGCGGGGAGCGTGCCGTCGCCGTGCTCGTCCCCGCGCCAGCGATCGGACAGGTCATCGCGGCCGCCACGGCCGGCCGGCTGCTGCCGGAGAAGGCCACCTCCTTCCAGCCGAAGCCAACCCCCGGGATCCTCATGCGGTCGTTGCGCGACGAATGACCCGGCCGGCGGTCGCCTCCACCTCGACTCGGGACGCGGCACCGCCGCCGGCGCGGAAGAAGCGGCGACGCAGCGAGCCTGTGACCACGACCAGGTCGCCCGCGGCCCAGCCCTGGACCGAGCGCCGCAGCCGCCCCGACCAGACCGCGCAGTCGATCGCGTCGACCCGCTGCCGGCTCCGGCCGCCCGCAGGACGGTCGATCACCACCCGGAACGTCCACACCGTGTCACCGCTGGGCAGAGCCCGTTCCTCGGGCTGGGACACCCGTCCCACCAGCCGCACCAGGTTCACCGCCGTCGTGGCCCCGACAGCGGCCTGATCGCTTCGCGTCCTCGTTGAGCGTGATTCCATCGCTCATCACCTCCGGGCGCCACTTCACCGGGGCGCACCGACGACCCGGCCCCAGGGCGCGGGAGCTTGTGGAGACGGGGTGCGCGTGGGCGGGCTGTGGACGGCCGGTGGCACACGCCTGCAAGGGAAATGCAAACAGGGCTGCCCCAAAGGGGCAGCCCTGCTGCTCAAAGTATGTCCGGCGGCGTCCTACTCTCCCACAACCTCTCGGTTGCAGTACCATCGGCGCTGAAAGGCTTAACTTCCGGGTTCGGGATGGGACCGGGTGTTTCCCTTTCGCTATGGCCGCCGTAACTCTTGCGGACACCATCCACCGCGGTGCTCACCGATTCCCGGGGGTGTGTGCACCCGGGTCGGGGTGGTGGGGTGTCCAAGCCACTATTCACATGTGTTGTACACGTGGTGTGTGTTGGATTGTGGACGCGAGTACGCAGTAGGTCGTTGTCGTTTTTGTAAAGTGAGTGTAAGACAAGCCCTCGGCCTATTAGTACCGGTCGGCTAGGCATTGCTGCTGTACACCTCCGGCCTATCAACCCAGTGTTCTGCTGGGGGCCTTACCCACTTACGTGGTGGGAAACCTCATCTTGAAACGTGCTTCCCGCTTAGATGCATTCAGCGGTTATCACTTCCGAACGTAGCTAACCAGCCGTGCCCCTGGCGGGACAACTGGCACACCAGAGGTTCGTCCATCCCGGTCCTCTCGTACTAGGGACAGCCTTTCTCAAGTTTCCTGCGCGCGCGGCGGATAGGGACCGAACTGTCTCACGACGTTCTAAACCCAGCTCGCGTGCCGCTTTAATGGGCGAACAGCCCAACCCTTGGGACCTACTCCAGCCCCAGGATGCGACGAGCCGACATCGAGGTGCCAAACCATCCCGTCGATATGGACTCTTGGGGAAGATCAGCCTGTTATCCCCGGGGTACCTTTTATCCGTTGAGCGACGTCGCTTCCACATGCCGACGCCGGATCACTAGTTCCGACTTTCGTCCCTGCTCGACATGTCTGTCTCACAGTCAAGCTCCCTTGTGCACTTACACTCAACACCTGATTGCCAACCAGGCTGAGGGAACCTTTGAGCGCCTCCGTTACATTTTAGGAGGCAACCGCCCCAGTTAAACTACCCATCAGGCACTGTCCCTGATCCAGATCATGGACCTAGGTTAGACATCTAGTACGACCAGAGTGGTATTTCAACGTTGACTCCACAACCACTGGCGTGGCCGCTTCACAGTCTCCCACCTATCCTACACAAGCCGAACCAAACACCAATACCAAACTATAGTAAAGGTCCCGGGGTCTTTCCGTCCTGCCGCGCGTAACGAGCATCTTTACTCGTAGTGCAATTTCGCCGAGTCCACGGTTGAGACAGCGCCCAAGTCGTTACTCCATTCGTGCAGGTCGGAACTTACCCGACAAGGAATTTCGCTACCTTAGGATGGTTATAGTTACCACCGCCGTTTACTGGGGCTTAAGTTCTCAGCTTCGATCTTGCGATCTAACCGGTCCCCTTAACCTTCCAGCACCGGGCAGGAGTCAGTCCGTATACATCGTCTTACGACTTCGCACGGACCTGTGTTTTTAGTAAACAGTCGCTTGGGCCTGGTCTCTGCGGCCCTTCACGCTTCCCCAGCTAGTGGGTACACGATCCGGGCCCCCCTTCTCCCGAAGTTACGGGGGCATTTTGCCGAGTTCCTTAACCATGGTTCGCTCGATCGCCTTGGTATTC